>NZ_JAHHDX010000120.1 GCF_018619335.1 Alteromonas sp. ALT199 | reverse complement strand
ATTAATTTCTTTAAATTTATTTAGGTCAATATAAATAAGGGTAGACGATTGTTGGCCACGGCTCATACGAGAAATTTCATCACTTAACTGACTAAAAATCTCCCTTCTATTGGCAAGCCCGGTAAGCGAATCGGTTTTCGAGAGGTGCTCTAATTTAGTAACAGCGCTCATCAAAGCTTGCTGCTGTGTTTTCTCTCTCGTTATATCGTCGGCCGTTCCTAAAATAAGCGACTGCATCTCGCGGTCGTCATAGATCAAACTGCCTCGGTCGTGAAGGTACTTCACGTCGCCTTTTGCATCATAAATACGATATTGAATATCCCAATTTTGCAAAGGACGCTGACTGAACACTTTTAAAACACGCGCTTTATCATCTTCGTGCACATGATCGATAAACCCAATAGTATTACAATAAAGCTCATATTCATTGCGACCAAAAATATTTGCATATCCATCATTAACGTAGTGCAATTTTTTTAAATCAGGGGTCGCAACCCAGATAAAGGTTCTATCTGAGAACGCACTAACAATTTTACTAAATAGGGCATCGGCTTGAAAAAGCTCAGATTGGATGCGCTTTTTTTCGTCAATGTCTTCTACGACGGAAATAAAGTAACTTGGGTTACCCCGCCCGTCTTTAACCAATGAAACGGTAAGCCTGGCCCAAACCTGCTGACCATCACGCCGAAGGTAGCGCTTCTCAAGCGTGTAGCTATTAATATCACCCTTTAATAGACTTTCTATATAATTCAGGTCTTCATCTAGATAGTCTGGTGCTGTTAATTCTTGAAAGGTAAGCTTGGTGAGTTGTTCATCTGAATACCCTAAGAAATCACACAGTGGTTTGTTCACTCGGATGAAACTTCCATCCACACTGACATGCGCAAGCCCTACTGGACAAGAGTAAAAAGTTTCTTCAAACATAGGGCATCGCCCCGCCAGGTAATTGCATTCCGTCGCCTCAGAAAAAAGTAGTACCTAGTTCACATTAGGTACGCTTTATACTTTAGTATAGTTTTAGTATAGATCAGTTTTTTTTATTAGCTAATGACTATAACTAAGAAAAAGGCTTAGATAGCGGTTAGAGAAGTGTATATTCAAGCGGTTATTCAAGTATCAAACAAAACAGAAGTCTTTCACCTTATAAAAGTAGCTAATTAGCTTTAAATGCTAACACTGAATTTTTAACTTATTTATGTTTAGTGTTTTATCGTTAGGACAGCATTATGATCGAATTCTCAGTCGTTATCTTTTCTCAGCCTAATAAGCAGGAAGCCCTGCTAGACGCATTAACGCCTTTAGTTAAAGCAAGTCGCGAAGAAACAGGGGCCGTGATGTATGACCTACATTCATGCGAAGAAAGTGTATTTGTAATTACGGAAAAGTGGGAGTCTCAAGCTATGCTTGATGATCATGAAGCCACTGCACACTTTAAAAGCTTTCAGGAAAAAGCAGGTGACCTTGTTGAGAAAGTAATAAGATTACCGCTAGTTTCTATCTAGCTTTGGCAAGTTCTGGTTATTTTTAACGCTGGTAGTTTTGCGTGCAGAAATTTTGAGTACAGCTTTTTAGAAAACGGTGAACGATAACGTTCGCCGCCTTCATCATTCTACACTTTCGCTCAACGAGTTAATCGTTCGTATGGCTTTCTGACCATACTCTCAATTGTTCTAGAATATCTAACGCTGAGCGCCCGAAATCCGTCAAGCTATAAGCAACGGCAATAGGGCGAGAGTCGATAACATTGCGTATAACCATACCGTTGTTTTCGAGCTCTTTAAGGCGTTGATCGACCATTTTACGACTGGCACCGCCTAGCATTCTGCACAAGTCGTTAAACCTAACAGGTTCATCTTTTAGATGATAAATAATAGAGCCTGTCCACTTCCCGCCTATCAAGCGCATACCACGCTCAATCGCGCACGGTTCCGTACACGTATTTAAAACGGTTTTTCTACCCTTAGCATCTGTTTTTATTTCAGTTTTCATTCATGTCCTTTAAAAAAGCACCTAGTAACCAAAAGTAAACTAATTGCTTAGTTAAACAAGGTAACTAAACTATACCACATAAAGCATTTTGGCTGACAGTCGTATACCTCTTGTCAATTAGTCTACTTTATAAATAAAAGGTTCACAAAGTACTAACGCCCAAAGCATAAGACTAATACCGATATACAATAATGTTGGGCAAAAAATACAGGCAAAACAGACCGTTCAAACCAAGACTTACCTTGGCGAGAGCATTTAGACTCTAACTTCACGGTGATGATTACCATGATTGAATTTACATTGAATGGAAAAACAGTGCAGACGGATGCTGCCTCAGATACGCCCCTTGTTTGGGTGATTCGCGATGAATTTGGCTTAAAAGGTACTAAATTCGGATGTGGCGTGGCCATGTGCGGCGTATGTACCGTACATATCGATGGCAATGCTATTCGTTCATGCTCATACCCTGTCTCTCTCGTTAACGGAAAGAAGGTCAATACAATTGAAAGTTTAAACGGTGAGCATCCTTTGCAATCAGCTTGGGTTGAGGAACAAGTGCCACAGTGTGGTTACTGCCAGTCTGGTCAAATTATGCAGGCGGCGACATTACTGAACAACAACCCTACTCCTAGTGATCAAGACATCGTTAATCACATGAATGGCAATTATTGCCGTTGTATGGCTTACACAAGAATAAAAAAGGCGATCAAGCGCGCCGCAACTTCTACCGTGCAGCATTACGATCCTAAGGCTTCATCAGAAGGTGAAAACGCATGAGCATTAAAGACCTATCTAAAGAGAAAAAAGACACTATAAACTTGTCTCGTCGCTCATTTATGGCGGGTTCTTTGAAAACGTCACTTATCATGGCGTTTGGTGCCTCGGCAATTCCATCCGTGTTATCAGCTAAAGAAGCCATTGCAAATAAAACCTTTTCACCTAACGTCTGGTTTGAAATGGATACGCAAGGCCACGTGACAGTGAAAATTGCTAAAGCTGAAATGGGGCAGCATGTGGGCACTGCCTTAGCGCGTATTTTAGCGGACGAACTAGAGTGTGAGTGGGATAAGGTGTCCATTGTGCACGTTGATACCGACCCTAAATGGGGTTACATGGTGACAGGCGGTTCATGGTCTGTTTTCCAAACCTACAAACCTATGTCGCAAGCAGGGGCTGCAGGTCGCCAAGTACTACTTGGTGCCGGTGCTAAATTATTAGGCGTACCAGTATCAGATTGTGAAGCTAACGCGGGCTTCGTAGTATCGGGCAGTAAGAAAATCAGCTACGGCGATATTGTTGCGAACGGCAATATAGATAAGATTTATACGGCTGACGAATTAGAGAGCTTACCGATTAAGCCTGGAAAGAAGAAACACCTTATCGGCTTGGGTAACCAATATAAAGCACTCGATATACCTCCAAAAACAGATGGTACAGCGGTTTACGGCATTGATGTTGAAGTAGACAACATGCTGTACGCTCGCCCCATACTCCCGCCTACTCGTTATGGCAGTAAAGTCACTAAGGTGGATGACAGCCAAGCAAAATCATTGCCTGGTTACAAAGGGTACAAAATTCTCAGCGACCCATCAGGTACCGTTGAAGGATGGGTTGCGGTACTCGCTTCTGACTATCCGACGGCAATCAAAGCTATCGATAAGGTGAAGGTCAGCTATAACGCGGGTAAAACAGGAAATGTGAGCGAAGCTGACATTCAAAAAGAGGGGGAACGAATCTGCCGTGACAGAAGTGAAGGTACGCTGTTTGTCGATGAGGGGAATATCGAGAATGCTGGAAAGCAGGCAGCTGAATCAATCGAGGCCACGTATACCACTGCAACAGCTAGCCACTTTCAACTTGAACCAGTAAACGCGATTGCTGAGTTTAAAGATGAAAAATGGCATATTCATACGGGTAACCAGTGGCAAGGACTTACACTGCCTGCAGTAGCAAAAGCCGCAGAAGTGCCTGATTCCGACGTTGTTATTCATCAATATTATCTTGGTGGAGGTTTTGGCCGTCGTTTATTTGGCGACTGGATAATTCCAACATTGCTGACCGCAAAAGCAGCCGAGCAGCCAGTAAAAATGCTTTTCATGCGCCCAGACGATGCCATGTTTGACCAACCTCGTTCAGCGTCGACATCATTATTTAACGCCTATTTCGACGACGCTGGTAATTTCACAGGGATGGAGCACGCACTTGCTGCCGGCTGGCCAACATTGGCAATGGCTCCAGGGTTTATGCCCGACGGTGTTGATGGTAAAGGCAAATTCGATCCGTTTTCTGCCTCCGGTGCAGATCATTGGTATACCATGCAACATCACCGCGCCCGAGTGATAAACAACAAAGTCGCGCAAGAAACCTTTACTCCAGGATGGCTTCGCTCTGTAGGACAAGGATGGATAGTCTGGGGGCTTGAAAGCTTTATCGACGAAGTAGCCCATAAAGTGAACCAAAACCCCGTAGACTTTAGACTGTCTATGCTAGACGGCAAAGGCAAACAAGCAGGTAAAGCCCCGGAAAGCGTTGGCGGAGCAACTCGCCTTGCTCACACCCTGAAAAAACTTAAAGACAAGACGGCTAATGTTGCGCTAGGTGAGAACGAAGGTATTGGGTTTAGTGTAACTGCAGGCCAAGAACGCACCATGCCTGCATGGCTTGCTACTGCCGCGCATGTTCATGTAGATAAAAGTAGCGGTAAGATCACACTCAAAAAATTATGGGTAGTGGCTGATGCGGGAATTGTCGTTCATCCAGATGGCGCTATGGCACAAATGGAAGGGTCTTTGCTGTGGGGTACTAGCCTTGCATTATTCGAACATAATGAAATTAAAGACGGCTACGTGGCAAAGAAAAACTTAACCACTTACCAACCGCTTAGAATGAGTGATGTCCCTGATATGGACATTGAGTTCATTGAAAGTAATGAATTTCCAGTGGGACTAGGCGAGCCAGGGGTTATTGGCGTAGCACCAGCAGTAGGTAATGCGGTTTATAATGCGGTGGGCGTAAGGTTGCGACATCTCCCCATGTTATCAAGCGACCTCAAAGAGGCGCTGAACGCGTAGGGTCTAGCTATTTAGTATTAATACTAGAACGCTGATACTAAGTATGGAATAAATGAGCAAAGTAAAAAACAACCCGCACTGTTGCGGGTTGTTTTATATTGAAGGAAGGGCTTATTTAACCTAATAGGGCACTAAAGCTTGTTGCTAAAAAAGATAGTGAGCACTTAATACGAACGACTCTGACCCCGGGTTAGTATCCCCTAGCCCACCGTTAGAAATATGACCAACTTCAGCCTCTAGCGAAAAGGTTTCAGAAATGTTGTATAAACCAGAAAGCGATGAGTAAAACTCAATGGTATCGCCTAGATTTTCAGACTCATCGACAATACCGGCATGAAAAGCAACACGTAGGGAAAAGTCATTGTATTTGTAGACGTCTTTTGCCAATCCCGCAGCGAAATAGTGTTGACCTTGATCTGCGTTTACCAAGAGAACTGTTGGTCGAACTCCGTAAAATGATTCAAGCGGTTTGTGAACATAGGCCACATGCAATGCGTAACGGTCTGCGTCATCAAACAGATTCCAAACCGCGGCCCCAGCTTTGAGTTCTGTACCTTGAGGTAGAGCATAGGTGGAAAGCGATGCAAAGGGTGAAAGTAAAGATAATGCAAGTGCGAGTGTTTTTACTGGTGTTTTCATGTTTATACTGTTTTAAGCAAAATTAAAAGTAGCGTTCCGTCTAAGCTTTTTTCGAAGTCGTCTTCGAAGGTATTTCCATTTGTGAGTTCATAATGGTAATTAGGTTACTTTTTTCAACCTACTAAATATTAGTTACCTTATAACTTTGCGGAAACAGACATTACGATTTGCTCTAAACGTAATTATTGCACAAACGATTAGATAGGTGACTGCTGAACTTTGGTGAGCGCTTAACAGCAACAAGACCTAAATAGCTTCAGAAACATTGGCTGTAAAACTGAGTAGAGATGTATGACAGACGAAAACTCCATTAAACATGCTATTGAGAGTACCAAGAACAGTAAAAAGGTACTGGTTTTGTTTGCCCACCCTGCACAAACACACTCTGAAGTAAACGTACCGCTTTTTCATGAAGCGAAGATGAATAGGCACGTCACCGCGGTTGACTTATATGCAGAATACCCCGACTTCAATATTGACATTGAGCGAGAGCAGCAGCGTTTAATCGATCACGATGTTGTTGTTTTCCTGTTCCCACTTTACTGGTATTCAACGCCTTCAATCCTAAAAGAATGGCAAGATTTGGTGCTAGAGTATGGATTTGCCTATGGCCATGAAGGCACCGCGCTTAAAGGTAAATTGTTTCTTTGCGCGATAAGTGCAGGCGGTAAAGAAGAAGCCTATCAAACTGAGGGCTTTAATCATTATACCATCAGACAATTGTTACAGCCTCTGGAGCAAATGGCGCAGATCACCCATATGAAGTACGTTGCGCCTTTCGCGATTTTTGGCTCTCGTACTGCACAAGAAGAACACCGTTTGGCTGAACATAGAGGCAAATGGAAAACCTTGCTAAATAAGCTAACCACAAACACCCTCGATCTGGAAAAAGCCAAGCAAATCGAGAATCTCGCAGACCTTTGTTCTTCAAAAGGAGATTAACGTGACTGGCTATTTCTTATATGCATTTATCTATCTGATTGCGGCTGTGATCGCGGTTCCAATTGCAAAGCGCCTCGGATTGGGTTCCGTGTTGGGCTATTTAATAGCGGGGCTAGTTATTGGTCCCATATTCGGTCTTGTCGGTGATGAGACTGTCGCCATTCAACATTTCGCTGAATTCGGTGTAGTAATGATGCTGTTTTTGGTTGGACTAGAACTCGAGCCTCGCTCACTTTGGGCGATGAAATCAAAACTTATGGGACTTGGCGGCCTTCAGCTATTGCTGACCACAGCCTTCATAACAGGTGCAGCCTTGTTATTTGAACAGCCTTTTGGCATCGCCCTTACCATAGGTCTTATTTTCGCACTATCTTCAACAGCTATTGTTTTGCAAACGCTGCAAGAAAAAGGTCTTCAGAAAACTGAAGGGGGGAAAAGCGCGTTCTCTGTATTGTTGTTTCAAGATATCGCCGTTATTCCTATGCTAGCGCTTATTCCCCTTCTTGCCATACCTGAACTGGTTGCAGCTGGAAGCGCACAGGGTGGTGATACAGGGGCACATGATAGTTTCAACCTAGTTGAAGGGCTTGCTCCTTGGGCGTCTGGCCTAGTAATTATTTGCTCGATCGCTTTTGTTACCATTGGTGGGCATTATTTAAGCCGTCCTTTATTTAAGTTCGTAGCCGCATCGGGTTTACGGGAAATATTTACTGCAACTGCACTTATGCTGATTATTGGGATTGCGGCTTTAATGGGGCTTGTAGGGCTTTCTCCTGCTCTTGGCGCATTCTTAGCGGGCGTGGTTTTGGCAAACAGTGAATTCAGGCATGAACTCGAAGCCAATATCGAACCGTTCAAAGGTTTATTGCTGGGTCTCTTTTTTATCACGGTAGGCGCAGGCATTAACTTTTCTGTGCTTTCTGAAAACCCGATGTTAATTGCAGGGCTAACCGTTGCCGTTATGCTGGTTAAAGCTATTGTGCTGTTTATCATTGCATTAATCTTTAAAATAAAAGGCACGAATAAGTGGCTGTTCACACTTAGTCTTGCACAAGCAGGAGAGTTTGGCTTTGTACTGCTAAGTTTTGCCTCGCAAAATTACGTATTGCCCGGCGACATTATTTCTATACTTTCTCTCGTTGTGGCCATTTCCATGTTCTTAACGCCAGGGCTTTTCATTCTTTTTGACAAAGCAATAATTCCTCGCTACAAAAATGCAAAATCACAGCGTGATGAAGATGTCATTGACGAGAAAGGCACAGTAGTGATTGCCGGTATTGGTCGTTTTGGGCAGATTATCAATCGCCTCTTAGTAGCCAACGACGTTAAAACCGTTGTGCTAGATATCCGTTCCGAGCAAATAGATCTTTTCAGGCGCTTCGGCAATAAAGCTTATTTTGGCGATGCATCTAAGCCCGACATTTTGCATACCGCAGGAGCACACGAAGCATCTTTATTGGTTATTGCCATAGACGATAGAGAGACCGCCGCGGAAATGGTGAAGTACGCCAAGCACGCCTTTCCCAATGTTAAAGTACTTGCTCGAGCCTATGACCGCGGGCATAGTTATCGCTTGCGTCAGTTGGGTGCAGACCTTGTAGTATCAGAAACGTACCACAGTGCGCTTGAAATGGGTGCTGAGGCGTTACGCTCACTTAATATTCACCCCTTCCTAGTTGAGCGACAAAAGATGGCTTACAAAAATATTGAGTCTCAGCAGAACGATGTTCTGTATCACGCGTGGGTGGATGATGCTAGTGGCGAGCGGATAGACAACAACTATCTGAAGCTCTTCAGTGAACTAGAAACGCTAATTGCTAATGCTCTGAAAACAGATTTACATGATAAACACTCGAAGATGCGCGGCTGGACGCCACCTCCAAAGGGGTATGCTGAAAAACTCGCGCCGGATGAGAGGCCCAGTAAACCTAGTTCGTAATCAGCGTTTAACGAGGTGTTTTTCTATCATTAATTCGCACTTTACTTCGAAAATGGTGATAACCAATCCCCGGCTTGTACTTTTAACTGTTAATAAATATATGATCGAAAAAGGCAAATAACGCTATAACCTTTATGTCTATCAAAGTTGGCGTATATTAGTTCTTTCATCTCCCTTTCGTAAAGAAAGGTGGGCATGCGCACGATACAGATAACCCATTTTCCAAATGGGAAGAATAGTGGTCTATTGAAATGGAGAGTTACCATGTTGTTCGAAAAAAGTCTCTTTCACAGTGTAGCCATGCGCGCTGTGTTTTTATTTACTGCAATTGCTGGATTAAGTGCGTGTGAAGACCCCCCCACTCCACCGAAAGCTGTTTCATCAACACCGGTAACGCTTTATAAAGTACAGCATTCAGACGAGACCATTGCTAAGTTCCCAGGGCAAGTAGAAGCGGCTGAGTATTCTAACCTTTCATTTCGTATTGGTGGCAAGCTTCAAGAGCTTACAGTGAAAGCAGGCGAAGAAGTTAAAGAAAACCAGCTTATCGCTCGACTAGACGATAGGGACGCAAAAGCACAGTTAGCCACTGCCCAATCGCAGTTTGACGTGACTTCGGCCATGTTTGAACGCATGGAAGCGTCGGTTGAAAAAGGCGCAGTAAGCCGCTCAACCTTTGATGAGGCAAAAGCCAATTTTCTGGCCGCCAAAGCTAGCCTTACTAACGCGCAAGACCAGCTTAGTTATACCGAGCTTCGTGCACCTTTCGCGGGGCTTATTGCATCTGTACCTGTTGAAAACTATCAAGTAATTGTGCCACAGCAAACCATTGCCGAGCTTCATATGCCCGGCGCTATTGACGTAACGTTTCAGCTACCAGAACAAAAAATGCGCATGATTGATCGCTCTCGAGCCCGTGAAAACCGTAAGTCAGAAATGGCGTGGGTTACCTTTTCTGGTATGCCAGAGAAGCGTTACGCGGCCATGTATAAAGACCATGAAAGTACCACGCGACAAGGCGAACTTAGCTATGAAGTGACGATTACCCTGCCAGAACCCGACGACATCAATGTACTATCTGGTATGAGCGCAACAGTGTTACTTGATATGACCAAGCTTATTGAGTCTGATGCGAAACTTTGGTTAGTGCCCTTTGGCGCTGTGGTTACTGACAATACAGAGCCAGATAAAGCAATTGTATGGCGCTTTAAACCTAGTAACGAAGACGCGAAGAAAGGCTCTGTAGAGGCGGTAGAGGTAATGATAACTCGAGGTATCTCTAACGGTCTTTTAATTGAAGGGCCGCTCAACGACGATGACAAAATTGTTGCCGCAGGGGCTCATTTAGTAAAAGAAGGGCAAGCTGTTACAGAGTGGACGAAAGAAGGAGGCCTGTAAGCTATGGTCGAGTATTTTTTTCGCCAAAAAGTAATAAGCTGGATGGTCGCCATTATTTTAGGTGTTGGTGGCATTGTGTCTTTCTTAGGCCTTGGTCAGCTAGAGTTTCCTGAGTTTACGATTAGAAGTGCTCTAGTGATGACGCAATACCCGGGGGCTACGCCCGAACAAGTTGAAGAAGAGGTTACGCTTCAGCTTGAGAAAGCTATTCAGCGTATACCCAATGTGAAGCGCATTAGTTCTGTGAACATGGTAGGGCTATCGCAAATTACCGTTGAATTAAAGAGCAGCGTTCAAGCTAAGGATTTAGAGCAATACTGGGACAATTTACGCCGTAAAGTTGGTGACGCCCAAGCTTCACTGCCACCTGGAACCGGTACATCGATAGTTAATGATGACTTTGGCGATGTGTACGGGCTTTTAATGACCTTACAAAGCGAAGACTATTCATTAAAACAGTTAGAAGATTTTGCTGACTTAATGCAGCGAGAAATTCAGCTTGTAGAAGGCGTTAAAAAGGTAAACATTGCAGGCACCGTTTCCGAGCAAATTATCGTGTCTTTAGACCATGATAAGATGAAAACGCTTAACGTTTCTGCTGACTCTATTGCTGGCCTCTTAACCGCGCAAAATGTGGTAGGTAACGCCGGTTCAATTAAAGTTCAGGGTAAACGCCTTTCTATTCAACCCACCGGAGAGTTTGATAATTTAGAAGCATTAGGTCAAGTTGTTATTGGTTCACCCGCAAGCGGCCTTATTCGCTTAACCGACATTGCAAATATTGAGCGCACGTTTAACGACACCCCATCTATTTTGTATCACAGTTCTGGTACCCCTGCGCTTTCCATCGGTGTGTCTTTCGCGTCGGCGGTAAATGTAGTGGATGTGGGTAACCGGCTTGAAAGTAAAATTGCGGAGCTAGAAAAGCGCATGCCCCTAGGTATGAGTCTCAATACGGTATACAACCAGCCTACAGTAGTCGACGATTCTGTTACCGGCTTCCTCATCAATCTTGTTGAAGCGGTGGCCATCGTTATTTTCGTACTGCTGCTATTTATGGGCTGGCGCAGCGGCGTGCTGATGGGGCTTATTCTTGTTCTTACTATTCTTGGCACCTTTATTTTAATGTCGATAAAAGGTATTGAACTTCAAAAAATATCCTTAGGCGCGCTTATTATTGCGTTAGGTATGTTGGTCGACAACGCCATTGTAGTTACCGAGGGTATGTTAGTTGGCGTAAAAAAAGGCCAAACTAAACTTCAGGCTGCGAAAGATGTGGTGTCTCAAAATGGTTTACCACTACTAGGCGCTACCGTTATCGCTATTACAGCATTTGCACCTATTGGGCTTTCGCCTGATGCCACTGGTGAGTTTGTGGGCTCACTGTTTTGGGTATTGTGTTTCTCATTGTTTTTAAGCTGGATCACTGCTCTTACTATAACGCCCTTCTTTTTTGACTTGTTATTTAATACCGAAAAAGAACGCGGTTCTGGTGATGATGACGACCCCTACAAAGGTATTATTTTTACCGTTTATAAGCGATTACTTACTGCTGCTATTAATTATAGATACATTACTATAACGCTTGTAATAATTGCTTTGGTAGGTAGCGTTGCATCGAGCCAATTCGTGAAAAACGCTTTTTTTCCTAACTCATCTACCCCTCTTTTCTTTGTTGATTTACGTTTGCCAGAAGGAAGCGACATTCTTACTACCGAGCAGTCTATTCGCAACCTAGAAGAGAAAGTGATGGATATGCCAGATATCGCCAACATCACTAGCGTGATAGGGGGCGGTGCGCAGCGTCTTACGCTAACTTATTCGCCTGAAGACCGCTATGCCAGCTACGGACAACTTATTGTAGAAACCAATACAGTAGAGTCTCGAGATGCCAGAATGCGAGAAATTATTGAGTTACTACGCGAAACTTTCCCAAATGTGCAATATAAAGTGCAAGCACTTCAGGTAGGCCCTTCTGCGAAAGCAGCCATAGAAGCTAGGATCTATGGACCAGAGCCTGAGGTTTTGCGTGAGATAAGTAGTGATGTTGAAACCATATTTCTACAAGAAAAAACCATGGATAGCGTGCGTTTATCTTGGAGTAATAAAGTACCATTTATTGAGCCTGTCTTTTTAGAAGAGCAAGCTAGACGCATTGGTGTAACCCGTGACGCGGTTCATACTGCCTTCTTATTAAACAATGAAGGTGAAACAGTGGGCCTATACCGCGAAGGCAGCGATTTAATTCCTATTGTAATGCGTAACGACCCAAACCAGCGCTATGATATTGACAACCTTGCATCACTTAACGTGTGGAGTCAGGAGCAAGGTAAATATATAAGCATGGCTGACGTTATAAGCAATGTTGATGTGTCTTTGGACAATCCCATTATAAAACGCCGAGACAGAGTGCGCATGTTAGCTGTCTATGCTGAACCACTTCCACTTTCTGGGGAAACCGCCGCTAGTGTGCAAGCCAAAGTTCGCCCATTGGTAGACGAGCTCGAACTGCCAGATGGATATCGTATTGAATGGGGTGGTGAATACGAAACTTCAACGGACGCGCAAAGCGCGCTATTTGCTAGTATGCCTTTGGGTATTTTAGGTATGTTTATTATTACGGTATTACTGTTTGGTAAATTTCGTCAAGCGTTGGCAATTTGGGGCGTTATTCCCCTTACCACCATTGGCATTATCGGAGGTTTGGTACTTGTCGGTGCCCCATTCACTTTTATGGCGCTACTTGGCAGCTTAAGCCTTATAGGTATGGTACTTAAAAACGGTATCGTGTTAATGGAAGAGATAAACGTACAGGCGAAAGGAAATGGCGGCGCTTTCGACGCAGTAATTGCCGCGTCCGTATCCCGTGTACGCCCTGTCTCGATGGCAGCCATTACAACAATTTTGGGTATGATCCCGCTATTTTCTGATGCCTTCTTTGCATCGATGGCAGTAGTGATTGTATTTGGCTTAACAGTGGCGACGATACTTACACTGTTTATTTTGCCCGTGCTGCACTGTACATTCCATGGAATTAAATCTGAATAATACGAACACTTTCAAACTGTTTAATAGATCGTAAATTTTAGCGCTAAAACGGCGCCACTTTGACAACCTAAAAAGCCAGCAACAGGAAGCATTTTCTGATGCTGGCTTTTTGTTTTAACTTTACTCCAACCTTTCTCCTCAACAAAATTACACCATCAAGTTTACTTTTTAATACTTTAATATATTATATGTAAACTACACTGTATAGTTT
>NZ_JAHHDX010000152.1 GCF_018619335.1 Alteromonas sp. ALT199 | reverse complement strand
TCTATGTATAAATTAGAATCAGTTTATGACACTAATATTAAGAAGGCAAAAGTCCGTAACTTTTCTATAACAAAGGCAAGCATTTACGTTTTTTTTAAGCCAATTGTAAGTGCATGTTTCAAACTCTTTGCACTGTAATAAAGCCGATGAAAGGCTAAAAAACTCAATATCCACTTTTTAGCGCGAAGGTCTAGTTTTATTTATTCATCGTATCTGATACTAATACTGCTAAATAGATATACAAACTGTTAGGCATCTTTTTTGTAGCTCGGCTACCAAAAGAGGAGCCCTCAGTTATAGAAGGATTAACCATGAAATTGAAATTCACTGCCTCTGCGGTTATTGCAGCTGCGCTTACATTAACCGCCTGCGCCACCTCACCCACGGGCAGAAATCAAGTACTTCTTTATTCAGAAACTCAGTTAGCACAAATGGGCGATCAAGCTTTCTCTGGCATGAAAGAAGAACTTAAAATATCTAATAAAGCAGTACAGAATTCTTATGTGGAATGTGTTGCGAAGGCCATTACTACACAAGTTCCTACCAGTGTTTTCAATGGTCAATGGGAAGTGGTGGTTTTTGACGATGAGCAGGTTAATGCTTTCGCGCTACCTGGCGGAAAAATTGGTGTTTACACCGGGTTGTTAAGCGTGGCGGAAAACCAACATCAGCTTGCAGCTGTAATAGGCCATGAAGTGGGTCACGTTATTGCTGAACACGGTAACGAGCGTATGAGCCAATCGACATTGATTAATGTAGGCAGCCAAGCGGTAGGACAAGTATTGGCAGCGAATGAGGTTCCTCAATCAGGTCCTATCATGGCAGCGATTGGTTTAGGTGTTCAAGTGGGTGTTCAGCTCCCATTTAGTAGAACTCACGAATCGGAAGCCGACGTCATTGGTTTGCAGCTTATGGCAAAGTCTGGGTTCGATCCAAGGCAATCAGTTAACTTGTGGCAAAATATGGATGCAGCAAGCGGTGGCGAACGCCCTATGGAATTGCTGTCTACTCACCCTGCCCCACAAACTAGAATTGATAATTTACAAGCAAACATGCCTGCTGCCTATGCTGACTATCAAGCCACGGCTTATCGTCCAAGTTGCAAATAAATAGGAATCCTTAAAGGCTATACTGTGTGTAGCCTACCTTGAGAATTTACTCATTAGTAAGGCAAAAAAAACGCTGCATATCTGCAGCGTTTTTCGTTTTCAAACTAGCGCTTATTCGCCGTCTTGTTTATGAAGATGTACATCCATTTGTGGGAATGGAATAGAGATACCTTCTTTGTCGAAGCGAAGTTTAACTTGCTCAGTAAAATCGAACTTAACAGCCCAGAAATCTGCAGCATTTACCCATGGGCGCACTACAAAGTTAACGCTGCTGTCAGCAAGTTCAGAAACAGCTACAGTAGGAGCAGGTTCAGCTAAAATGCGGTCGTCCGCTGCAATCATTTCTTGCAATACTTGCTTAGCTTTAAGCAAATCAGCGTCGTAACCAATACCAACAACCATGTCTACACGGCGAGTATCTTTCGCAGAAAAGTTAGTGATGTTACCGCTATAAATGTTTCCGTTTGGAACAATGATTTCTTTGTTGTCTGGTGTATTCATCGTAGTCGTGAAAATACCAATCTTTATGATAGAGCCAGCGGTACCAGCAGCTTCAACAAAATCGCCCGCTTTGAATGGCTTAAATACTAGTAGCATTACGCCTGCTGCAAAGTTTTTCAAAGAATCTTGAAGCGATAGGCCGATAGCTAAACCAGCGGCACCTAGAATTGCTACTAGAGAAGTAGTATCAACGCCTAGTTGATTAAGCGATGCTACTATTACAAACAGCATCAAAATAGCACTAATGATTGCTTCTAGGAAATCTACCAACATGTCATCATATTTAGATTTAGCCATTAGGCGTCTAAACACAGACAAAATAAATCCAACTACGATTTTACCGATTACATAAATCGCTATCGCCATCGCAATATTAATACCCCACGGAATGGCGTAATCGTTTATGTATCGTTCAACATCACTCGCTGAAAAAAGCGAAAGTTTCTCGTCCATAATATGGTCCTTGTCAAGATTGGTTGTTATTAACAAGCATACGTTAGCAGTTATTCGTATTATCACCAATACATAATAATACTAAAATGTGTAAATTCGCCCTAAAGTCTAAAGAACATAGGTAATTGAAAGCGTTAGCATTATCCTAAAGTAGTGACTATAACCTACGATTTACAAACTGTTTTAGACTAAAGAATGAGTAATTTTTAGTTTCTGTCACACGTCTGTCACCCAATAACCCCATCATTATTGATGAAGCTTAAATGCGTTTTAGCACTTCATTTTTAGTTTTTCGGAAGTTACCGAGTTTTAAGGCATTTTTCTTGATGATTTTTTAGCCGCAAAGCTTTAGACTAAAGTCTCATTTAAATGGCTAACTAACGACTACTTTATTGGGGTTAAAAGTTACGCCTGCTTGAACGAGCTTTAGCAAACTATGTCACGTAAAGGATTAACGCATGTTGCTTCTCATAACTTTATTTTCGGTTGTTTTGTGTCTGTTTTTGTACTCACTTTGCACCGATAAAGGAAAACATACTAAGTATGCAAGAGCGGATTACCGCCCAGCACCGCATTCGAAGCCTTCAACCTCAGTGTTGAAATCAGCATCGAGCAGCTCTTCGCCTCACGCGGCTTAGAGTATAACCACACGAGTCAAGTGATTCTTAAAATAGGTAGCATGCTGTAGTTTGTGTAAGTTTTTATTCAATTATTTACATGATGCCGTCGACAGCATTGCAACCTGTATCTACACACGTATTATACGCGTTAAAACCTAATACCTGATTTATTATGCGTATACCAAGAGTCTATTACCCCAGTTCAATACCGTTAGAGCAAGAGTTTGAGTTAACCGAAGAAGCCGGTCATCACATAGCTACCGTGCTTCGCATAAAGCCTAACCGCCCCATTGTCCTTTTTAACGGCGATGGTAATGAGTACAGTGCGCAAATCATTAGCGTGCAAAGAAAAAAGGTTACGGTTGAGGCGGATGCCTGTCTTTCTTTAGCAAAAGAATCTCCTCTGCACCTGCACTTAGGTCAAGGTGTTTCTAAAGGCGATAGAATGGACATTGTGCTACAAAAAAGCGTAGAGCTAGGTGTAACAGAAATTACGCCCGTACTCACTGAGCGCTGCACGGTAAAGCTTGACGAGTCACGTTGGGAAAAGAAGATTCAGCAATGGCAAAAAATTATAGTTGCCGCCTGTGAACAAAGCGGCCGCAATATTATTCCCGTACTCAATTCCCCCATCAGTTTAAATCAATGGCTGTCTTCATCAACCAACACTACGCGCTTGGTACTTGCACCTGGTGCTGAGGCAAGCTTGGCGAGACAACCTTATAATACGCATGGCTTTCGATTACTTATTGGTCCGGAAGGCGGATTATCTGAAACAGAAATCCATCAAGCCAATGAAAACGGTTATCAGTCGGTAAGTGTTGGGCCACGTATTTTACGTACCGAAACAGCAGCAATTACCGGCTTAAGTATTCTACAGGCGCAGCACGGCGATTTTTAAACTTGTACTTTATGCCGGCCTTTTCAGTCCTTTAACCAGTATCATGCCAACTCAAAAACTTGAAGAATTCAGGTGTGCCCCCATATACACTGGCAATGAATATGGGCCTTTTGTGCCGGCATTTTATTAACATTCAAAGTGAGAACAATCATGCAATATACCGTTGGCGTAATTATGGACCCCATCGCAAGCATTAAGCCACATAAAGACACAAGCTTTGCGATGATGCTTGAAGCTCAGCGCCGCGGTGCAAAAGTTGTCTATTTTGAATTAAAAGACCTGTATTTAGACAATGGGAAACCTATGGGATTAGGTAAAACCGTGTCGGTAAAAGATCAAGCTACTGACTTTTATGTTATTGAAGACGAATCTACCGTGCATTTGGGTGATATCGATGTATTACTTATGCGCAAAGATCCTCCTTTTGACAGCGAATTTTTGTACGCGACTCAGGTACTGTCGCTAGCACAAGACGCCGGGGCACTGGTTGTGAACAACCCTCAAGCGCTTCGCGACTACAATGAAAAATTGTTTACATCGTACTTTCCTGAACACATCCCTAATACCTTGGTGACGAACAACCAAGCACTTATTCGTGAGTTTCACGCCAAGCATCAAGATGTAATCTGCAAACCCTTAGATGGTATGGGTGGCGCCTCTATTTTTAGAGTAAAGCCTGATGGCAACAACTTAGGCGTGATCATTGAGACCCTAACTAAATTAGGCACTCGCTACATGATGGTGCAAGAGTACCTACCAGAGATTAAAGATGGCGATAAGCGTGTATTGATTGTTGATGGTGAAGTAATGCCGTACTGCTTAGCGCGACTGCCGACTAAAGGTGAAACAAGAGGAAACTTGGCCGCAGGCGGCACAGGACGTCCGCAGCCGATCTCAGACTCAGATCGAGCGTTGGCTGAAGCCATTGCTCCGACGCTTAAAGAAAATAACATTTTATTTGTTGGGCTCGATGTTATTGGCAGCAAAATTACTGAAATAAACATCACTAGTCCTACTTGCGTAAGGGAAATAGAAGCGGCTTACGATATTAATGTTATGGGCGCGCTGTTTGACGCGATTGAAAAGCGCTTAGCAAGTCGATAATTTTGCGCATATACACTTATCGATAAAGTGATGATAGGTAGTAATAGCGTTGAAAAATTTGTTCTTTGGTTTACCCATTGTTGGTCTAACGTCAACGACACAGGGCAAGCCAAAGGCCAATAGCTTAATATAATTATTACGTTCACTGTCTAACCGCGCTTATAAATAGACGATATTATTCCGCCCATTCGATTTAGCTTTATATAAGGCATCATCCACGCTTTTTAATGCATTGGTTAAAGCACTATCTTCGGTAATAGGACTATAGCCGCCGCTAAATGTGAGCGGTATGTTTTCATTACCATAACAAAACCCCATGGTTTGGACTCTGTTTCGAATATTTTCTGCAAGCACCATACAATTTTCGGCCTCGCCTTCAAGCACTAGTAAGAACTCTTCACCGCCAATACGAAATACATGTTTTTCGCCCAAGACTTCAAGAAACAAACCAGACAACGCCTTCAAAACTTGGTCGCCGGCCTCATGTCCGTAACAATCGTTAACAAGTTTGAAGTTGTCGATGTCGACTAATAATATGGCTACGTGTTGCTGGGCATACTGTAAAGAGGGGTAAATAGACTTTAACGCAAGTCGATTATAACAACGCGTCAACGGGTCGGTAAGCGCAAACTCACTTAACTTCCATTCGTTTTGCAAACGCACTTTTTCATAAGCATTAGCAAGGGCCACAATAATGCCATATGGAAGTACGATATTTATCAAAGTGTTGTTCCACGCTTTTGCTGCTTCATAAAGATTGTAGTCAATACGCAGGTAGACAAAAAGAACAAGCACCAACATGGATATTGCAAAACCATGATAGCGAGAGAAAATAAAATAGCTCACTACAGGTACTGAGAAAAACCACATAGAGACGCTTTTCTCAATACCAAAAATAATAACAGCAAAAATTATCAGCCCAATATAAGCATAAACTATCGAGCAGTTAAACCAAGCCTTTCCCCTGCCCAAAAGTAAACTAACACTGGTGTAGGCAAAAAAAGTACCAAGCGAAAACTGTGAGGCTGCTACCCATTTGGTAGACGGTTCTCCAATAGAAATATTATGGAAGCCGGTAGCAAAACAAGAGCATAGGATAACGACACTCAGGGTCAACAATACCTTATTTTTTAATTGACGATTACCTAGGTCTATTTCTGGTTTTATTGCAGACATTGTCGGTATCTATAAGCTTATTGTTGGTAACAATGCTACCACCATTTTTTACTAACGCATAAGTAAAGTAATATATACTTTGGCACCATAGCTTTTATTCCTCTGTGTCTCTATTGCTTTTACAGCAAGGCCAGCCACTTGTGCTTATATTTGTTGAATCTTCACAATGGTGTCCTTTCCCAGCGCTAAAGTAAGTCGTTAACGTTGTTTTTCGCGGGAAAGACCCAACTATTTTGTGAGCGTGTTCGTATAGTAGATGCCAAACATGCCATGGCAATAGGTGTGTTAGGCTAGACTCGTGTTATAATTTTAGCATTATTAAGGTTTACGCAACGGCGAAATCGGCCTTCGTCTTGCCAATAAACTGTTCAAACAAGCAACAACATACTTGAGTAAAACAATAGACAATATATGACGGAATTAAAAAGCCTACAGAATCATTTTTTAATCGCGATGCCTAGTTTGGACGACCCATACTTTTCTCGCTCACTCATTTATGTTTGTGAACACAATGCTGAAGGTGCTATGGGCATTGTGGTAAATCAACCTTCCACTATGAACGTTAAACAGCTTCTTGAGCAAACCGACAAAGAGCTAACTGTTTCTGATGACAAAGCAGAGCAAATCGTATTGGCGGGCGGCCCAGTTAATCAAGAACGCGGGTTTGTTCTGCATTCATCGCAAAAGACGTGGGCATCCAGTCTTAAACTTGCGCCGGGAATAATGGTCACCACTTCAAAAGATATTCTTACCGCCATTGCCAGCGATGAGGGTCCCGAAGACGTGCTTATTGCCTTAGGCTACGCAGGGTGGACAGCTGGGCAGCTTGAAAAGGAAATGCAAGAAAACGCGTGGCTTACTATAGAAGCGGATGAAGACATTTTATTTAATACGCCCATGCACAAAAAATGGCAAGCAACGGTAAATAAACTCGGTGTGGATGTGTGGCAGCTTGCGCCAGGAGCCGGACATGCCTGATATAGGAAACCGTACTGTCCTTGCGTTTGATTTTGGTACCAAAAGTATTGGTGTGGCAGTCGGTCAGGAAATAACTGGTACAGCCTCGCCCCTCGCAGCGCTCAAAGCACGAGACGGTATTCCAAACTGGGCGTTGATAGAGAAGCTTTATGATGAATGGCAACCCCATGTTGTGGTGGTAGGTTTACCGCTTAATATGGACGGCTCAGAGCAGGAAATGACGCAACGAGCTCGCAAGTTTGCGAATAGGCTTCATGGACGTTTTAGAGTTGCAGTAGAGACGTGTGATGAACGCCTAACTACCACTGATGCAAAATCTATGTTATTTGAATTAGGGGGCTATAAAAAGCTCACTAAAGATAAGGTTGATAGCGTATCGGCCTGCATGATTTTCTCTAGTTGGAGCGAAAGTCAGTACGAGTAGCCGCCTTTGCGCTACTCTTTGTCTTTAATTTTAGTCCCTGTACTTCTACTTTTCCGCGCCGCACTGCCAGCATACATCGAATGCACTGCCGTTTTCTTCACCACAAGCGTTGCAGCGCCAGTCCGCGCTGCTGACATTCGAGTCGCATGATTTCTCCACAATTGCATCGATAACTTTAGCCGCTCGTGCATACCAGCTATCGTCAATTAACCACACTTCCTGCTGAGAATCTTGCCACGGCAACTCTCCTATAGCGCCACCAGCAAACTCATTTTTTACCATATAGGGAATAGACAGTGCGTCGAGTTCGCTGCGAACCGCCTGAAGTTCAAAAGCATCTTGTGAAGTGAAGAGTTTTTTCAAAGACTATCCTAATATAAAAAATGAAAGCATACCGCGTTAAGCTTTTACGAAAAAGCAGCCCTTGGGCTGCTCATTAAGTTAGAAAAGCGAGTCGCTAAGCTGCCTAATTATTTTAGTGCTGCAGTATAATTGCAGCAAGGTAGCGACAGCGTCTAGTCATCCATATCAATAGACACATTAGACAAGGTGCCTAAGCTAGAACCATCGCTAGTATCAAGCTTGATCATTAAGCGCAGATCGTTAGGCGAGTCAGCATGGTGAAGCGCTTGGTCCATGTCAATCTTACCTGCTTTATACAAATCATATAGGGCCATATCAAAGCTTTGCATGCCTTGCTCTTTACCCTTTTTCATGGCTTCTTTTAATGCGCCTATTTCGTTGCGCTGAATAAGATCGCGCACTAACGGCGAGTTAAGCAGTATTTCTATTGCAGCTACCCTGCCCTTACCATCAGGAGTTGGCACGAGTTGCTGTGCCACAATAGCGCGGATATTTAAACTTAAATCAAAACGAAGCTTATCGTGCTGATCTTTAGGCGCTAAGTGCATAATGCGCTCTATGGCTTGGTTCGCGTTATTGGCGTGCAGTGTGGCTACACACAAATGACCTGTATCGGCAAACGACATGGCGTACTCCATGGTTTCCATTGAACGGATTTCACCAATCAAAATGACATCAGGCGCCTGACGTAACGAGCTTTTAAGTGCGTCATCGAAAGACTGGGTATCGATACCCACCTCTCGCTGAGTAATTACGCAATTCTTATGCTCGTGGACAAATTCGATAGGATCCTCAATGGTTAATATATGCCCATGAGAATTCTCATTTCTATGCCCAATGAGCGCAGCCAGTGACGTTGATTTACCTGTACCTGTTCCACCTACAAATAGAACAAGACCGCGTTTAGACATAATAATTTCTTTTAGTACCCTCGGGAGGCCTAAATCATCCGCTTTGGGGATTTGGGTAACAATTCGACGAATAACCATACCCGCTTGGTCTCGTTGCCAAAACGCGGAGCAACGGAAACGGCCGATGCCATCACGCACGATGGCAAAATTGCACTCCTTCGACGTATGAAACTCGTCTCGCTGCTTTTCAGTCATCGCTTCGTGAACCAGCGCGAGCGATTCTTCTTCCGACGTAGCACTTTCCGTCACTGGGGTAAGTTTACCATTGATCTTGGCACTTACCGGAAACTCGGCAGTTATAAATAAATCCGACGCATTGGTATCGACCATTTTTTGTAATAGTGAATCTAGCATAATGGCCTCTAGAAATTGTTCATCGACTGTTTATCCACTGACTTTGCAGCCGCATCTTCTTTGCTAATGACCCCCATAGCTACCAATCGCTGCAAGCACTGATCCATGGTTTGCATACCATGCGCCTGCCCGGTTTGAATAACCGAGTACATCTGCGGCACTTTATCTTCACGAATAAGGTTTCTAATAGCTGGGATGCCCACCATAATTTCGTGAGCAGCCACACGACCTCCGCCTACTTTCTTAAGTAGCGTTTGCGATATAACTGCGCGTAGCGATTCCGATAACATTGAGCGCACCATGGCTTTTTCCTCTGCAGGGAACACATCAATAATACGGTCAATGGTTTTAGGTGCTGAGTTGGTGTGTAGCGTACCAAATACTAAGTGACCCGTTTCCGCGGCTGAAATCGCAAGTCGAATGGTTTCTAAGTCACGAAGCTCACCTACCAGAATAACATCAGGGTCCTCACGAAGTGCCGAGCGCAGGGCGTTGTTAAACGAGTGCGTATCGCGGTGCACTTCACGCTGGTTTACTAAGCAAAGCTTATTCTCGTGAACAAATTCAATAGGGTCTTCAATGGTCAGAATATGTTCGCGTTTATGCGTATTAATATGATCAACCATGGCTGCCAGGGTGGTACTTTTACCTGAACCGGTTGCCCCAGTAACCAGCACTATTCCTGTTGGCTGATTAATGATGTCTTTAAAAATTTCGGGCGCGCCAAGGTCGTCTAAGGTTAATACCTTGCTAGGAATAGTACGCAGCACCGCCGCGGCCCCGCGGTTTTGAACAAAGGCGTTAACACGAAAACGAGACAACCCATTTACTTCGAATGAAAAATCGGTTTCTAAATTTTCTTCGTATTCTTTGCGCTGCATGTCGTTCATAATCTCGTAAACAAGACCATGAACTTGCTTGTGATCGAGGGCAGGCACGTTAAGTTTACGCATCTCGCCATCTACACGAATAATTGGTGGTAGGCCCGCTGATAAGTGTAAATCTGAGGCGTTATTCTTAACACTGAAAGCCAAAAGTTCGGTAATATCCACAATCACTTCTCCAAAACAAGGTGAATAATGCAAACAATAGCAGAAAGACTAGATTCCGCACGAAAAGGAATAGACCAAGCCGCTACCAGTGCACATCGTCCACCAAAATCCGTTAAATTGCTAGCGGTTAGCAAAACAAAACCCGTATCAGATATCATTGAAGCGTATGAAGCCGGACAACGAATGTTTGGCGAAAACTACGTGCAGGAAGGTGTTGAAAAGGTTCAGGAACTTTCAAAACTTGAAAATGTTGAATGGCATATGATTGGTCCCATCCAGTCAAACAAAACTAAAGTAGTAGCTGAACATTTTGACTGGGTTCAGTCAGTAGACAGAGAGAAAATTGCTCGCCGGCTAAATGAGCAACGGCCAGCTTCAATGCCGCCTTTAAACGTGTGCATTCAGGTAAATATTGATGATGAAGGCAGTAAGTCTGGCGTGGTGCTTAACGAATTAAATTCGTTAGTTGAGTTTGTGGCATCGCAGGAACGCCTTTGTTTACGCGGTTTGATGGCTATCCCCAAAGCCAACCCGAGTAAAGAACAACAGCACGCTACACTGATCAAACTTAAAGAATTATTTGACCACTACCATACATCACTGAGCAATTTTGATACCCTATCCGTAGGAATGAGTAGTGATATGGCAGAAGCAATTCAACATGGGTCTACCATGGTGCGAGTAGGTACCGCTATTTTCGGTAAACGTAATTAGCCATACCTATAGTGCTTAGCTTTTTGTGATTAGCTTTGCTACACAGACTTAAATGCAATCAACAAATAGGATTTACATGCAACAGAAAAAATTAGCATTTATTGGCGCGGGTAACATGAGCCGCAGCATCATTAGTGGTCTTATCAAATCTGGGTATGCGAAAGAAAATATTCTTGCGGCAAACCCGTCCACACCAAAGTTAGACGGCCTTAAAGCCGAGTTTGGTATTCACACCACGCAATCTAACGATGAAGCTTGCCAATTCGCTGATGCCATTGTGCTTGCGGTAAAACCACAAATAATGGGCGATATGTGCGGCGAACTGCAAAAAAACAACGACCTATCAGGTAAGTTGTTTATGAGCATCGCAGCAGGTCTACCCGTTGCCAGATTACAAGAGATGTTAGGCGGCGAATACCCTGTTGTTCGTATTATGCCAAATACCCCAAGCTTGTTAGGCAAAGGTATGTCGGGTATGTATGCCGACGATACCGTGTCTGAGTCTGACAGACAGTACGTAGACGATGTGATGAACAGTGTTGGCGAGACCGTTTGGGTAGATAAAGAAGATGGCATTAACGGTGTTATTGCCGCAGCAGGCAGCAGCCCAGCCTATTTCTTCTTGTTCCTACAAAATATGCAAGAAGAGGCCATGAACATGGGGTTTGATCAATCCCAGTCACGTCTTATGGTGCAACAGGCTATGTTGGGTGCAGCTGAAATGGTTTGTAACAACCCAGACCTTGAATTAAGTGAGCTTCGTGCCCAAGTTACGTCAAAGGGCGGCACTACAGCCGAGGCCGTGAATACCTTCATTAATGAAGGCTTAAAAGATATTGTCAGCAAGTCGATGCGGGCAGCCGTAGCGCGTGCTGAAGAAATGGCAAAACAGCTATAACGTTTTAGGAAAAACACAACATGAATGCAACGGTATTTTTGGTTGATACCTTATTTAGCCTTTATTTGATGGTGGTTATTCTGCGCCTTTGGTTACAAATGGTTCAAGCAGACTTCTATAACCCAATGAGTCAATTTGTAGTAAAAGCAACCCACCCTATCGTGGGGCCGTTGCGCCGTATTATCCCGTCAATCGGCAGATTCGATACCGCTACCTTTGTGTTGGCGATAGCGGT
Organism: Alteromonas sp. ALT199; assembly: GCF_018619335.1. Classification (GTDB taxonomy): domain Bacteria; phylum Pseudomonadota; class Gammaproteobacteria; order Enterobacterales; family Alteromonadaceae; genus Alteromonas. The sequence continues at coordinate 66,030 of NZ_JAHHDX010000152.1, read as the reverse complement.
ATGTGCGCTAAAACTCATTACGCTTGGCCTTATGTTTGGCGGTACTCTAAACCCCGTAGGCATAGCCATTTTATCGGTGATTGGCGTGGTAAAAGAAACCCTTTCGTTAATGTTCTGGGTGTTGCTGTTGCGCGCTATTTTAAGCTGGGTATCGCAAGGTCAATCTCCGGTAGACTATGTGCTGTATCAGCTAACCGAGCCGTTTTTAGCGCCTATACGTAAGGTCATTCCGCCGTTAGGTGGCTTAGACTTATCGGTGCTTATTGCCATCATCGCATTACAGTTTTTACAGCTTCTGATCCAAGACACTTTCCCTATGTAAACAACGTTTACTAAAGGCGTTAAGGTAAAACCTTGAGACATATGATGTCAGGCAGCGGGTTCGCCCGCTGTTTTGTAAAAATAAATATGAAGGTAAAAGTAAGGTCTATCATGAGTAAGATAAAACAAATTAATAAAGGCTATGTGGCATTTCTTGCAATGGTTATGGCTTGCTTAAGCTTTTCGGCGTTGCCGAGCAGAAAAAAACGCTAGGCGAATGGGATGTACACTACATGGTAGTAAGTACGCCATTTCTAACACCTGAAGTTGCGGCGAATTACGGTATTGTTAGAAGCAAGTTTAACGCGCTGGTTAATATCTCTGTACTCGACAAAGTTTCAGGTAAAGCGCAACGTGCAGACGTAACAGGTACGGCAAAGAACCTTTTGGGCAACGCTCGCAAACTTACCTTTAAAAAGGTTGAAGAAGGCGATGCCATTTATTACCTCGCTGTACTGCCTTTTCGCGACCAAGAAACGTTCAGGTTTGAAATTGACGTTCAAAAAGGTGCCAGCAAACAAACGCTGAAGTTCCAACAAAAAATGTATGTAGATGAATAGGCAACTGCAGGTTACATCCTTTATTAGGCAATAATGTTTACGCAGTAAACCTTGCCAATGCTGATAATTTGTAACCTCTTTTTACTAAACATACTTTTAAAATTGATAAAGCGAGATAGCCTTAAGTGGGTATCTCGCTTTTTTATTGTGTTAAAAAATTGATAACTCCCCTTTACCAATCTGATGCAGTAGTAAATAATCAAGACAACTGGTCGGGCAAGTTAGCTCGTGAAAATTAAAGCATTAGATACTGAAGCTTGTTGATGTGCGATTAAATTTGGTTTCGACTCACTTTAGTTGCTAAGCAACATGCTAGCTGCCTTCATAGCAAAAAATAGAGAATAAATATGAATACGCCCCCGTCACAATCTGCACCTCAGACCGCCGCAGCTCATTCTGTAAATACGTCAGAACAGCAGTCACCTTTTTACCCTAACCTATTAGCCCCATTAGATTTGGGTTTTACTACACTTCGTAACCGTACCCTGATGGGCTCGATGCATTTAGGTTTAGAGGAAGAAAAAGGCGGCTTTGATAAACTGGCAGCTTTCTATGCCGAGCGGGCAAAAGGCGGTGCTGGGCTTATAGTGACTGGCGGTATTAGCCCTAACATTTCAGGTTGGGTTGCGCCCTTCGCCGGCAGAATGACGCGCTCTCGCCACGCCAAGAAGCACCGTGTTATTACCGATGCTGTACATAAAGAAGACGGTAAGATTTGTATGCAAATACTGCATTCGGGTCGCTACGGTTATCACCCGCTTGCTGTTTCCGCTTCCCCCATGAAGTCGCCCATAACCCCTTTTAAGCCTCGTGAACTGTCCTCGCGCGGCGTGAGAAGCACAATTAAAGACTACGTTAAATGCGCCAGTCTGGCTCAGAAAGCAGGTTACGACGGTGTGGAGATTATGGGTTCGGAAGGCTACCTCATAAATCAGTTTTTCTGTGAGCGCACCAATCATCGAAATGATGAATGGGGCGGCAGTTTAGAAAACCGTGCTCGCTTAGCGATAGAGATAGTAAAAGGTGTGCGCGAGAAAGTAGGTACTAACTTCATTATTATCTATCGTCTGTCTATGCTGGATTTAGTTGAAGGCGGCGCTAAGTGGGACGAAGTTGTATATTTAGCCAAAGAAATCGAAAAAGCAGGCGCTACGCTAATTAATACTGGCATTGGTTGGCACGAAGCGCGAGTACCGACTATTTCCACATCTGTACCTCGTGCAGCGTTTACTTGGATAACCGAACGCATGAAAAAAGAGGTGAATATTCCTCTTATCACCACTAACCGTATTAACACCCCAGAGGTGGCAGAGTCAGTATTGGCACAAGGGCATGCTGACATGGTATCGATGGCACGCCCTTTCTTGGCTGACGCCCATTTTGTAGCCAAGGCGATGCGCAATGAGTCTAAACTTATTAACACCTGTATTGCCTGTAACCAGGCCTGCCTTGACCATGCGTTTGAGCAAAAACGCGCAAGTTGCTTAGTAAATCCACAAGCGTGCTATGAAACCGAACTAACTTTTGCACCTACGCAAAACAAGAAAAAGCTAGCGGTAGTAGGTGCAGGGCCTGCGGGTTTGGCGTTTTCTATGTATGCCGCTGAGCGAGGGCACGACGTGCATTTATTTGATAAATCCGCTGAAATTGGCGGTCAGTTCAATTATGCCAAACAAGTGCCCGGGAAAGAGGAGTTTTATGAAACCCTGCGTTATTTTGACAATCAACTTGCGAGAGTTGGCGTTACGATTCACCTTAACACAGAAGTGAACGCAGAAAGCCTCGTCGATGAGGGGTTTGATGAAGTGGTGCTAGCAAGCGGCATTAATCCGCGTAAGCTTGCTATTGAAGGTCACGACCACCCTAAAGTGATGAGTTATTTAGAGGTATTACGCGACCACAAGCCAGTAGGCAAGAAAGTTGCAATTATTGGTGCTGGCGGTATTGGATTTGACGTAGCGGAGTTCTTAGTTGAGCACGAACACTTAGCTAAGGATAAAGAAAAATGGCTGGCGCATTGGGGAATAGATAAAGACTACGCAGCACCGGGTGCACTGAAAGAAAAAGCCATAGAGCCTTCTGATCGCGAAGTGTATTTACTTCAACGTAAAACCTCTAAAGTAGGTAAAGGGCTGGGCAAAACTACGGGCTGGATCCACAGGCAATCATTGAAACATCACAATGTTCAAATGATAAATGGCGTTTCCTACGAGAAAGTTGACGACGAAGGCCTTCACGTACTGATTAACGACACGCCTAAGGTATTGCCTGTCGATAACGTTATTGTGTGTGCAGGCCAAGAGCCCTTTAAGCCTCTGCAGCAACCTCTAGAAAAGGCAGGATTTACCGTGCACATTATCGGCGGTGCTGACGTAGCGGCAGAACTCGATGCCAAGCGTGCTATTCGCCAAGGCGCAGAACTGGCAGCGCGAATTTAAAACTGATCAAACATGATAGCGTTGCCATCTGGGTCCTTTACGATAAAGTGCCCTGGGCCGCTATCGCCTTTCACGGGTACATCTAATGCAATGTCTTGCTCAACTAAACTCGCCTGAAGTGTTCTAACATCGCTGGGGTTAAAGGTCATAATGTTGTCTTCAAACATACCTTCGAATAAGCCAATCATGGTGTTGCCGTTTTTCATCATTAACCATTTATCTTCCACCGAGCCACATGAAGGCATAGCTTCAAAGCCTAATGCTTCGTAGAAGGCTTTCGATTTATTAATATCTTTGACCGTTAAACTTAATGAAAATAACCCTAACTCCACCTTGCGCTCCTTTGAACCTTTAGAAAAATTGTACAATTACTACTCTAGTTAAGCTATTCGTCAATATCACTGCTATTGGTCGCAAAAACGAAAAAAGCCAGCAAGGTCTTAAACTTACTGGCTTTATTGTGTATTAAGTTCTACTTAATTTGTCGCTTTTCTCTAACTTTTATGACTAGCAATCCAGCGGTCAATTTTCTGCTCAAGTATAGCAAGTGGAATACCACCTGTATTCAACACCTGCGCGTGGAACTCACGGATATCGAAATCGTCACCTAATGCTTTTTCGGCGCGAGCGCGCAGCTCTTGAATTTTGAGCGCGCCAACTTTGTAAGATAGCGCCTGCGACGGGATAGCAATATAACGCTCTACCTCAGCCACAACTTCTGTGCGGGTCATGCCTGAGTTTTCGAGCATAAAATCGATAGCTTGTTCACGGCTCCAGCCTTTAGCATGGATACCCGTATCTACCACCAAACGCATAGCGCGCAGCTGTTCATCCTGAAGCGTGCCGTAACGGTTCCATGGATCATCAAAGAAACCCATTTCATAACCCAAAGTTTCTGAATATAACGCCCACCCTTCGCCGAATGCAGGTAGGAAGCTGAAGCGCATGAATGAGGGTAGCGCTTCATTTTCTTGCGCAAGGCTGACTTGAAAATGGTGACCAGGCGCACCTTCATGAAGGTACAAAGTAACGTTACCCGTCGTTAAACGACTAGGTAGGTCATAAGCGTTAAAGTAGAAAGTACCAGGACGAGAGCCGTCTGGCGTGCCCGGCTGATAAGAACCACCTGCGCTAAATTGCTCAATTGCAGGATCGTAAGGTTTTATCTCTAGCTCAGACTTAGGCAATAGTGAGAAGTACTGATCAATTTTCTCGTCTACTTCGCGACCAATATCATAATAGTTTTGGGTTAGTGCCTCGCGACTTTCAGGCTTGAATTTAGGGTCGGTGCGCACATAATCGAAGAACTCATTTAGGGTGCCTTCAAAGTTCACTTCGTCTTTAATTTCAAGCATGTCATTTTTAATGCGCTTAACTTCTTTTAAGCCTAGCGTATGCAGTTCATCAGGCGTCATTGGCAGTGTAGTCGAACCTTCCACCATCAATTGATAAAGCTTTGCGCCACCTTTCATATCGCTAAGGCCAATACTGTCACGGGCAACAGGCAAGTACTCATCGCGCAGAAAGTCGCGCATGCGCGTGGTTGCATCGTAAATCTCTTGCGTCGCTTTTTCATACTCAGCGGTTAAGCGGGCTTTTTCTTCGTCAGAGAAGCTTTCTGGGAACATGGTAATTGGCCCCCAAAATTGTGACTCTTTAATTGGGATAGCCAGTTGAGTATCAAACTGTTTTATCACTCGGTCGATAGTCAATTTAGTTTCAAGTACACCACTTTCCATGCCCTCGCGAAACTTGCCGATAGCACGATCTGATATCGCGATGTAATCTTTATGGCGAGATAAATTATTTTCATAATCTTCTAGGGTTTTAAATGGCGCTGCGCCTTTTCCGCTTGCAAATGTTGGATAGAAGGTATGAAACCCGCTAAAGTGATTTACAGGACGTACTTCTGTGAGGGCTTCAATTTCGTCGCTCGACATTTTTAGCGAGCGCTCTTGGTTGTATTTGAATACATCGTAGGCAAGTTTATCGGTGTCGCTTAACTTACTGCGGTCAATTTGTTTAAGCTCAGACAAATTCAATAATGTCGCTGTTTTTCCCGCTAAAGCGTGAGAGTCTGTTAAGAAGTCGCCCATTCTGTCTGCGTAACGCATGTCGCCACGAAAAATGGCCATAATCGGGTTTAGCTCGATATTGCGCTGGTCGGCAGCCGCAAATATCGCAAAAAGTTTATCGTGCTCAGACACTTCTCTTGATACTGATTTAGTTTTCTGTGAACTCTGCATATCTGCGTGATTGTGTGCATATACTACCGCCGAACTAAAGCCCAGTGCGATTGCCACTGCACTGCTGACGAGTAGTGTTTTAAATGATTTCATTTGTCATTACCTTCTTGTTTTATTATCTCACCGCTAATTTTTAGTAAGCTTTTATACCAACGGCGCTGTCGTTATATGTTTTTGCCCTACAATGACGTAGCAAACTGCTTTAATTATTGGCACCTGAACCGGATACTCAATATCAAATTCACATTTGATGAATTGTAATCTAATGCACACTCAGCCAGGCTTGTAATTTACACCACTTCAATCCAGCCAAAGGCTGTTTAGGCTCTGTAAGCAATTATTCAGGCAAATAAGCCATCTCTTGTCGCCATGCTCTTTCATAGGCTTCACGGCCCAATACACGTTTCGCGTAAGCCCCTACATTGTCTGTTTTACCGTCTAGCGTGATATCAAGTTTACTGCCTTTCGCCCACGCCAAAATATGACCTGCGATCACGTCGGCCATGGTAAACATAGCGCCACACGCAAACTCTTTGTCGCCAAGCATAGAGGAGAAAACCAACAATACTCGCTTAAATTCCCATACCGCTATTTCGCGCATTTGTTCAAGTCTCTGCTCTTTTGGCAGCGCAAAGGTGTGTTTTGCCAAATTCCAAATGGGCTGCTCTAATTCACTGCTAAGAAACAGCATCATCTCTTCATATTTTGCACGCTCAAAACTGGCTGGCTCTGGGATAAATTCATGCATGCCGTGTCTTTCAGCTAAAAAGGTGACAATAGCAGCAGACTCGGTCAAGGTACCTTCGGGTGTTGCTAGCGCTGGGATTTTTGCTGCCGGGCTTATGGTTCTATATTCCTCTGTCAGGTGTTGCCCTTGTTTTAGGTCAATCAACTTGTATTCGAAAGGTAAGCCTAGTTCTTCCAATGCCCATGCCACGCGAACTGAGCGGGTTTTCGGATAACCGTAAAGTGTATACATGACAATGTCCTTTAAAAACTGGATGTGGGCTAACTGTAAGTCGAATAGGAAAAAAGTGCCACCACCATATTGTTACTGATTTTTACCGCGCGGGTACAAACTTATCCGCCTTCAGTTCATAAAACGTAGAAAAAGAATATAGAAATACATTCGGTAACTTTTTCACAGGAACGCTATAAGTCTTGCACCTAACGTGGGGGATTTTTTTGAGTACTGAGAGCTATATATGGCCTAAAGTTCACAATAGTAGGGCCTACGGTACCTTTTCTTTCACTTCGCACAAACTGGTTTATTTTATGCTGTTTAACTTCGTAGTTGCTCGAAAACGAATCATTAATTTAGTGAAGGAGAATACTATGAAGAAGCGTTTATTTACTACTTTAGCAGGCTCAATTTCTTTGGTCCTAAGTGCTGGGAGTTTTGCCGGCCATCACGAAGAAGGGAAAGAAGTGGTGATGAAAAACTTAGAAACTGGGAATGCTATGGGTACAGTTATGGTGAGCAGTCACGATGATGACGGCGTGGTATTCACACCTAAGCTGTCAGGGTTGACGCCGGGAACCCATGGCTTCCACGTTCATCAAAATGGAGATTGCTCCCCTGCAATGAAGGATGGCAAAAAGGTGTTAGGTGGCGCAGCTGGCGGTCACTTTGACCCAGAAAATACCGATAAACATAGAGCTCCGTGGTCTGAGCGCGGTCATGAAGGCGATCTTCCCGTGCTTTATGTAAATGAAGAAGGTGAGGCTACTCAGCCAATTTTCGCGCCAGAACTTGAGCTGGAAGATATTGAAGGTCGCGCGCTAATGATTCATGCAGGCGGCGATAACTATTCTGATTCCCCTAAAAAGCTCGGCGGCGGTGGCAAACGCGTGGCTTGTGGTGTAATTAGCAAATAAAACACAATTAATATAAAAGAGCGGCTTTTTTAAGCCGCTCTTTCTTTTCTGATGTTTGTAAAACAAGCTCGCATATTTTTCAGCAATGTGAGCTTGTTTTATTGATTGAAATGGTTAGCCCTTATTCAACCGGTATTCCAAGGTAATGTTGGCATTTAGCAGTTGAGAAACGGGGCAATTCTCCTTCGCTTCTTGGGCTATTTTTTCAAATTCATCTTCGGTGATCCCGTCAACGTCAGCGTCTAACGTCAATGCGGACTGAGTGATTTCAAAACCGTCATCGCTTTTGTCTAGGCTGATTTTGGCCGTTGTATTTAATTCGCCGTCTTCATACCCTGCATCGGACAACGCAAACGAAAGCGCCATAGTGAAACAGCTCGCATGAGCTGCGCCAATTAATTCTTCAGGGTTGGTCCCTTTTCCATCTTCAAACCGTGTGTTAAAACCATAAGGTTGATTGGACAAAGCGCCTGTTTCCGTAGAAATGCTGCCCTTCCCTTTTTTACCTAACGGCTTGTATGCTGCACTACCTGATTTGACTATAGACATATTATCTTCCTTACTTTCTACTTAATTAAATCTGAGCCAAACTCTTATAGAGATATGAACAAACGACAACCGATTACACGAAGTAAAGCAGTGTTTAATTAGCGATAAGCAAAACTAAACTGCCTCACAGAGTGATATCACGAATCGTTGCATATTTTGACTCACACGTAATTCCTGTGATGCAAGTGCTCTGCCGACTAAAAGGCTTTTACTCCAGCCCCTGTCATGGCAGGGCTACAGAGCAGTCGCGTAAAATTAGGTGGGAGTGAATTTGCTACCAGTGCAAGCAGGCTACAGAGTTTGATGCAAATTTTACTTACCCTCTTTTTATCTTTTTCAGCACCAAGTATTTTTGATTCTAGTGCGATACAGACAATCGCTAGCTAGGCCCCCTTTTTCTAAGCGAGTAAAAAGTGATGATTCATTCTAAGATGAAATTAATTACAGCCTAAACCGTTCTTTATCTAATACTCGTATATGTTCATTAACATAGCCCCACTTTATGAGTCGTAACGCTCGGCAAGAAAACTTAGATACAGCCCATTGCGATATCGCTTAGTCAAAATATAAAAGGTACACAATGAAATCTACAATCACCGCAGTATTGTTCGGCGCAACTTTGAGTGCCGCGGTATTTACACCATCTACAAATGCCGATGAAGCTGTTTTAGCTGGAGGCTGCTTTTGGTGTATGGAATCTGATTTTGAGAAATTAGAAGGCGTAATCGACGTAGTCTCTGGGTTTACTGGTGGAAGTGCACCAAACCCTACCTACAACGGCAATCATAAAGGGCATTATGAAGCCGTAAAGATTACTTATGACGGCGAAGTGCTTTCTTATAAAGATATTCTCGATCATTTTTGGGTGAATATTGACCCTTTTGACGACAGAGGGCAGTTTTGCGACAAAGGTCCCAGCTACCTAAGCGCTATTTTTGTTGCAAACGATAAAGAACGTGCTATCGCCGAAAAAACAAAAGCTGACGTTATAACCCAGTTTCCGAAAAAAGAAGTGATAACACCAATACTTGATGCTTCTACCTTTTATCCAATTAAAGGTGATGAAATAGGCCACCAAGATTTCTATAAGAAAAGTCCCGTCCGCTACAAGTTCTACCGTTGGAACTGTGGTCGCGACCAGCGCTTAAAAGAAATCTGGGGCGACAAAGCCATGGGAAAATAAAAAATGCCAAGCAAGTTTAGCTAAGCCTAAATCTTAACGCTTCAACTCAACGTATTGCTAATACTCTATGCAGGTGAATGGATATTGATGCTATAGCAATATGAGGAGATGTGTATGTTTAGCGCTAGCCCAACGATTGACCTTTTATTTAGAGGCATTTTGCTTACCGTTATGGCAATGGTGTGGGTAGTATTACTAGTTCGTATTAATGGCTTACGTTCTTTTTCGAAGATGACAAACTTCGACTTCGTGATGACGGTAGCGGTGGGCTCATTACTCGCTAGTGCTTCTCAAACAACGAATTGGACGGCTTTCATTCAAGCCATGATTGCAATGGCCGCCTTGTTTATCGTGCAGTCCGTTACCGCCAAACTACGCAGAAAATCCGATAAAATTGAAGCGATAATGCAAAACACGCCGATTATCTTAATGAGAAACGGCGAAGTTATCGATAGCGCACTCGAAGAAACTCGAGTGGCGCGCAGTGATTTGCTAGCCAAGCTTAGGGAGGCGAACGTTTTAAATCTAAATGAAGTTAGGGCAGTAGTCCTTGAAACCACGGGCGACATCTCGGTTCTACATGGTGAACACTGCTCAGAAGCCTTGCTAAAGGGAACGAAAAGCGTAAAAAGCTAACTATCTATCCCCACTCCATTTAGCCTGCGTGATATCTATAAAAAGTGCAAAGCGCACCAGTATATTACGCCAAAAACGGCGACGCCCAAAAAGACGGGTAAGCCCAATGTCTTGGTTTTACGCCAAACGAGTATTGTTATGGCTGTTGCAACACATGTGGCTATCCAACTTGACGCTGACGGAGCTTTAGGAACAAGGGAAGCCCCCAACATAGCGGCTATCATTAATGGTCCCAGTACACTTAACCAGGTAGGCAAGTGCGCTTCGGAATTGTTGGCTTTGTGTTTATTGAAGTGACGCTGTGTCCATAGTAATGGTGCAACACGCAATGCATAAGTGCCTATAGCCGCCACGATAATTGCCACCCAAATATCAGTTTGCATGAGATGGTTTCCTTCCGGCATGAGAGGTAAGAACATAAAATGTGAGCGCACCAAACAGTGCAGCTAAAGGAATAGCCGCATTTTTGAAACTACTAAGGGCAATGAAAAGAGCAGTGGAGATAGTGACCAACAAGGTAACGACCCATTGTTTATTGGTAAACTTTGGCGCTAACAGAACAAGAAACAAGGCTGGTAAAGCAAACGGCATTACACTATCCAGAACTGGCCATTTTTGTGTAAGCGAATCTCCAGCTAACCCGCCCAGTGCTGTCCCCAAAATCCAACTAAACCACGCCACAATTGAAACACCTTTAAACCAATCAACTTTCTTGGCGTCTTCCATGCAAGGTAAACGTGTATGGGCTAGCGCAAAGATTTGGTCGGTAAGGCCATGCATTAAATAGGGCCACGCCCTACTTTGTGGTAAATAAGGCACTAAGTTGGGCGCGTAAACCACATGACGTATGTTGACTAGAAGCGTCATACACACCGCTAGCCAAAGAGGGGCCCCTGACGCCACCATGGCAACTAAAAGAAATTGCGACGCGCCGGCGTAAATGAACACAGAAATTAATGTTGCTTCTAATGTTGAAAAGCCAGCTTGAATAGCGATAACGCCAAATGAAATAGCAACCGGGATATACCCGCCTAGCAGGGGTAATCCATCTATGATCCCCTGCTTTAGCCCACTTTTTGAAGAAACTTGGTTCATTCCATTGCCTCTTTGTGATAAACGATGGTGATAAGGCAGGTTGCCCAGTCGTCTTGCGTTTTGTAGACGTGAGGTAAATCAGCCCTAAAATTAGTACTCTGGCCGGGGTGCAATAGTTGAGTACTGCCAATGTTCCCAGCTTCTAATGTACCGCTTATTACCGTAATGGTTTCCTTTGTTCCAGTCGCGTGAGCCTCGGCTTCTCGCAGCGTATTAGGTGCGACTGACATCCAGTAAGCATCTACATTAGGCTCTCCTTGTCCCTGCTCAATAAGACACACTTCCACCCCATTCTCTCCTACGCTTGTGCTAAGAGGTTGGACGAGCTGACCAAAGGGCACATCAAGTTGTTTGGCTAACCGCCAAATAGTATCTAACGTAGGATTGCCGTTGCCCTGCTCTAGTCTAGAGAGGTTAGATTTGGCAATACCCGCACCTGCAGCTAATTGAGATAACGAGACACCTTTATCTTGCCTAAGTTTCTGTAGGTGCCTACCTAGAATATTCAGGGTAGATTGATTCACACGTTGCCACACCAATTTGTTCCATTTAAAGAACGTTCTATATATAGAACGAATTGAAGTCAAGAAATTTGTTCTTTGACTCGAATAATTGTTCGAAAATAGATGCGGCTATATCGGCTAGCCCTGCATAAAATGTTAACAGCTGGCTGAGCAAAAACGATAGGCGTTGAGGGCTTTTACGCAAGCAAAACAATCACTTTAGTATTGAGTTAGTACACCTACGTATTACTGAAAAAATTACGTGACTTAAATCATTAACAAACACACTACATTTAAAGCGCTGAAATGATTAAGAAATCTTATCAGCTACCGTTACTAAATAATCATTCGCTGCTAAGATCTTATCCAATTAATGAATGAATAAAGCACAAGCTTGGGGCTTTTGGCCTTTGTGAACAGCCAAAGCAATAGCTTCCAAATATAGAAAACCGGCAAACATACCATTTGCCGGTTTTTGTATTTTATCTTGTGCAAGTGCGCCGTGCTCAAGCAGCTAGCAAGCGATTGAATGGTAAGAAATGAAGGAACAAAGGTAGTTTATGGCGAATCAAACTGACGATATGACTTCTACTCAGGCAGTGTCTAATCGAGCCCGTTCAAAAGAAAAATCAGCGACGGAAGGATATTCACTGGCGACTATTACATTTTGGCTAGCTTTCGGTACTTTTGTAATAGGTTGCAGCGAATTTGCTGCTATGGGCTTACTCCCTTACTTCGCTGAAGATTTCGGTATTACAGAAAACGTCGCTGGCCATGCCATTAGTGCCTATGCCATTGGTGTTGTAGTAGGCGCTCCGCTTATTACTATTTTCTTTTCTCGTCTTGCCCGACGCACCATGCTTATCTCAATGATGGTATTTTATGCTGGCGGAAACCTGTTAACAGCATTAGCATGGTCAGAATGGACAATGAACATAGCTCGCTTTATTGCCGGCCTTCCTCATGGTGCTTACTTCGGTATTGCCATGCTTTTTGCAGCTGACATTGCCGGTAAAAATAAACGGGCGCAAGCTGTCAGTAATATCATTTTAGGCTTAGCTATCGCCAATATTATTGGTGTGCCGTCTATTAGCGGTATAGGCCAAATGTTCGGGTGGAGAACCGGCTTCTTTATTATTTCAGCCTTTGCCTTGGTTACCGCATTAATGGTGTGGAAAACGGCACCCTACCGCGGACCAAACCCAGATGCCAAACCGTTAACTGAGCTTAAAGCGCTGAAAAACAAAGATGTGCTGCTGGTTCTACTTATGGGCGCTATAGGCTTTGGTGGTATGTTCTCGGTGTACTCTTATTTCAGCGCCTCGTACTTAAACACGACCTCGGCACCTGAATGGGGAATCTCAGCAACTTTGCTTATCTATGGCATTGGTGTGACCCTGGGCAACATTATCGCTGGGCGCTATTCTGAAGGCAGACTTCTAACTTCAGCTATCGTATTTCAGGTTCTACTGGGTTTATCTGCAGCCGCTTACGCCGCGTCTATGGGCCATCCATATTTGATGGCGGCCTCACTGTTTTTCATTGGTATAGGCGGCGGTATGGTAGTACCACTTCAAACACGTTTAATGGATGTAGCTGGCGAAGCACAAACCTTAGCGGGTGCAATGAACCATGCAGCATTTAATACCGCCAATGCGCTAGGCCCGTGGTTGGCAGGTATGGCTCTTTCAGCAGGATTTGGGTATACATCCACAGGCTGGGTAGGTTTAGCGTTAGCCGGTGGTGGCGTGTTGGTTTGGCTAGCCATTGTTATGACTGCTCGCAATACTCAAGTAAAGACAGCAACCGTATCTGGTCAAATGAATGTCTAGCGCTAACAACCTTCGTGGTCGGCGCTAGTCAATTAGATTTCTCTGGCTATTGCTTGGTATCGTTTTCGATTTCGGAATTATTAAGAGAAGCACTTCCCCATACATCTTCGGGGATGTCTCTTTTAGGCGCGGGTGCGCTGTCTATCGCTTCAGCTTGCTTCTTCTCTTGATTTGACCACTTAACACGAATTTTCTTACCGTCGATAACTTTGGCGTTAAGCGTTTCAATGGCTTTATCGGTTTCTTCTTGCGTGCTCATTTCAACAAAGCCGAAGCCTTTAGATAAACCCGACGCCTCATCCATCACTAGGTCGCATGACGCTATGGTGCCAAACTCAGAAAACAAGGCTTCGAGATTGTCTTGGGTGAAAGCTTTAGGTAGATTACGGACTAGTATGCTCAAGGTTTAGCTCAACTTATTAAATAACATGCTTGCCCAATTATAGCATGCTCAAAACCGACATGGTTAAAGGTTTAACAGTCTGAGGTACATAGACTGCTATTTCAAAAGAAAAAAACCGGTAACTAGGTTACCGGCTTTTCACACTAGTTTTAACGCATTCTAAAATGTTGCATTCACGCCCACCCAAAGGTTTCGCGCGCGATCTTTAATATTATAGTCATCTAAAAACACGACTTCACTTACCGCGCCACTACCCGTTACGTAATCAAACGTACCATCGTTATTTAGATCGTTATATTCGGTTGTATATGAAGTAAAGTCTTCGTCCAACAAATTATTAATACGCGCATTCACACTAACGTAGTCGTTAATGCGGTATCTCGCTCCAAGTGTCAACAATTGATAATTTTTGTAATAAAGGGGCTTATCAAGGTTACTGTCCCATCCGCGATAGCGGTCCGAGCGTATTTGTGACTGGGCATATAAACTAAAATCTTCCGTGACATCCCAGTTTAGCGTGATATTCGCCATATGTTCAGCGGTGTTAGTCAATGGCTGACCTTCCTCTGGACCGCTCTTTTGCTCACTGTCAGTCCAAGTATAGTTAGCCGTCATAAACCACTTTGTCCCTATTTGCCAGCGGCCTGCGAGTTCTATACCTTGCAAATCTACGTCATCAATATTTATTTTTTGACTATAGGTGTCATAGCCTAACTGATCATAATCGCCTAAATTGACACACGGACGTGCACCGCCTGTTACTTCGCAGCTGTATACTGTATCGCCACTTGCAATTTTATCTTTGAACTTAGTATTAAAGTAGGTGATGTTTGCATTATGGCCTGCGTCACTGTTCCAATATACTGCAATTTCACTATTTACACTGGTTTCAGGTTCTAATTCTGGATTCCCCGCAAATGGCGAAGTACCCTGCCCTCCAAAGCCTGTGACACCATCGTAGAGATCCGTCGTATTCGGCGTTTTGTATCCAGTGCTAACGCCACCTTTAACCGTCCAGTTGTCATTCATTGTGTAAACTGCATAAAGACGAGGAGATACTTGGCTTCCGAAAACATCGTGCTCATCGTAACGCACCCCGCCCGTTAAAGTCAGGTAGTCGTTCGGGCTCCAGTTGTCTTCGACAAACAATGACCACATTTTTTGTTCTTGCTTGCCACCAGCATTACTGTCTTCCAGACCAAATACACCGTCCAGTAATTCACCATCAATAACCTGTCCCCCAAGAACAATATTATGCTCGCCCATAGCGTTGGAGACAGGAATATCAACACGCACATCTAACGTGTACTGGCTACTTTCTAATGGTCTTTTTGGACGAGGTAAAAAAGTTTCCTCAGCTATGCTTCTACGTGTTTCTTCATCTAGCCCCTCGTAAACGCCTACACCGTCATACATTTCTTGCAATAACAAGCGTTCGGTTACGCTGAGCGGTAGGGTTCTTCCATCGTTTGATGTATCAACATGTGATAGAGCGATCATACTGGAAAAACCATCGAACTGCCCCTGATGCGTTATGGACCACCATTCACGATTGAACTCTTGGTCTGCTGCATATCCTGCGCGAGGGTTTACCACTCCGCCTCGAGCTGCCCATATAGAGTCTATATTGTCTTTAGTACCTAAAGGGTAGGTAATAGAGTCAGTTTCTATATTATAGGTTGGTGTATTGTCATAGGTTTGACCCGAATTATCGTAATCAAACTTGAAACTTTGATTTTCAAACGGGGTATAGAACAGTGTAAAACCATACTGTTCACTATCGCTATCTACCGTTTTTCCGCCACTACCAAACCCGAGCTCACGAACGTGAATGTCACCATTAGGGTCAACAGCAGGCTCAAATTCGGGATTAGACGCTTGACGCTCATAAATACTTCCCCTCACACCCAAGGTTAAAAGATCCTTAATCAGTGGACCTTGAGCAAAAAAGTCTGTGGTTATATCGTCGCCGAATTGATCGTCCGTCTGAATACTGCGGCCAAAGTTAATTGAGCCGCCCCAATTTTCAGAGCGCTTTTTAGTGATAACATTAATTACGCCACCCAAAGCATCGGCGCCATATAAGGTTGATGCAGGTCCACGAATTACTTCAATTCGCTCAATGGCTTCCATTGGAGGTACGTGACCAAACGCGTTACCGCCGAAGTTGTTCGGGTAGATATCGCCATGATTATTCATACGCACACCATCAATCAACAATAGCGTGTACTCACCAGTAAGCCCTCGCATACTTACTGTACCCTGACCCGTTTTATCTCTTGTCGTACCAATATCTATGCCTTCTTGAAACTGCACAGCATCGAGTAATGTGATAAATGAACGAGACTGTAGGTCTTCCTGAGTTATTACGGAAATACTTGCTGGCGCTTCCGTCAATTTTTGCTCAAACCCGGTTGCAGAGACAACAATGCGCTCCATTTCATTCCCGTCTGGTGTCATAACTGACTCTGCATTTACGACAGAAGGTAATATAGAACCGGCAACTGCTGCGGCTAGTAAGGTGATTCGCGTATTTAAAGAAGGGAGTGTCATTCAGTTAATTCCGTATTAGTTTTTAGTATCCCAAGTATTTTCCGTCGGGATATTACCAGCCTTTAATACTAAATGCGAATCAATTACATTAGCACCTTCATAAACAAACTTAACACACAAAGAGAGCGAGCATTGCTGTCAGAAAGACACTGCTCTTAAAGAACATTACTGTGAGGTGGTTATATATGTGGAGAAAGCGAGAAAAGCGATGTCACGTTATCTTGCGAAGTGAGAATGATATGTTTGCAAAAGCGCCTGCCTGTCCCAACAGTGCCGACGCCAGCGATATAAAGAATTAAGCTTCCTGATTACGAAGGAACACTAACTCTGTTGATGAACTCTGTTCTTCACTAAATTGATAGCCGTCTACATCGAAGTTTTTCAAGCCTTCTACATCTTCAACACGATTTTCAAGAATGTAGCGCGCCATCAAGCCACGGGCTTTCTTTGCGAAAAAGCTGATAATTTTATACTGACCGTTTTTGTAGTCTTTAAAGGTTGGCGTAATGATCATGCCGTCTAAAGACTTCTTCTTTACTGCTTTAAAATATTCATTTGAAGCAAGGTTGATTAACACATTATCACCCTGCGCTTCCAACGCCTTGTTTAGTACATAGGTAATACGATCATCCCAAAACGCGTACAAGTCTTTACCCTCAGGGTTCGCCAGTTTAGTCCCCATTTCTAGACGATAAGCCTGCATTAAATCTAGGGGTCTAAGCAGTCCATATAGACCGGACAAAATACGAAGGTGTTTTTGTGCGTATTCTACGGTGTCGCTGTCTAGCGAGTAAGCATCAAGCCCGGTATAAACATCGCCATTAAACGCATACATCGCCTGACGCGCATTCTCTGGTGTGAACGGTGTAGAAAATTCAGCAAAACGGTTTGCATTTAAGGTTGCCAGTTTATCACTTATTTTCATTAGCGATGACAAGTCTGCCGGAGATAAAGTGCGGCAAACTTCCATCAAACGTTCAGTGTCCTCAAGCATTTCAGGTTGAGTAAACTGACTTACTGGAATTTGACTTTCAAAATCTAGGTTTTTTGCTGGGGATACTACAACTAACATTTCGACTCCTTTACTTTCACGCATCTATTGTACCACCTGATACGCATTAAAAAGCAAAATAGCATAAGAAAGACACAAATTGGCTTAACAGAGAAATCCGATTAGTGAATTTGTCATTATTCAATGTATGAATTGTCACACGGGTTTGATATAAATAGGGTTACAAAAAAATATTCAAACAATAACCTTGATGCGCGGCTTATGAGTGCTTCTTGAAAACCAAAGCGCTATTTTCGACTTAGCTTAGTTTGTTTTTTACAAGCTAAGTAAACAGAGAGAAAACGCAAGCGCAATATCCTACAAAAACGCGCAAGCGTATCGTTTTATTCAACTGGCTTTTCTAGCGAGTTGTCCAAATTTATTATTGATAAAGTACAGAGAGAATTATGAGCAATCAGTTAGCTTCATTACGTGATATCACTACCGTAGTTGCCGATACCGGCGACATCGATGCCATCAAGAAATATCAGCCGGTTGACGCTACTACCAACCCGTCGCTACTGCTAAAAGCAGCAGGTCTTCCTCAGTATGCAAGCCTAATTGATGACGCTGTAGCATGGGCAAAACTTCAGTCAAACGATGCTGAGCAGCAGTTAACTGATGCTTCAGACAAGTTAGCAGTCGCCATTGGTAAAGAAATTTCTGCGACCATCCCTGGCCGTATTTCAACAGAAGTAGACGCGCGCCTATCGTTTGATACTGCTGCAACAATTGAAAAAGCAGAGCGCTTGGTACAGCTATATAAAGATGCAGGTATCGATAAGTCACGCATTCTTATTAAAATTGCTTCTACGTGGGAAGGTATTCAAGCTGCTGAAGCACTAGAGAAAAAAGGTATTCAGTGCAACCTAACACTGCTATTCAGTTTCGCCCAAGCGCAAGCATGTGCAGAAGCAGGCGTTTACCTTATCTCTCCATTCGTAGGCCGTATTTTAGACTGGTACAAAAAGGCGACCGGCACTGAGTCTTACGCACCAGATGAAGACCCCGGCGTAGTATCAGTGACCAAAATTTACAACTACTACAAAGAGTACGGCTACAAAACGGTTGTAATGGGCGCAAGCTTCCGCAACATTGGTGAAATTCAAGCACTAGCTGGCTGTGATCGTCTAACTATCAGCCCTGCACTACTTGAAGAACTAGCCAACGAGCCAGGTGAACTAGAAGTTAAGCTAAAAGACAATGGCGCGACAAAAACGCCAGGCGACCGTCTAACAGAAAGTGAGTTCCGCTGGGCAATGAACGAAGATGCGATGGCAACAGAAAAGCTTTCTGAAGGTATCCGTAACTTCGCAGCTGACCAAGAAAAGCTTGAGACCATGCTTCGCGAAAAACTAAGTGCATAAGGAACTGATTAGACAATGAGTGTTTTAACTTCTCTTTTAGAATGGAAAAAGCTGTCTGAACTCGCTTCAGCGGTAAAAGATGCCCACATGCGCGACTGGTTTGCGCAAGATCCAAGCCGTGCGGATAACATGCAGCTTGAAGCCTGCGGTATTTTTCTTGATTACTCAAAAAATCGCGTAAATGACGATGCGCTTAAAGGGCTTTTCGATCTTGCTCGAGCGTGCAAATTAGAAACCCTTCGTGACGCTATGTTTTCTGGTGAGCAGATTAACTCAACAGAAGGCCGCGCTGTGCTTCACACCGCACTTCGTAACTTCTCTGACCGCAAAGTAATGGTAGACGGCGAAGACGTCATGCCTGAAGTACACGCCACCCTTGAAAAAATTGAAGCCTTCACTGCCTCAATCCACAGTGGTGAACACAAAGGCTATACTGACAAACCTATTAAGCACATTGTAGCGATTGGTATTGGTGGTTCGTTCCTTGGCCCTAAAATCATGACCGAGGCGTTAAAACCTCACACGGTTGAAGCGGTTAAGGTTCACTTTGTTGCAAACGTTGACGGCTGTCACATTCACGATGTGTTATCTAGCGTTGATTTTGAAGAAACCCTTGTGGTTATGTCATCGAAGTCATTCTCTACTCAAGAGACGCTGCAGAACACGCTAACGGCTAAAGACTGGTTCTTGAAGTCTGGCGGTACACAAGAAGATATCGCTAAGCACTTTGTAGCAGTATCTTCAAACGTTAAGGCAGCAACCGAATTTGGTATTAGCGCCGATAACATTTTCCCTATGTGGGATTGGGTAGGCGGTCGTTACTCACTATGGTCAGCTATCGGCCTGCCTATTTCACTTGCTCTTGGCTTTGCAAACTTTAAAGGCTTGCTTGAAGGTGCATTTGAAATGGATACCCATTTCACGACGGCACCGCTTGAAGAAAACATGCCTGTATTGCTTGCATTGTTAGGCGTATGGTACAGAAACTTTTTCGATGCACAATCTCATGTACTACTGCCTTATTACCACTATCTTCGTGGTTTACCTGCTTATGTACAGCAGTTAGATATGGAAAGTAATGGTAAGGAAGTCACTCAAGAAGGTGAAAATGTAGACTATCCTACTGGCCCTATTATCTGGGGTAGCGAAGGAACAAATGGTCAGCACAGCTTCCACCAGCTTATTCACCAAGGCTCTGGCGTGATACCAGCAGACTTCATGCTGCCGCTTAACGTTCCTAACCAAGACGACACCCATCACGCTATGCTCGCGTCTAACTGTTTTGGTCAAACCCAGGCGCTGATGCAAGGTAAAACCTTTGAAGAATGTTATGCAGATCTTGATGGTAAAGGCCTAGACGACGCAGAACGCAAACGTTTGGCTGCCCATAAGACTATGCCTGGTAATAAGCCTAGCAACACTTTCTTATTCGATAGCCTTACACCTAAAACACTTGGCGCGCTGGTTGCAATGTATGAGCATAAGGTATTCGTTCAGGGTGTTATCTGGAACCTTAACTCATTCGACCAATGGGGCGTAGAGTTAGGTAAAGTACTAGGAAACCAAGTACTTGCTGGCATTCAAGGCGAAGCAGACAAAGATAATTTCGACGCTTCGACACAACAATTGATTGCAAAATTCAGAGCAGCGAATGCACCAAAATAAGGAATTCGAGGTGATATAAAATCACCCGCCTGGTGCAAAAACAAACTGAACGGTCAGCTTTTTAAATAAAGCTGGCCGTTTTTTGTTGCGGTATTCATCGAGTAGACGACAGACATTTTTGATGCCCGCAACACTGTACAGTTGATTACTGATAAAACAAATAGTATCAATTACATACAGCTATTGTTCACGCTTTAAACACACTGAACATTTCCTTACCCTTGTCATCATAACGTCACAATTTGTTAATAAAAAGTAAACCAAACTATTTTATTTTAATGGCGGCTGTGATACAAAATCGTACAGAGGGAATTAAAAACAAAAAACTCTGTATTAGTTGTAGTGGTATAAAAAGGAGATCCCAGTGGATAAATCAGATCTATTTGCCATGTTAGACATCGAAGCAAGCCCAGCTAAAACCAAAAGTAAAAAAAGGAAGTGGAGAGAAATCGAAGCACTACGCGATAGGTACGCTTTAGAAAAAGAACTCGCCGAACTCGATTGTGGTTTCGAGTACGAGCTAGAGACACTGGAAAGATAAAACTAAAAGGCCGCCTGTTACAGGCGGCCTTTTTACTTTCTAGCGTGCTGTAAATGCTTCATACGTAAGCTTAGCGTGTGAACAAATACTATACCTGCCAATTGATAGGTGCTTTGCCCTTTTCAATCAGGTATTGATTGGTTTGGCTGAAGTGTTTACAACCTAAAAAGCCTCTGTGCGCTGAAAGCGGTGACGGGTGCGGCGCGTGTAGAACTTTATGTTTGTCACGGTCAATATGCTTACCTTTCTTCTGTGCGTGGCTTCCCCACAAAAGAAACACCACATTTTCACAGTTCGCGTTAACCACATCGATAACCTTATCGGTGAATGTTTCCCAACCCCATTTAGCGTGGCTATGTGCTTTCCCCTGCTCAACCGTTAACACAGTATTAAGTAAGAGTACGCCCTGTTCCGCCCAAGGTGTAAGCGTGCCGTGACTAGGTTCGGTGAAACCGTCGATATCAGTTAACAGCTCTTTGTACACATTCCTAAGTGATGGAGGCGTTTTAACGCCCGCTTTTACCGAGAAACAAAGCCCATGCGCTTGATTAGGCCCGTGATACGGGTCTTGCCCCAAGATCACGACTTTAACCTCATCAAGCGATGTGTATTTAAGTGCATTAAATACGTCAGACTGAGGAGGGTAAATAACGCCACCCGCCTCACGAGCGTGTTTCACGCGCTCAAGTAACTCAACAAAATAGTCTTTTTGCTTTTCATCACTAAGCGCGCTTTGCCATGTTAAAGCCGATGATGTCATTACTTAAGCAAGTCCATCATATGTTGTTTAAGTGCATCGTAAGACGCAGGTAAGTCTACTGCTAAGCTGTCTTCGCCTGCTACGTCAGCCAATGGCTTAGGTAAGCTAATCGGGTTGCCTAACACGTTTTCTACTGTTTCTCTGAACTTAGCTGGGTGTGCCGTTCCTAAGAACAATCCAATTTCGCCGTCTTCTAAGTCGTGACTTACCGCGCGATATGCAATAGCGGCATGCGGCTCACTGGTGTAGCCTTGTTGGGCTAATTGACGCATTGCTAGCTGAGTATACTCTTCATCTACCATCTCACCTTTAAGACACGCTTTGTCAATGTAACCACGCTCTATAAGCGCCTCGATACGCGGCCAGTTATTTGGCTGGCTAACATCCATGGCATTAGACATAGTTGCAACAGTTGATTTAGGGTCCCACTCACCTGTTTTAAGATAGCGCGGTACAGTATCATTTAAGTTAGTTGCCGCGATAAAGCGCTTAATAGGTAGACCTAAGGATTTAGCAATCATTCCTGCAGTTAGGTTACCAAAGTTACCACTAGGTACTGAAATAACGAGCTGATCGCGCTTTTCTTTTGGCAGCTGACTTACCGCTTCAAAGTAGTAGCACACTTGGGCTAATAAACGGCTGATATTAATTGAGTTTGCTGAGTTTAGGTGAAGACCTTCACGCACATCAGGATCATCAAATGCGGTTTTTACTAACGACTGACATGCATCAAAGTCTGACTCTATCGCCACGGTGTGAATGTTACCGCCTAGCGTCGTAAATAACTTTTCTTGCAGCGCACTAATTTTGCCTTTAGGGAACAAGATAACAACGTTAATGTTGTCGATACCATGGAATGCATGGGCAACCGCTGCGCCTGTATCGCCCGACGTCGCGGTTAAGATAGTTACTGGCTTACCTTCACTAATGCGCGAAAGAGTTTGCGCCATGAAACGGCCGCCAAAATCTTTAAACGCCAGTGTTGGGCCGTGGAAAAGCTCTAGGCAATACACGTTATCATTAACTTGCTCAACTGGCGCACCAAACGCAAACGCGGTTTGAACAACTTCGTCTAATTCGCCATTATTCAGCTCGTCGCCAATAAGCGCGCGAAGCACGTCAATACTGCGCTCGACAAACGGCTTTTCCAACAATTCGTCAATATTATCTAGAGTAGGAATATGCTCTGGAAAATAAAGCCCTTGGTTTCTACCTAAGCCACGCTTAACGGCTTCGGCAAAATTTGCTGTGTCCGATGAATCTTTTAAATTTACCAATTCCACTTGCTGTTACCTTTATAGTTGGGCAGATATGCTGCCCTTTTAATCTTTTAAAAAACCACTGCGCTTTTATAGGTTACTATGTCTTTAAGAAATCATGTGCTTTTAAGAAGTCATGTACCTTTAAGAAACCATATGCCTTTAAGAAATCATGTCCTTTAAGAAATAATAGTACCTTGGCTTGGTATTTGGCACACATGGCTAAAGCCATCTTCGTTTTGAATGTAGTTCGCGGTTAAATATCCTGTGACTTTTTCCGCCTGCTCTTTGCTTGGGCATACGGCAAACACTGTTGGCCCTGAGCCCGAAATACCAAACGCGAGCGCGCCCGCTTGTTCGCTAAACGCGCGTGCTTCATCAAAGCCTGGCAGCAGCGATTTTCTGTAAGGCTCGGCAATGACATCTTTCATTACAGACGCTGCCAAGTCAAAGTTACTTGCATGCAGTGCGTGTACAAACACTCCTAACTGACGTCCGAATGTTAGTGCTGTCGCCATATCCACTTGCTTAGGTAGGATATCGCGAGCAGCCGCTGTTGATACGCTAATGCCTGAATAGCACACCGCATAGTACCAATTGTCGTTAAGAGGTAAAGACAGTGTGACCGGCGCGTCGCTACCTGTCATCAACGTCATACCACCTAAGTAACATGGCGCGACATTGTCGTAGTGAATACTACCGCTTATTTGACCTTCTAGCTCACCCATCATAATAAGTAGTGTATCTTCATTAAATGGGGTATCGAAGTAAGCATTAAGTGCCGCAAACGCTGCCACAATAGAGCTTGCGCTTGAACCTAAACCACTACCAATGGGTAGGTTTTTGTGTAGCGTAAGCGCAACAGGAGATGTCGGCCTTCCAGCTTTTTCCATCTGCTCACAAAAATAGTGGTAGCACTTAGTGACAATATTGCTATCGGCATCGCCCGGAAGTTTGTGAGCAAAGCGCCCTACTGTTTCTAACGAAAATGAAGCAGCCGCTTTTATTTCTACCTCGTCACCTAGCTTGGTGCCGTCAACCGGTGCAAGCGCTGCGCCAAGTACGTCAAAGCCTAAGCTTACGTTTCCAATTGATGCCGGCGCAAAGGCCTTTAATGCTTTCATATTATTTCTCTTACTTCGCTTGCGACATAGACATTACATTAGCGCCTAAAATTAACGCCTAAAAGGCACTGACCTAAGTCGCATCTTCGAGTCTCTTTTTTCAAACGCTTATTGCTCACATTAAGCAGATTAAGTGTACATTAGCCGTTAGTGGGCCATTTGTTTCCACGGCATGGTACGTAAAATGTCAGCAAACACCCCTGCGGCGGTTACCGTACCACCTGCACCATATCCTCTGATTACGTAAGGAATTGGGCTGTAGTAGTCACTGTTAATAGCCAGCGCATTCTCGCCGTCTTTCACTTGTGAAAGTGGGTTGCTAGCGGGTACTGCCTGAATACTTACTTTGCATTTTCCATCTTCAATGCTGCCGATATAACGAAGCACTTTACCTTCTGCTCTGGCCGCCTCAACTTTTTCATTCATCGCTGCATCTAACTCAGGTAGCTGCTCCATAAATTCGTCAATCGAACAGTCTTCTGCAAACCCCGCTGGCAGAACCGACTCAATTTCGATATCAGAAAGTTCAAGCTCTAAATCGGCTTCACGGGCCATGATAAGTAGCTTACGCGCTACATCCATACCGCTTAAATCATCACGAGGGTCTGGCTCAGTAAAGCCGTTATCCTTCGCGGTTTGCGTAGCTCGAGACAAGCTCATTCCTTCTTCAAGTTTACCGAACACGTAAGATAAACTACCGGAAAGAATACCTTCAAACCGATGCAGTACGTCACCTGCGCTAAATAACTTTTGTAGGTTATCAATGACAGGAAGACCCGCACCCACTGTTGTCTCATAGAGATATTGACGGTTCGTAGTAAGTGCCGTTTTACGCAGCTTTCGATAGTAAGACATTGCGCTGGTATTCGCCTTTTTGTTTGGCGTCACTACGTGGAAGCCGCTTTCCATCATGTCTACGTATTTCTGTGCGATTGCTTCATGACTAGTACAATCAACAATGACAGGGTTGACCAGGCTGTTATCGTTCGCAAATTGATGCAGGCGTTCTACGCTCAAGCCTTCACTTGCTGAGTCAAGTGCCGCATTCCAATCGCTATTTAAATCAACACCATGGCT
This sequence comes from Alteromonas sp. ALT199, assembly GCF_018619335.1. Classification (GTDB taxonomy): domain Bacteria; phylum Pseudomonadota; class Gammaproteobacteria; order Enterobacterales; family Alteromonadaceae; genus Alteromonas. The sequence continues at coordinate 40,989 of NZ_JAHHDX010000152.1, read as the reverse complement.
GTTAAGCAGCAATTTACGACTATTTGCAATACCGTAAACGCGCAATTGAATATTGCGTTTTAAAAGTGCTGGCTGTTGTTTTTGAATTTGGCCTAGCAGTTCAGTTCCCACATTGCCACACCCTACTAGGAATACGTCTATGGTATGGCGATCAGAGAAAAAATTCTGGTGAATAACCTTTACTGCTTTCTTAGCACGCTTACATTCAATTACTGTCGAAATAGAGCGCTCTGAAGAGCCCTGAGCAATAGCAACATTGTTTACTCGTGCTTGGGCAAGCGAGTTAAAGAAACGCGCTGCCAACCCTTTAGTCTGACGCATGCCATCGCCCACTAAGGTAACAATGGCTAGGTCATGACGCACTTCGATAGGGTCTAACAATTGGTTTTGAAGCTCTAGTGCGAAGGCATCTTCAAGTAGCGTTAATGCACGGCTGGCGTCTTTGCTTTGAATACAGAAACTAATTGAGTATTCCGAAGATGATTGTGTAATAAGGCTAATTGAAATATTGGCGTTAGACATCACTTCAAACACCCGACTTGCCATGCCCACCATGCCTTTAAGACCAGGGCCTGCCACGTTGAACATGGTGACATTATCAAGCTGTGAAATACCTTTAACCGACGTCCACACTTCGCTTTTTTCATTGCTGATTAGCGTACCAGGCGCTGCCGGATTTAACGTATTTCTTATCAAACAAGGAATGTGGTGCTGGGCGATAGGTCCTATAGTTTTAGGGTGAAGTACTTTCGCGCCGAAATAAGACAATTCCATGGCTTCTTGATAAGTCAACTTATCAAGCAGTACCGCACCTTCAACTTGATTTGGATCAGCGTTGTAAACACCGTCTACGTCTGTCCAAATTTCACAACAGCTTGCGTCAATGCAGGCCGCCAAAATAGCCGCTGAATAGTCAGAGCCATTGCGTCCTAGGGTTACTTTTTCGCCAGCTTCGTTAACGGCAACGAACCCGGGCATAACCAAAAACTCACTGCCATCGGTAGGCACATCTGAAAAACGCGCTTTACTTAGTGAAACGTCGGCAATGCTGTCTAGGTAATCACCCTCGGCAAGTACATATTTAACCGGGTCGATAACGCGATTTGCGATCCCTTTAGCCGATAGCATAGCGCTAAAAAGCGTCACTGAGATGTATTCGCCAATGCTAAGAATACCAGCAGCAACATTATCTGGCGCAACGCCTAGCAATTTAATGCCTTCAAGGTGCTGCTTTAATACTGACAAGTGACTATTGATAAATTCCACCACACTTGTGTGCTCAAACCCGTCGAACTCATCGTTCAGGTCGTTGGCAATGCCGGTAACCGTGTCGTTCAACTTATCGAATAATGGCTGGAAATCTTCACCCGCGGCTGCTTGTTCACAAAGTAGTGAAAGCGCGTTCGTTACCCCCTTTGGGGCAGAAAGTACAACCGCAGCACCGTCGGTTTGGTGGGTTGCCGTGCTAATTTCCATAACGCGCATGTATCGCGGTGCATCGGCTAGAGAAGAACCCCCAAACTTTAAGACTTTCATATGCTGCTCCTTAAGGTTACGCATGCTAAAACGTGTGTAAAAAAAAGCCCGCTCTGTGTTAGGCGGGCTTTCGTTGTCTTTTGCTTACTTGCACTAGTCAGCGACCGCCCTTTTTAAGGTGGTAATTAACATAATGGTGGTGCGAGTAAGTAGAATCTTTTTCATACAAGCAATTTGCCGTATAGACGTCTATAAGTCAACAGCAGTTTTCACCACACTGTATTGCAAAAAGTGAAATACTCTTTAATTAATATTTCTTTTTAAGGTACAAATATGAGTTTACGTGGTTTCTTATATAATTAACTACTACTTCAGTCCCCTCGAAAGGGTACGTATTCCTACGCTCAGTCAAATAGAATTCACCAACTAAAAGCTATTCAGTAGGCCAAACTCGCCTTCAAAAATGGGGCTGTTGCACTTTGTTTAACCTTAGCAACGTCCTCTGGGCTACCCTCAGCAACAATTCCACCTCCCTCATCACCAGCACCTGGCCCCATATCTATAATGTGATCACTCACAGCCGCCACCTGCATATTGTGTTCAACCATCACCACCGTATTCCCCGTTTCAACTAACGTAGTTAAATGCTGCATTAGTAGCGAAGTGTCTGAAAGGTGTAAACCTGTTGTAGGTTCATCGAGCACGTAAAGGGTATTAGCATTTTGAGCGCGTTTCAGTTCTGACGCTAATTTAATGCGCTGCGCCTCGCCGCCTGATAATTCGGTAGCACTTTGCCCCAGGGTAAGATAACCAAGCCCTACGTTTATTAGCGTTTGAAGGCCCCGCGAAATAACTTGATTACTATCAAATACAGATAATGCTTCTTCAACCGTTAGCGATAATACATCAGCGATAGAATGTTCGTTGTAATTAACTTCCAGTACGTTGTCGTTAAAACGCTGACCGTTACAAACGGTACAGGGGGAATAAACGCTCGGCATAAACAGTAGTTCTACCGATACCACACCCAAGCCTTCACAATGTGGGCACCGCCCTTTAGCCACGTTAAACGAAAAGTGGCCCGCATCGTACCCACGGTATTTTGCTTCTTCGGTTGAAGCAAATAAACTTCTGATTTGGTCAAATATGCCAGTATAGGTTGCCAATGTTGAACGGGGTGTCCTGCCAATGGGAGACTGATCTACTACAACTATACGACTTAACTCATCAAGCCCGCTTTCAATGCAGCCTTGCTGCGGCTCACTTTTATGTGGCAAAGCATCTTGAGCAAGAAGCGAATTGGCGTCAGTAAGCAGTTCTTTCGTTTCTCTTGTTTCTTGCGCTCGCTTCCCTTCTTTCTCGGCTGTACTTAAACCGTCTTTGACTAACTCAACTAATGCTTGGCTAATCAGACTCGACTTTCCAGAGCCGGAAACGCCAGTGACACAGGTCATCACACCAAGTGGAATATCAATATCAACATGGCTGACGTTGTTTCTAGACACGTCTTTTAAACGTAATACCCCCGATGACTTGCGTTTGATACGCTGACTAAGTGCTTTATTATTAAAAATATAGTCTGCCGTTGGGGAGTTTTTTATGCTTGCCAGTTCCTTAACCGGCCCACTATAAACAAGCTCACCTCCGTTTACCCCCGCTCGCGGCCCCACGTCTACAACCCAGTTAGCGCCTTTAATAACGTAAGGATTGTGCTCGACAACAAGCAGTGAATTTCCCGTTTCGGTAATATTGTGAAGTGCGCGAATAAGCCCTTCGACATCGCGAGGGTGAAGACCTGATGAAGGTTCATCCATTACAAAGACAACGCCAAATAGGTTTGATTTAAGCTGAGTCGCTAGGCGCAATCGCTGCAGTTCTCCGACTGAGATACTTGTTGTACTTCTATCTAACGAAAGGTAATGAAGCCCAAGCGCTATTATCGGTTTCACTCTTTCAATAACGTCGCCCGTAATATTGCGTATTACCTGACCACGCTCTGAAGTATCGCCGTCGACTGAATTTCTTAACGCCTGAAGCTTCTCGTGAACTTGCTGTAGTGGCAGCCTTGAAAAATCAATAATATCTAAGCCATCAACTTTCACTGCTAGCGCTTTTTGCTTAAGCTTTTTTCCACTGCAAACCCGACATGCTTCAACAGATATAAAGGGAGCTATTCGCTGCTTCATTTTCTCTTTTTGAGACGTTTTGAAGGTATCGAGCACATGACGCCGCGCACTGATAAACTTACCATTGTAGCTGGCAGGTTCACCCTCTTGTTGTGCTTTACGGGTTTGCGCGAGGTTATAATTTCGATATACGGGTACCTGTGGCATTTCGTCAGTGTATAAAATCCAGTCACGCGTTTTTTGAGGCAACTCACGCCATGGAATATCAACATCAATATCAAGGGATAATAGCACCCTAACAAGGTTTTTACCCTGCCACGCGCCAGGCCAAGCTGCCACAGCGCCCTCACGTATAGTGAGGCTGTCGTCGGGTACAAGGCGATGAGCTAGTGTGTCAAAAACTTTTCCAATACCGTCACAGTGTTCACATGCACCTTCAGGCGTATTAGGAGAGAAACCGTCAGCGTAAACAATGTTTTGTCCTTCGGGATAGTCGCCTGCCCGGGAATAAAGCATTCGCAGACTATTAGATAGCGTGGTGATACTGCCAACAGAAGAACGAACTGAGGGTGCGCCTCGGCGCTGGTGTAGCCCCACAGCGGGCGGTAAACCTTCAATTGCGTCTACGTCAGGCTTCTCCACCTGCTCAATTAACCGTCTGGCATAAGGTGATATTGAATCTAAATAGCGGTGCTGAGCTTCTGCGTAAAGCGTACCGAAAGCCAAAGAAGATTTTCCTGAGCCAGATACACCGGTAAACACTACCACTTCATTTCGCGGTATATCGATACTGATATTTTTTAAGTTGTGTACACGGGCACCGCGTACGTGAATTTTTCCCTCATCATTGTGCACTTCATCACCTGCATATCACCTTTATTAAAGAATATTTAGACAAAGGCGCTGTATTTCGATCACTATTTTTAAACAAGCGCGTCAGCTGTCTGAAATGAGATGTTGAGCTAAAAAATCCACCAGCAACCTAATTTTTGGTGCAACATTTCGGTTTGAAGGAAATACAGCCCAAATAGCCTCTTGCTTGTCTTTGTACTCGGGGAACAGCTCTATTAGCTGACCTGAGGCTAGCGCTTTACGCACGTAAAACCCAGGTAGTTGTGCAATACCTAAACCAGCAACCGCGGCGCTGCATAGGGCATTCCCGCTGTTATACCGTACTCTCCCCTGTACAGAAATTGATTGAATTTTATTATCGATAAGTAAACGCCAATATGGCTGTGACCCCACCAGCAGCGAGTGCTCTTTTAACTCTTCAATACTTTTAGGCTGACCTTGCTCTCTAAAATAATCCCTACTTCCGCATACAAATAAATGTCGGGTAGCCAGCTTTTTAGCAACTAAGGTCGAGTCTTCTAATTTGCCAATGCGGATGGCCAGGTCGAGCCCCTGCTCTACAATATCGAGCTTTTCGTTTGAAAAGGTGCATTGCACGCTAATGCCGGAATACTTTTGCATAAAGGTATTGAGCAGAGGCGCGATGAATGCTTCGCCGAAAGCGACCGGAGCGGTGAGCTTAATTAACCCTTGGGGAGACGCTTGAAGTGCGCTTACGGATAGCTGGGCATCTTCAAGCGCTTTTAACGCGGGTAAAACTTGCTGAAAATACTGTGTACCTGCTTCAGTAAGTGAAACACTTCGCGTAGTGCGCTGCAATAATTTAACGCCAAGCTGCTTTTCAAGCGATGCGACTTTACGACTTATTTGGGCCACTGACGTATCAAGCTTATTCGCTGCTCCAGTAAAATTTCCAACGTCCGCAACAGCACAAAATTCTGCTATTCCCTCAAGATATTTCATTATTGCCACTCGCTATCGATACGTTCTTCAACGCAGTACTTATTTCTTATTACATTCTATTTGGCAAAATTCATTATTACAAATATGAAATAGTGATTTACTAAAAACGTATTTATCATTAGTAATCCGTCTCCTATACTTTGGCCTATAAAACATCATCGTATATTTATGATTAAGGAGTCATCACATGACATCGTTCAAAGATTCGTTGCAAGAAGGTCAAACGCACATCAAGTCAAAAGCTGCAGTGGCTTGGGGCCCGGGTGAGCCGTTAAAAATGGAAGAAGTTGACGTAGAGCTTCCTAAGAAAGGTGAGGTACTTGTACGCATCGTTGCAACTGGCGTATGCCACACTGATGCATTTACGCTGTCCGGTGATGATCCTGAAGGCGTATTCCCTTCAATTCTAGGCCACGAAGGTGGTGGTATTGTTGAAATGGTGGGCGAAGGCGTTACTAGTGTAGAAGTGGGTGATCACGTGATCCCTCTTTATACAGCAGAGTGCGGCGAATGTAAGTTCTGTAAATCAGGTAAAACTAACCTTTGCCAAGCAGTGCGTGAGACGCAAGGTAAAGGCCTAATGCCAGATGGTACAAGTCGTTTTTCTAAAGATGGCGAGCCAATTTATCACTATATGGGCTGCTCAACGTTTTCTGAGTACACAGTTCTACCTGAAATATCGCTAGCGAAAGTAAACAAAAATGCGCCGCTAGACGAAGTTTGCTTGCTTGGTTGTGGTGTAACTACGGGTATGGGTGCTGTACTTAAAACTGCAAAAGTACAGGAAGGCGACACGGTTGCTATTTTTGGCCTAGGCGGAATCGGTCTATCAGCCATCATTGGTGCACGTATGGCAGGCGCAGGTCGCATCATTGGTATCGATATTAATGAAAGCAAGTTTGACCTAGCAAAACAGCTTGGCGCAACTGACGTGGTAAACCCACAGAATTTCGATAAGCCTATTCAGGAAGTGATTGTTGAAATGACCGATGGCGGCGTTGACTACTCGTTTGAATGTATCGGCAACGTAAACGTTATGCGCTCTGCACTTGAGTGCTGTCACAAGGGCTGGGGCGAATCTGTGATCATTGGTGTTGCGGGCGCAGGGCAAGAGATTTCAACGCGTCCATTCCAGTTGGTAACAGGTCGTGTATGGCGCGGTTCTGCTTTTGGTGGTGTTAAAGGTCGCTCAGAGCTACCAGGAATTGTTGAACAATACCTAAACGGTGATTTTGGCCTTCAAGAGTTTATCACTCATACCATGGGCCTTGATGCAATAAACGAAGCGTTTGATTTAATGCATAAAGGCGAAAGCATCCGCTCTGTTGTGCATATGGATAAATAAGCTAAGTTGTACTAGCGCTATACATTTCAGGAGAAGCTCTGCTTCTCCTTTTCTTATAATACCCCCTGCTCTAACGCTTTGAGCACGGCCCTTGTTCTATCTCTCACGCCAAGCTTGGCCATTTTATAGTGGTGGTACTGCAATTTGGACAACACGCAATCAAATGTGTAACGTAAGAAGTGACAGCAACGCCCCTTTTAAACAGTGTCAAACTTGAGCGTTAAATTATGAAAAAGCCCCAGCCAGCAATAGATACAAGAATGAAAAATTCACTATCGTTTAAAAAGCCTACATTTAGTTTTATTGTTGCCACTGCTTGTATCAGTCTAGGGCTAGCCTTAAGTGCATCTGTGAACGCTCACGCTACAGCATTAAAAACGAGTACCGACACGCAAGTTAAGGAAACCACTCCTACCCTATCGACGCTCACCAACTACCAAGAAAACGCGCCCTTCATGTATTCTTCTGGCTTGCCTGATGCCTCCCATCTTTCTTTACTAAAAGAAAAAGGGGTGACTCACGTTATAGATTTGATCCCAGGAAATCGATCGAGTGAGATTTTAACTACCTCAGAATTAGGCCTCGACTACTTTAATGTGCCCGTTGATTGGGAAGCTCCTACGTTGGCTAACTTTTTAAATTACGCGGCATTTATGCAAAGCGTAGATGTTAAGAAGGACAAGGTACTCACTCACTGTAAACTGAATTGGCGGGGTGCTGCTTTTACCTACCTTTATAGAATTAACGTTCTGGGTGAAAGTGAACAAACCGCAAAAACAGACCTAATGGCCATTTGGCACCCCAACCCTACATGGTACATCTTTATGAACGAAGTTATCACCCACTACAATGGGGTAAACGGCAAACAAGTAGCGATGTCGTTTAAGGCCGCCGTTCCTGAAAGCCAATAAATTTAGGCGCTTCCTTAGTTAGCTTTTAAACCACTTCATTCCTATTACACATATATGAAATTTCAGATGCGTTATTGACACATACGGAATTTCATATACGATACATCACATACGAAATTTCATATGTGAAGATTTTTATGTCGAATTGTTGTGAACCCGCGCAATTAGCGCCCCTAGCATTTTTTAAATGCCTGTCGGAAGACACTCGCTTGAAGACGCTACTCATGCTTAGCGTAAAAGGCGAGCTATGCGTGTGCGACCTCACCGATGCGCTTCAACTAAGCCAGCCGAAAATTTCGCGACATCTTGCAGATTTACGTAAATGCGGTTTAGTGCTCGATACCCGTAAGGGCAAATGGGTGTATTACCAACTTCATCCTGACTTACCTGCTTGGGCACTAGACGTTATCAAAAACACGGCGTCGAATAATAGTACATACATCGAAGAGCCATTAGCGAACTTGCTCTGCGAGAATTGCTAACTCCTACGTAGTGTGGTGCAAATCAATAGTGATGATTGCATCTTGGTAAGCCGCCAGTCTTCTATTTTTCAATATTTTTCAACTTTTTGATAGCTATTCAAAATAGCGTCAGCCAATTAAATAGGGTTTTTATATGAAGGTTTTATACATTTGTACGCACAACCGTTGCCGCAGTATTCTTTGCGAAGCCATCACTAATGCCTCTAACGGTAATGTAGAAGCGCGCAGTGCGGGCAGCCAGCCTGTCGGTGAAGTACACCCTCTTTCTCTTAAATACCTTGCAGAGCGCGGATTTGATACAAACGGGCTTCAAAGTCAGTCGTGGGATGAATTTGAAGATTATGATGCTGATCTTGTCGTCACCGTTTGTGATTCAGCGGCGGGTGAGTCATGCCCTGTTTATTTCGGTAAATCGCTTAAGGTGCACTGGGGCTTAGAAGACCCGTCAAAGTTAGAAGGTAGTGAGCAAGATAAAGCTGCAGCATTTAACAACACCATTGATATTATTGAAAAGCGTGTAGCGGCATTAGCAGAGCTTGCTGAGAAAAACTTAGATAAAGCAGCGCTTAAAGAGGCGCTATCAAAATTAGGTGCTCAGTAATGATTGAAGATAAATCGATGGTCCAAGATATATCTAACAGCCAAGAAATATCAGCAGCTGAAAGCCCCTCTGATAACGCGGTAATGGAGCAAATGCACAAGCCGATTATGGCTAACTTTGCATCAAGGTTTTCAGACCACAAGCCGCGCATTTTATTACTTTACGGCTCGCTAAGAGAACGTTCTTACAGCCGTTTAGTTATAGAAGAATCAGCCCGATTGCTTGAGTACTTTGGTGCAGAAGCCAAAATCTTTGACCCTCGCGGATTACCGCAGCCAGATACTGAAGATGAGTCACACCCCAAAGTTAAAGAATTGCGCGAGCTTATGATGTGGTCTGAAGGTCAAATTTGGTGCTCACCAGAACGTCACGGCAGCATAACTGGTATCATGAAAAGCATGATTGACTGGGTGCCACTTAGCCTTGGTGGTGTGCGCCCTACTCAAGGGAAAACGCTGGCCATTATGCAGGTATCAGGCGGTTCACAATCGTTCAATGCCCTAAACCAAATGCGCATTTTGGGCCGCTGGATGCGCATGTTAACTATCCCTAACCAGTCTTCAGTGGCAAAAGCCTTTCTTGAATTTGAAGAGGATGGTCGCATGAAACCGTCACCCTACTACAACCGAATAGTAGATGTAGTAGAAGAGCTTGTGAAGTTCACCTTGCTAACTCGCGACAACAAAGACTTTCTAGTTAATCGCTATTCTGAACGCGTTGAAAGCGCGGAAGAAGTAAGCAAACGTGTTAATCAAAAATCGCTGTAAAATTAAGACAAAGGTGAGTAGAAATGGGGTTCTTTGAACGTTATTTATCAGTGTGGGTTGGTCTTTGCATTATTGCGGGGGTGGGCCTAGGTTATACTTTGCCTGGCGTATTCGAGTCTATTGCAGCGCTTGAATATGCACACGTAAATCTTGTAGTGGCAGTACTTATTTGGCTAATGATCTACCCAATGATGGTGCAAATAGACTTCGGCTCTATTAAAGATGTGGGTAAAAAGCCAAAGGGTCTAGTGCTAACGCTTGTGGTAAACTGGCTTATCAAGCCTTTCACTATGGCGCTATTAGGCTGGCTATTCTTTAAAGGTATTTTTGCCGACTGGGTAGACCCGCAAACTGCCACTGAATACATTGCAGGTATGATTTTACTGGGCGTCGCTCCTTGTACTGCCATGGTTTTTGTATGGAGCCACCTTACCAAAGGAGATGCTAACTACACCCTAGTTCAGGTATCAATTAACGACCTTATTATGGTCGTTGCCTTTGCCCCGCTTACCGCCATGCTGTTGGGTGTAACAGATATCACGGTCCCTTGGGACACGCTGCTACTGTCTGTAGCGCTCTATGTAGTATTGCCGCTGGTAGCGGGTTATATCACGCGCCGCCACTTGGAAAACAAAAACAACAGCACACAGAAGACAGGTTCAGGAAATAACGCGGTCGACGCGCTAATAAGTAAATTTAAGCCATTTTCAGTCATTGGGTTACTGCTGACAATTGTTATTTTGTTTGGCCTTCAAGCAGAAACTATATTATCGCAGCCCCAGGATATTGTGCTTATTGCGATACCCCTGCTTATACAAACTTACGGTATCTTTGCTATTGCCTACTTTGCCGCAAAACGCATGAAACTACCGCACAATGTAGCTGCGCCAGCATGTATGATTGGTACGTCGAACTTTTTCGAGTTGGCGGTAGCCGTAGCCATTTCACTATTTGGGTTACACAGCGGCGCAGCACTCGCCACTGTGGTGGGCGTATTAGTTGAAGTGCCCGTTATGCTTTCTTTGGTGTGGTTTGCGAATAAAACGCGCCACTGGTTCGACTAAGCAATGTTTAAACAAAGTCTGCAGCGGTGAAATCGCGGAAACAAAAAAGGGCGAGCCAATGGCTCGCCCTTCTCATTTTTTAAATTCTTAAACCGCAATCGGTGCTTTGTAAGTATCGGGAAGAATGAAACCAAAGCGTTGTAGAACCGACGTAAGTTCATCGCGCTTAATTGGCTTTTCAATAAAACCTAATGCGCCCAATGACATCACTTTTTCTTGCATCAATGGCTGAATGTCACCCGAAATAACAATGACAAAAGTCTCAAGTTTACGGCGTTTAATTTCGCTCAAAACACTGAGGCCGCCCAGCACAGGCATTGTTAAATCTAGTAATACAAGGTCAATAGTATGATGTGCTAATACTTCTAAAGCGTCCATACCATTTGACACTTCATAGATAGCTTCAGCGAACCCACTTGGCAAGTTACTTCTGGCCATTTTACGTGCAAGCGCAGAATCGTCACAAATTAGAATATTAAAACCCATCAGATACAATCTTATAAGTGGTTACTAATGCACCATTAGGATACATTAAACGAAAGTATAAGAAAATAATAAAAACATTGAATTATTGGCTACTTACTCGATAACTACACCAAACTCCCCTCTCCTAATAGCATGTTTTGTGGTAGATATAAGGCGTAATAAAAAAGGAAAACATCCCTATGCAAGAGCTAGCTACGACCCAAGACAAAAACTTGGTAAAAAGAGTTGCCTATCAGATATTGTCTCATTTCGATAAGAGCTACCGGTGGTTCACCCGCATTACACGGGGCGCTCAAGAAAGATTTGAAAAGGGTAATTGGAAAGAAACCCAGCTAGCCTCTAAAGAGCGGATTACCATTTATGAGCAAAGCCTGTCAGACGCTGTTGCCGAAATTTATCAGCTTACTCAGGTCCACCAAAAAGATGATGCTTTTTGGCAAGAGCTTAAAAAAGTGTTCGCGCTCCAACTTGAAGGCCACCCGCAATTTGAGTTAGCCGAAACCTTTTATAACTCAGTGATTGGCCGCTTGTTTAAGCACAGAAAAATAGACAACGACATGATGTTTGTTCTGCCTAGCCGCTGCTTTTTGCCTGGGCAAGACAGAGACAAAGTAGTCAACAGCTTTGACACCACCACTACCGTACGTGAGATGTACGAGTCGATATTTAAAATTTACCGATACAATATTCCGTTTGAAAACTTTGAACGGGACTTACAAAACCTTGAGACTGCCTTACGTGCGCGATTGAACAAAGAACAGCTAGCCAGTGTGCAAGCGGTTGAAATTCTTAAGCCTACTTTTTTTCGTGGTAAAGCGGCTTATTTGATTGGTCGTATTTGTATGCCCGACGAAACTCTGCCGTTTGTCATTGCCATGCGAAGATACAACGAGCCACACATGTTCGTTGATTCCCTTCTGACCGACCGCAAAGATCTAAGCGTTATTTTCGGCTTTGCTCGTAGCTATTTTATGGCCGACACACAAAACCCTGCCGAGGTTGCCGCTTTTCTACAAGAGTTATTGCCGAATAAAAAACACTTTGAATTATACATGTCAATGGGGCATTACAAACACGGCAAGACTGTTTTCTATCGTAACTTCTTAGCACACTTAGAAGAGTCGAAGGACAAGTTCGAAGCTGCGCCGGGCATTCGTGGGTTGGTGATGATGGTTTTCCACCTGCCATCTTACGGCGTTGTTTTTAAAATCATTAAAGATGAGTTTGCAGAAAGTAAGAAGATTACTCGTGAACACGTAAAAGAATGCTACAAGTTAGTAAAAATGTCGGACCGTGTAGGCCGAATGGCTGACACCCATGAATACGTTAATTTTAGGTTCCCGTTAGATAGGATTGAACCTGAGCTTATTGAAGAACTAAAAGAAACGTGTGCATCGAGTTTAGAATTTACTGAGACAGAGCTTATCATCAAGCACATGTACATTGAGCGGAAAATGACCCCGCTGAATATATACCTTCAAGAAGAAACTGACGAAGAAAAAATAACGCGTGCGCTTGATGAGCTTGGCCTATGCATTAAGCAAATTGCCATGGCAAATATCTTTCCCGGCGATATGCTGCACAAAAATTTCGGTATTACCCGTCATGGTCGCGTGATTTTCTATGACTATGATGAAATTTGTTTAATGAACGAGCGTAACTTCAGGGAGTTGCCAAAATCAGATGACCCCTATGCTATCGATACACTTTCAGTAGCGCCTAACGACGTATTCCCCGAACAATTCGAGCACTTCATCGTCGGTAAACGAAAGTTCAAAGATATACTTAAGTCATTGCACGGCGACTTGATGACACCTGAGTACTGGCACGAGGTACAGAAGAAATGCGCCCGGGGAGACGTACAGCATTTCACTCCCTATAACGCTAGCATGCGTTTTGACAGAGGCGATCAAAGCTAAGTATTCAAAAAAAGAAACTTTCTTGCCGCCGTGACGCAAAATTAGACCATGAATTGTGCTGTGCCTTTAAAAATAAGTTATCGCCTTTTCGGTACATGCGAAAAAGCTTAAAAGTGATCGTTTTAGGTTACAAAATGCGTAAAAGAGGCAAAGCGATAAAGCTTTTCAATTGCTTGTTTTTGCTTGCTGACTGTGAAACACCACATATAGATAACAGCAACGCCAAAATAGGTGCGTGAATGTAGATAAACAGAAGAATCATATCAATGAAAGTGCTACTTGTAGAAGATGATCCAAAGGTTGCCTCTCACATTGCAAATGGACTATTGGGTGAAGGGCATGAGTGTATTACTGTAGGTGATGGAACATCAGGCTACCAACAGGCGGCCAATAGCGAATTAGACGCGGTAATCCTAGATGTGATGTTACCTGAACTCGACGGTTTCACCGTACTTGAGAAACTTCGCGAAGAAGGTAACACAACCCCTGTTTTATTGCTAAGCGCCAAGAGCCAAGTCGAAGATAAGGTTAAAGGTCTTCGCACTGGCGCCAACGACTACCTAACTAAACCCTTCGCTTTTGAAGAGTTACTCGCTCGAGTTGAAGGCCTGGCTGGTCGTAATAAAGACGGCGAGGATAAAACCTTGATAAAGGTTGGAGACCTCACGCTAGACTTAGTTAACCGCAAAGTATTGCGTGGCGATGAAGAAATTGACCTTCAATCGAAGGAATTCCAACTACTTGAATGTCTACTTCGTCATAAGGGTAAAGTAGTGACGCGAAGCATGTTGCTTGAACAGGTTTGGAATTATCATTTTGACCCGCAGACTAATGTGATTGATGTTCATATTAGCCGCTTGCGTCAAAAGGTAGATAAAGCGTTCAATGTTCCGCTTATTGAAACGGTTAGAGGTACTGGCTACCGCATAGCGGACGGGCTTGCATGATAGCAATACGCGACTTTACGCGTAGCTCTAGTTTTCGCGTAGGCGTATTGCTCACCACCCTAGCCTGTATTGCTATTGTTTTAATTATTTATTTTTGGCGATTAACGAGCAGCGACTTGTTTATTTCCGAGTCTAATGCTGCCGTTAATGCCAAAGCGAACGCGCTTATAACCCTTTATGAAAACCTTGGCATTGACGCCGTTACGTTGGCCATTATAAGCGACAATAACCAACCTACTTCTAGCACAAAAACACCTTCTCCTTCATTCGAAAATTTGCGTTCTTTTGTGGTGCTTAGCAAAGATGATCAAGTAGTAGCAGGTAACCTTGCTTCTATTCCACTAGTACTCGAACGCCACAAAGGGGTTAACTTTGACACAGCAGAAATTGTAATTACCCGGCCTAACAGTTCATCAAGGAAAACCTTGCGCCAAGCATTGATAAGGGAAGATGTACTAGGGGACTATACCCTGTACGTCGGGCGTGGTATCGATGACTTATATAGCGCACAGTGGTTTGGCAAAACCTTTAGCTGGATCATTGTTGTGCTGCTTTGTGCCTTGAGTATTCTTAGCTTCGCCATTGCCGTGTATGTGGTTAAACGAATTAACCGCATGTCGCAAACTGCTGACAAAATTATAAAGACTGGTAACCTTGAAGAACGGCTAGAGATTGATAGCAATTGGGACGACCTCAGCAGTCTTTCATTCGTTTTCAATCAAATGTTGGACACCATTGAAAGCTCAGTTAATAACATCAAGTCAGTCACAGACAGTATTGCTCACGACCTGCGCACACCGCTGTCAAGGCTTCGTAATACGCTAGAGAGAATTGAAGACGATCAGCTTCGAGAAGACACCACACAAGAAGCCGATAACCTTCTTAATATGTTCAATAGTTTATTGCGCATAAGCGGTCTTGAGACCACAAACAAGAAAGAGGGTTTCTGCAGTACCGACGCCAGAGCTATTGTTGAAGACGTTGTTGACCTCTACCACCCCCTTGCGGAGGAGCGTAACATTCAGCTGTCCAGTCAACTTGAAAACATCACTATGCTTGCCGACCCTAATTTACTTTTCCAAGCCGTGGCCAACGTACTAGACAATGCTATCAAGTATTCAAATGAAGATAGTATGGTTAATGTGCAGCTAACGACTACACCTCGGCATATTGTTATTGCCGTCAATGACGCAGGAATAGGCGTTGGAGAGCACGAGATTATAAATTTAGAGCGTCGTTTTTATCGCGCTGATGGAAGCAGAACAAGCAAAGGGAACGGGTTAGGCTTATCACTTGTCTCGGCAATAGTGAAGCTGCACGATGGGCAAACTTGGTTTGTGCACGACCCACTAATACAAGGACATGGGCTGGGAGTCGTTTTTTGTTTTCCACGTTAGTCTGAGTAAACGCGAACTAATCAGAGTCAGCAAAAAGCAGGCGCTATCTACAGAACAAGTATGTTACGGCCTACTAGTTAAATTTACTCACTTTTTTCGAATGCTGACCTATAGATGGTATAGGTCAGCGAATTTTCTACTATCAGTAATCTGTAGATTATCAATCACTTTGCTTCTGCATAAAAATAGTAACTTCGGCCATCACAATACCGAACTTACGAATGTACGAACGGTTCATCATGGTAGTGTCATCGAAAGCCCAAAACCAGTCATCAAACGTTACTGAATAAGTAGTATCGTCTACCGGTAAATCCATCTCGTAGTGAAAATTAAATGCATTGCCGTAGCTGGTGCCTTTTGCAGGCCCGTCAATATCACTCGCTTTGCCTACAAATGTACCATCGCTCTGCTTTGCAATAGTCCATATACGAGATTTTGCACCTTCGCCAACACCATATTCAAAGGTTTCATCGAGCGTTAATGTATCGCCCTCTATTGAGCCATCAATGTTTACCACAAACCTTTGTACTACTTCGCCCGAGCGATTTTGTACTATGCCCCACGCTTTAACGTTTCCATCGAAAAACTGTTCAATATCGAAAACTGGAGACATTGACTGATAGTCTTCACCATCGACTGACACAGAACATCCAGATAGCCCTGCCATGGTCAATGCTGCAAACCCTACCCCTAAACATAACTTCATCATATTTTTTATCATTTTATTTGTCCTGCTCAACTAAAACCTAATTCGACTCTGTGTAATCAAACTACTTAGCTAGTCTTTTCCAAGTAACTTTTTTCTAAACTTTGGTTCCGACGTTTCGTCACTTAACCAGATATCAAAAAAACGCTGCGTAAACGTTACGTCATTTATCTCATCAGCTTTTTCGCCGTTTACGTAAAATACGCTAGTACCTTCTTTCGTTGCGATCCCTGTAATTACATCGCCCTCACTAACGTCAGGAAAGATACGCTCCATTAGCGTCAGCCAATTATCAGCATCATCGGCAGCAACATCTCCTTGCTTTTTCATTTCATCAATAGAGCGCTCGGCAATCTTTTTGCCTTCAAGGTCTCGTTGGTAGGTCAAACGAAGTGCAAAAGGAGGCTGACCAGCATACTCACCTTCTGAAGCAAAGAGCTCACCGGTATATACGTCCCAAAAGTAGTAAGAAAACATGCCTTTTCCCACCAGTTTTGCATTGGGAACATGCTCATTAATGTGTTCTGAATCATACTCTTGCGCATGGGTATTGATTGACATGGTTAGTCCGCTCAATGATATGGAAACAAAAATAATAAAGGTGGATGCCGTGGCAATTTTGTTAGCGTAAGACATACAAAAAGCCCTAGCGTTTTTTACGTAATGAAAAAACCATGATGGGGAATAAATCACAGCTTTTCGTAAAATGCCGTTAATACTAATAACCATAAATATGCTCTTATGACGCGTAATAAAAATTACAGGTCTTTTATTGAAATTCTATCTGGTTATACTCTTGCCAATGTGCAATTGATCAACTGTCTCTAGGCTCTCATCGTGCTTTCCCTTGATGAATTTAAAACGTCACTCACTCTTCCTTCGCCTCTTATCCCTTTCAAACCGAATTGGGAAGGTGCAAGCAAGGTATCGCTTTATGTTAAGCGTGACGATGCTATTCACCCCGTTATGTCGGGAAATAAATGGCGAAAGTTGAGCCATGCTCTAAAAAGCCCTTTGCCAAATGCTGTTGTAAGTTTTGGCGGTGGCTTTTCAAACCACCTCCATGCGTTAGGCTTTGCTTGCTATAAACTTGGAATTCCTTTTACCGCCATTGTTCGCGGCGACTACAGTGCTAAACCATCGCCAATGATAAGAGACTTAATGCAGTGGAAAACTCGCATTGAATATGTAGACAGAATTACCTACAAAAAGCGTAACGATAGAGCCTTTTTAGATGAACTAAAGCTGCGTTTTCCTGACGCAACCATCATTCCCGAGGGCGGAAGCCAAGCACAGGCGCTTCAAGGGATAGAAGATATGATTGAGGAAATTGAGATAGATTTCGATTACATAATTACGCCTGTCGCAAGTGGAGCGACTTTGGCGGGAATAGTGAATGCATTAAATAAACGTAATAGTACAACGGCTACTGACTTTCGTTCTCTTAACAGAGCTATTGGCATTGGCGTACTCAAAGGTGAAAGCTATTTAGAGGAGCTGGTTAAGCAATTTCTTCCGATATCAAATCATCAGACAAATTGGCATATCGATCATAACTATCATTTTGGCGGCTACGCCAAAGCGCCGAATGAACTTCAAATGTTCTGCTACGACTTTAATGATTCCATGGGGTTTGACATAGAGCCGGTTTACTCAGGAAAAGCCTTCTGGGCGGTTAAAGATATGCTGGCTAAAGGCAAGTTTGAGGACGGTTCACGCATTATTATATTGCACACAGGTGGCCTGCAAGGCGCAAGGTAACGTATTGTTATAACAAAGTATTGTTTTAGCTTCGTTTGAGTGATACAACTAAGTTCGTGAGCTTGCTCACATTACTTATAAATAATAAACCAACGATAACAACAAGAAGTTTGTCGCAGGATGCGGCATTAAAATTAAAGCTTGCGACCTGCAAACTTCATCAAGGAATGATTATGAAAGATGTTCTCTTTTTCGACTCAATGCTCACCCCTAAAATAATTACTTTTGTATATTGGCTGCTGCTTTTAGGGTCAGTTGTAAGTGGCGTAACGACAATGTTTGTGGGGTACGACGCTAGTTTTGTATACGGTCTATTTATCATTGTATCTGGATGTATTGGCGCAAGAATTTGGTGTGAACTACTTATCGTTCTCTTCAAGATTCACAGCAATCTTCAAAAAATTGCTAATAAAGAGTAATTTTACTTCTTACTAAGGGTACTGCGTAGAGCAGAACCCTTAGTCAAAAACGAATTGCCTGAAGCAAAAGTTACGCTACGGCAGTAGTCTCAGTGTAACGCGTTAGCGCATCTAAATATTCCAACTTACGCTTTTCAGAGAGCCAACTTGTTTTAAAACTATTTTCAACGAGTGTTACTATCTGCTCTTTACTGAATTGCCCTTCTTCTTGTAAAGCAATTAAGTTCTTATTCAAATAGGCTCTGAAATAAGAGGGATCGTCCGAGTTGATACTAGGCAGCAATCCTTTATCAAGCATTTGTTTCAATTCACTTGAGGTAAGCGATTGAACTACAAACTTGTTTGAAACCGGGCAAACGGTAAGTCCTAACCCTTTCGATTTCGCAAGCTCACATAAAACATTAGATTCGAGAATATTCACACCATGATCGATTCTGTCAACTTCAATATCCTCTATAACCTGACGTATGTGTTCTAGCGTATTGTCTTGATTAACATCGCAGTGCATGGTTAATTTGAGTCCCCAGTCTCGCGCCTGTGAAAATACTTCAGCAAACTTTAGTGGCGGATTGTTTTTCTCATCAGAATCAAGACCCACACCCACCAGTTTATCGAGATGAGGCTTCGCTAGATTCAGATGTTCCATTGCTGATTCTGCCGACATGTCTCGCAAAAAACATAAGATAAGCTGGCTTTCTATGCCCAATTTAGTGCGCGCGTCTTTTTGCGCTGCATGTATCCCATTAATAACCGTATCGAAATGCACGTCCCGAATTGTATGAGCCTGCGGGTCAAAGAATAGTTCTACATATACAATGTTTTCTTCAGCCGCTTTCTTAAGGTATGCCATCGTAAGTTGGTAGAAGTCATCCTCTTCTATAAGCACGCTCATACCCGCATAGTAAATATCGAGGAAAGAAGGTAAATCGTAAAAATCATACGCATTTATCATTTCTTCAGGTGTTTTGGCTTTTAGTGCAACCTTATTTTTCTGTGCCAAAGAAAAACTTAACTCGGGTTCAAGAGTTCCTTCAATATGAACATGAAGCTCAGCTTTTGGCATATTTTCTATAAACTTTCTCATTTAACTCCCCTACTACTCGCGTGTTTTTATTTACTTTTAAATTTGGCAAGGATGGATGTTGTTACCAAGTACATTGTGGCTGCAAAAAATGCGCCTAAGAAAGTTTATATCGTACTAAGGTGCTTTCTATTGTATTACGGAACTTACTTAGATGTAGTATTCAGGCTTAGTCTCGTGTGGTTGGTCTATTTGCGTTATTTTGGTGCGTTTTCAAGGATAATACTGTGCACATTGAAAGCTTCGGGGATTATTGCTCTTAGATAAGAGAAGCACCTTATCAATCAGCAACAGGGTAGCCAAATAGCAGCTTAAACTTTGCTTTTACGCCTTTAGCATGCTGAAGTTGTTTAAGCAGCACTCCTATTTGATTAAAATTGGCGCTAAGAGGGTTATCCTCAGGCACCTTTCCAACTATGCCGTACTTTGTTGTTATGGTTTTATCTTCTTTAACGAAAGTGCCAAATAACTTATCCCAGATGATAAGCACGCCACCGTAGTTTTTATCAATATAGGGTTTATTCGTTGCGTGATGAATACGGTGATGAGTAGGCGTGTTGAATATTCGCTCTACCCAGCCTAAATTTCCAATTGTTTGGGTATGTACAAAGAACTGATAGGCCAAGTTAATAGCAACTATGGAAAAAACTAGGCTGGGCGAAAAACCAATGAGTATCATAGGTACCCAGAAGAGCCACATGCCCACAAACGGATACAAAACGCTTTGTCTAAAGGCCGTGGTGAAATTCATTTTCGTTGAGCTGTGATGTACTACATGCGCTAGCCAAAACCAGTGTATGTTGTGAGAGGCGCGGTGAAACCAGTAATACAAAAAGTCTTGAAGGATAAACCCTGCAAAGAGTGATACCGGCGTAAGCTCTATGTTAAACAACGAAAACTGGTGTAACCAAATAAACAAAGGCATTAATAGCAGCAATACCAAAGCATCAGAGCCCTGATGAAGCATTGCAAGTAAGGCATTGTTAACACTGTCTTTTACGCTATAAAACTGCCGTGCTTTTTTGAACTCCAAAAAAACACACAGCAAGAAAACCGGGCTTAAGCCAACTAAAATAAGTTCAACAGGGATCAAAGCGTGCTCCTAACTTGTCTAAACACTGTTCGATATCGTTTTGTAGAAGGTGCGTTAACAACCAATTGGGCATATACCAGGGCGCACGACAGGTAATACGATAGGAAACCTTCGTTTGACAGCCTTGTGCGGAAAATCTGATAACCCCCCTGTGCGCTTTCACTGGAAAGTCGTCAACAACCCGGTACTCAATGCCATTTGCATCGGCTTGAATAATCTCCTCTTTAAAGCGAACGCCAAGGATAGTCACTTCTCTCACGCAGCCTTTACCGCCGCTAACCTCACCATGATTTTCTGTCTTTAATACCTTAAACGATGCATTAAAAAAGTCGCTTAAATTCTTATGGTCAAGCAGCGCGTCGTGAAGCACTTGTGGCGTAGCAGTAATATTTTTCTGATAGTAAACGTTGACCATCTACGATATTTCCTTTTCTGATGGTTATCAGCTTAAATTGACATTCATATTTTATCTTGCGTTAATACGTCAGATTTTTTGTTATTTTGCGACAAAGTTATGCCATCTGTTTCTTCAGCCTACATTCAAAGTACAGTGAGCTATTTGGTTAGCTCAGGGGTGGCTACCGACAAGCTTTCGCTACTTACTCAAAAGCATAGTTCACTTGCCGATTCGTCCCGCATTTCTATGGAAGTATATGTCGAACTGTTAAATCAAGGGGCAGCATTAACCAACAGTTCATTATTTGGTTTTGAGTTAGGCAAACAAATTCAAGCAAGGGATTACGGGGTGCTGGGGTACCTTGTTGAGAGTTGTGAAAACTTAGCTCAAGCGATTAGCGCGCTTACCCGGTTTGATGCTTTAGTCGCTGACATTGGCACAACAAGCGTGTTTTTTGAGTCTGAAGATGCCCGCGTTGAATGGGTGCCCAAAAGCGAAGATTGCAGGCAAATGGTATTGCGCAACACCACAGCCTGGGTAGCAACCGTCTATAAAATTCTGGGGGCAGCCAGCCAACTGAACGCCGTTACTTTTACTTTTCCTTTAAGTATGTCGGAAAAGGACACATTAGCGCAGTGGTTTGGCTGTGAGGTAGTAGATTGTGCACAAGCCAACACCATTACTTTTCCTCAACAACTGCTATATGTCCCGTTTACCAGCGAGAATAAGGCAATGTTCAGCGCACTTGTCAAATTGACCGAAGAAGAACTAAGCCAGAGCACAGAGGAGAAATCTGTTGAGGCCAACAAAAGCAATATTAACCGTAATGCACACGAAAACATCAGCAATAAAGTCGTTGCGCTTTTAAAGGCCAATACAACGCTAAAAGGCTGTGATCAAAAGCGGATGGCCGAAGCCCTATTTATAAGCCCGCGTACACTTCAGCGTAAGTTGAAGCAAAGTAACACCAGCTTTAAGCAAATTCTCGATACTGAACGTAAAGCACGCCTAGACGACTTGCTAATGCGCCATACTATTGCCGATACAGCAAGTTTATTAGGCTTTAAGGAACAGTCGTCATTTACTCATGTATTTAAAACATGGTTTTCCACTACGCCACTTAAATATCAGAAAAAACTAAAATCAAACGGCTAACAAGGTTTCGCTTTTAACCCGTGTCACAGGGGCTTTTGTGGAACATTACGCGGCGTGTGCCTTGTAGACTTTTAGTCTGAATGGGCAATTTGTGCTATCGGAATCGCGATTATTAAACTAATGTGACTGTGAAAGCGTAGGTATTAGCAAGTGTACAGCAACGCTAGCTCACAGGAGATACATTATGATCGAACGTCCAGTTACATTGCCAACGCAGTTAAACGCTCTAGTATCTAAATCACTTAATCTATGTGAACTTATGTTACCGGTGTGCGATGTGTTTTACCCTTTTGCAGCTATTTACGAAAACGGTCGAATTGGCTGTATTTTCGCCGACGAAACTGGAATTAAGAAACGCGAGTCGCAGCTTATAGAACAGCTGCAATGGCGAGTAATCGATACCACCACCGACACAAATAGTTACAGCGTTTTGGTGTATGCGGCGGCAGTTAACACTCAAGACAGTAAAACGCTTGACGCTATAGCCATTGCAACTACAACACCAAATCATGAAGAACGACTTATACTTTACCCTTACTATAAAGTTGACGGTAAAATTGTAATTTCACCACCTATCGACACTGTCACACGTTAGGATAACAACTGCTCGGGAAATGTTGATTTTCATATACCCTGGTGCAAACATTATTCATTTAGTTCTGTAGTTTTTAAAGGTAGCGTCACGTAACGTGTGCGCTACCTTTTACATTCGTTGTTACGATTAAAAATTTTTGTCCTATCGAAGGCTGTCTTTGCTTGCCAAATCCCATTGGTCTGCTAGCATTCAGCCCAAAATTCATTAGCAAAATTAGGGATTAGTTATTATGTCTCGCGTTTTAATTATTGGTGCTGGCGGTGTTGCGTCGGTAACCGTGAAAAAATGTGCACGTTTACCGCAACATTTCGACGAAATTTACTTAGCAAGTCGCACAGTATCTAAGTGTGAAGCGCTACAACAAGAAGTAGGTGCTGATCGCGTAAAAGATGTTTTCGCTGTTGATGCAGATAATGCAAAAGAAGTTGAAGCACTGATCAATAAAGTAAAGCCAGACCTAGTAATCAACCTTGCATTGCCATACCAAGACCTTCCTATCATGGATGCGTGTCTTGCAACTAATACTGATTACTTAGACACAGCCAACTACGAGCCAAAAGACGAAGCAAAATTCGAATATTCATGGCAGTGGGCTTACCAAGACAAGTTCAAAGACGCGGGCATTATGGCGCTTCTTGGCAGTGGTTTCGATCCAGGTGTGACAAACGTTTATACCGCATACGCGGCGAAACATTACTTCGACGAAATTCACTATCTCGATATTGTGGACTGTAATGGCGGCGATCACGGTCAGGCCTTCGCGACAAACTTCAACCCTGAAATCAACATTCGTGAAATTACCCAGCGCGGTCGTTTTTGGGAAAACGGTGAGTGGAAAGAAACCGATCCGCTAAGCGTACGTGAAGACTTAGACTACCAAAACATTGGTGTTCGTGCTTCTTATCTAATGTTCCACGAAGAACTAGAGTCTATTGTTAAGCACTTCCCTAGCCTTAAGCGCGCACGTTTTTGGATGACCTTCGGTGATGCTTACCTTAACCACCTTCGCGTACTTGAAGGCATTGGTATGACTAGCATTGAGCCAGTTGAATTCCAAGGCCAGAAGATTGTACCGCTAGAGTTCTTAAAAGCAGTCCTTCCTAACCCAGGTTCACTTGCTGAAGGCTATAGCGGCATGACGTGCATTGGTACTTACATCACAGGTATTAAAGATGGTAAAGAAAAAACCATCTTTATCTACAATAACTGTGACCACGCAAAATGTAACGAAGAAGTGGGCGCACAAGCGGTATCTTATACTACAGGTGTTCCAGCAATGATTGGCGCGGCACTTATGCTTAACGGTACATGGAAAGAGTCGGGCGTTTGGAACATGGAACAATTCGACCCAGACCCATTCATGGATATGCTTAACGAGCACGGCCTTCCATGGCACGTTCTTGAATGTGAAAGCAGCCCTTTCACTAAATAATCGATACCCAAGGGCGCTTAAATTAAGCGCCCTTTTTTGTTAACGCTATAACTGCATTCGAAATAACTCAAATTATCCTAGGTTGTTAAGCTGCACTAGCCAGCCGATTTTTGAGCTAAGACCCGTTATGTAATACATTAGACGCCTCATTAACATTGTAAGCAGTTTTATTTTTTGGAGCTTTATCCCATTGACCGATTTAACTCAACGCACTGATATCCCCTCTCCTTGCTACGTGCTCGAAGAATCAAAATTAATTAAAAACCTTGAGCTAATGAAACGGGTTCAGGACGAATCTGGCGCACGCATAATTTTGGCGCTGAAAGGCTTTTCAATGTGGTCATGCTTCGACATTATTAAACAGTATTTACACGGTGCAACAGCAAGCTCGGTATGGGAAGCGAAACTTGCTGCAGAAATGGGCAAAGAAGTCCACGCTTATTCTCCTGCGTACAAAGTTAATGACGCGAAGGAGCTTGCGGGCCTTGTCAACCACCTGTCTTTTAATAGTCTGACCCAGTGGCATGCCCACAAAGACGTGCTAGCTGACGTTTCGTTAGGCCTTCGCATAAACCCTGAGCACCAAGAAGCTGATACGCCACTTTACGACCCCGCTGCACCGGGTTCACGCTTAGGCATACGTGCTAGTGAACTAGAAGGCGTAGATTTGTCGGGTATCGAAGGTTTCCACTGCCACAACCTTTGTGAGTGTGATTCTTTTGCTACTGCACGTACGCTTGAAGCCATTGAAAAACGCTTTGGCAAATGGTTAGGCCAATTAAAGTGGTTGAACCTAGGCGGCGGACATCTAATGACCCGCGAGGGTTATGATGTTGAGCACCTTATTAAAACGCTAAAAGACTTTAAAGCGCGCTACCCACATTTAGACGTGATTCTTGAGCCAGGCTCTGCTGTTGCTTGGCAAACAGGACCTTTAATCTGTGAAATCGTTGATATGGTGGAAAACGACGGGGATATCGCTATTTTGGATATTTCAGCCACTGCACACATGCCTGATGTACTAGAAATGCCCTATCGCCCAGCAATTTTAAGTGCAGGTATGCCAGAAGAAAAAGCGTATAACGTTAAACTTGGTGGTAATTCCTGCCTCGCCGGCGACGTTATTGATGTCTATTCATTCGACGCGCCATTGAAGGCGGGCGATCGCTTACAGTTTGAAGATATGATGCACTATACTATGGTAAAAACCACGTTCTTTAACGGTGTAGAGCACCCTGCCATAGGTATTTTGCGTGCTAACGGCGATTTTGAACTGGTTCGTGAATTTAGCTACGAAGACTTTAAAGGCCGTTTGTCCTAAATTTAACCCATCAGTAAAAGGTATACGAAAGGCATATTGATCATAATTTGATCAATATGCTTGTCCCCTATCTTCTCAAGTGCTATTTTGAGGATGTTGAGTAGTCAAAAGGGAATTTCGACCTACCAGCTTCGTAGAAGGTGAGTCTTTAATCTCCGTCGTCTTTTGTTCAACACCGAATTCAGGTGTTGTATCAAACCATCAAAAATTGCCTGTCTCGGTTATATCTTATCTTTATCAGAGGAATTGATTGTGAAGAGGAATAATCTAGGCTCAAACTGTGCAACTCAAGTTCACACATTTGCCAAACCTATTGTATCTGCGCTTAGTGCGCTGTTTTTAACCACAGCCTGTATGTCAACAACACCTTCTATGGGAGGAGGGAGCTCAGGCGCAGTAAGTGGTGGTGCTGGTGGCGCTAATGCTTCAAACAATAATGCGCAATTGGAAAGTTGTGACGAAACACTCGGTACACTAAGCGTCTTTGAAGATACCAGCTTGCCTTGGTGGTCAGAGTATCGTAGGACCTATCCGAAACTCGGTAGTACCATTCCTGTTATCAGACTAATGATCCAACAATCTAACTGTTTTGTTATTGTTGAGCGCGGCCGCGCTATGAATGCAATGAACACTGAACGCCAACTCATGCAGTCAGGGCAACTTCGCTCAGGCTCTAACATTGGCGGCGGTCAAATGGTAGCGGCGGATTACACGCTCAGTCCCTCAGTTCTTTTTGCAGAAAAAACACAAGGTGGTAAAGCGATAGCAGGTGCACTTTTTGGCACATTAGGCTCTATCGTTGGCGGAGGTTTTAGCAAGAACGAAGCGGCTACTTCTTTACTGCTCATTGATAACCGTTCAGGTGTTCAAGTTTCTGCTGCAACAGGTAGTGCTGCGAATCACGACTTTAGCTTGTTTGGCGGCATGTTTGCTGGCGCAGCAGCCGGTGGCGCTGGAGGCTTCTCGAAAACGCCTGAAGGAAAAATGCTGGTTACCGCATTTGCTGATTCTTTTAACCAGATGGTAATCGCGCTTCGTTCGTACAAAGCGCAAGAGGTCGAAGGTGGGCTAGGAAAAGGTGGAAGGTTAACCGTAGGAGGGGCAGATGATGCCATGCCAGACGCTACCGATGCGCCAGCGATAACGACCTCAACAACAACCACTGCCGTTTATGTTGACAATACTCCCTCTAGGGTCACCGTCTCAGATCGCAGGTCTTATAACTTTGATGTAGATGAGTACGATGAGAAAGCCTTCAATAGGTACTACGACTGGCTGAAAAACTATGGCCCGTTAATGACTGCATTTGTTTCTTTCGACCCAGAGAATAATAACCCTAATTGGCCTGGCGGCATGTCCATGGCGGCAGCTGCTACTATGCTCTTAACTCAGCTAGACTCTCATCGCATTGAACTTGAAGCGTGGCCATATGAGGCTAGGGTACAAGCATGGAGAAAGATGGGAAAACGCTTAGAAAGCCACACAGAACTTTTTGAGCGCAACAGAGCCTTGGCCCTTCGTAATGAAAAGCTCGATGACGACGTTCGCAACGTTATTGAAAGCATACAGGTCGTAACAAAAGAAAGTCTGTTCCCAGAAGGTATATAGTTTTTTTGCATTGAAACTGAAGCCGCAAATTGCGGCTTCGGCTCTCAATAATATTGGTAGGAGTAAAGAACTATAGCTAGACCACTCCACTGCCCGAAGCGGTTTCAGCTTTATCTATTTCTCCTTCCGCTAACACGTCATCACCTAATTCTATTTTAAAGGTCGTTCCTGGCTTACCCTGCAAACTGTAGCGAAAGCCGTACATTTCGCCTTCGTTTAACGAGACGTCCGTAACATTATTTGGATGAATTAAATCGTAAACACCACAGTCGTTTGCTTGAGAAAATATATCAACTAGCCACTTGCCATCGGACATAGTGATCTTAAGTGTCTTTATCATTTGCGCCTCCTTTAGCATTCAGCCCATTCGTCAAAAAGGCTGGCGTAGAACCTACTACTTTGTATTTCACCAATAATGCTTAAGATCACTCTTTTTTTAAAGCGACTTACGCCTTTGCATCGAGTCCGGCTTGGTATAGCGCATTCTTTTTCAAGTCATAATGGCTGGCTACTACGGCTGCAGCTTTTTTCAGCGGCATATGTTCACACAGAGTATTTAGCAGTGACATTGCTTCACTGGGAATCGCTTGCTCATTTACCTTAGCCGGACCAATCATCACAACGAACTCCCCTTTTTGGTGGGCGGCGTCGGCATTGAGATAATCAATAACGTCTTGTGCGCTGCCACTCACATAGGTTTCGAAGGTTTTAGTCAACTCTTTCGCTACGACAATGTGGCGTTCGCCTAACACACGCTGAACGTCGTTAACCGTGTCTAAAATTCGACGAGGCGCTTCATAGTAAACTGTGGTGAAAGTTCTATCTAAAAGCGCTGAGAGCACGCCTTCTCTTGCCTGTGTTTTAACGGGTAGAAAACCTTCAAATATAAATTTGTCTGTTGGCAGCCCTGAAGCGCTTAATGCGGTTATTGCCGCACATGGTCCCGGTAATGCGCTAACCGCAATACCTTGCTCACGACACTTGCGTACTAAAACAAAGCCAGGATCGCTAATAAGCGGGGTTCCTGCATCGCTTATTAATGCCACTGACTCCCCACTTTTTAAGCGTTCGCATAGCATGGCCGTGCGCTTGTCTTCATTGTGCTCGTGTAACGAAAGAGTTTTGGTGCCAATACTAAAATGTTGTAAAAGTCGCGCACTATGACGGGTGTCCTCTGCAGCGATCCAGTTTACTTCACTTAATACGCGAATTGCTCTAGCACTCATGTCTTCTAAGTTGCCGATAGGCGTAGGAACAATATATAGGGTTGCGGTGTCTGTCATAACAGTGGTTTAGTCTTACGTTAATTTTGAAGATTATTCGATAAGTGTATCACGCCATTAGTCCAGTTTATGCTGGCAAGCGTAGATTTTCATACTGGTTAAGATAAACTTGGCCTATAACGATGTAAAAGGAATGAAACTGTGCGTCATATTGGACAAGCTGGAAAATTTTTTACACTATCAGCCGTTGCTTCGGTGTTGGTGTTATCGGGTTGTGGAAGCACGCCTAAAACACAGTCAGAGCCTGTGGTGGTAAAACCCACTCCAGTTGAAACCACGCAGGTTGAAGAGAACGTTACACCAGAGCATAAACTTATAGAAGCCAAGAAATTGTGGGAGCGCACCCGCGATAAAAAGCGACGTAATACGCTACTGCTTCAAGCTGCCGATTTATATCTCCAAAACCAACAGCCTGTATTGGCGCAACAAGTACTGTATGAAGTAAAAGAAGATGGGATTTCAGGAGTAAATCAATCTTACTATACCCTTTTGTTTACTAAGGCCTACGCGGGAATGCCTGACGCCCCGGCAGAAGAATTGCTGGCAATGTTGGATGACGTAAACAGTACCGGCGAAACCGTCTTCCAAAAAGCAGAGCTTCAAACTCAGTTGTACTCGCAGCAAGGAAATTTTGCCGCAGCAGCAAATAGCGTGCTACAAACTAATTTATCAGACAAAGAAAAAGTACAGCAGGTGTGGCAGTGGCTGACCTCCATACCGACGAAGACGCTGCCTAGCGTTGGAAAAGCGTATCCCGCCCTATCACCTTTCATCACGCTTCGCGAGTTGACTGAGGCGAATGCCTCATCGCCTGCTACATTGGCAAAAGAGCTTCAAAATTTTCAGCAAGTTTATCGCGGCCACATTTTAGAAACGACCTTGCCTGATAATGTGCTTAAAGCAACACAGCTTACCGACGCTGGCGCCAATAATATTGCAGTATTGCTGCCACTCTCTGGTCGGTTAGCGCGTTCAGGGCAAGTAGTAAAAAATGGCATAATGTCAGCCTATTACACCGATGTTGAAAAACGCCAAGACGAACACCTCCTGCCACGCCTACGTTTTATTGATACGAACGGGGCGGATACCCAGCATCTACTTAGTGAAATTGGCGACACTAAATTCATTGTCGGTCCACTGCTAAAAGATACCGTAGAGAGCTTAATTCCTAATTTACCAGTTGGGGTTAACGTACTGGCGTTGAATCGTCCAGAAGAACTAGCAGACCCCGTAGCCACAAACGATACCACAACCAGTGATACGCTAGTTACAACTACTGACTCAGCACTAAATGGCGATTCAAATACGTTTGGTGGAAAGCTAGGCAATTCCGATACGCAAGGTGAGTTGGGTGCAATGGACCTGCCTACGTCGCTTAATTATTTTGGGCTAGCACCTGAAGATGAAGCGAAGCAACTTGCTGAGTTTATCTTTAACAAAGGATATCGTGCTCCAATAGTCATTGCCGCTCAAAGTAATTTGTATCAGCGGATGGACGCCACATTTAAAAAATACTGGAAGGCGCTTAATAGTAGAGAGAATAAACTTCGCACGAATATTACATCAGTTACTTTTAACGACAGCAATTCCCTTCGCGAAGGCATCACTCAAGCGCTAGATGTTGCCCAAAGCAATGACCGCATTAATCAAATTGAGTACATGACAAACGACGAAGTGTACAACATGCCACGCAGTAGGCGTGATATTGACGCCATAATAGCGTTTGCTTCACCCCAAGACACCGAGTTGCTAAACCCAATTATTGAAGCAAGTTTAAACCCATACGATGGCAAGCAAGTTCCCGTTTATGCCACGTCTCGTTCTATGGATTACGACAGCGGTAAAAACCAATGGCGTGATCTACAGAATGTTCACTTTATTGATATGCCCTGGTTGATGCCTTCACATAAATGGCAAACTTTACAGCAGGAAGTAGAGCTTGCATGGAAAAATCAAAATACTATGCAGAAGCGCCTGTTTGCGTTTGGTTTTGACGCTTACCAGTTGCTTCCACAACTCGGAATGCTAAACACACTTAAATACCTGTCTCACGAGGGATTAACTGGCACCCTTTCACTTAACCAACAAGGTGAAGTCATACGTCAGCAGCCCCAAGCTATGATCCGTAACGAAAAAGTACAGATGCTTTCGGAGTAAAGACATGTCGAAACTGCAAGGGAGTGCTGCAGAAGATAAAGCCTGTGAATATCTTGAAGAACAAGGCCTTAACATTCTGTGTCGAAATTACCATACGCGACGTGGCGAATTAGATATTGTAATGCAAGACGGACATACCATTGTGTGTATTGAAGTTAAGTATCGAAAGCGAAATCAGTTTGGCAGTGCGTTGGAATTTGTGACAACTAAAAAGCTGCAACGAATTCAGGCTGCGTTTGATTTCTATTTGTTAGATAATGGCTTAAATCCGGCATCTACACCTTTAAGAATAGACGTTATCGCCATAGACGGAAGCAACCTTCAATGGTTGAAGAACGTAGGCTAAAGGCCGACTTTACCTTAAAAGCACTATCTAAGTGTGTTGGATGTAAAAACATTCGAGAATAAATGACAACGTCTTTATGATAAAAGCGTTTCATTTGTTTTATTTTAGTTTTATAAGCCTTCATCCAATTGATGAGAGTTTCTTAGGTTCCTACAAATAATGAGTCACCCCAACAACAAGATTTCGCCAAGCACTGTTGATAACCAAGAAATAGAATTAATAGTTGGTAACTCAAGCGCCAACTTTTCTGGTGTAACGTCTACTATGCTGCAAGTGACATCAATTCAAAAGCAGATGATTAATTTGCGGATCATGGGTAAACACTTTGTCCCAGATCCATCGATGACGATTACATTCTGGGATGTCGCAAAAATGTGTCGGCACCCTTTAAGTAACGGTAAGTGGCGAATTTTTCATGCTCGTCGTGTTGATGAAATGATTCAGGGAGTGCTTCTGAAATATGTTTTTCGCGCGAAAATAAAGCTTGTATTTAGCTCAGCCGCTCAACGTAAGCGCTCATCCTCAACGGTATGGTTAAGTAATAAGATGGACGCGGTTATTGCGATGAGTAACCGCTCCGCAAAATACCTAAACAAACCCCCTGCCAAAATTAATCTTCACGGTGTACAAATTGACAACTACACACCGGCAGAAAACAAGCAAGAAGCTTGGCAGGCACTAGGTTACGGTGGCAAATACGGTATAGGTATTTTAGGGAGAGTGAGGGAGCAAAAAGGGGTTCACCTTTTTGTGGAAGCTTGCATCAAAGTGCTACCTAAATACCCTGATGTAAATGCGGTAGTAGTAGGCGCCATATCTTCAAGTAATCAAGAATTTGTAAGCCAGCTCAAAGAAAAAGTTCGTGAAGCCGGTTTGACCGAACGAATCGTTTTCACTGGTGAATTACCGTTTGAACAAATTCCTAAAATATTCAGTGCATTGTCTCTAGTTAGTGCGCTTAGCTACAACGAAGGGTTTGGCTTAACCGTACCAGAAGCCATGAGTGCTGGCGCTGCTGTACTAGCAACACAGGCAGGCGCGTGGGAAGATATCATTAGACCAGGCATTGATGGGTATATAGTACCTACTAGAAATCAGCAATCTGTAACTGAACATATGGATTTACTTCTTTCTGATATGGATAAACTTGCTGAAATGGGCAAAGCAGGTCGCGAACACGTTGTGAAAAATTTTAAAGTTGAAGATGAAGCCAGAAACTTGGTTGAGTTTTTTCGCACACTTCAATAAACGACGCTTATTGCATAGCACTAAAAATTGGTGCTCAAATTGTAGTTACGAACTAAAAGAGCAAGGCTTTAGAAAACATTTCACAGATACAGGCCATTGTGTTTTTCAGTACTTTGTAAAAGCGTGCAGCAGCCGTTAAACGTAGCCCGTAGTCAGCTGAAAATAAAGAGACGACACATGATTGAACAGATAAAAGCAAACTTTACCGAGAGCATTCAGACAAAAATAGCAGCGTCGGAAATATTACCAGAGCATATTGAGAAAGCGGCGTACATGATTGTTGAAGCCTTAATAAGGGGCAATAAAGTACTGAGCTGCGGTAATGGCGGATCTGCTGGCGACGCACAGCATTTTTCATCAAAAATGTTAAACCGTTACGAACGCGACCGTCCTAGCCTGCCTGCTATTGCATTAAGCACTGACACCTCCACCATTACATCTATCGCTAATGACTATAGTTACGACGAAATATTTGCCAAACAGGTACGCGCTTTAGGTCAGCCTGGCGATATTCTTCTGGCTATTTCTACTAGCGGTAATTCCCGCAATGTTATCGCAGCAATGGAAGCTGCGCTGTCTCGCGATATGACGATAGTTGCGCTTACAGGTAAAGACGGCGGTGAGATGGCAGGCTTTCTTAGCGAGCATGACGTAGAAATTCGCGTTCCTTCTAACCGTACCGCGCGTATACAAGAAGTGCATTTGCTGGTAATTCACAATTTATGTGAGTGCATTGACGATAGTTTATTCCCTGCCAACCACGGTGATGAGTAATTTAGTAAATATGAGTAAACAAGTGAAAAACCTAGGACTATTGGGTTCTTTATTAGCCCTAATTCTTACATTACAAGGGTGCGTAGTAGCCGTTGGCGCAGCCGGTGCAATGGCAGCAAAGGTCGCTAACGACCGACGTACAGTAGGTACACAACTTGACGATCAAAATGCCGATGCAGCGGTGTCGTATCAATGGTCGAAGAGCGATGCGCTTAAAGAACAAACTAACCTACAAGTTGATGTTTATAACGGCGTAGCATTGCTTACTGGGCAAGCGCCTAATCAAGAGCTTATAGACGAGGCCGTTAGGCGTACACAGGACGTAAGCTACATTAAAAAAATTCACAATCAAATTCGTATTGGAGAGCCGATAGGCGCCGGTACACAAGCTAACGATATCTGGCTTGCGTCGAAAGTACGTACCAAAATAGTCGCCGACGAACGCGTCCCAGCGCTTCAAGTTAAAGTGGTTGTGCAAGATTCAGAAGTATTCTTAATGGGGCGATTAACCAATCTGGAAGCAACAGCAGCGGTTGATATCGCCCGTAACATTACGGGTGTAGCTCGCGTTGTTAGGGCCTTTGAAATTGTTAAATAGAGAGCTTGCCACTGCCCTTTTGGTTGCAGGGGCACTCTTTATGGAAATTTTAGATGCCACAGTAATTACCACGGCACTTCCCGTAATCGCTGCCGATTTTAGTGTGCCGGCAGCTCACCTGTCTATTGGTGTGTCGGCCTACTTGGTAGCCGTCACGCTGTTTATCCCTTTAAGCGGTTACGCTGCTGATAAATTTGGTGCTCGCACTATTTTTATTGCCGCTATCGCGGTGTTTACAGTGGCCTCAGTGCTGTGTGGTCTGAGTTCCAGCTTATTTGAATTTACTTTGTCACGTATTCTTCAAGGTTTAGGCGGTGCTATGATGGTGCCGGTTGGCAGGTTAGTCGTATTGCGTGATTTGCCTAAAGAAAAACTGGTAAAAACCGTAGCTATTATTACATGGCCCGCCTTAAGTGCACCGCTATTAGGCCCTGTGCTTGGCGGCTATATAGCAACTCACTTTAGCTGGCAGTGGATTTTTTATATGAATATTCCACTGGGTATTATCGCTATTCTCGCATCTCTATACCTATTAAAAAATACCAAGGGTGATGTTGGTAAATTCGATATAAAAGGCTTTTTACTTACAGGTGTCGGCTTTGCACTTTTCATGGCTGGAATTGAGTTTCTTGCCAGTACTAGCGACAAACTTCTGCAATCGCTAGGTATTATCGCTATTGGCTTAGTTCTAATGGCATTTGCAGTAAAACATGTGAAAACAGCCAAAAACCCGCTGTTTTCCTTTGACGCTATGCAGCATAAAACCTTTAGGCTCTCTGTTTACGGCGGTTCTGTTGTGCGCGTGGCGCTAGGTAGTGCGCCATTTCTTGTGCCGCTAATGCTACAGCTTGGTTTAGGTTATTCACCTGTTGAAGCTGGGTCATTATTACTGTGGCTATTTGCTGGGAACCTGGCCATTAAACCCGCCACCACGTGGATAATGAATAAATTTGGATTTAAGCGCGCGTTTATAGTTAATGGTGTGTTTATTTCTCTTGGATTTGTAGCGTTAGCTTTTGTTGATCATAACACCTCTTCATTGGTCATAGCTCTAATCTTATTTTTAAATGGTGTTACACGTTCTATGCACCTTACATTAATAAACACTATCGCTTTTGCTGATGTTCCGACCAATAAAATGCGTGACGCCAATACGCTGGGCGCTATTTTAATGCAGATGAACCGAGGATTAGGCATTACTCTTTCAGCACTCGCTATTGCCATTGCCGCAGCTGTACTGGGCCAAAGTTCTGCGACACCCGACTTACAAACCTTTTCGCTCGCTCTACTATTTATGGCGGGGCTAGCGTTGACCAGCATTTACGACAGTTTGAAGCTGTCAAAAGAAGATGGTAATTCTGTTTTAAATAAACGAAAAAATAAAAATACGCAACAAACTTAAATACTTCATCTTTACCAATAAAAACTGATGACAAATGTCACATGCGATTGGTGACGTTTGTGACTAACGCTATCTAAGACACTTTTGCATACTTTACCTATCGTAAGTTACAACACTAGGTAAAGCACATGGAACATATATTACACCACCCTTCTACAGCCAGTATTCAGAGCAACCCTCTTTCGCTAGAACAACAGCGCGAAGACTTCAAAAGGAAAAGGTTTATTGCCATGCCGCTAGCGGGCACCCTTGTTTGGGCGCTGCTTGGTATTAGTGCTCCCTTTGTATCTGAAGTAACAATAACGTGGATGCTATATCTTGGTACTGGCGCCATTTTCTATTTGGGTGCAGGGCTTTCCTACCTTACCGGTGAACGTTTTTTTGACAAGAAAATGACAAAGAACAGTTTCGACCGTCTGTTCTTTGTGGGAATGTTCATGAGTCTCATGGTGTTTGCCATTGCGCTTCCCGTATCGACCATCGACCACACAACCCTGCCATTAAGTATTGGTATTCTTGCCGGCCTGATGTGGATGCCTTTATCGTGGGCTATCGAGCATTGGGTTGGCTACTTTCATACCCTCGCAAGAACCTTCGGCATTGTTGTCGCCTGGTACCTGTTTCCTGAAGCACGGGTAGAAGCAATTTCGGCTGTCATTGTTGCAGTTTACATTGTGTCGCTAATCACTCTTGAACGCCGTTTTCAAAAAACTCAATCTAACTAATTTCAATTTATTGAGAAGGAACATACTATGACTTACTTACTTTTGGCAGTTGCTATTATCACCGAAGTTACCGCTACCATGCTGCTCAAAATGTCGAACGGATGGGAAAAGTGGGCCTTTGGCTACGGCGCTATATTTTTCTATACCGTGTCGGGGATCTTGTTTGCCATGGTTTTAAAAAACATGGGAATTGGCGTCGCCTATGCAATTTGGTCAGGCATGGGGATTGCGCTGATTACCGCCGCATCAGTCATATTTTGGAAACAAACTTTCGACATTTATGCCGTGCTGGGTATTATGTTAATAATCTCAGGCACTTTGCTAATTACTAGCAAGTCAGCCGTTGTATTTCAGTAAGGACGAAGTACTCACAATGCTAAGCGATAAAGGCATAAACAGTAACAAAAGCGTTGCTCGTATGGATGACAACACAACTCATATGGATGACGCCAGCGCCTGCATGAGTAACGAGAATACAGCTTCTGAAATGCCGCTTTTGGCAAGTGGGCGCAAAAAGCGCTGGTCGCTCGGAAGCTTGTTTTTTTCGTTGTTCTTCTTTGTTCCTCTTATTATGTCCCGCCCACTTCCTATCGAAACATGGCTACTTCAAACCCTGGGGTACGTTAGCTTTGTCATTCTTTACATCAAGGCCATAAATCAGCCTGTTAAAGTTCTGCCTGCCTTTTTATTGGTCATGTTTTTGCTTTCTGTCGCATGCAGTTTTCAAAATCCAGGCGGTGCAACCATTATCGGCTTCATTGCGTTTATTGTTGGCTATTACAACTCGCTTAAAACAGGGTTAATAAGTATAGGCATAATGATGATCGTGCTTTTTACTCTAAACATTACAATGTTTGAAAATGCACATTTTCTCTTGGGCGCTTCAATAATTAACAGCTTGGTATTGTTTGGTTTTGGCGTTATGGAGCGTAAGGAAACCCTTCATGGCCTAAAAGAAGGCCAGCAGGCTAAAGCGTTAAGGGTATTATCTGCAATTGCTGAGCGCGAACGAATAGGTCGAGACTTACACGATGTTGCGGGTCATGCGCTCAGTTCTATTTCGTTAAAAGCACAACTAGCAGATAAGCTTATTAGTAAGAATAGAATTGCAGACGCTCATCTGGAGGTGAAAGCACTGGCGCAACTGTCTCAAGCATTACTAAGTGATATTCGTCAAACGGTGTCAGGTATAAAGCAGCTTTCTCTCGGTGATGAGGTAGCAAAAGATAAGGCATTATTAGAAGAAAACGGTTTTAATGTGACGACCGAAATAGAAGGTGGCGCTGTGGCACGATTAAATGCAAAACAAGAAAGTCAGCTTGCGCTTATTATCAAAGAACTAACCACAAATACATTGCGCTATTCAAAAGGTAACACGGTTTCGCTTAGACTTGACGTTAACCGTGAAACCGTGAAAATGACTTACAAAGATCATGGCGTTGTCGAGAACAGTGCATTAATCAAAGAAGGAAACGGATTAATGGGAATTAGAGAACGCGCAATGTCTATACATGCAAATTTGGACCTTTCCTTAGTACCCCACCCTACTGCTATAGTTCAGCTTGACCTTGACCAAACTTCGTCGATAAAGGCGGTACGATGAATTCAAAAGCTACGACTACTATTTTAATCGTTGAAGATCAGTCTTTGGTTCGTGATGCCATCGCCATGCTTCTGTCATTAGAGAGCGAACTAACCATTGCTGCCAAATGCAGTAATGGGCAAGAAGCAATTGACTATTTAAGTGCTCACCCTGCTCCAAATATCATCTTAAGCGATATTGAAATGCCGCTGGTGTCAGGTCTAGATTTAGCCGCTTACGTTACAAAACAAAACCTTAGTACCAAGCTGGTATTGATGACTACGTTTTCCAAACCGGGCTACATAAAGCGCGCATTAAGTTTAGGGGTTAAGGGGTTTATTTTAAAAGAGTCTGACAGCGACTACTTGATAGATGCTATTCACAAAGTGTCTGCTGGAGAAAAGGTAATTTCAACTGAACTTGCCATCATGGCACTTGATGACAACAACCCGCTATCGCAAAAAGAAATGGCAGCACTTAAGCTGGCCTCAGAAGGGCTTAAGACCCAAGATATCGCACAGTCTTTATTTTTATCAGAAGGCACCGTAAGAAACTACCTTTCAGAAGCGATATCAAAGCTTGATGCGACTAACCGTGTAGACGCAGCCCGCATCGCCAAACAAAAAGGTTGGCTATAATAGAGACTTAAAACCACGTTGAAGTAATTGTCGTGGATGCCGGCACGCCAAGCTTTTCAGACAAACCAGAAAGCACGCGCTCAGGACCATATACAATACCTTTCTGCTTTGAGGACCAAATGCAGGTTAAGATACTTGTCCCTTTGCGTAATTCACACTGCCATTTGAGAGTAGTTTCAGCGAGCCTCTCATAGTCGTCTTCAATTTCCCAACCTGTGTCTACATGGTCAACAATAAGTTGTTCAAATTGAGCGAACGGAATAGGCTGAATGATTACCCATTCGTTTTTCTTAAATTTTTTTTCTAACCGCGACTTCTTAAAATTGGTAAGCAACCCCACGCTTGGACTCCGTATGATTGAAAGGCTCTACGCACAGTAAAGCACATCTAATATTTCGACACCGTTCCCATAATTTGCCCAGAAGGTGTAGGGCAAGAGCAAGATGTTCCAACCATTTCACCATTTGCCGTTGGACATATGCCGTACTCGCCGTTACTACCGTAGCGGCACCGGTTACCATACTCAGAGTTGGCTGTCGCTACCCTTTCGTTGTTAGCTCCATTACCTGTTTCATCCTCAGGTAAATACACAGTGTAAGTGCAACTAAAGAGCAAACCTGAGGTAATAAGTACGCTGATACAAAAAAGTATATTTGATCTCACTATAATTACTATCCAGTTTCAACACAGTTTTAAAACTATGCTAATAATGAAAATAAAACAAGAAAAAAAAGCCAGTCTTAAGACTGGCTTTTTATTATAACTAATTGTAGATATTAGAATTCAGTTGAAAATCTAACACCAAACTCGCTTGCGTCGTTGCTAAGAATTTGCAGGATATAGTCACCTGTATTTAAGCGCGCATTGTCATAACGCTCATCGAAAATATTTCGACCGTAAAGCGCTACGGTATAAGCATCGTTTGCTGGTGTATAGGCAATGTCAAAGTTTACTAGCTCACGGCTGTCTAACTTAGTCATACGCTCAGGAGCAGAAGTTGGTTCGCCGTACATTTCTGCGCGGTACGAGTAATCTGCACGTACGCGGATAGAATCGCCACCATCTAGCTCGAAGGTATATTGCGGACCAATTGCAAACGTAAGGTCTGGTGTAAGTGGCGCTACTGGGCTAATCCCATTTTGCTCTTCCACATCAACATCCATATAACCAATGCTGGTCATCATGCTAAAGTTTCCATAGCTAAACGTTGCATCCGCTTCAATACCACGAGAAGTTTGCTCTACAACAAGGTTTGCTGTGTCAAAACCGCCTTCACTCACAGTACTTACCTGGTAAGGCAGGTCTTCAAACTCAGTATTAAATACGGCAACACTGATATCGAAGTAATCGTTAACGCGACCCTTAATACCCACTTCATAGTTAGTAGCGGTAATGTTGTCAGACGCTGTAAAGCAGTTATTTGCACGAACTGCTGCTTGCGCACCTTCGATATCATCAAAGCCACCTGCACCAAAGAACTCACCTATCAGGCAGTAAGGGCGTGCAGGGAACTGACCCGACTGATATCCAGACTGAATAGTTGCATAACCTGTCATGCCATTTTCAAACGTATAGTTTGTAGCTAACTCCCAGGTTACTTCATCCCAATCGTTTGAATCATAAATAGTTCCGAGTGCTGAGAATACGTTCGCAGACGCTTCTTTTTCGTCTTTGGTGTAGCGAAGACCACCAGATACACTCAGCTCATCAGTTAAGTCGTGACGCACATTTACATATACAGCTTTAGAGGTGGTTTCTTGGTCTAGCGCAAGTAAGTTTGGACCGCCATCAAAGTTAGAGTCGTCACCTTGGCGGTTGCTACCTTCTTCGTTAAAGTAATAAAGGCCCGCAACAAAATCTGTGTACTCATTAATATAGCCGTTAAGCTGAAGCTCGATTGATGTTTGATCTGCTTCGCCGCGCTCAGGGAACTGATCTAACGAATAAATTGTACCGTCATCATCAAGACCCGCTTTGTACTTCGAGGTGCGCTGGCTCGCTACCACTTTAGCGGTGTAGTCATCATTGATGTCCCACTCAGTAGTTAGTGAAAGACCTCGTGCTTCGTTTGATACGCCAGTTACCGCTTCAGAACCTGTTGCATTATCGTAGATATCAGCGCCTTCAGGCGTTACATCTGTGTTACGTAACGGTACGCCAACACCATTCTGACCACCGAAGTAGCGATCTGAGCCTACTTCATCAATAAGTACTGTATACGGACGTAAACCGCCGTCACCGTTGTTAGCATCTGCGGTCAATACCATACGGAAGTCATTTGATGGCTCCCACTTAAGTGAAACACGACCTGAAATATCTTCAGTCTCACCAACATCGTATTCAGCGTTTGGCACGTTAATGAATTCGCCAAGACCATCGCGCTTGTTGAATGCCAAATTCATGTTGAACGCAACAGTTTCCGATAAAGCATGGTTCACAAAAAGATCTGCTTTAACGCGACCACGTGTACCAAACTCAGTATTGATCTTAGTTACATCGCCTTGGTCTGGCTCCTTAGTGATAATGTTAATCGCACCACCAATAGAGTTACGACCGTATAGGGTACCTTGAGGACCACGAAGCACCTCTATACGCTCAATGTTGTTCAAGCTCCAGTTTTGTCCAACCTGACGGCCTAAGTAAACACCATCAACATATACGCTTACGCCAGGATCAGTAGTGATAAGGTGATCTTGAAGACCGATACCACGAATGAATGGGTTTACAGAAGACGTGTGGCCTGCTGAAAAGCCAGTTACGTTTAGGTTCGGTACAAACTTACCAACGTCAGTTAGGTCTGTTATCCCCTGAGCAGCTAGCTTGTCGCCGTCGAAGGCGCTGATAGCAATTGGCACTTCATAAATAACTTGAGGGCGTTTCGTCGCGGTAACGGTAATGGCTTCAAACTGTTGTTCTTCAGTTGCTTCAGCTTCCTGAGCAACGGCAATGTTTGAAAGAGCTGGAACGGCCATCGCTACTGCTAGTGCGACAGGTGAAAGCTTACTGGCGAGTGTCTTAGACACGTCAGTATTGGTTTTCATGGTGTAACCCCTTTTGCGTGAGTGTTAGGTATAAATTTGTTGTTATAGGCTGCTTCAAGTTCTTCTTTGGAACTTTAAAAGGCTAAACTCACTGACTTAGAAGGCACACATAAACTTGTGCTAATACTGGATTACAGGCAATAAAAAAGTAAGTCGCAATTAAACATTACAAACTTACTTTCAATAAAACTCTGCTTTAAAAGTAGTAATTACTTTTCCAATCTTCCAAAACTCAGTAGTAGAATTTAGGCTTGAAGACTGGAACGATATGTTACCGTTAGATTACGATCT
>NZ_JAHHDX010000151.1 GCF_018619335.1 Alteromonas sp. ALT199 | reverse complement strand
ACATATAGCATCAAATGCATTAACATATGTAATTAAAGGTCATATGTCTAATTGTAGTATATGAGTCGATAAGTAGTGCGCCTATGCGTGGAAGACGCGACGCTATAAAGGAAATTTTACAGTCAATCTTTTTTAACCTGATGTAAGCGTGAAAGCGCTACAATGCAAAAGCGAGAACGATTATCAATAATACGTTTACCAAATTATATCTATCATCTAGGGATAGCCTTAGCCGTTTTGTTGCGGCTATTGTTCCCCCTAACGAAATTGAAGATGTGGTGCAAGAAACGTACGTGCGTATTTGTCAGGCGAAGAACACAGAACAAATACTTTCGAAAAAGTCGTTTATGTACGCTACAGCCAGAAACTTGGCGTTGGATTATCAAAAAAGAGCCTCGACAAAATTGCTCGATGATAAGCTAGAATGGAGTGAACGTGAGTCGCAATTGTGTGACGGTGATGCGGATTACATCCTAAATGACGTGATAGCGAAAGATGAATTTTCTACCTTGTGCGAAGCGATTTGGCAACTCCCTTCTCAATGTAGAAAAGTGTTTGTTCTTAAGAAGATATATGGCTATACACAAAGAGAAATAGCTAAGGAAATGGGTATAAGTGAAAGTACAGTTGAAAAGCACATTTCTGCTGGAGTTAAGCGTTGTATACAAAGTTCGAACCACGAAGATTTAGCGCCGCACGCTAGCAATTTAGTTAATAGCTAAGTCGAAGAAGAGAGTCAAAAACGTTTATTGTAGGTAATATCCGCCTCCTTAGTGCTCGGCATTTAAGAAGAGAAAAGACGCTTGAGAACGCCTATGACTCGATTGCTAAAATCGACCGAGGTGTATTGCGAGTTATTTAAGAGTACTCATAGAAGACACATCAAAAAACCAGTTCAAGTCAGATATTTCCAAAAGAAAAATAAACTTACTAAGACACTTCCTTCGCCTCATAAGGGTGAAAGTTAACTTTCATAAAAACAAAAATTTCAAAAATAACAAGAACACTATAAATA
>NZ_JAHHDX010000131.1 GCF_018619335.1 Alteromonas sp. ALT199 | reverse complement strand
AACTAAACAAACGCATCCGAATTTTTATTTGATACCATAACAAAAGCTAATTCAAGACAAAAAATGGTTTTATTTTGAGTCAAATTTTTTTTCCCATACTTTCATACACTCTACTCTCCCATATTTTTCCACAGCATCGCGAATAACTTCAGACCGGCTAATTTTGTTTAATTCGATTTCTGTACCTAAATTTGTAAAGTCCTCGTTAACCAATACAAATTTATGCTGTGCGGCTTTATGCTTCGAAAAACTAGAAGGTAAGGTGATTATTTTACACCCAAAACTAATAGCATGATAAAAAGTCCCGCTGGAGATAATAGTTTTATCTTGATGAGGCATCAAGATATAAGAGTACTCTAGTAAAAGAGCCTCTAAATCTTCTTTAGTTAAAAAAATGTTTTTTAATGTTACATTTAACTTCCTATCGTTTACAATTTTTACAAGCTTATCAAAATATGCATTATCGTTGCATTTTCCAGCAATAAGAAGGGGTAAATTTTGTGGCCATGTATTAAGGGCTACATGTAAATTTTTGTATTGCTTTATTGCACCAAAAAAGAGCACTTTATCTGCTTTCCTATTTTTCGATAAAGAAAATTCTTTGCTGATTTCCAGCGCTCTTTCGTCTGCCATATAAAGCGGATGTAAAATAAGATCACCATCAAATGTGCTTTCTAATACGAGAACATGAAAATCTAATCGAGTAAAAAGCCACGTAAGGATTTGACTAAATAGTTGGCCCAAATTTCTATCATGTGGTCGGTAATTATGCTTTATCCAAAAAACCTTTTTTGTTCTTTTTTTTAATAGAATTGCCTTTTTAACCGCACGTCCAAACGTTATAAC
Organism: Alteromonas sp. ALT199; assembly: GCF_018619335.1. GTDB lineage: Bacteria > Pseudomonadota > Gammaproteobacteria > Enterobacterales > Alteromonadaceae > Alteromonas. The sequence goes on along the minus strand of NZ_JAHHDX010000131.1, from coordinate 397 downwards.
GGATTTTAAGAAATTTTTTTCATAGCACGGAGAGTCCTCTAACCAATTAATAACGGCAATCTCTCCCGTCTTTGCATTAGACTTTACTGAAGTAAGTATCTCCATATCTTTCACATGATAGCCCATGTTAGAAAATATTTTTTTTAAAATTTCAATAAATTCATTTTGATTTTCATATGGGGAAATGTAAATAATGTTATCATTCACTCTAAAATACCTTACGATTACGAGAATTTCGAAAATAAGCACAAATTAAGCGGCGCAATTCAGTTTAAATGGAAAACACCCAACAATAGTTATAGATCATAATTTACAATGGTAATTAATAAAGATTTCTATATTCGCTACTTGACTATAACCATTTTAAACTCATTTAACACGTCAATAGTATTTTTTC
>NZ_JAHHDX010000011.1 GCF_018619335.1 Alteromonas sp. ALT199 | reverse complement strand
CGGCTTCGCCATTATGCCCTACGTGCCTGCGCCCCTTATTTAAAAGTTAGATACTCGCAGGTATCCATGACATTATTTCTATTTTTGGCTTGCATGCTTAATTTTTTCTTTCTTAGTGGTAGAGGTTTACTAATTGCTTCGAAACTAAAACAACTAATCGGGTACAACGGAAGCACATTGAGCCTTTATTACACAATACAGAATAGAGCTTTTTCAAATTCTAATACTCTAGTTAACGAAACAAATTCTGAAGCCCTAACTCTACTAATTCAATGCAAGCAAAATATAAGAGTCATGTTTGCTATTGGCTTTGCATGTATTGTTGCCTCAATTCCTTTTGCATAGTAAAAACGTATCTAACAAAAAAATTAAGTTCGCCCGCTGCGCGGGCTGGGACGCATACACGCGGGGCGGCTTCGCCATTATGCCCCACATGTATGCGCCCCTTATTTAAAAGTTAGAAGGCGTCAGCCTAAACTGCGTTTCGCTTAATAAACAAATCAGTTCAACTACCCCTACCTGTTTTTACAAGCATCGCTCTTGCTTTTGGTGGTTTTAACTTCGCCGCATTAACTTCAAAGGTCGCGCAATAGGCGCTTTATCGACAAGTTCTTATTTTGAGTCAGCAAGCGCCATTGCACTTGGTAGTTCAAATGGCAGCTTACTTCAGTCAAATCAATACCATCACTGCACTGTTGTTTTACTTGTTTGTGTTAATAATCAATCGTATGCTGGGTTCAACAGTTTTTAAAAAAGCCAAAGGAACAGGCTCTGCTTCTAACAAGGCGCTTAAGTCACTCCCTTCGGTCGTTCGGACGCAGTTACGCGGGGCGGCTTCGCCATTATGCCCCACGCAACTGCGCCGCTTAGCTAAAAGTTAGAAGGCGCCAGCCTAAACTACTATTGGTTTGGTAAATAATCAGTTCAACCACCCTCACCTGTTGTTTCAAACATCGCCCATGCATTGGTAGTTTTAATGTCACCGCGCTTACTTCGAATGTCGCGCAATAGGCGCTTTATCGGCTAGTTCTTATTTGAGGCCAGCAAGCGCCATTGCACTTGGTAATTCAAATGGCGGTTTGCTTCAGTCAAATCAATACCATCACTGCGCTGTTGTTTTACTTGTTTGTGTTAATAATCAATCGTATGCTGGCTTCAACAGTTTTTAAAAAGCCCAAAGGAACAGGCTCTGCTTCTAACAAAGCGCTTAAGTCTCTCCCTTCGGTCGCTGGGACGCCTATACGCGGGGCGGCTTCGCCATTATGCCCCACGCATCTGCGCCCCTTAGCTTAAAGTTAGAAGGCGTCAG
>NZ_JAHHDX010000165.1:601-1394 GCF_018619335.1 Alteromonas sp. ALT199 | reverse complement strand
CCCACGTGTATGCGTCCCAGCGAACGAAGTGAGTGGCTTAATTTTTTTGTTATGTGCCATTACTAAAGACAATCTCCGTTTGCGCAGCTAGTAATTAAAACTATAAGCCAAATCGCCACCAGAGTTAGAAAAAGATACGTGCTAACAACTAAAATTTTAAAAACCTTGCTTGGATACCGTATTTTAGAAAGCGATACCACGCCAATAGAGGGTAGAAAGAAGGCAAGAATACCGTTTGCTACGTTTGCTCCCAACCAAAACTGCGTTTGGATAACGAGCCAGGAGCCAATTAACGGAACCGAAACGGCTATAGCAAAAAATTTTAAGTTTCTTACTTCCATTTATTTTTCAATTTCCATTGGCATATAACGCCTAACTAAGAGGCAAATAATGGTTGGCTAAAATAGGCGACGAAGGAGCAAATAGCCGACTGTTATTTGTCCTTTTGAGTGACTTGTTATGTTGATTTACGCTGGTGTAAATTTTGATAAATCAAAGCCATTTGTGTTAATAAATTCAGTTAATGTTCTTATACAATCAAAGTTATGAATTTCATCTTTTAAATAAGTAGACTCATCATGAAAGCTCCCCACAGGGTAAACTTCCCAAGTTAAAACATACTTATTTTCATGCTTCCAAACACTCACCTCAATTTGATTAGTATCTTGAAGAAACGAAAATTCATTGGTCTTGCCTGAATCTAAACTCTTTAGAAAACCTTGCTCAGTCATAGATGATCAACATAACTTTTCAATAACGGGCGCAGACACGTGGGGCATAATGGCGAAGCCGC
>NZ_JAHHDX010000165.1:0-373 GCF_018619335.1 Alteromonas sp. ALT199 | reverse complement strand
GAGTTTATTGAGTTGTTATGTGCGTTACTCAAAAAGATCTCCTGCTGCGGCTTCAATATCCCCACAGTCAGATATTAAGTTCCCATCTTCTCCAAAGATTTTATATGTTTGTTGATTTCCGCCAAGTTGAGCGCAGCCGTCTAGTGCCATAAGAAATGTATATGCGGTATCGTTTAACATTACTTCCGCAGCTTCCCAGAAAGTTTTCTCCTGTTCAGTTGTTAAGTTTAACTTTTGATACAAAGCTTGCACTAAAGACTCCTGATTTGTGTCCTGGTACTGACTTAATGAAGTATTAATTTCTTCTTTCCAGAGGCTAACGAACTCTCTTGCATTCATTTTAAATCCTTGAGCACATAACTTTCCAATAACG
>NZ_JAHHDX010000005.1 GCF_018619335.1 Alteromonas sp. ALT199 | reverse complement strand
ATATGAATATATATTGGGATTTTTAATGAATAATATATTTGAGCAGGGTAGCCCAAAAATCTCAGTTCTTCTTCCCGTTTACAATGGGGAGAAATATCTAAGAGAGTCTTTGCAAAGTATTTTAAATCAGACGTTTTATGATTTTGAACTTCTAGTAATTGACGATGGTTCGAAAGATAGTAGTTTAGATATTATAAAAAGTTTCGACGACAAAAGAATCCGTCTAGTAAAAAATCAAGAGAATTTGGGTTTAATTGCGACCTTAAATAAAGGTTTAGCACTAGCTCGCGGTGAATTTATAGCCCGAGTCGACTGTGACGATATTTGTTTACCTGAACGCTTTGAACAACAAAGTAGCTATTTAGACAATAACCCCGATGTAGGTGTTATTGGTAGTCATTCACAGTTAATTGATGAAAACGGTCAGAGTTTAGGCATTTATAAAGTACCTGAGGCTCATGAGGATATCGTCATGGGTATGGTTTTTACAAACCAAATTATCCACCCTTCGGTATTAATGAGAAAAAGCCTACTGGCAGACTATTTCCCAGATGTTTACGATAGTAAATATCTGCATTGTGAAGATTACGCATTATGGGTATCTCTTGCGAAAAGAACGAAGCTAGCAAATCTCTCGCTACCACTTTTAAAATATAGGGTTCATTCAGAGAGTATTTCTCAAATCAACTCTCTCGAACAGTTTAAGACAAGCGAGCAGTTAAAGTCAGAACTTTCTGATTTTCTGAATGTAAATCCTAAGGTCAGTTTGATATCGAGGTTAATTTCTCGAGAACATAGAAAATCTGTAGATTTTGCAGAGTACTATGGACATGTGTTTTCTAATCTTAATCATCAATTTTTTAGTTCGGACTTTATATCCAAAATTTTTTGGGAAACGGCGTTGCGTGCAAGAATTAGTGGTGAGAAAAGCTTCTTAATTTACATGCGTTCACCTTATAAAAAAGACTTATCTAAGATTATAGTTCTTGTATTCAGTCCATTAATAGCACAATTGCCGAGTTCTTTTTTTAAGAAGAGAATGCGTATTTTTAACGAAAAATAAATGAAACGAGAATTCTATGCATCTGGTAACTATATACGTCACAACAAAAAATAGACTAACTTTTTTGAGGCGTTGTCTCGAATCATTATTTAATCAAACATATTGTAATATTGAAATAATAGTCGTTGATGATGGTTCTAATGACGGTACGCATGAGTATTTGAAAGAACTAGAGGATGATAAAAAATTAATAGCGATCCTTAATAACAAATCATTAGGAGCTTGTGCGGCAAGAAATTTAGCAATTGAACGTAGTAAAGGTCATTATATTACAGGAATTGATGATGATGATTATATGGAACGCTGGAGAATACAAAGCTTTTTAGATTATACGAATGCTTTAGAGCTAAAATCCGAAACAGTATTAGGATTGTTTGACGATACTGTTCTCGAATTTAAAAGTAAGAGAGAGGTTTTAGTACGACGTGATTCAGTTACTTACTCAGATTTACGTAAAGAAAATCTAATAGGTAACCAAATTTTTGTAATGACGAGTAACCTAAAAAGTGTGGGGTTTGATCCGGATATGCCAGCCTTACAGGATTGGGATACATGGTTGAGACTTTCAAAGAATTCCAACGGAAAATTCTTCAATATTCACAAGGCTTCTTATATTCAAGATGTTGGTCATGACGCAGGTCGGATAACTCTCAAGCGTAAAAGAATTTTAGAAGAAGCCTTCTCTAAACTTTTCAATAAACTAGGAGAAATGACTTTGCAAGAGAGAGTAAGTCTTATTCTCACTAAGTATAGCTATCCACAGATGAGGTTACGTTTTTCAGAAATATACTGTCTTTTGATTACGGGGCATTATAGAAAGGGCCTCAGTGCACTCAAAAAAAAGTTCATAAACTGAGTTTTGATAAAACAAGTGGACTGTTTTATCAAAAAACATAGTTGTAGCATCTTGTGCTTTTTTAAAAAAAGAAATTTAACCTTTTTTAACGTCAGCGATATACAGAAAAACTACAGATAAAATCTTACATGTTTAGCATTACTACTGGGAAATTATGAGTTACGCAAAAAAAACTATGTTTAGTTCTGCATGGGGGGTAGGTTTAGGCTTGGTGAACCAGCTTTGTTCATTGATCGTTTTTGTTATTCTATCTAGATATTTATCGGTTCAAGAATTTGGATTGGTGGCGCTTTGTTTTTTGGTAACTGAAATGCTAGTTTCTTTGAGTAACTTTGGTATTAATCAGCTGCTAATTCAACGTCCTTACTGGAGTGATAGATTTGCTTCTTCATGTTTCAAATTAGTAATATTTGTTTCATTGATTTTTTCACTTTTAATGATTTTCGTCGCAGCTCCACTTGCGGAACAGTTTTTTCTTGAAGGTAGTTTTTCATTACTGAGTTTGCTTTCACTGGTTCCCTTAATATCATCTATTTCGAATGTTAGTGTGGCTAAGTTGTTAAGAAAATTTGATAATAGAACTGTTACGTTGGTTAATTCAGTTAGTACTATTTCTAGTAGCATATTAACGTTAGTACTCGTCTATTTAGATTTCGGTGTTATATCTGTCGTTTTTGGCCGTTTATTCCAAAGCGCTTTGGCTACATGTACTTTTCAATTCGTTAGTCCTTTCATTCCTAATTATAAATATAGGAAACTACACAGGAAAAAAATCCTAGCGTTCGGAATACCTGTTTTTGGTCAGGTTTTTTTAACTTTCATATCATCACGTGTAGTGAACTTCGTTAGCCTATTCATGCTAGGTTCAACAGCTTTCGCTTTCGTTTCAGTTGCGCAAAGAGCAATTAGATTAGCAACCGAAGTGACGGTAACTCCTTTAAATGGGGTTCTTTTGCAATCTTTTTCAAGAGTTAAACATGACGCTAGTCTTGAAGCCACTTATATACGAGTTGTGAAAATAGCATCGTTTATTATCTATCCGATGTTTGTAGGTTTATCAACGCTAAGTACTGAAGTTATTTATATTTTATTCGGCGATAAGTGGCTTGAAAGTGCAAATCTTTTGTCGATTCTCTGTTATACGGTTGTTGTCAGTTTACCGATTTGGTTTTTACCCACGATTCTTGTAGCAAGAGCTCAGACACGTACTGTTTTGAAGTTAAATATTATTGGCTCCTGTATTGCTATCTTGTCTACTGCCATAGGCGCATTTTACTCGATGGAAGGCTTGGTCTACGCTGCGCTCTTAGCATCTATCATTACTATACCCATTAAGATAAAGCTAATCGAAAAACATGTTCAAATGCGTTATATCAAGGTTATTTTATCGTGTGCTCCTAGTTTGATAGCAAGTCTCATGATGGCTATTAGTATAACTCACCTTGATTTGGCAGCATTTTTTGAATTGAATGTTCATTTCGAATTGATTACTAAAGTAGGGATAGGCTTTTTATTATACATAGTTTTTAGTTTTTTAGTGTTTAGAAAAAATACTATTGA
>NZ_JAHHDX010000023.1 GCF_018619335.1 Alteromonas sp. ALT199 | reverse complement strand
CGGTTAAACCAACCTCAAAGTCAGGGAATAACAGAATTTAAAATTGTTATTCACCATTGATATAAGTTGGTAACCTTTATAAAAATTACGGAAATAAGGCAATGCTCGTCACAAGGGAGTTATCGTCGTAAAACAGTTGCTAGTCATCATCTAAAAGGGGCTCTACTACAGATTCTAAACCGTTTAATTTTATTTCATACATTAACGCGAGCTGTTCACCTAACTTGTTTTCGGGGAAGCCCTGTTTGTTAAACCAAACTAGGTAAGGCTCTGGTAAATGGAATAGGCGTCTTCCAGCATATTTTCCGAACGGCATTACTTGATTAATGGCGGCTTTTATAAGCGTTGGCTCCATCTATTAACTTCCTTTTACATCTTTATCTGAACTAGCTTCGTCATCTTCACGCTGTTGCGCTTGCCATAGTGTTGCGTATTCACCACCTTGCTCAAGCAAGTAGGTGTGTGTCCCTTCCTCTACTATGGTACCGTTTTTAAGTACTAGGATCTTATCGGCATCAATAATGGTGGACAATCTATGGGCTATGACCAAGCTAGTGTGGCCCTTGGCCGCATTGCGCAAGGCAGACAAAATTGCCCGTTCTGACGTGCTATCTAATGAGCTGGTGGCCTCATCGAAAATCATGATTGGCGCACCTTTTAATAAGGCTCGTGCGATAGATACGCGCTGTTTTTCACCGCCAGAAAGCTTTAGTCCCCGTTCACCTACGGTTGTTTCCAGCTTATCAGGCAGGCTTTCTACAAAGGTTCCAAGGTGTGCAAGTCTAATGACTTGTTCAATTTCTTCGTCGCTGGCATCGGGATTGCCGTAGCGTATATTTTCTAGCAAGGTGGTGTTAAACAGCACAGTATCTTGAGGTACGATACCGATGTGCGAGCGTAAGCTTTGTTGCGTATGAGAGGCAATATTATTTCCGTCTATGGTAATGTTGCCCCGTTGAGGGTCGTAAAAACGAAAAAGCAGCTTCATTAACGTAGATTTTCCCGCGCCGCTTTCACCTACTACAGCTACCTTGGCTCCTGGCGGTACACCAAAGCTCAATCCATTTAATATTTGCCTATTTTCGTTATAAGCGAAGTGCACGTTATTAAAGCGTATAGCAGGGTTAGCGCAGGTCAATTCGGTGGCGTCCTCTGCATCTTTGATTGCAGGGGCTTGGGACAGAAGGTCGAACAGCTTATCAATATTGGCAAGGCTGCCTCTAATTTCGCGATAAACGAATCCCAAGAAATTTAAGGGCATGAATATTTGCATGGTGAATGCGTTTATAAGTACAAAGTCACCAATGGTCATTTCGCCATTCATCACGCCGAACGCTGCGTTTGCCATCATTG
>NZ_JAHHDX010000069.1 GCF_018619335.1 Alteromonas sp. ALT199 | reverse complement strand
TCATAAAAAAACCGGATTACTCATCCGGTTTTTTTGTTTTTAGTATAATCTCGCCACCTTCGGTTACAATGCCTAAGCCTTTGTCAGGCACATGATCAAACTTCTTTTTGCGCTTCAAAAGCAGAGTCGACGATGAACTATCACTTTCAGACGTGGTCGACGAATCCGCCAATTTAGTTAAGTAAACCGCCCAATACTCTACATGAGGAGTTGAATAATCTTTATGAAACGCAATCCCGATTTGGTCTTGCTCTTCATAAAAAGGAAGTTCGCCCAATAAATGCTGGCGATGAGACGTAGATTTTTTCAAGCCGTGCCAAACGTCATCTGCTGTTATATATCCGCCGGCTAGCGCTTCCACTTGGTTGCTCATCGCGTCGCCATAATAGTCGGGCAGTATAAGCCCCGCATTGCGAATACGACTATTAGGGCTACCGCCTAAAAAGTGCGAAACTAACCCTCTTTCGGCCATATCCTTTGCTTTTTCTTCAGCTAATTTAACAAGAGTAGTGTTGCATTGTAATACTCTACGCTTTTGTCCTTTATCATTAGCAATAAGTAAAGATAGAGCTTTCGCTTGCTCTGAATTACCGCATGTTCCCGTGTTGGCAAAGCTGTTACTTTGACATGCATATACAATCAGCGTAGACATAATGAGTTTATGATAAAAAAGGCCGCTAAAGCGGCCTTTTTTGCTAGAACTTGAACTAAGCAGCTTTACCACCTCGTTTTTTACCAGTGCTAGTCGAGTTAACTTTCGCTACTAACTCTTCATGGTCGAAGTCATCAACATTGATTGTGCGAAGTCGTCCTGCTTCAGTCTTACGCAGTAAGTTCGCTTCTTCTTCGTTAATAATGTCTTCTGCTAGTGCTTCGTCAGCAAGTACATCTAAACGGGTAAATGGAAGCTTAGCTTTTTTGTGCTTACAAATGCGCTCAAAAATAGGCTCGCATGCCAATACATCGTCAAGGGTTTGCTCAAGGTCACCGAACAAACTACCTTCTTCACGAGTTAGGTACTGACCATAGCCAAGACGGCTTCGTGCAGTTGATGGCGTTTGCAGCATTTGAGCAATAGCGTGTTCTGTTTTGTCAGATGGCTTACCAACGCGACGTCCAAACGGAATCACCATAACACGAAGTGCTGCAGCGATTGCACGGTTAGGGAAGTTTGCTAAGAAATCATCAATTGCCGTTTCAATGTCGTGCAATGTGGTTTGCATCGCCCAATGAAGAAGCGGAAGATCCTCTTTCAAACGACCTTCTTCGTCGAAGCGCTTCAAAGTGGTACTACCCATGTAAAGGCCACTTAAAATGTCACCTAAACGCGCAGACAAACGCTCGCGACGCTTAAGATCACCGCCTAGTACGCCCATAGAAACATCAGTAAGAAGTGCTAAGTTAGCGCTATAACCCTGAAGCAACTTATAGTAACGCGCCGTTTCATCAGTAAATGGAGCACTGCTAAATGCGCCATTGGTTAATGAGAACCAAATACTGCGCACTGTGTTAGCTACTGCAAAGCCGATATGACCAAATACAGCCTTATCAAACGCTTGAAGCGCCTCTTTCTTGTCTTCAATAGATGCAGCCTCAATTTCTTTAAGCACATAAGGGTGACAACGCATTGC
>NZ_JAHHDX010000143.1 GCF_018619335.1 Alteromonas sp. ALT199 | reverse complement strand
GCCCTTGAGTTGGTGGTCGAGTCTGCTTCATTCATTTGAGTGACGAACCGGGTACGCCAGTCGGTGGCTTTCATCGAAAAGCCAATATAGGCGAGTACACTAAGCACAATAATTAGTGCAAACGATACGCCAAACTGAAACAAGAGTAAGCCGACTACAAGGGCTATCTCCAATAGGGTAGGGACAATATTAAACACCATAAACCGCATTAAAAAGCTAACGCCGTTTGTGCCTCGCTCAATATCTCGCGACAAACCGCCTGTACGCCGATTTAGATGAAAGCCTAAGTCTAGGTTGTGCAAATGCTTGAAAACCTTAAGTCCGAGACGGCGCATGGCACGCTCAGTGACTCGCCCAAATAGCGTATCGCGCACCTCGCCAAGCAATACATTCAATAAGCGCAATGTTCCATAGGCAATTATCAGGCTAATAGGGACTGCCAAAGCTAGCGTGGTCAAATCGCCATTTAGGTTATCAACTGTGTACTTCAGCACGTAGGGAAGACCAATACTGGCAAGCTTCGCCGCTACCAAGCACAGCAGGGCTAAAAATACGCGCTGCTTAAACTCAAGAAGATAAGGCCAAAGTTGCGAGAGAACGTGCCATTTAACAGGTTCGTCGACATTCGTAGGAAAACGGTTTTTTCTCATTTTATTGTGTGCTTTATTGTTAATGTGATAGTAATTCTTCAGGTAGAAGTTAATAGGGTGGCAAGGCGGGCTCAAGAACAACTATGCACAATTGGCCTTATTGCGTAAATATTGCGTAACTTCTCTAAGTATAATGATTTCTGCGCTTAAGCGTGATTTTTCAAATACGTTACGAAATAGACTAGAGATTAAAATGGTCTTATTTATAGCTATCAATGTGTTTAAATTTTGCTTTGCGCCGCGTACACTAAAGTAGTTTAATTTAGTTACCTTGTTAGACGAGTTTTATTTTTTGACGGTTAAAATATTATGATTGCGTTAGCCTCTATTTAAGGTCACGCATAAGGGTTAAGGAGTTAGTTTGTTAGAAGATAGTTTCGGTAGAAAGTTTCACTATTTGCGTTTGTCAGTGACCGAAGCGTGTAACTTTCGGTGTCAGTATTGTTTGCCAGACGGGTATGAAGGCCCAACGAGCGATCAATTTATGACGCTAAGCGAAATAGGCACTCTGCTCAAGGCGTTTGCAAGACTTGGCACAACGAAAGTGCGTCTAACTGGTGGCGAGCCCACATTGCGAAGAGACTTTCTAGATATTCTGCGTTTAACAAGCAATACTCCCGGTATTGAGCGTGTTGCGATGACGACCCATGGAGCACGAATGGAGAAGTTTGCTCATCAATGGAAAGACGCCGGCCTTCATCAAGTAAATGTAAGTATTGATAGTTTAGACCCGCGCCAGTTTGCTGCTATTACTGGTCAAGATAAACTTAAAGAAGTACTTCGTGGGCTAGATACAGCGATTGATGCCGGTCTTGACGTGAAGGTTAACT
>NZ_JAHHDX010000094.1 GCF_018619335.1 Alteromonas sp. ALT199 | reverse complement strand
ATAACCCCGCTTTTATTCATCGCAAAAAATTGATTTACCCCATTTCTGGTAATTAGAATGCGCGCCCTCTTAGACATAAGTATAAATTCAAAACAGATTGGTTAAATAAGGCTTGCCTAAATTTTGGGCCTTATCCAACAACAAGCATGTAAATCCAATTCACTAGGAACACACCATGAAAAATATTGCAACTGCCGTACGGTTCGCTCTTGCAGGGAGCGTCGCTTTGACCTCAGGCAACGTTTTGGCGCAAGACTCTGCAACTGACAGCGCCGACGTTGAAAAAATTCAAGTTACAGGCTCACGTATTTCTCGTCAGGGCGCGATTGCCCCTTCGCCAGTTACCGCTATTTCTGGCGAGTCGCTACTAAACTCAGGCGCGATGAACATTGGTGAGGTGCTTAACGAACTGCCTTCACTTGCCAATACGTTCTCACTGGGTAATTCAGGACAATTCATCGGTACTGCAGGTCTAAACATACTAGATCTTCGCGGTATGGGTACAGATCGTACGCTTGTATTAGTTGACGGTAAGCGTCACGTATCTTCATCTGCAGGAACCGCCGCAGTTGATACTAATACCATTCCAACCTCATGGATTGAGCGCGTAGAGATTGTAACGGGTGGAGCCTCTGCCGTTTACGGTGCTGACGCAGTTACTGGTGTGGTTAACTTCATTCTTAAAAAGAACATTGAAGGCTTCGACATTAGTGCAACACAAGGTTTTGCGCAGGAAAATGGTTATAAAAACGATAAGTACCAAGCGTCTTACGGTTTTAACTTCGACAACGACCGCGGTAATATCGCTGTTGCAGCTGAATACAGTTCACAAGAGTCGCTAGATGCCCTAGACAACCCTTGGACTGCCACGTCTTACCGCAATATGAGCTTTGAAAGCATCATGGGTTACGAGCGCAGTGAAGAGCAGCTAGACTCAACCGCCTACCCGGATGATATTTACACTGCTAACGCTGGTTATTACGTGTTAAATAATGCAGGTGTATTTGGCGGCGGTACAAAAACCTTCAATTCAGACGGTTCAATTAAAGACATCTATATTGGCGATCAGGTCGATGGCGTTTTTTGCGCTAATTGTGACTCTTTTAACCTTCGCCAGTTCACGCAATTACAGCCTGAGTTTGATCGTACTAACCTAAACGTTAAAGGTAATTACGAGCTTAACGACGACACGACAGTATACGCACAGGCTAAGTACGCGCGTACTCGCGCTATCTCTATGGCCCAGCCAGCGTTTTTCTTCTATAGCGATGAGACAACTATAACGCGCGACAATGCATTTTTAGACGACAGTGTTACTGAGTACATGGACGCAAACGGCCTTGAAAGCATTGAACTTAATCGCATGATGACCGACTTAGGTCGTCGTACAGAAGCTGATGAGCGCGAGACTTATCGTTACGTATTAGGTGTTGAAGGCTACATCGGTGATGAGTGGAACTACGAAGCGTTTGTAAACTACGGTAAAACTGAGTTAGAGCGTGAGAACCGCAACAACCTTATTCTGCAAAATTTCTATAACGCAATAGACGCTATTGAAGATGACAATGGCAACATTGTTTGTGCATCAGGCAGCGAAGATGGCTGTGTACCCCTTAACATTATGGGTTATGGTCAGCCTTCACAAGATGCGATCAACTATGTTAACACCACTTCTGTAGGTACTAGCAAAATTGAGCAGTATAATGCAGGCGCAACAATCGCGAACTCAGGTATTTATGAGTTACCAGCGGGCTATGTCGGTTTTGCCGCAGGTGTAGAATATCGCAAAGAGAAGAGCGAAATTGATGAGCCTGAAAATGCTGCAGGTACCTTCTTCAATGCGCTAGGTGAAGACAAGGGCGAATACGACGTATCAGAGGTATTTACTGAAGTTACTGTTCCGCTACTTGAAGGCCTTCCTGGCGTAGATATGCTAACGTTCGACACAGCGGCACGTATTGCTAATTATTCATCTATCGGCAACGCAAAAAGCTGGAAGCTTGGCTTAGATTGGCAGGTTTTCGAAGACTTACGCGTAAGAGCAACTAAGTCATCTGCTCTTCGTGCGCCTAACATCAGCGAACTTTACGGTGAAGCAAGTCAAACTTTCTTCAGCGTTGATGACCCATGCCGTACAGACAATCTAAGTGACCTAGCTAACGCGGAACAACGCATTGCTAATTGTGGAGCACTAGGTGTTCCAGCAGACTTCAATTCTGACTACGACTCGGCAACGTTGGAAGGCGTAAACGGCGGTAACATCGACCTTCAAGCAGAACAGTCAATCTCTAAGACCGTAGGTTTTGTGTATACACCGGGGTGGTTTGAAGGCTTTACAGCGACAGTCGACTACTGGGAAATTGAACTTACCGATGCAATCACCAACATAGACGGTCAAACGATTCTTGACCGTTGTGTAGACTCTGAAACAGGCATCAATAACCCATACTGTGGCCTTATCGACCGTGATTCAGAGACAGGCGAAATTACCCAAATTCGCAGCTACGCACTGAACATTGCTGGTCAAGAAGCAAAAGGTGTAGATTTCGAATTAGGTTACGACTTTGATGCACTTGAAGGTGCATTCCGTACAAGCTTAATTGCGACTTACCTAAAAGATCGTAAAGAGTTTCCATTCCAAGACAACCCAGAGCTATTTTATCAAAACGCTGGCACTGCTGGTGAGTCAGACTGGCAAGGCGTATTCACGGTTAACTACAGCCGTGGCGATTGGGAAGCAAGCTGGAAAACGCGCTATATTGAGCGCGCAAGCCTTTACGACAATCAAGAGCTAGCACGTAACCCTAACCCAAGTAATCGTATGGACCTACCTTCATACGCAGTAACTGATGTAACTGCGGGTTACAACTTTAAAAATGGTGTCAGCCTAACCGTAGGTATTGATAACCTGTTTAACCGCGCGCTACCTACTGGGACAACCGGCACTGGCTCAACAGACGGTGCATACGATAACATTGGCCGTTTTGGTTATGTTACCGTAGCATACAAAATGTAATATACGCTTTATAAAGTAGTGAACAAAAACCGGCGTATCAGCGCCGGTTTTTTTTACGCATGTCACACGCCACTTTTGTTAACAAGCTTATAAACCCTTCATGATTCACTTCATTTGAATATAAGACACGATGCACTTGAGCCAGAGTTGTAGTTAACGGCAAAGTCGCTTCAGCTAAAATCAAGTTGGCTTTACTAAATTGCGGTGCCTCATTTATTCCAAGTAATGACCCGACCTACCTTCTACACTCTTCTTTCTGCAAAGTCTTGATGTCTTTTATCAGGTATTGAACGGACGCGGCATTCAAGCCGTTATAAATTCCCCGAACATGCTTTTTCATCAATAAATAACAGGCTTTCTCACAACTGACTACCTCAGCATCTGTAAATTTTATTAGTTTGTAGCTTTAAGATACTGAACGTTTGTGCAGAGAATGTGCAGAAAGCGCACAATTAGTAATGAAAATAGCTAGGTTAAAATTGCGATGGCGCTAATTAAAAACATTTGTGGTGTAGAGTTTATTAGTATATCGCTAAATAGGTTGGCTGAATCACAAAGTGGTCAGCGTTGATCCATATTATTTCAATGAAATACTAAATACATC
>NZ_JAHHDX010000090.1 GCF_018619335.1 Alteromonas sp. ALT199 | reverse complement strand
AAATAGGTAAGTATAGATGAGTATAATTAGCGACATTTGATCATTGGAGCGGCTAAACGCATAATAACGCGATAATAATAATGAACGCCTAGTGGAAAAGTTAATTTGCCGCAGGCATAACGAGTGACTGTATGCTGAAATCTTTGCGCACCCTAATGTTGTGTCTGCCTAAATACTTTTTGATAGTATTGCTACTAGTTACCTCGCAAAGCGCCTCTGCAGACTGGCTAGACGATTACGCGAGTCACGTAAAAAAAGAAGCGTCAAAATACAATGTCCCTGGTTATGCCTTTGTGTTTTACGAACAGGGAAAAGCGCCGCGGGTTTATGTTTACGGGAAAACCCGTAAAAAAGACGGAAAGAAAGTTACCGAAGATACGGTGTTCAGGCTAGCCTCTGTTTCAAAAACATTTACCGCGCTACTGTCAGCCAAACTGGTTGAAAAAAGCCAGCTTAGCTGGGAAACCCCCATCTCCACTTTATTACCTGACATTCCTTTTAAAGGTCAAGGAATGGGCGCGTTGCAACTGCAACACATTGTGGGCCAATCCAGTGGCTTTATGCCTAACGCCTACGACAACCTTATTGAGGCCGACTATTCATTAGAGCGCGTATTAAAGTCTCTTGGTGAACTGGAACCCTTGTGTGCACCTGGCGAATGTTATACCTATCAAAATGCACTTTTCGGGGCGTTGGAATACTACTTCAGCAACAATAATACTTCATACTCGCGCCAGCTTCAGGCAAATCTATTCTCGCCGCTAGGCATGAAGACCGCCAGCGTTGGTAAGGGCGGGTTACTTGCATCAGAGTCATGGGCACAACCTCATATCGCTATTGCTAGAAATAAGTGGCGTGAAGGAAAAGTAGAAAGCAACTACTACCGCTTTTCCCCCGCGGCAGGAGTAAACGCCAGCATTTCAGATATGACCATTTATTTGCAGGCACTGCTTGGCGAATTCCCAACGGTGATTTCTGATGAGATGGTGGACTATGTCACGACAGAGCGAGTTAAAACCAAGCGTGAAACCTATCGCAGGGGATGGCGCGGTATGATTAGCGATGCGCACTATGGTTTGGGCTGGCGTATTTATGACTTAAATGGGGTACAGCTTAACTATCATGGCGGCTGGGTAAAAGGCTATCGTGCCGACGTGGCGTTTATGCCCGAGAAAAAAGTCGGATATGTGATGTTGATGAACGCAGAGTCAAATATGATTAACTCTACAACAGCGGAACTTTGGAAGCGCTATTTGAAAAAAGCCGACGCAGCTAAGTAATAGCATCGTCGGCTCTGTAAGCCTGCTGAACTTGAGTATCAAGGAATAACAGGCTTTTAATTATCTAATATTGCGATTTATTGCTTTAGGTAAGTGTAACCCGCTAAACAGTTCTCGTAGAAATCAGTCCAACGAACACCTTCGCGAGGGTTTAAGTTACCGTCCCACACGTGCTTGTCTATCATACGCTTCACATCTGATGCCATTGCGCGCGGGTTATATTGCATAACGTTAAGCACATCTTCTACCGACGAACCTTTCACCACTTCTTCAATATAGAAATCTTCCGGATCATCATCGTAGCTGTAAATATGCACTTCATTTAAGCGTCCAAACAGGTTATGCATGTCGCCCATTACGTCTTGATATGCCCCCGTTAAGAATAAACCGATGTAGTAAGGCTCGTCTTTCTTAAGTGGGTGCATAGGCAGTACATCAGTGATCTCACGACCAATAGTAAACTGGTCAATTTTCCCGTCGCTATCACAGGTTATATCCACTAGCGAGCAATTAACCGTGGGTTCTTCGTTCATGCGTATAAGTGGCACTACTGGTAGAAGCTGGTCTATAGCCCACGTATCTGCAGCCGACTGAAACACAGAGAAGTTACATAGATACTGAGACGACAAGCTGTAATCTAGCTCTTGTAGCTCTTCTGGTACATATTCTTCGTTACGATACCACTTCTGTAAGCGACCCATGATATCCCAATAAAGGGTTTCTATTTTGCCTAACTCTTCTAACGTTAGTACGCGCAACTTAAATGCATCGAGCGCTTGCTCTTTATACTGAGAAGCATCGTTGTAGATCTCGTGCATATTTGTTTGTTCATCAAACGTATCGGCAAGTTCACGCATGTTTTTCAAAAAGAAGTGCTCGCCTTCTTTTGCAGAAGTGTCCATGTGCGATGCATTCGATTTAATCTCGCCTACGATTTCTGTGATTACGCAGCTGTGATGCGCAGTGATTGCACGCCCGCTTTCACTTACTAGGTGAGGATGCGGTACACCTTCAAGGTCACACATCTCTTTCATGCCATAAACAACGTCGGCAACGTATTCTTGCATGCTGTAGTTACGCGACGATTCATTCGTTGAGTTACTGCCGTCGTAGTCGATACCAAGACCGCCGCCAACATCAACATAATCAAGCGCAAAACCCATTTTGTGAAGGTCTGCATATATACGTGCTCCTTCGGTTACGGCTTCTTTAACCGCACGGATATCGGTTAGCTGACTGCCAATATGGAAGTGAAGCAGCTTTAAGCAATGTGCCATACCCTGCTCTTCAAGATAGCGAGCAGCGTTGATGATTTCAGTAATAGTCAAACCGAATTTCGCACGTTCGCCACCAGAGCTTTCCCACTTACCTCGCCCTTTTACGGTCATTTTAGAACGCACACCAATAATAGGGTCGATGTTAAGCTCTTTTGATATTTTCACGAGCAAAAGAAGTTCGGTATACTTTTCCACTACCACAACAACACGGCGGCCAAGCTTTCGGCCTAACAGCGCAAGACGCATTACTTCATCGTCTTTATAGCCATTAAGGATTGTCAACGAGTCTTCGTTGGTATTCATTGCCAATACAGTAAGTAGTTCAGCTTTAGAGCCTGCTTCTAAACCGTAGTTGTAAGGCTTACCTGCATCGACAATTTCTTCAACCACTTCGCGCATTTGGTTAACTTTCACCGGATACACGCCCTGATACTGGCCTTGATATTCTGCTTCTTCGATTGATTTTCTGAAGGCTTTGTTCAAGCCTGCAACCTGCGAGCGCAAAATATCGTGAAAACGCACAACAACAGGAAACTGTACGCCTTCTTTGCGGATGTCTTCTATTACCGAATTAAAGTCGATTCGAATGCTAGGATCTTCAGGAACAGGGGTAATATGCACGTTGCCATTTTCACCAATTTGAAAATAGCCTCCACCCCATTGAGACACGCCATAGACGCGCTCCGCTTCTTCGATGCTCCAATCTGACAATTTGTTCACCTATGTGTAAGTGGGCTAGGTCTATACCTAGCATAGTAAGTGCGAAAATTAGCAGCGTATTATAGACAACGTAAGACTGAACGCGAGCGTTGTTGCGATGTAAAATATCTATTGTCGCGACTAATTTTGTTTATCGAACGTCAGCCTTTATGAGCCAATCCATGTTCGAACATAGTCTATAACTATCTTGTCTGCTTTTTCTTCGCAATACGCTATAAACTCTGAGATGTTCTGTGTACGTTCAAGTTCAAACCCCAGATTAGCTGTGGGCGATTTAAAAAACTTTTGCGCTATATGTTCAGCATCAGTCTCATCATCTTCCAACCATGTTTCACTGAGTTGATTTCGTCTATCTAGCCTGATGGGTGCTTTTATTTGATTGAAGGTATCGGATTTAGGAACTTGCCAAGTGCGCATATCAATAAACAGATGAAAGGGTCTGCCTCTGCGGGTTTTTAAACAATCGGAAAGATGAGCTAAGTATTGTATGTTTGTTGACATATTCCACTTACCGCGAAGCGTCACAAATATACAATTTTTAAACTGCTCAATATGAAAAGGGGTCGTAGACATTTACTCGTACATCTCTATGCGACTATATGAATAATAAACTCAACTGCTATAGCACTTACATAGTAGAGTTGAAAAGCTTAAACTACAACTAAAGTTGAATATATTGTGATTACGTTTCATACTCAAAAAGTAAAAAGACCTGCATCTACGCAGGTCTTTAAACGTTGTTTATAGAAGATAGACGCCGTATTAGTCGTCTCCAAACTCACGAATAATACTGTTGATGGTGTCTTTAGCATCACCTAGCACCATGCGCGTGTTATCTTTAAAAAACAACGGGTTATCCACACCTGCAAAGCCAGCATTAGCAGAGCGTTTAAGTACAAAGACCGTTTTAGCTCGATAAGCTTCAATAACCGGCATGCCGTAAATAGGGCTACCTTTCATCTCTTTAGCCGCAGGGTTTACAACATCGTTTGCACCAATAACAATAACCACGTCATAATTTTCCATGCGCGGGTTAACATCATCCATTTCGTATAATTGGTCATAAGGTACATCGGCTTCTGCCAATAACACATTCATGTGACCCGGCATACGCCCTGCGACAGCGTGTATAGCGTAATCAACCGTACAGCCATTTTCTTCTAATAGCGACTGAAGTTCACGCACGGCATGCTGCGCTTGCGCAACCGCCATACCATAGCCGGGCACGACGAGAACTGCTTGCGCTGCTTCTAATACATAAAATGCATCTTGCGCGGCCAACACTTTAATTTCGCCCTCTATTTTTTCACCTGCTTCTACTGGCTTCGCAAATCCAGACAGCAACACGTTCATTAAAGAGCGGTTCATGGCCTTACACATAATATTGGTAAGAATTAAGCCCGAAGCCCCAACCAGCAAGCCAGTGACAATCAATATTGTGTTACCAGTAGCAAGACCTGCAGCCGACGCCGCGACACCTGAGTAGCTATTCAAAAGTGCGATAACCACTGGCATGTCAGCTCCGCCAATGGAAATAGTCGCCCACAAGCCAAAGCTTAGTGACAACGCGATTGCACAGTATATCCATAGTGAGTTGCTAGGGTCAGTGGTAAAGAAATAGCCAATCACTACCATGCCAATGAGGTGCAAGATACTTAGCTCGCGAAGCCCAGCGAAGATCACGGCTTTAGAGCTCATTTTTCCCGACAGTTTGCCCCACGCTACAACAGAACCTGAAAAGGTGATGCCGCCCACTAATATCGTGAAAAACAGGGTAATAAAGGTAAACGCGCTTTCGGTTTTGAGGGTAATTAAACTCATTCCAGCTAGTGTCGCCCAGCCCAGAAGCAATGAGGCTGCACCACCAAAGCCGTTAAACAAGGACACCATTTCAGGCATTGCCGTCATTTCAACGGTCTTGGCTTTCCACGCACCAAAGGCGCCGCCAAGTACAAACCCTAAAAGGATATAGTGATAGCTGATAATTTGCTGATCAAGCAGAGTAACAACACCGCTATTAACATACCAATGGCAGAAATGAAGTTACCTTTCTTAGCAGTATCTGGATGGCTAAGCAGTTTAAGCCCTAGGATAAATAGTGCCGCAGCAACTACGTATGCAAGATTTATTACGGTTACGATATCATTCACTTGCGTACTCCTTATTTATCTTTTTTCTTAAACATGCCAAGCATGCGATCGGTAACTAAGTAGCCACCCACCACGTTAATACTGGCCAGTGCTACCGCAGCAGTACCAAGAATAGTCGTCAGCAAATTATTATCGCCACCCGAAGCTGCCAACGCACCAACCAGTGTTATGCCCGATATCGCATTCGAACCAGACATTAACGGTGTATGCAACGTAGCCGGCACTTTTCGAATTAGCTCAAAACCCAAAAAAGCAGCCAGTAGCACAATGAAAAGTAGGTAAATGATTTCCATAATTAGGCTCCTTTGTAAGCGTTGTTGAGCATGTCGTTGGTAATGTTGCCGTTGTGGGTAATAACACAGCCGGCCAGAATGTCGTCCTCTAGGTTCAAACCAAAGGTTTTGCTTTCATCGTCAAAGAATTCATCAATAAGGTTGTAGATATTGTTGGCGTACATATCGGTTGCGGCTTTTGCCACGAATTGGCTCCAGTTTCCGTTACCAATTACCTTTACACCATTAATTTCAACGGTTTCGCCAGCTACCGAGCCTTCAACGTTGCCGCCCGATGTAGCCGCCATATCAACCACTACACTGCCTGGTTTCATCAAGGCTAAGGTGTCTTTAGAAATAAGCACTGGCGGTTTGCGGCCAAATAGCTGCGCTGTAGTAATAACGATGTCAGAATCGGCAATCGCATCGCGTTGCGCTTCTTGCTGCTTTGCTTTTTGTTCATCGGTGAGTTCCTTTGCGTATCCGTCTTTCGTTTGACCCGTTTCACCTATGTCAATTTTAAGAAACTTGCCCCCTAGCGACTCTACTTGCTCTGCCACTACTTCACGAGTGTCGTATGCAAGTACATTTGCCCCTAAACGCTTTGCTGTTGCAATAGATTGAAGGCCTGCCACGCCAGCACCAATGATAAATACTTTCGCGGGTTTTATGGTGCCTGAAGGGGTCATCATCATAGGGAGTATTGATGGCAACTGGTTGGCTGCCTGCATCACCATTACATAACCTGCAAGACTGGCTTGCGAGCTCAATGCGTCCATTTTTTGTGCACGAGAAGAACGGGGAATCATCTCTACTGAAATAGCGGTTAGCCCTTTTGAGGCAATAGATTCAATGAGCGGTTGCTGAAAGAAAGGGTCAAGGTGGCCTACCACAATGGCCCCTTTTTTCATCAACGCTAGCTGTGTATCGGTAGGTTTATTTACCGCAACCAGCATATCTGCTGTTGATAATGCATCATCCACATCACTTATGATTGTTACGCCTGCGTCTTGATATTCTTTATCTGAATAACCCGCAAACTTTCCTGCACCGGTTTCGAGCAATAAAGTCGCGCCTTTCTTAACCAGACGCTGTGCACTACTTGGTGTAGCTGCACATCGCTTCTCCACATTATTTAGCGGTTCTGGCGTTTTCGCTTCATTCAAAATTACGATTTTCATACACACCTCCTCACTTTCGGGCAATTTGAGAATGACACTGACCAAATGCAATGTAGCCATTTACTTAGCTTATGCTTGGTATTACCTGGCTAAATTACAATCAACTTCGATTTTATTCGCACTTTTTTTTCGCAGTAATCATCCATGACACCGCTTTATTTTTAGGCGAAAGCAGAGCAAAGCTACGCGAAAGACTTATTCTTAACCACTACCTTTTACTTACGACTAATAACTAATACGAATAAAGAAATCTCATACAGATGATAAATGAAGTAGATATGTGACCATTCACTTTGTGAATACCAACGAAATTGAGCGCTTTTTGAACAGCCGTAAAGGTGAATGCGTATTTTCTGTACGCTAAAATCTTCAACTTTTCATCCTGCAGCACCGTTTTGTTTAAAAATTTACTAAACAAATTTTGAGGGAGGATTTTACAAACCGTGCCGTCTTGATCAGTTAATAGCGAAGTGATGTGAAAGAAAGCCAAGTGAAATGAACACCATAAGGCTCATTAAAATTAATGATTAGGACACACGCCATGATGTATAGGAAAAACAAGCTTGCATACTCAGCGGCTGTTTACCTAACAATATTTCGGGTTTTGTTGATTTAAAAGAAGGCAGGCTAACCGCAAACGCCAATATCACGTTTAAAGGGTAAAAAAGGTCAGCCCTTTTCAAATGTGGGCCATGTAAACTTCAAATAGCGATTTGCGATAGCTGCCTTTGGTAGTGCTCGTTACGTTACTGCAATTTTATGATTGACGCCTAATTCATTGATGAGAGTGTAATAGACGCGATTTCATCCACTCCCTTTACGGTTATCGGTGTAGTAAGGCTATCAAAGGTAAACGGAATTTTTTCATAGCTTCTTCCGCCGTGCTCTCTAGCCACTTCAACGTGAAGTATTAACGACGACGAATTTGCGCTTTTTCCAAAATCATCCAATCCGTCCCACTCAATATGCAAAGGCGTGTTTTTCTTTGTAGCCCCGGCAAATCCATCGACTAAACCTTCGTTCTTTCGACCCACTCTTCGCCACCATGTGCGCAGCTCGCCTAGCCATCTCTCGCTGGTGCCGCGAAGCGCCAAGCTTTTCACAAGATGGTTCCTTTCATCGCTTATCCACACGCTTACGTAAGGACCACGATAGTCTGCGATGTCAAATAGCGGTAAGGTGATATCAACTGAGATGGCGTGCTCATTTTCTTCAGCTTCCTTTTCATCCGACGTTCTACCCGTATAGGTGTTGCTGGTAAACACTCTGCCACTTTCATCAATTAACTTTACCGCTAGTGACGGGCTGGCATTAGCTAACTCCATGGCTTGCTGCGCAGTTTTCGTTGCCGAATAGTGTGCTAACAACATTGCTTCAAATGCGTTATCCGCCACTGATATGACTTGAAACTTGGCGCTAGGCCAACCGTCACTATGGCTTAACACGCCTTTTTCTAAAGACGCCAGCTTTGAAGTGGAAAGCACTGGGCGCTGCCAAGGTCTGATGTACGCGATGGTGCTTGGTTTGCTATTAGCGCCCGCTGCGCGGCCAGTTTGGGTCACGGCTTCTTGCGCCACAGCCCCCTGCCAACTAAAGCCCTGATTCGAGGCATGGGTTTCTAGCCCCAGCGCGCTAATGTGATATGAGTGTATGTCTAGTGACGCCAAGTAGTTAACAATACGATCTACGGCAAGAGAAGCTGCGAACTCAGATAAATCCCACTGGATAGGTGACGCAAACGCCACGCTGTTATCGTCATTGAAGTTGACCTCAGCAATGCGCGCCACACGCGCAAGACGTCTAACTTCTCGACGTGAAATATCATGCTTACCTTGAACGTATTCGGCCCAATAGTCGTAAAGCGCACCGTTGCGGCAGCTTATATTACCTTCAGTTCGATTAAACCAGGCTTCACACTGCTTTATGGCGGTAAAAAGCCACGCCGGGAGTGTACCTTCATGGCGTTGATTAATTTCACTAAGCGCACTCGTTGCGTTTGATTTATCTAACGTTTGATAAGTGTCTTTAATAAGTAGGTCAATATTCTTTCGCTCAATGGCACTAAGTGTCTGCTCTTCGTACAGGGTTATTTCTGTGTTAAGCGTGTGAGGGACCGCTTCTCCTGATGTTGTAGGAAACACATACAACTCGGCATTAACGGCATAGCTGGCGGTAAATACCGCCAGATATAGAATGAAACGCCCAACCATTATTGGCTAACTTGTGCGGTGGTGGTGGTGTCACTTTGCTCCTGCTGACGAGGTGCTGGCGCTGGGTCAGCTAATGTTAGATAGCCATCACCATTGGTGTCGTAGCGATGAAAGGCATTAAACCCAGACACCATGTACTCTGAAAATGTCATTTTGCCATTCTCGTCTGTATCGAGAACTTCAAAACGAACGTAAGTTTGCTTAATTTGTCCTTCATGGGTTTTCTCAATCTGTGCATCCAGTCTGTCTTCAAACTCAAGCACATATTCTTGCTCAGTAAGCTTGTCATCACTGTTTTCGTCTGTACGCTGGAATTGCGCTTTGCGAACGGCGTGAAACTCTTCTTTTGTTACCTTTTCGTCACCGTTTTGGTCATATAGGGTGACAAATCCTTGAATATTGTGACTTGTCGGCATGCGTAACATAGGGCGCTGCACTAACTCAGGTTTGTCATCTTTCTTTTGTGACGCAGAGCGACGGGACGCTGGCTCGGGGTCGCCCAAAGCAACTACACCATCATTATCACTATCCATACGTGAGAAACTTCGCTCACCCACCGCATTTACTTCATCAATAGTGATGAACTCATCATCATTGCTATCAACAGCATGGAAACGTATGTGAGTTTGTTTTACCGATGCTTTTCTGTTTTCAGCTAACCGTTTCTCTACTTTGCCTTCCCACTCATAAACGTATTCACTTTCATCAAGTACACCGTCTTTGTTGGTATCAGAAGTATTGAAGCGAGAGCGTCTGGCATCAACAAACTCTTCTAGCGGGAGTGACTCATCTTTGTTTAAGTCATAGGTCAATATAATGCCGCTGGCGCTATGTGGTGCGGCTAGCGCCGAAGCGCTAATACAAAGCGCAGATACAACGGCTAAACTTACTGTTTTTAACATAATTATCTCCTCGTACCGTCAATGATTAGTAGGCTTCGAATGATAGAGTGGTGGTGTAGCTATAAGTGGGCACGTCTGCACCTTCAGGCGCGTCGGTACGCAGTCTTACTTGCATTAAATAGACATCTTGTGATGAAGGAGTAAATGACGCTTGCCCTTTAGCATTTGTCGTTAACTTTTCTACATCAGATTCTTCGGCAAACTGATCTTTTCCTTGGTACACCGAGATTTCATGATCGGTTACAGGCTTACCGTTGAACAGAACTTTGAAATTAAAACTCTCATTGGCAAACAAACTGTTAGGGTGATTAATTGCCACGATTTCTAAGCCGTCGTTTCTTGGCGCTAACGCCTGTTCACTTGGCCCTTTCTTCGTTACGTACGTCGTTGCAAACGTAACTGACTGAAAGTGCTCTTTTAGTATCGCACCTTCAGGTAGAGGCTTTTCGTTGCCTCGCATAGATCCACGTTCGCCGTCCTTTTCATACACGCGAAAAATTGCCCCCATACGTTTTCCCGTTGAAAACTGGTAGGTCCCTTCTTCTTCTAAGGTGTGTTCAAGAACATTACGGGTCGAAAGATCGACAACCTTCTCCACATTAATTAGCTTGCCGCTAGGGGTAACCACTTCAAACGATGCATTCGTAATTGCCGCTTCGGGCACAAAAAATTGTTCTGCGAAAGAAGCATCTAGCGTTACTTTACCGCCTCTAACCGGTTCAAACTGAAGAGGTTTTAGGTATGCTACATGGGCTAGAGCAGCACCACTGAAGCAGCTAGCAATAAGCAAGGGCAAACTAATAAGCGTGTGTTTTTTCATGGTTTATTATTTTCTATTTTTGTAAAAGTGGAATCATACTATTGCAAATGATAATGGTTATCAATAGTATTACGATCGATTTTTGACGCACGATGTGTCAAAAAATCGCTTTGACAGGCGCGATTGAAGAAAAACTAAAAATGATATCAACCGACGCAAATAGGATGCTTAGCGTTGATACGAAATACTAATTATTTGCACTTTTATTAAAATTGGAAAATAACAATGAAATTTAAACGCTCAACGGTAGCTATTTCACTTGGCTGTGCGCTAACACTTCCTGCCCTAGCTCAACAATCAGAATTGGCTGTAACAAAAGCCGAAAGTGAAGAAACCCTAACAACGACTGTCGAAACCGTGCTGGATGCACAAACTCTGTCAAAGCGCTCAATCACAAATATTGAAGATACCGCTCGCTATATCCCAGGAGTACAAACTAATGACACGGGTAACCGTTTCGGTAACGATGGTTTCAACATTCGCGGCTTAGAAGGGGACGCCGTAGCAGTAACCGTAGATGGCGTCGGCCAAGGTGAAACACTAAATCCAGGCTCATTCGCCGCTTATGGTATGTATGGTTCGAGCCGCGGCGAAATTGAATTGGAACACGTAAAAGCCGTCAACATCACCAAAGGCCCAAGCGCTGTCGCGCAAGGACCAGGCTCACTTGCGGGCTCAGTCACCTATGTAACCAATGAAGCGAGCGACTTTTTACCTGCCACCGGTGATGCCACAGGCGTTAAATTGAAAACCGGTTTTGATGCACGCTCTGAAGAATGGCTAGTGCACGGCACCGTTGCGAACAGAACGGGTAACTTCGACTCGCTCTTGCAATACACTATGCGCGACAGCAGTGAAACAGAAGCGCACAGCAATGGTGAGAATATTTCTGGTTCAGGACGTGGCCAGGCTGACCCGATGGATAATCAAGTAGATTCAATTTTACTTAAACTTGCTTATAACTTCTCAGAGCACCAACAACTTGGTTTTGTTTACGAAAAAGCTGACAGAGAAACGGATGGCATTCCTCTTTCTCGTCAACACGATACTTATTTTGACTTCACCTCAGCGGATGAAAATAACCGCGAGCGAATAGGGCTTTTCTTCAACAACGAAAACCTAGGTCTGACGTTCGCTGATAGCATAGATGTGACATTAAATTATCAAGAACTATTCTCTTCTGGTGTAACCAGCTTTCTTTTTGGCAGTGCTGACGGCGACGCTATATTGCGTACCGAAGACCGTAACTTTAGCCAAGACTCACTGAGCTTCAATATTGATTTAGCCAAATCGATCACCGGAGAATTCAACCATGAAATTATTTATGGTTTAAGTTATCAACAAGTGGATGCAGAGGCAGTGATGTTCGACCGCAGATTCGCAGGACAAACCGCTGATTCGCCAATACTAGACGGTTACCCAATTCGCGACCAAAGCTTTGTTCCTGAAACTGAAAAGACATTGATTACTGCCTACCTAGCTGACACGGTTGAACTTAGCGAGCAATTAAGCATAAATCTTGGACTTCGTTACGATTCAACAGAATATGCGCCTACTGTAGATAGTACCTTTTCAGACCCGACTGGTTTAAGCATTACAGACAGCGAATTTAGTGCAGTGGTAGGAGATATTGGGGCTACTTACGAATTCGTAAAAGGTCACTCTATCAATGCCCGTATTGCTCAGGGCTACCAAGCACCTACGCTTCAAAACTTATATTTTGGCACAAACTCAGGTGATGAAGTCACCGATATTGTAACTGGTAACACCTATATTGACCTTGACCGTATTGCCAACAGTGAACTCGATGCTCAAGAATCGACTAACTTTGAGCTAACCTATATTGGTGATTTCGAAAATGGGAATGTCAGCGTGTCGGTGTTTAGAACTGAATACACTAACATGATTCAGGACGAGACTTATTCAACGCCTTATGGCACTGAAGTAAGCACAGTACAGTGCAGTCGTTTCGGTTGTGAAACTGTAGTGAGTACGGAAGATGTATTCACGCAGCCACAAAATACTGGCGAGCTGACTGTTGATGGGTTAGAAGTTACTGCCAATTACAATTTTACAGATAACGTCGCAGGTCGTTTTGCTTATACCGCATTGGACGGCACCTACGACACTGCGTCTGCTTTTAACAATGCGGGTGACGACTTAGAAACCGTATCGCCAGATACCGCAACTGTTGGACTAGGCTACGTATCTAATGAAGGTGATTGGGGCGCAGAACTTGTCGCCATATTGAGCAAAGGGGTAGAAGAAAGTAACCAACTTAGCTACACCTCATTGAACAACGGCGCTGGACCATCGCATACGCCAGCAGGCTATGCAGTTTTCGACCTGCTTGCCTACTACGACGTTACCGAAAACCTGCGTTTCACTACGGTAATTTACAACCTTACAGACAAAGAATATTACCGCTGGGAAGTACTTAATAGTGTAAGAAACGGTACTGGTGGTTTCTTTGGAGGCGTGAGCGACAATGGATACCAGCGTTACTCAGAGCCAGGCAGAAGTATTAGTGCTTACGTAACTTATCAATTCTAATTTAACTACAGTGCAGGCCATAATTAGCTCACCTTAGCCAAGTGGCCTGCCATTCACTCAAGTATTCTCCCATGAATGTTTATGAAAATTTGTTCACGAAAATGGGTGATCGAAAGTTCCTTTTTAAACGTTTTCTCGCTATATGTCTTTTTAGGACTTTCACTATGTTTGGACTTTTTAAAAGCAATCCAACCAAAAAGATGCGAAAGCAATATGACACCCTTCTTGAAAAAGCCATGCACGCACAAAGAAACGGTGACATAAGGACTTATTCATTGCTTACCGCCCAGTCGGAAAAGCTATGGAAAGAAATAGAAATACTAGAGAAGAACTCACAAGGAACGTAAGCACTAGGCGCTCAGCGCTAAAATGACGAGTTGCTAATCTGCCAGAAATTCAAATTGCTTCTCGCCTTTCAATCAAGCAATACCTAAATGCAAAGTGCGTACAATGCTTAACTCGCGCTTTTATCAACTACACCTTACAATAGCGCCTTACATGTAAATGCATCGAACAATAAGGCGTCTTTGATATGCAAATAGGCAGTGCTGTAACGGCATTTAAACAGTTCACTTCCAGGCTACTACTTCTTGCCACCTGCGCGGTGCTGTCTAATACAGCTTTCGCTATTGAAGCGGGCCAATATTACTATTTCATCTCTGACAAGTGCGTAGCCAAAGGCCCTCAAACACCTGAAGAGCGCGGCGCGGTAACTCCAGATGTTATGCTATTTGAAGTGGTACCCGCTGGTATCAGCGACTACTACGTAAATATGAACACAAATGCACTAGTTCACTATGCAGAGGAAGGGCAAGACACCCTTACTTCGTTAGAAACAGAGCAGGCTTACACAGCTGGTAAAACACCGTCAAAAGACAGCCTTAGAAAAGATGGCAATGCCATCCAGCACGACTTCATGTTACAGCGCGAAGCCATAGATTTGAAAACCCTGATTAACACCTTAAACGGTTTTTCCCAACTGCAATCTGATAAAGGCTACTTTTTTAAGAAAATTGTAGGGCTTTCAAACCCTAACGCTAAGTTCAAAGCCATTACCCGGGTTCGCTTAAGCGATATGGGTTACGACAATCGCATGATGCTAACAAGCTACACCAGCGACTATTTTATGCTTGATGAGCAAGGCAAAGCGACTGACACCCCTTTTATTGCAGTAGATCACGGCGCTGCACTTCGCGGTTCACTTCACGAGACCAACAGCCCTTACGCCATATTTACCAAAAATTCAGTATGCGGTGAAAAGTGGGAGCCGGGCAATTAACAAGGTAATTAGCTAGGACATACTTTAAACGCTTGTTGAATGGATCGGGCTTACTTCGGCTTTAGCGACTTTGGTTTTAAAAAGCTCTGGTTTTAATTACTACGATAGAGCGTTTTAATAAGGTGGTAGCCGAAACGGGTCTTCACCGGCCCGTGTACTTTTAGCACGTCTTTTTTAAAGACCACATCGTCGAAGGCTTTTACCATTTGGCCTCTACGAAATTCACCAAGATCGCCGCCACGCTTGCCCGACGGACATTTGGAATGGCGCTTTGCTAAACTCGCAAAGTCTTTGCCTTTTTTAAGCTGCTCTAGAATTGAAAGCGCTTCTTTCTCTGTTTTTACCAAAATGTGAAGTGCGGATGCCGTTGCCATGGTGCTGCCTATTTGCATGTGGTGAATAGGTGCGAATTATAAACGAGAGCATCCCTATCCGTAAGAGAAAAGCGCTTATAAACACTACAAAGCTATCGCAAATAGACTATCAACGGTGGTGTGATAGTCCACCGACATCGCGATAGATAACAGCGTTATATTTACAATGGAAAAACCAAATACTCGCTTTGCCCAGCCCTCTACATTGATGTCAGGTCTATAGCCGCGAAGTGCCATTAAAAGCCACCAAAGGCTGGTTGCAAAGGCCACGGTTAAAAAACCTATGCCCGTATAACCGTTAAGCGGGAGCAGCATTACAACTAAAGCAAATAACGCAATATGAAGGACAATATGGCGTTTTGCTTTCGCAATACCCTGCGATACGGGCAACACAGGAATATCAGCAGCCTTATAATCGTTGTATCTGAAGATAGCGATGGCATATGAATGGGGCATTTGCCAAATGCTGAACATACCCAACAAAATAGCTGCGGCTATATCAAACTGACCACTCACCGCGCAATAACCGACTACTGGCGGTACCGCGCCTGACAAACTGCCAACGAATGTGCCGTACACCGAGTTTCGCTTCATATACAGGCTGTAAACGCCCACATAAATAACGTAGCCAAAGGCGGCAAAAAATACGGCAGTAAGGTTTGTGTAAAGCGCCAATAAACCAAACCCTGCCATTCCTAACACAGCGCCATGCAAAAGCGCAGTAAGTAACGGCAACTCGCCTGTCACCGTAACTCGATTTGCGGTGCGCTGCATTTTGCCGTCAATGTCTCGGTCAATGCAGTTGTTAATTACGCACCCCGACGCCACCACCAGCGACAAACCGATAAGTGTAGCAAGCAGCAGCCAATAATCGATATCGCCGCGGGACGCTAATAAGAAACCGCCCGTTACCGAAATGGCATTACCCATAATGATGCCGGGCTTGGTGACTGACAGATAACGTTTAAAGGTAGAGGCCATGGGTAAAATCCAAAATTAGAACGCGCCAATGAATACTGAGAAGCCCAACACTGAGCGCCCTTCAGAAAGGCACTATGTGAGGGCTTAACGTACTGACCGTGATTAAGAAAACACATTGAAAAGCCCGACAAAATCGTCAGGCTAGACCACCTATACACAGTGACCTACTAATACATCATCATGGCGTTCGACTCGTAGATGATCCAAACGGATAACCCCACCACCATGAAAATAATGAGCGCACTGAATAGAAACGAGAACGTATTGGCTCTGCCTTCCTCGGTTACAAAGTTAAGATGCAGGAAGTATTTAAGATGCACCCAAATTTGGACTAAGCCCAAGGTAACCACGCTCCAAATGGTGGTGACTTTAGAAAAGTCACCATTCATCACCAAGGTGAACGGAATAACGGTAAGTACCACAGATAAAATAAAGCCAATAACGTAAGACTTCACATCGCCATGGCTAGTATCACTACTATGTTCAGATGAAGCGTGGCTATTCGAATTCAAAGTTAATTTTGCATCATGTAACGCCATTACATTGCCCCCATTAAATACACTACGGTAAATACACATATCCACACGATATCGAGGAAGTGCCAAAACAGGCTCAAGCAGCTTAATCGGGTAACGGTTTGCTCACCTAAACCTCGGCGGGTTATTTCAATAAACATGATGGTCATCCAAATAAGACCCGCTGTAACGTGCAGTCCGTGCAGTCCCACTAACGAGAAAAACGCCGTTAAAAACGCACTTTGCTGTGGCCCGTTACCATGCTCGATAAGGTGATGGAATTCATATACTTCCATACCGATAAAGCACGCTCCCAGCGCCCATGTCACCGCCAGCCAAGCGAGGGCGCCTGACTTGTTTTGTCGATGAGCACATATCATGGCGAAGCCAAAGGTGATACTGCTTAAAAGTAATGCGGCGGTTTCGACAGCCACAAAATTGAGCTCAAAAATATCTTTGCCAGACACACCGCCTGCCGTGTTCATAAACAACACCGCATAGGTGGCAAAAAAAGATGCAAACAGCAAACAGTCGGTCATTAAATACAACCAAAAACCAAACACTGTGTTGTTCTCATGATGTTCTTCATGTGCATGTGCTTGAGGCATTGACGCTGCACTTGAAGTTGCAATAGTACTCATTAGCGACCTCCTATTGTATTTGCACTTAAGTGCGTAGCTTCAACTCGTTCAACCTCATCTACCTGCACGTAGTAGTCAATATCTGCGGTATAGCAACGTTTGATAAACACCCCTATTCCTGCTGCTAAACCAGCAATGGCTAGCCACCAAATATGCCAAATAAGCGCAAAGCCCATTACGGTAAAACTCATACTCATAAACACACCCGCAGAAGTGTTTTTTGGCATATGAATAGGTGTGTATTTTTCAGGGCGTTGATACGACTCGCCGCGTTCCTTCATATCCGTCCATGCATCAATGTCTTTGATGTGAGGTATCTTGGCAAAATTGTAAAATTGAGGCGGTGACGCCGTTGACCACTCTAGCGTGTGACCATTCCACGGGTCGCCTGTTGTGTCGTTGAGCTTTTCTCTGTTTTTAAAGCTTACAAACAGCTGTAGTAACTGGAAAAAAATGCCAATCGCAATAACAAACGCACCAAATGCAGCAATGTATAACCAGATATTCCAGTCAGGGTTGTCGGTGTGATTTAAGCGGCGTGTCATACCCAAGAAGCCAAGCACATACAGGGGCATGAACGCCAAAAGGAAACCAATTTGCCAGCACCAAAACGCTGCTTTTCCGGTTTTTTCGTCAAGCTTAAAGCCCATCGCTTTCGGGAACCAAAAAGCAAAGCCAGCCAAGTAGCCAAACACTGCACCACCAATAATGGTGTTATGAAAGTGGGCAATAAGGAACAAGCTATTGTGGAGTACGTAGTCTGCGCCAGGTATAGCTAACAGCACGCCTGTCATACCGCCAATGGTGAAAGTCACCATAAAACCTAACGTCCATAGCACAGGCACACTTAGTACAAGACGGCCTCGATACATAGTGAAGAGCCAGTTAAATAGCTTCACCCCCGTGGGTATAGCGATAACCATGGTCATAATGCCAAAGAAGGCATTCACGTTGGCGCTCGACCCCATGGTAAAGAAGTGATGCAGCCACACAATAAAGCCTAGAATGGCAATGGCCCCTGATGCATAAACCATCGACTTGTAGCCAAACAAACGCTTAGCGGTAAACGTTGAAATAACTTCTGAGAAAATACCAAATGCAGGCAGTACAAGAATATAAACTTCAGGGTGTCCCCACGCCCAAAACAGGTTGATATACATCATGGAATTACCACCGGCTTCGTTAGTGAAGAAGTGAAAATCCATGTAGCGGTCTAGGGTTAGCATGGCTAACACAGCGGTAAGAATAGGGAACGAGGCGGCAATCAGAATATTCGCCCACGTACAGGTCCAGGTGAAAATAGGCATTTGCATTAACTTCATGCCAGGAGCACGCATTTTGAACACGGTAACTAAGAAGTTTACGGCAGTTAACAGGGTACCGAGCCCGGATATCTGCAAGGCCCATATGTAATAGTCCACGCCAACCCCGGGACTAAACTCCAACCCGGCTAGCGGCGGATAAGCAACCCACCCTGTTTTTGCGAATTCACCTAACCCTAAAGACACATTCACTAGAATTGCGCCACCTGCGGTTAGCCAAAAACTCAAATTATT
The DNA here is from genome assembly GCF_018619335.1 of Alteromonas sp. ALT199. Lineage (GTDB taxonomy): Bacteria > Pseudomonadota > Gammaproteobacteria > Enterobacterales > Alteromonadaceae > Alteromonas. Next base: position 117,612 of record NZ_JAHHDX010000090.1, on the reverse strand, counting down.
TAAAAAAGGAAATGCCACATCACGGGCACCAATTTGCAGTGGCAGAATGATGTTCATTAAGCCAATCATAAACGGCATCGCCATGAAGATGATCATGATAACGCCATGGGCTGTGAAGATTTGGTCGTAGTGCTCTGGTGGCAGATACCCGGGCGCACCATTAGTTGCCATTGCAAGCTGAGTGCGCATCATAATGGCATCGGCGAAGCCGCGCAGCAGCATGATCATGGCTAATACTATGTACATAATACCTAGACGTTTGTGGTCGACAGACGTGATCCAGTCAAACCACAGGGTACCCCACTGTTTGTGTTTGGTGATGAGCATGGCTATAACCACACCAAGCAGTGCCACTACGGCAAGTGTCACCATGATAATGGGCTCGTGATAGGGCACGGCCTCTATAGATAATTTACCTAAAAAAGACATGATTATTGTGCATCCTTTTGATGATGACGGTGTTGCATTTGAGGCATTGTGGGGTGTTCGCTGGTTGCGGCATTTTCTGGCTTGCTGTAGAAATCCATAGATCCATGATCTTTCATGTACTTCATCACGATGTCGTGAAAAAGGTCTTCACTAACCTTGCTGTAGTAAGTCACAGGATTGTTTTCACTTGGCTTGGCAAGCTGCTCATAAGAAGCGGGAGTTAACGCTGTTTGGGCTTGTTTTACGCTTGCAACCCAATCGTTAAAGTCGCCCTCGGTCGGTGTGGCGATAGCGTTGAATTTCATACCCGTAAAGCCTGCGCCACTGTAGTTTGACGAAATCCCCTTGTAGGTACCTGGCTCGTTGGCGATAAGGTGAAGCTTAGTTTCCATTCCCGCCATAGAATAAATCTGGCTTCCCAACTGAGGAATGAAAAACGAATTCATAGTGCTTTCAGAAGTGATTTTAAACGCCACAGGTTTATTAGCCGGAAACACTAATTCATTGACGGTAGCAATGCCCTGCTCTGGGTATATAAACAGCCACTTCCAATTGAGCGACACCACTTCAACAGTAAGGTGTTCTCCTTTGCCTTCTAGTGGTGAATAAGGGTCGAGTGCGTGAGTAGAACGCCATGTGATCACGCTTAACGAAATAACAATTAAGATAGGAATTGACCATACAACGGCTTCTATCTTTGTAGAGTGCGCCCACTTCGGGGTGTAAATTTCAAAGTCGCGACTGGCGCGATACTTCCATGCGAAGTAAAGCGTTAGAACAATTACGGGAACAACAACAATCAGCATCAGGATGGTACAAAGAATAATAAGGTTCTTCTCATCCATGCCCACTTGCCCTTTAGGGTCAAGTACGCCACCGCTGCAACCGGCTAACGTAAGCCCAGCACCAGCAACAATCAAAGTAAAAAGGTTACGAATAGACAAAACAAGTTCCTATAACCCACAAGTTAAACGGCGATGACTGAGCAGTTCCGAAAGGAACTACGGGTTTACAGCATCGAAAAACGCACCAGAAGTGGCGTTATTACGCTTAAAGCGCAGCACTCATGGTGTCTAAAATATCGGAGACGTTTAACTGAAAAGAGGGGGCGCTCGGCTGCCAACCGTTTGAACGAAAGGCTGAGGAAATGTAGGGCAAAGGTAAGGAATAGGTCGGCGCTGTTTTGTTATTTGCGCCTTTGCTATAGCCGTGGCTTTAACCAATAAACCGACTAATACCAACGCGATAGTGGGAACGATAAATTGTGAAAGCGTGTGATCAGCAAGTGCAATGAAAAAAGGCTCGAAAACCAAGCTTTCATTAAATGCACTAACAAACTCAGTAGCGTCGGCCATGGTGCCACTAATAACTAGCGCAACATTCAGCAACAGCACCATATTAGCTAACCACAACATAGCGCCTACACCATTGGTGTAGTTTACTGCAGGTCTCATTAATGAATTCAATTCGCTTAAAAAAGCGAAAGAACGTGGTGCCATAGTGGGTAGTATGCCTTTAAAAAACTGTGCTAGTTGCCTACTTCACATATGAAGCAGGCGAGGCAGGTTAAAGGCTAATTAGCGTTAATTCAATAGGCCGAAAAAGTATGATGATGCGTTTATGTAATTGTAAAAACCGCTTGTAAGTACAATTTTTTAACATATTACTTGTACGGCGCAAGAAAAGATAAAAACCTAGCATATTGCCTACATATCAAGGAAAACAAGACAGTATGGTAAATTGATTTCAATACGCTAGCGCTTTGAAAAGTACAAGTGATAAAAAATTGTTACCTAAAGCGTAGTTATCAACGAGACTTTCATCCTACGAAAAATGCGGTAACTCTCTTTTAGCTGCGATAAATGGAAAGGCATTTAAAGGCGTATTTAGACCGAAAACAAAAAAGCGCAGCTCTAAGAGCTGCGCTTTTCTTTTAAACGTTAAGCTTGGGGGATGATTACATCATGCCGCCCATACCGCCCATGCCGCCCATATCAGGCATTGCAGGCGCTGCTTCTTCTTTAGGTAGTTCTGCTACCATTGCTTCAGTCGTGATCATTAGTGAAGCAATTGAAGATGCGAACTGTAGTGCAGAGCGCGTTACTTTAGTTGGGTCAAGAATACCCATATCTAGCATGTCGCCGTAAGTGTCGTTACCTGCGTTGTAACCGTAGTTACCATCGCTGTTCTTCACTTCGTTAACTACTACAGATGCTTCTGCACCCGAGTTGATAGAGATTTGACGTAGAGGCGCTTCCATTGCACGTAGTGCAAGCTTAATACCTACTGTTTGGTCTTCGTTGTCGCCAGTTAGCTCAGCAAGTTTAGCTGCTGCGCGAACTAGTGCTACACCACCACCAGGTACCACACCTTCTTCAACCGCTGCGCGAGTTGCGTGTAGTGCATCTTCTACGCGGTCTTTCTTCTCTTTCATTTCAACTTCGGTTGCTGCACCAACTTTAATTACTGCAACACCACCTGAAAGCTTAGCAAGACGCTCTTGAAGTTTTTCTTTGTCGTAGTCAGATGAAGACTCTTCAATTTGACCCTTGATTTGAGCACAACGGCCTTCAATCGCTTCTTGGTCGCCGTTACCGTCAACAACAGTTGTGTTGTCTTTGTTGATAACTACGCGCTTAGCAGTACCTAGGTCTTCAAGCTGAACTTTTTCAAGGTCTAGACCAATCTCTTCAGAGATTACAGTACCGCCAGTTAGAATAGCGATGTCTTGAAGCATTGCTTTACGACGGTCACCAAAACCTGGCGCTTTAACCGCTGCAACTTTAACAATACCGCGCATGTTGTTAACTACTAGAGTTGCAAGCGCTTCGCCTTCAACATCTTCAGCGATGATCATTAGCGGCTTACCTGCTTTCGCTACGCCTTCAAGGGTAGGAAGTAGTTCACGGATGTTAGAAATCTTTTTGTCAACCAATAGAATGAACGGGTTGTCTAGTTCAACAGTACCGTTTTCTTGGTTGTTGATGAAGTATGGAGATAGGTAACCGCGGTCAAACTGCATACCTTCAACAACGTCTAGTTCGTTTTGAAGTGCCTGACCTTCTTCTACAGTGATTACACCTTCTTTGCCTACTTTTTCCATTGCTTGAGCAATGATATCGCCAACTTCTGCATCAGAGTTTGCAGAGATAGTACCTACTTGAGCAATAGACTTGCTGTCTGCACAGTCAGTAGAAAGGGCTTTAAGCTCTTCAACTGCCGCTGCAACTGCTTTGTCGATACCGCGCTTAAGATCCATTGGGTTCATACCCGCTGCTACGCTCTTAAGACCTTCAGTAACGATTGCTTGTGCAAGTACAGTAGCAGTAGTAGTACCGTCACCTGCTTCGTCGTTCGCTTTAGACGCTACTTCTTTAACCATCTGAGCGCCCATGTTCTCGAACTTGTCTTCAAGCTCGATTTCTTTCGCTACAGACACACCATCTTTAGTGATAGTTGGTGCACCGAAAGACTTGTCTAGAACAACGTTACGGCCTTTTGGACCTAGTGTTACTTTTACTGCGTTAGCTAGTGTATTTACGCCTTTTAGCATTTTACTGCGAGCGTCATCACCAAAACGTACTTCTTTAGCTGCCATGATTAAATTCCTCTAAAATTCGTTTAACGTTAGTTGTAATTACTCAACAATCGCTAGAATGTCGCTTTCGCTTAGGATTAGTACTTCTTCACCATCCAGCTTTTCTGTTTTAACGCCGTAACCGTCGTTGAAAATAACGGTGTCGCCAACTTTAACGTCTAGCGCTTTTACTTCACCGTTCTCAAGAATACGACCGTTACCTACTGCGATAACTTCACCGCGTGTAGATTTTTCTGCTGCAGAACCAGTCAGTACGATACCGCCTGCAGATTTGCTTTCTTGCTCTGCGCGCTTAAGGATTACGCGGTCGTGTAAAGGACGAATTGCCATTTTCAAGTCTCCTGAAAATTCCACTATTCAAGTTTATGTGATTACCAACATTCAGACGTCTGAATGTTGTGTGCCTGGGTTGCTCATTACTGAGCAGTTAAAATCGTTTCTGCACGGATAGATGGGGTAGTACCCAGATAACTTCAAGGGTTTTTAAGCAAAAAAATGTAAAAAATTTGGTTTTTTCGCTAAATACTTCTTTTTATTGGGCAAGTAAACGCCGTTTATTGTGGTAAACGGCGTTCATAACCTGAGGGAGGGCGTGTCGAAACTAGTTACTTCAAACGCTTATCTGGGTCGTTGGTGGTGTGGTCGGTGTACTCACCTTCAATAACATCGTCACCACTTTGACTTGATCTGGGCCTTTCGCCAAATGGACTTTGTCCGAAAGGTGATTGGCCTTCTCCGAAGCCCGGTCCCATTCCTGGACCCATACCAGGTGTAACAACGCGCATTTTCATATGCTTACTGACCTGTGCGGCAAAGAAATGGCGAGAGCCCGGCATTGCCAATAGGAAACCGAAGATATCGGTAATAAAACCAGGTGTCACAAGTAAAATACCGGCTACCACCAGCATTAAACCTTCAACTAGCTCTTTTCCTGGCACTTCATTTCGTTGCATTTTTTCTTGTGCTGTTTGCAGTGTATTTACGCCTTCGCGTTTTACAAAGTAAGCACCAATAAAGGCAGAAAGAATCACCAAGCCAACGGTGTTCCAGCCACCGATCACGCTGCCTACATTAATTAGCAACGCAATTTCTAAAATAGGTAATAGGGCAAATAGTATAAATAAAACCCGCAAAATGCTTCCTCTTTCATGTATTCATAACCTGTTATAGGGTCTTTGTACGTAATAACAAGAAAAGGTGCCCACCCTTTCGCTTAAATAGCCACTTAAAGCGACCGATAACGAGCGTGATACACTTTCTCTGTGAAAGAATAGTGTTTGGTTCAAGGTCTCTTCTGTATCGGTTTTTTACAAAAGCCTTTAGCGTAGGATAATAGGCCTTTAGCGTAGGATAATAAGCCTTTAGCGCTGGATAATAGGCCGTTAGCGCGAGTAAGAAATCTTTAGTGCAAAGTAAGTAAGTAGGAAAAGTTTATGACTATAAAGCTTGTATTGTGTACTACGCCCAATGAAAAAACGGCGCGGTTAATTGCCAGCACGCTTGTTAAAGATAAGCTTGCCGCCTGCGTTAACATTATCAAAGGTATTGAGTCTGTCTATGAATGGCAGGGTAAAATAGAAACCGACACAGAATGCCAGCTGCTCATTAAAACGAATACACAATACGTATTACAGGCTTTTGATAGAGTAAGTGAACTGCATCCGTACGATGTACCTGAATGGCTAGAGCTTAATGCTGAGGCTAGCAGTGCTTACGGCCAGTGGTTACAAACAACACTACAGCGCTAACTAAACACGCATTTGTAACAAGAATAACTACAACGTAAAAATAGATAAAAATGAACCGTAACTTTATGACTTTACCTTCTTTCCTATCAGGCACTGCATCAGCTTCGCTGTTCCATCGCTTTACTGTATACGTTTTTTCAGTGTTTTGTTTAATGTCGTTGTTAAGTGCGTTTGCTTTCGCTCAGGTCCCCAATGCCTTTGACGACCCCTTTGCAGATGAACCTCAATTTTTAGATGTAGACCAAGCGTTTGCGTTCGATTTCAATCAGAAAGACGATATGCTCACCTTAAACTTCGACATTGCCGACGGCTATTATCTGTACCTAAAACAATTCAAATTTGTGGCCAAAGAAGCCGAAGTAGGCGAGCCCGAGTACCCTAGCGGTATAATGATTGAAGATGAGTTTTTTGGCGAGTCTGAAGTATTCTATAACGGCGTATCTATTACCCTGCCTATCGAATCGGCGGGCAGTGACGGTGTAGTTAAAATTCGCTATCAAGGCTGCGCTGACGCAGGGCTTTGCTACCCACCTACGGTGAAAGTCGTGTACTTAAACGAAGTAGGAGGCATTGCAGCAACCAATACAGATACGGAGTCGGCATCAAACAACCCATCGACCTCTTCGCAAAGCGAGCAGTTTGATCTTGCCCAACAGCTTATCGATAAAGATAACCTTGCCCTTACCCTTGCTCTATTTTTCGCATTAGGCGTAGGCTTGGCTTTTACACCTTGTGTATTTCCCATGTACCCCATTGTGTCGGGCATTGTCATTGGTCGAGGCAAGCCTAAAACCGCATCGCACTCTTTCTGGCTAACCTTTATTTATGTTCAAGGTATGGCGATTACCTACTCACTGCTTGGCTTGGTGGTCGCGGTAGCCGGTGCGCAGTTCCAAGCGGCACTGCAACATCCTGTAGTACTCGGCGTATTCATTGTGCTATTTGTGGCGCTGGCCATTGCCCTGTTTGGCGGTTTTGAAATTCAGCTGCCAGCAAAGTATCAAGAGAAGCTCACTCATATGAGTAACAACCAAACACCCGGTAGTTTCGCTGGTGTGTTTGTTATGGGTGTGCTGTCGGGCCTTATCGCTTCGCCCTGCACTACTGCGCCGTTAACCGGCATACTGCTGTTTATAGCTCAAACGGGCGACATGTCCCTAGGTTTTATTTCCCTTTATTTGCTAAGCATAGGAATGGGCGTACCGCTTATTCTGTTCGGGATGACAGGCGGAAAGCTACTGCCTAAAGCGGGTAACTGGATGAATGTGGTTAAAGTTACCTTTGGTTTTATGATGCTTGCGGTTGCCATTGTATTCATAGAACGTTTATACAATAGCCCTTCCACTGGGTTCCTGTGGGGCTTGCTAGGCTTTGGTTTATTTGGCTATTACTGGGTACTTAACCGCGCAAGTAAAAATTCGCTGATGAAGCTTGTACGTGCTGTATTAGTTGCAATGGGCATTATGGGAAGTGCTGGCCTTACCTATCAAGCAGGGCTTAACACTGGGCTTTGGGGAGAACATGCTGATAGTAACCACGCAGGGCATCCAGACTTTGTTGTTGCCCGCGATTTAACAGATCTACGCAGTAAGATCGCTGCAGCTAACGCACAAGGTAAAACCGTTATGGTCGACTTGTATGCCGACTGGTGCGTAGCGTGTAAGGAGTTTGAAAAGTACACGTTCCCAGACGAGAACGTTGTATCTGCACTTCGCAATACGGTATGGATGCAAATGGATCTTACCGACAACACGCCAGAACGCCAGGAGGTTTTTAACACCTTCACCGTGCTTGGTTTGCCCACAATCTTGTTCTTTGACGTAAAAGGCGATGAGCTAACTAAAGCCCGTGTGACTGGATTTATGAAAGCAGAGGCCTTTGCCGGTCACGTTAACGAGTGGCTAAACAGTGGGACCAACACTAGTGATGATCAAAACGGTTTAACCGACTAAGGTGTTTACATCTGAAGCCTTTTATCTTGAAACATGGCGGGCAGCACCAAGTGCTGCCTCCTTTAATTTGTTCCACTACAGGTTTAAAGTAAAAGGGATTAGGTGGTTACTGGGCTTATTGCTTTTTTCACTCTTTTCTTCATTTACTGTTTCGGCAAAAAACACAGGCTGCTTTGATAACAAACGCTTTTGTTTTGAGATTACGCCTTCGTCTTCTTCTCTCTATTTAGTCTCAGTACAAAGAAAAGTGAAATTGCCCGTAGCGCTAACCTTGTATTCCAATGTTTTGCATGACATTCCTACTGGCAAAAATGAGCCCAAACCAAAAGCCCATGTTAATGCCTTTTTAGACAGTAATAACAAAGTACTGCTTGGCGTAGTAAAAAATACCGATGCATTTTGGCAGTCAATGCGCGTTAAATGGACGGTAGGGCGTGTAGACGCTTTACATGACAACGACTACACCTACATGTCACCGCTACAGCCAGCTAGCGAGTACCGTATTGTTCAAGGTTTTAACGGCAAATTTAGTCATTCAGGTGCGTCACGGTATGCGCTTGATTTCGCTGCTCCCGTAGGAACCCCTATTCTAGCCGCGCGAGAAGGCATAGTGGTAGACACCAAGGATGACGGCAATAAAGGCGGCCCAACGCCTAAGTTTGCTAAGTACGCCAACTATGTTGTCATTTTGCATAGCGACGGCACCACTGGTGAGTATTATCACTTAAAACACAAGGGTGTTGCGGTAACCCGTGGTCAAAATGTACAACAAGGGCAACTTATCGGTTATACCGGCGACACAGGCTTTTCGTCTTTACCCCATCTGCACTTCGGTATCTACGTAGCTAAGTTCCATGGTAAGTACATAAGTGTGCCTTTTTCTCTCGCTAACACTCCCACTAAGGCCTCGTACTAACATCGTTCAATCTCTTCTCTTTGAAAGGCAGCATGCGGGGTGCCGCGACAGTATTCAAAGCAAACTTTGCTGTAGACTTTGCACCGAAAACACCTGATTAGACCAGTATTTTGCTGCGAAATCTTTATCTATCACTATAATCAGCAGTTAACACAATAAACGAGCAAATAAATTGGCTTTTTTTCGTGCAACTGTCACAAAAGTTTGTTGAAATGGCAATAACAGTGACATTTTCCCGAAGATAGCAGCAAATTAGATGAACATTTTGTTATTAAACGGCCCTAACCTAAACATGTTAGGCCAAAGAGAACCCGACAAATACGGCACGCAAACCTTGCAAGACATCGTAGATGATTTGCAGGCGCAAGCTTCGTCGAGCGACGTGACCTTAACGCATTTTCAGTCAAACGCAGAGTTTGAACTGATTGAGCGCGTGCACGCTGCTATGGGTACTGTTGACGCAATTATCATTAACCCTGCTGCCTTCACGCACACCAGCGTTGCTCTTCGCGATGCATTGCTAAGTGTCAATATCCCGTTTATTGAAGTGCATTTGTCGAACGTTCACGCCCGTGAGCCGTTTCGTCATCATTCTTATTTTTCTGATGTTGCAGCCGGCGTCATTGTTGGCCTTGGTGCCATGGGCTATTCGCTCGCGTTAACTGCAGCAATCAATTTACCGAAATCGCAAAAATAAAGCAGAGACAGAACATGGATATTAGAAAGATTAAAAAACTCATCGAGCTAGTTGAAGAATCTGGCATTGCCGAGCTAGAAATCACTGAAGGTGAAGAATCAGTACGCATCCACCGTGGTCCAACAGGTGTTCAAGCGCCAATGAACTATAGCTTCGCAGCACCTGCAGCGCCACAAATGGCCCCTGCGCCAGCAGCGGCAGCCACAGCGGCTTCTGAAGCACCAGCGGCACCTGCACAACCAGAAGGTCACGCAGTTAAGTCTCCAATGGTTGGTACTTTTTACCGTGCATCTTCACCAACAGCAAAACCATTTGCAGAAGTTGGTCAGCAAGTGAAGGTGGGTGACACGCTTTGTATTATTGAAGCAATGAAGATGATGAACCAAATTGAAGCAGATAAAGCAGGCGTGGTTAAGGCTATCTTGGTAGAAAACCAAGACCCTGTAGAATTCGACCAGCCAATGTTCATTATTGAATAAGCGAGTACTTCACTATGTTAGATAAAGTACTAATAGCTAACCGTGGCGAAATTGCCCTACGTATTTTGAGAGCCTGTAAAGAGCTAGGCATCAAAACCGTAGCTGTGCATTCTACTGCGGATAAAAACTTAAAGCATGTATTGTTGGCTGACGAATCAATTTGTATTGGCAAAGCCTCTGCAACTGAAAGCTACCTTAATATTCCTCGCATTATTGCGGCAGCAGAGGTAACAAACTCTATTGCTATTCACCCGGGTTACGGTTTTCTTGCAGAAAACGCTGACTTTGCGGAAGCAGTTGAGAAAAGCGGCTTTATTTTCATCGGCCCTAAAGCAGAAACTATCAACCTTATGGGCGACAAAGTTTCTGCCATTAACGCCATGAAAAAAGCTGGTGTTCCTTGTGTACCAGGTTCAGACGGACCGCTAACTGACGACGCCGAGCGCAACAAAGCTATTGCAAAGCGCATTGGTTACCCAATCATTGTTAAAGCCGCTGGCGGCGGTGGTGGTCGTGGTATGCGCGTAGTTCGCAGTGAAGGTGAGTTGGTAAAGGCCATTGAAACTACGCAAGCGGAAGCAGGCGCGGCCTTTGGTAACGCAACGGTTTACATGGAAAAGTTCCTTGAAAACCCTCGCCACGTAGAAATTCAGGTATTGGCCGATGGTCAAGGCAATGCTATTCACTTGGGTGAACGTGACTGCTCAATGCAGCGCCGCCACCAAAAAGTAGTTGAAGAAGCACCAGCACCTGGTATTTCTGAGCAAATGCGTGCAAAAATTGGCGATCGCTGCCGTAGAGCCTGTGTTGAAATTGGCTATCGCGGCGCAGGTACCTTCGAGTTCCTATATGAAAACGGTGAATTTTATTTCATTGAAATGAATACCCGTATTCAGGTAGAACACCCAGTATCTGAAATGATCACAGGCGTTGACCTTATAAAAGAGCAACTTCGTATTGCAGCCGGGCAGCCATTGTCTATTGACCAATCGCAAATTCAAATTCGCGGTCACGCCATTGAATGTCGAATTAACGCAGAAGATCCAAACACCTTTATTCCTAGCCCTGGTCCTATCAACATGTTCCATGCGCCTGGTGGTTTGGGTATTCGCTGGGAGTCGCATATTTACGCTGGCTACCACGTGCCACCATACTACGACTCAATGATTGGTAAGCTTATTACTTATGGTGAAAGTCGCGACGAAGCCATTGCTCGTATGCGCCATGCGCTTGAAGAGATTGTGGTAGATGGCATTAAAACGAATATCCCTCTTCAGCGCGCCATTATGGCCGATGAAAACTTCTTCGCAGGTGGAACCAATATCCACTATTTAGAGAAGAAGCTAGGTTTAGCCTAATCCCCCCTTTGGGCTACACGCAGTTCTTTTGTGTAGCCCAATTTTCTTTCTTTGCTATTCGCTATTCGCTATTCGCTATTCGCTATTCGCTATTCGCTATTCAGTGCATTCTAATTTTCCGATTACCACAATCAATTTTTAACGATTTTATTATTCAAAAACCAGTTCTATACTACATACAAGTTTTAAGACATCTCCCTGAGTTTTAGACCTTTTGTGTGTTTTACCCTCATTGGAGTCCCACTCCACTTATCGCCGGCATCCCTGCCGGCTTTTTTTTACACTTTTTTGTTGAATCGATTTTCTTATGCGCTAATTGATTAGATTTAATGTATAAACTAGGTAGTTGCTTTGTTTAAGGTTCGATAAGTGCGAAATCCGGTTTTGCTTATTTTACCACTCATCACTATCTCGGGAACCAATGCGTTTGGAGATCAAATAGCGCCCGCTTTCTCACAGAAACTAGATGTGCAAGTTCGTTACGATAATCGTTCCAACCGCCCTAGCCGCGAACAATATCGACTGCGCTACTACCCCTCTATTGCCGTCACTTCAGCGTGGTCAATAAACAGCTTTGTAGTGACTGGCGATGACTTTTCATCAAGCCACAATACATTTGGCGGCGACAACGCTGACTATCTCTATGCAAGGCGACTGTACTTAAGGCATGAAACCGATTCAGGGAAAACTGAGTTAGGCATTATTCCAACTTACAAAGGGCGTGTTTCTTCCACCGGCTTGTCGAAAGATGGTTGGATAACGGGGGTACGTCACGTGAGGCAATTGCAAAACGATACTGCCATTGAAATAGTCGTTGGCCAACTAGGTAATGCTAAAGCTTCCGAGGCTTTCAATATTGGTGGAGAAGATGAGTACTTCGAGATTGAGTACTCGGCAAAGATGGGGCAGCGCCATAGCTACGAGGCAAGTTTTGAAAAAATGCTCGACGGCACATTTGCCCGTGCAGAGTATCGGTTTAGGATAAATGAAGAAGATACGGCATTTGTTGAACTGGTGCAGCGTACCGATGAAAGCGCAGCGAAAATCGTGGTGGGAACAAGTGGTGAGTTTGCTGCAAGCGCGTTCAACACGCCATATCCTATCGAATATTTCGCATACTATTCATATATAGATCGTAACTTTGGTGAACGCGCTGAACTTATTGAAGATTTTCTGGGGACAGGTCACGGCGGCTCACTAGAGTTTAGTGGCGTATTATCTGACAAGCATGATGTTGAATGGTTTATTAGGGCTGATGTTGTAGATAGCGTTAGTCGGTTGCTCGCTGGTGTAAAACTCTCTTTCGAACGCTAATCAAGGTCAAAAGATGGCTCGCCCCCCAAAAAAAAGGCCCATCAAACGATGGGCCAAACAGCAAGAACGCGTACACACTTTAACAGTGCATAGTAGGTTACGGGAGCGATTACCAGAGAGTTCAGTTATCGTAGATTACGTATTTTTAACCTGAAATACTTTCATCACATTATGAGTTTTATTACACTTTGCTGCGTCTTGTCAGTGAAATTATGTAATACCGCTTCTAAGACTAAATGTGTTGCTCGTTAAGAAAGGTGTTCTTGTGCCAAGCCGCTATGCTCAGTTCAAAGAAAAACTTCCCATTTCTCGACTTTCTGACGAAGTGCTTCTAGCATTTCGTGTCCTTTTCGATACTCCCCTTGATGTTGTAGATTTAGCGCAAGATATAGCAGATTTGGCGCTATACCCAGAACGCCTAAAAGATAGTTATAGAAAAGAATGGGAAGCTTATGTTCTTAAAGCGTTAGCACTTGAGATAAGGCAACACGAAAATTTATCAAATTCGGAATTTATCGATTTGATGATGCTCAAGGTTGAGGACTTACAGAAAAATGACGACTCCTATAAAGAGTTCTTACATCAGGTTCAACACGCAAAGAGCATTCTGCAATCAGGAAACACGGTTGTCTTCCCAACGCCCTTACGTCAGCAGTTAACCGCGTTTCTTTTACCCATCACGACTATCTCACCGCCGAAGAAATAGTTCGAAACACCTCTATTTTTAGGGCTCTAAATTCCTAAAAAGAACTACAGAAGCCGCTACTTATTGGCGCTTTTATATTTGTACTGCGAGGGGCAGTAACCTCTATCAACACCTTCAGGACGCAAGCTCGCGTGTTTGGTTTTTCTGCCCGACACACGCTCTCGCCAGTTTTTGAACGTTTTCTGTTTAAGGTTCTTCCGCATAAGCTTTATTACGTTCTTTTCTGGTAGCCCGTATAAACGCTCAATTGCTTCAAACGGCGTACGGTCTTCCCACGCCATTTCAATAATTCGAGATTCTTGTTCTTCAGTTAATGCCATGTTCTACATCTCAATATGCACGTAATAACTCTACTCAATACTGAACTTAGGCGTATTTTGTTCAGTGCCCAGGCACTAAAAGTTACAATAACAATATTATTAATTGGTAGCTAAACCCGTTAATTCATCATCTTTCTCAAACGCTAGCTTCAATAGTTCTGCAGCAGCCTTGGCATCACTTAGCGCTCGGTGATGTTGCTCCATCTCAATGTGAAAATGCTTTGTTAGGTTTGCTAATGAATAAGACGGGAGCCCCGGATAAGTGCGCCGCATTTCTCGAACAGTGCACATTTTAGGGCGTCTGAAGTTTTGCTCTAAACGAGCAAACTCTTGCTTAATGAACCCATAATCAAAATTCACATTGTGCGCTACAAACACCGCGTCGTCGGTGAAGCTTGCCACCTGCTCTGCTATTTCTGCGAAAAGCGGTGCGTCCGCAACCATGTCATCCGAAATACCGGTAAGGCGGGTAATATTGCTAGGAATTCTACGCTGCGGATTTAATAAGGTTTGAAACCTGTCTACCTCTTTACCGCCAATAAGTTTAACCATACCTATTTCTGTTATGCGGTTATAACTGTTGTTTCCGCCTGTGGTCTCAATATCTACCACCACATAGGGTTGGGCTGGGTCCCGCACCCATTTCACTGTTGTCACCGCAACGTCAAACCCGGCTTGCTGCAGACGTTGAATAGAAACCAGCTGGTTGCGGCGAAGCTGATCGCCTGGCGCTTTAATCTCTTCAAAGCGAAGCGTACCGTCGAACACCATAATGTCAGGAAAACCATCTCTAAGGCTTTCAAAGTCTTTGCACATCATGCGAAGTAAAGCGTAGATACTATCTAGTGAACCGTGCTCAATTAGGGCTTCTAAAGGCGTAAGCAAATGGCTTGACCACATAAACAGGCTGTTCACTTTGCCGTAGTGCATTGTGGCCATTTTATGTATGTGAAAGCGCAGTTTCTCTTTGCTATCAAGGGCAAGCAGCAATGCTTCAATACTTTGTTCAAACTTTGCGTAAAAGTTATTCTGTTTAAGCGATAACGGCCTTCGATCAAACTCCGTAACCAGCGTATCTTCTTCGTAAAGTTGCTTCCAAAAAGTAAGACCAAACAAACTACGCCACAATCGGTTTTCCGTGCGCCAGCCCTCTATGCCATGCCGCGCATAATGCGCCAAAACGCCGCGCTCTACCTGTTGATTTTGGCTTACATCGATATCCAATGTACGACTGGCACTTCGAAGCATATCGGTAACGGTACTGGTGCGTTTTTTGTTATACTTACGGGCATAAAAATCCTCTGCAAATGCTAGTAACGTATCCGACTGAGGATTATCGATAATGTCTTCAAGTACTTGCTTAACGTCATCTCCATTTCCGTCTTTATAGCGCTCCCTTAACCACTTTTCTTTTGCCTTGTCGCTTTGCGCTAGCTTCAATATCTCTAGCCCTTTGGGCCTGTTAAACGCCAACATTTTAAGTCCTAACGCGTAAAGCAACTGGTCGCGATAAAAACTGGCTGACACACCTTCAGTTGAAGGTAGCTCGCCTTCTGCTATAGCGAACAACATATCGTCGTTATAAAAAGCTAACTGGCTGTAGTGGTTAGCGTAAAACCAAGACGCTTCTGCGTCGCTTTTAGTTTCAAAACGCGCGGTATCGGTTACCGAATCAGAGCGTGTTCTCATTACTCCCAAGTCACGCATAGAAAACTGATTTAATCGGCTTTTGGTATTGCCAAAGTAGATAAACAGCAAGTAGCGAAGCGCATTGTCAAATAAACACACCAAATAGCTATTCAGCGAGAAGCCCTCAGGCCAGCCTTTTACAGTGATGTGCTTATTAAGTAAGGTAACGAGTTTAGGCTTGGTCAGCGAAGCGAGACCTTGAATACTGCCGTATTCAGCAAGAAGTGTAAGCAGAGCGTTTTTAGTTAACACGCCAGCGATATCGTTAAGCGTAGCGTGTGTTATATCTCCAAACCAACCGTGTTTTATAAGCCAGTCTATTTGCGCTTGGGGTTCGGTAATTTCGTGGTAATTAAACTGTGTTCTGTCGATTACCGCGTACTTGCGATTTGCAGCGCGCACAACAATACATTGCTTGTCATCATCTAACGATTTAAAGCGCTCAACAAAGTCTGCAGCCTCATTGCTTAGAAGCATACTATTAGCACCTTCAAAAAATGCTAGAAACTCGTGAAAATGTGTAAGGTAATAACGTGGCGGTAAATCTTTTCGCATGAGGTATCTTTGGCTATGAAAACACCAATAGTGTATATTTATACAGCCAAGTTAATCAAATTAAATCCATATCAATTGCATTTAAAGTCTACTGATCGTTATTGAACCAAGCCTTTTGCTAAACACGTACTCGCTGTTTAGACACCCACTGAAAGAACGTTGAAAGCTGCTCGTCATCTAGTAAACGTTGTAAATTGAAGTAGTGCTTGGCCAATGTCATCTCATCATAAAAGCGGTGTATGCCGCTATGGCACTGTCTGCAAATATAAATACCGTTTTGAAGTTCGGCTTTGCTGAAGTGCTTTTTGAAATAGGTGCGTCGGTGCATTTTTTTCGGGATAAGATGATGATAGGTCAGGCGTGTTTCTCTATTACAACACGGGCAGTTTCCTACTTTATTTGCCACAACATCACCTCTATTCATTCACCTTGCTGCTGTTTATTAGGGCTAATCATCAAGATTTTCATTTAAAAATGGCCACAGCTATTGCGATTACCTCAGCGCGTTCTTCTCATAAGCAACGGAGTTTTTGCTAAAGAAAATCCACTCGCCTTAGCATTACGTAATAAACACTATTCATGATTAATAAGGCAATGAAATATGAGCTTAACCCGTTCCATGGGCTTCTCCTGCCCTTACTGTATGGCGCCTAACGACGTTGAGATAGATGAGATTAACGACGTGGGACAAGTTCAAGTACTCGACTGTCAGGTGTGCTGCCAACCCATAGAACTGAGCACTTATCAGCATGGTGACGACATTCAGATAGAGGCAGAACGAGAAAATGACTAAGCAGTTTGTTCGCAGTGATATTGATGCCCTAGCTCAGCGATACCGCGCAAATTTAATCAATAGTTTGTCAGGCTTTAAGTCGGCTACTTTAGTGGGTACCACAAACGGCAATACTAACAATTTAGCCATTGTAAGCTCTATCGTTCATGTGGGTGCGAATCCACCGCTTATCGGCATGATAATGCGCCCACACACGGTGACGCGAGATACCCTTAGCAATATAAAAAGCCAGGGCTTTTACACGCTAAATCACGTGTCGACTGATTGGGTAGACAAAGCGCACCAAACGTCTGCTCGCTATGCCCCTGATGAAAGTGAATTTGAAGCAGTGGGTTTAACGCCACAGTTTAGTGATTCTTTTGATGCACCGTTTGTTAGAGAAAGTGAAATCAAGATGGGCCTGAAGGTGGCGCAACACTTCACATTGCTTAACGAGACCGAAATGGTTATAGGCGAAATCCAAGAGCTTCATATGCCAGAAAGCATTATCAATGAAGACGGTTACGCTGATATAGAAAAAGCAAACACTGCCTGTATTTCTGGTTTAGATAGCTATCACACCACAACGCGTATTACGCAATTCGCCTATGCAAAACCCGGTGTTGAATTAGCTAAAAAGTGAACTTGCCACTGATAAAACGGTCTTATAACTAGAATAGAGTGTTCTCACTCTGAAGTTTATTTAATCTAGATCAAGTGAAAATACGAGATTTCATTCGATCTTTTTTCAAAAAGAGATAGTATTTAACCATTACACAAAACCTGCCTCTTTGGGCAGGTTTTTGCGTTTAAGGCATTGAATAAAAAAGAATCATTATCGTTTCTATCTCTTAAGGAGAATGTTATGAAATCTGTAAATCGCCGTGACTTTTTAAAACTGTCGGGCTCTACAGTTATCGGTCTTACATTAGGTGGTGTAGCGCTACGTGCACAAGCTCAAGAACAATTGAGCGCTGATGACCCAACTGCGAAAGCATTAAATTACACACCATCATCAACCGTTGAAGGTGCAAAATGTTCAAACTGCATGTATGTGCAGGGAGCCGATGGCGAACAATATCGCCCTTGTAACATTTTCCCTAACAAGCTAGTTAATGCTGATGGCTGGTGTAGTGCTTGGGTTAAAAAACCAGGTTAACAACCATAGTCATTGCAACTTCACTTAGCGCCCGTCTATTGTTAGTCGGGCGTTTTGTTAAGTTATATACAGTTGTGTAAGTATCAGCACCTACGCTAGCCAAGGCCGCCTATCTATCGTGTGTGGTGACCAACAAAATGAAATGATGACTATTTTTCGCTGAACTAAAAACATTGGGCGTATTCAACCAACAATTTCGTTCAGCGAAACACGAGATAGCCACTTATTATCCAAACAGACCTCTAACTGCCGCAGCCAAGTAGAAAGTGCGCGGATATGACTTTTTGAAGACACTTGTGTGCTTAACCATGATTCATTGTCAATTAACCATAGCGGCGAGTTTTTAAGGATTTCAGAAGTTAATGCGATGGGCGGCAACGATAAGGCTAATGCAGCTATCGTTTGATACGGCCTCAGTTCGTGAGCCTTGACTAATTCAGCTTTCATACGACTAAGTTCATCGATGGTAAAGATCTGCAACTTGTGCAGTCGCTTGGTAAGTTGTGGACCAACGCCTTGAAGGCGAATGACCTCAATATCGCTTTTTAAGCCTTTCCACTTCGCTGGCACCAATGGTGTGTCCATAGAGTGAACATTATAATGGACGTCTAGTAACCACCCATCTTGTGCAAGCGGGTAGCGTTGGAGATCAAGTTGAGGTGCGGCTTCACTATTACTTTCATCATCAGTTAGCTGGCCCATTCTTACTCGTATACTATCTACTCCGAAACTAGACTGCTGATCGGCTATGGTATTCATCACCGTCGCCATTTCAGCATGTATAAGCCAAATTAAGCTCTGTACGTCAGTATGAGTGGTCATAAAATTGACTTGAAGTGAATTTCTACTTCGCTGTAGATGTTTGCACTACTTTGTGCGTCTTGCGGTGCGCGATTACTCGCAGGTGTAATGTTAAGCCTTGTTTTTGTCAGTTTTGACGTATCGATAACCCCGGCAAATCGGTTGGCTACTGACAAATTGCTCAGAGCGGTGTTTCTGGTTATTATTGCGTTTCTGCTTGGTGCTGAGTTGCTCTCTTCCCCCTCATCCTGTGAGCCATCGTCCTTCATGCTAAAAGTGAGCTTAGCGTTGATCTTACCATGATCGACAGATAGCTTAGGAATGCCGTTTACCAACACATCAGAGAGTAATTGCCGTTGTTTTTGCGCAATGGTTAGCATGACAGCTATTTTTACTTTCTTTGCTCCTTCTTCGGTTAATTTTTTGCCTGAAAAGTCCTGTTTTTCCTCTAGTGAAATTCCTAGGTCTTTAAAAAATGGGGGGGACTCTTCTTTTTGCTGCGTCGGTGCTTGATACGGTGCGCCCTTGTAGACCGCATGCTCTGTATCGCTATCAAACGGATAACGCTGTTTAAGGTTCTCTTCTAATTGGAAAACAAGTTCATCGTCTTGCATACATATTGCAACATACTCGTCGTCTGAAAGTGACAATAAACTGCTTAGTTCTGATATTTTATCTTGTTGTTCGATTTGCGATGCGAGAACCGCACCAAACGTATCTGAGATGAGCTTTGCCACAAACTCGGCAAAACCCAGCTCATTAAGAGCTGAGTTTGACATGGCGCGTTTCCTTACTGATCTAGCGGTAAATAATCGGTGCGGAAGTTAATTTTCACACCACCAAAATATTTACTCTTGAGCCCGATCTATCTTGATCAACTTTACTCGTTGTCGTTACTGTCACATTCGAATACTTAGTTGATGCCGATGCTTTTACCCACCGAGATAAAATAGAGCCAGTTTTAGCACGAGCTTGTGCAGAAAACGCTTTGCGGTTGTATTTGTTTTGTGTTTCTCGGCTAAAAGACGAGCCATAGGTTGTAAACGTTAAACGCGTTTCTATGTCGCCATTTTCAATGACCAAGCGCAAGATTCCTTGCTTGACCATTTCTTTGAGCATGTCGTATTTATTCACCGATATTCGCCTCGCTACCGCATCTAGAATAGCGTCATACGAGTTTTGACCATCTACAGCAACTTGATTATTGTCGGCTACTCCAGCTTCTGCAGGGGTTTCGAGTGCTTCATTTAACGCATTAGCTTGAGCTTGATCTAATGTGGCGTTTCCTCCGTTATTTTCAACAGCGGTAACCTTCTCTTGATCGTCCACATCAGCGGGTAACGCACGAGCTAAAAAATCTAAAATCATGTCACCACTAATATCGTCTTTGGTGTCATTGATAAAGGAAGTAAGCGATTTGCTAGTTTGTTGGAGAAGCTCAATATAAGCTTCGGTTTGGCGGATGTTGCTAGAGATTAATGCGTCAAACACATCGGTTATGAGTTTAGTCGTAAATTCAGGGAATCCAATTTCGCTTAGTCTCGTGGCCTGAGTAACTGCTTCAGAAGTTCCAGACATAATACACCTCCATAGTGATAATCTAGAATGAAGTGACATTTACCGCAGTCATTATTTATATGTGTTGACCTCTCCACTACACTTCTTCTCGCCAAGCGAATTCAGGCAATGAACAATGTCCGTAATTTGGCTGTCTGAAAAGACGTACCGTTCAAGTCAACAAGCGTCAGCTTTACACATTGAGCAAAATTTGACCACATTTTTTTAACTTATTTTTAAAAATTGTGGGCAGAACATAAAATGACTCTCATTAACTGAAATGTTCAATTAATTTGAGTCACTTTAATCATCAAGGCTTACTCGTTTAAACATCTTTTAATAGGTTTTAAATTACAGGTAATTATCATTACTTAGCGGTTACTTGAACCCCTTCATCAATACCTTTTAAACTTGGGTTGGCAAAACGAGTTGGTAAAAGACCAGGCTTAATGAAGAAGCCATGTTTTGCTTCAAAGACTT
Organism: Alteromonas sp. ALT199; assembly: GCF_018619335.1. Classification (GTDB taxonomy): domain Bacteria; phylum Pseudomonadota; class Gammaproteobacteria; order Enterobacterales; family Alteromonadaceae; genus Alteromonas. Next base: position 97,082 of record NZ_JAHHDX010000090.1, on the reverse strand, counting down.
TGCCTATTTTCAGCACATTTTCATCCTGCCACTTGCCTCCGATAAAGCTAATTCCCACAGGGAGGTTCCTTACCTGGCCTGCTGGTACTGTAAGGTGCGGATAGCCTGCAACAGCCGCCAAATAGCCGATACCAATGAAACCGGCTGGCGAATGATCGCCATACACACCGTCGATTAAAAACGCAGGGCTATTAGAAGGTGCAACTAACACATCAACGTTATGCCTTGCTAATAATGCATCAATACCATTTTTACCCGCTGTATCTTGAATAAGGCGAAGGGCGCTTTGATACGCTTCACTATCAATAGGCGCCGACGCTAGCGACTTTGCAAAAATATCTTGGTTGAATAACGCCAACTCTCGCTCGGTTTTGTTGTTGAAAGCAATAAGCTCAGATAAGTTTCTTGCAGGGATCTCTGCCGGCGACCCCGACAAATATTCGTTGATACTATGATGGAACTCACTCAGTAAAACATTGTAAGAGTCGGCCCAAAAGGAATCAGGCTGAGAAAAGTCGCTAATATCTACCAGCGTAGCACCCGATGCTTTTAACTGGTTTAGTGCACTTTCGTAGACCTCTAGTACGTGAGGGTTGTCGCCTTGGCGATACCTGACAACACCAATGCGTTTGCCCTTTAAATCTGTAGCAAGCATTTCTGATGAAGGTATGTCGGGGCGGTAAGAAGCGGCTTTTTCAGTAGCACTATCGCTTGCATCTTCGCCAGCCATAACCGCTGTCATTAGCCATACGTCTTGAACGTTTGAGGTCATTGGTCCAGCCGTATCTTGGCTGAAAGAAATGGGCACAATATGCGTTCTTGAAAGTAAACCAACGGTTGGCTTAAAACCCACTACACCGTTAATAGATGCTGGGCAGATTATAGAGCCATTAGTTTCAGTACCTACGGCAAGTGACGCTAATCGAAGCGACATCGCTGCGCCCGAGCCAGACGACGAACCACAAGCACTTCTCGATAATATGTGAGGGTTTCGAGTTAGGCCCCCTACTGCACTCCAACCACTTATCGATGATTCCGAGCGAAAATTTGCCCACTCAGATAAATTCGTTTTACCTAGAATGATCGCACCCGCCGCTTTTAGCTTCGCTACAATAGAGGCGTCTCGTCCGGTGTCGTTATTGATTAGCGCCATAGAACCTGCCGTTGTGGGCATTTCTGCGCTTTCAATATTGTCCTTCAAAAGTATGGGAATACCGGCTAACGGGCCTAATGCGGCACCATTAGCGACTTGTTTATCAATGGCTTTCGCCTCAGCTAAGGCATTGGGGTTTAGCGCTAAAACGCTATTTGTCTTTTTATCTAACTCACTAATACGAGCTAAATAACCGCTGACCAGCTCTGCCGATGTAGTATCGCCTTTAGCAATAGCTTGAGCCTGAAGGTATGCTGGCTCATCTAGCCACTTGTTATTATCATAATTTTCATGGTTTGATTGCGACACGCAGGCGGTGCACAGCAAGACAGCAACTAGTAGATACCACTGTTTCAACATAGAGCTTTCCTTAACGCATAGTTTTTATGCCATTGATCTTATGAGATTGTTCCCATGCCATCATGCCTTATCTACGGCTAGGTAGAAAGTGACAAGCATTACTGTATCGTTAGTTTGATATACGTTGAACTAGAAATGGTTCACTCTTTACACTACAAAGTATGTGTCTACAGTGTGGCAGGCAGTTTGTGAAGCAGATTATCAAGCTGATATTCATCAAGTAGTAATTGATACCGACCATCTTCAATAAAGCGATGAAGGGTAGCATTAAACCTTGCTCTCATTTCAGCGTCCGGTATAGCCGCGCAATACACCGAAATGGGGAACACCTCATGAAACAGTGTTTTTTCTTCAATATAGGCGCTATTTTTGAATTTAAAATGATTGAAAATATTTCTATCTAAAACAATAGCGTCCGCATGGTCGAGCATAAGCATATCGACCTGACGGTCCTGCCTTGCCATTTCCATGTACATTGGCTCTAACGCTATTGCTTGCTGGAACTCTTCACCTAACACCGATTGCGCAGTTTGAAACCCAATGACGCGCTTGCCCTTGAGATCACTGACATCACCGATAACAACGTTACTCCGCGCTTTTGTCACAACAACATTTTGATAAATGATATATGGGTCGGAAAGGACAGAAACATCCACATTATGTGCTGCGTTTTGTGTAAGGCCTATATCCACAGCGTTATCTTTCAAGAGCCGCGCAGTTCGCCCAAACGGAACATAGATGGGCGAAAGCGTATGCCCCATTTCTGACAAAATGGCTCTTATGAGGTTAATTTCAAAACCGCTGTGCTCTTGTGAAATAACATAGGGCGGCTTGTTCCAGCCAACCACCACGTCTAGTTCACGGGCCTTAGTAGGCAAAGCAGTAGTAATTATGAACACAAACAGAATAAGAAAACGCATAGAACTCCGGTTAACTTTAGAATCAAACCGCATTGATAACTATAGGCTCGTTTGTAATTCTCACCAGTGGACAAAAGGATAAGTTTTTTTATTTTCTACTAAGAAAATATAAATAACGCCTCTTGTTACCGCTTTTCGCTTGCTTTCATTTTGTTTAACGCCAAGCAAAGGTACAATAACTAGCAAAGGTCCCAACGAACGATAAATATGGCTTGGCTACAACTTCGAATTAATACTTCTTCTGAATACGCGGAATCAATAGGCGACATGCTAACTGCAAATGGCTCGCAGGCGGTTACCTATGTCGATGCGAAAGACACCCCAATGTACGAACCCAAACCGGGTGAAGTGTTATTGTGGCCAGACACACAAGTAGTCGGACTGTTTGAAGCAGATGCCGATATGAAAGGTATTCTGCAGCGCCTAGGTAAGGCTAAAGTGCTTGGCCCAGACTTTAAATACAAGTTAGAGCCGCTTGAAGATAAAGACTGGGAGCGGGAATGGATGGATAACTTCCACCCAATGCAGTTTGGCGAACGTTTATGGATTTGCCCAAGCTGGCGTGATGTTCCAGACCCTGACGCCGTTAATGTGATGTTGGACCCAGGTCTTGCCTTTGGAACAGGTACGCACCCTACGACTGCACTTTGCCTACGTTGGTTAGACGGCATAGATATGACAGATAAAACTGTGGTCGATTTTGGCTGTGGTTCAGGCATTTTAGCGCTGGCTGCATTGAAACTAGGTGCTAAGCGCGTTATTGGTATTGATATTGACCCGCAAGCCCTTCAAGCGACAAAAGAAAACGCGCGCCGCAATGGCGTTGAAGACCGCTTAGATGTGTATCTACCTGAAGACCAGCCTGAACTAGAAGCCGATGTGGTTATGGCGAATATATTGTCAGGTCCATTGCTTGAGCTTCAAAGCGTTATTACTAACTATTGCAAATCAAGTGGCTTGTTAGTTCTTTCCGGCATATTGGCTGAGCAAGTCTTACGAATTGAAGACGCCTATGCAATAAATATTACCTTAGAACCCAGTGCCATCGACGGCGAGTGGGCACGAGTTTCTGGCCAAAAACGTTAGTTTTGAGTATTAAATAAACTGCAACATGAGATGTTCGTTTGGTAAAAGTGATATTTTCTGCTCGCAACTCGCTATAAAAACGTACTAACACGGTCACAGTAATCTAATAAATTGTTAATTTTTTTCACATTACAGCCCTTTCAAATCGGGGGCTGTAAGACTTTCGTACGATATTTAGTCTAAAAATCGACGTTAGATTACTAATGTGACAGATTTTTTTCACTGTCAAGACCACGAAGTGAAATTTTGTGTGATTTTTAGCCTTTTCAAGCCTTGCGAAAACACGTACACTTAGCGCCCCGTTTTAGCCGGGTGTATATTTTCTGTGCAGTTTTAGATGGCGAGCTATACATTTTACAATGCGAATTGGACCTTACGAGTTAGAAAACAATTTGATGTTGGCCCCCATGGCTGGCGTAACAGACAGACCGTTCCGCCAACTTTGTAAACGCTTAGGCGCAGGGCTTGTTGTTTCAGAAATGCTTTCGAGTAATCCGAAGGTTTGGAACACTGCAAAATCGCAAGCGCGTATGAATCATGAGGGTGAAGAAGGCATTCGCTCTGTACAGATAGCTGGGGCTGACCCTGAGCTTATGGCTCAAGCGGCGCAATTTAATGTAGATAACGGTGCGCAAATCATCGACATCAACATGGGTTGTCCTGCTAAGAAGGTTAATAAGAAGCTTGCAGGTTCTGCATTGCTTCAATACCCAGACACAGTGGAAGCGATTATAAAAGCAGTAGTTAATGCTGTTGATGTACCCGTAACACTGAAAATTCGTACCGGCTGGAACCCAGAAAATCGTAATGGGGTAGACATTGCCCGCATTGCAGAGCAAAACGGCATACAGTCGCTTGCTGTTCACGGCAGAACACGAGCTTGTATGTACAAAGGAGAAGCTGAATACGACACCATACGCCAAATAAAGGCGGCAATTTCAATTCCGGTTATTGCAAATGGTGACATTACTTCTCCAGAGAAAGCACAAGAGGTGCTGAATTACACCGGTGCAGATGGCGTAATGGTAGGTCGCGGCGCGCAAGGTAAGCCTTGGATATTTAAGCAAATCCAACATTATCTTGAAACGGGCGAGAACCTAGCACCACCACCACTGTCAGAGCTATATAAGCTCTTGCATGAGCACGTAGCCAATGTGCAGGACTTTTATGGCGACATAGCCGGTGTGAGAATTGCCCGTAAGCACGTGGGCTGGTATCTCGCGGAGCACGATACGGATCGTCAGTTTCGTAAAACGTTTAACGCTATCGATGAAGCGAATAAGCAACTCGATGCACTAAATGCATATTTTCAAGCGCTGCAGACACGAGAAACCCGACAGATTTCTCCCGCAGCATAGTGATGACTAACTTAAGAGCAACACAGTATTATGTTCGATCAAAACGTGACTTCACCTTTTACTACTACAGTAACTACGCCTTCACAAACGCAAGCTCAAAAGCCACTGCGTGACTCTGTAAAGCAAGCGGTTAATAAGTACCTTAAGCAATTGGATAACGCAAACATCGACAACCTGTACGAAATGGTACTGGCTGAAGTTGAAGCGCCGCTGCTAGAAGAAGTCATGACTTACACGCGCGGCAATCAAACCCGCGCTGCCATCATGATGGGCATCAACCGTGGCACACTTCGCAAGAAGCTTAAGCAATACGGCATGAACTAAGATTCCTAGGGCTTTGCCCACCAAAGAGCACCAAATGGTGCTCTTTTTGTTTCAACACTACAACATTAGAAACTTAAAATTTATGCAAACACCAAAACCAATTAAACGTGCTCTCCTTAGTGTCTCTGATAAAACCGGTATCCTCGATTTCGCGACAGCGCTGCATAACGCTGGCGTAGAACTTCTGTCGACGGGCGGTACTGCTAAACTACTCGCTGACGCTGGCTTACCTGTGAAAGAAGTCTCTGATCACACAGGTCACCCAGAAATCATGGCTGGTCGTGTTAAAACTCTTCATCCTAAAATTCATGGCGGTATCCTTGGTCGTCGCGGTACCGATGAAGCGGTGATGGAAGAGCATAGCATTGCACCTATCGATCTTGTGGTGGTTAACCTCTACCCATTTGCTGCAACAGTGGCAAACGAAGATTGCACGCTAGAAGATGCAATTGAAAATATTGATATCGGTGGCCCAACCATGGTGCGTGCTGCTGCAAAAAACCATAAAGATGTGACTATTGTGGTTAATGCGTCAGACTATCCTCGCGTACTTGCTGAAATGAATGAGAATAACGGCTCTTTGTCTTACAGCACTCGCTTCGACCTAGCCATTAAAGCATTTGAACACACAGCTGAATACGACGGCATGATTGCGAACTATTTCGGTGCCCGTTTAAATAGTGCTGCATGCGAAACAGGTTGTTGTGAAGATAGCAGCGAATTCCCGCGTACTTACAATATGCAGCTTACTAAGAAGCAAGACCTTCGCTATGGCGAAAATAGCCATCAAGAAGCGGCCTTCTATGTAGAAAATGATATTCAAGAAGCGTCTGTTGCTACTGCTACTCAGCTTCAAGGTAAAGAGCTATCGTTTAACAACATTGCTGATACCGATGCGGCGCTAGAGTGCGTAAAAGAATTCGAAGAGCCAGCATGTGTCATTGTTAAACACGCTAACCCGTGCGGTGTTGCTATTGGCGACGATATTCTAAGTGCTTACGATCGCGCATTTAAAACTGACCCTACGTCTGCATTTGGCGGCATTATCGCGTTTAACCGCGAGCTTGATGCGAAAACAGCACAAGCCATTGTTGACCGTCAATTCGTAGAAGTCATTATTGCACCAACAGTAAGCGATGAAGCAAAAGAAGTCGTAAGTGCGAAAAAGAATGTACGCCTTCTAGCATGCGGCGACTGGGCTGGTCAGCTAACTGAAGGTTATGACTTTAAACGTGTAAACGGCGGTTTGTTAGTTCAAGAGCGCGACTTCGGCATGGTTGAAATGGAAGACCTAGAAGTTGTGACTAAACGTAAGCCAAGTGAAGAAGAACTGCGCGACCTTATGTTCTGCTGGAAGGTAGCAAAATACGTGAAGTCTAACGCGATTGTATATTGCAAAGACGGCATGACAGTAGGTGTGGGCGCAGGTCAAATGAGCCGCGTTTACTCTGCAAAAATTGCCGGTATTAAAGCAGCTGACGAGAGCCTTGAAGTAGCTGGCTCTGTCATGGCGTCTGACGCTTTCTTCCCATTCCGTGACGGTATTGACGCTGCAGCTGAAGCTGGCATTAAGGCAGTAATTCAGCCTGGCGGTTCTATGCGCGACCAAGAAGTAATTGATGCTGCTGACGAACACGGCATTGCTATGGTGTTTACGAGCATGCGTCACTTCCGTCACTAATAGGTATCTACGCTATATCTTTTAGTGCAGGCTTAGTGAGAGAAACCAATACCTAAGTTAAACACGCAGTAAAGTGGCATTTTGTTACTTTACTGTGTGTTTGTTATTTTTCCTTAACCCTTTTTAATGCGCAAACTCAAGATCATTTGCTTGGTTGCAATGAAACCTTATCGAAGCGACAAAGGTGCGAATTATTCTGCTAAGGCGTAAGTGCAAATAGGGGTTAGCTGATAGGCTTGATCTGACCCGTGGTAATTTGTAGTAATAGTGTTACTAATAAATGTTATGTTTTACTAGTCCGCATAGACAATTACCTACCCTCGACAGAAAAAGGAAATAAGAATGAAAAAGTTAGCCCAATTCGTGTTAGCCGCGACACTTGGCGTAACAGCAACCTATGCCAGTGCTGATGCTATCTCTGACGCCGCGATGAGCGATATCCGCTCTGATAAAGCCAAAGTTCGCGACGAGTATCGCAACCCTCAGCAAACACTACGCTTTTTTGGCCTACAGCCAGACATGACCGTCGTTGAAATTTCGCCGGGCGGCGGCTGGTATGCCGACATTCTTCATTCTGTTGTAAAACAAGACGGAAAATACGTTGCAGCCCACTTTTATGTAGACGATGAAACCAGCGGCTACTACAAAAAGTCGGTAGAAGGCTTTAAAGAGAAAATGAAGCCGGGCATGAAGTATGAAGGTGCAGAACTTACCGCATTCGACCCTATGAAAGCGCTAGATATTAGCGAAGCTGGCAGCGCTGATATGGTGCTAACTTTTCGCAACGTACACAACTGGTACATGCGTCACGGGGATGAAGGCATCGACAACGCATTTGGCGCTTTCTTTAAAGCCCTTAAGCCAGGTGGCGTAATGGGCGTAGTGGAACATGAGTTACCGGAAAGCGCAGACGATGAAGCAATGAAGAAAAGTGGCTACATGAAGCGTTCTTACGTTGTTGCTGCCGCTGAAAAAGCAGGCTTTGTGCTTGAAGCAAGTAGCGATGTAAACGCAAACCCGATGGATTCAGCTGACCACCCGAAAGGTGTGTGGACGCTACCTCCACGTTTGGCGCTAGACGACCAAGATCGTGAAAAATACATGGCGATTGGCGAGAGCAACCGCATGACGCTAAAATTCACCAAACCAAAATCATAATATTAAACACTCAAAACGGAACAGTTAATGAACGTACTTGTAATTGGCGGCGGTGGCCGCGAACACGCGCTAGCGTTTAAAGCAGCGCAGTCTTCTGATGTTTCAACAGTATTTGTAGCGCCAGGTAATGCCGGCACTGCTACAGAGCCTAAGCTTGAGAACGTAGCTATTGATGTAAACGACATCGCCGGCTTAGTTTCTTTTGCTCAAGGAAACGATGTAGCGCTTACTATTGTAGGCCCAGAAGCGCCGCTAGTTGCAGGTGTAGTAGATGCGTTCACTAACGCTGGTTTAATGATATTTGGCCCTACACAAGCTGCCGCCCAGCTTGAGGGCTCAAAAGCTTTCACCAAAGATTTTTTGGCTCGCCACAATATTCCTACGGCTGAGTATCAAAACTTCACCGAGATTGATCCGGCTATTGCCTATGTTCGTGAAAAAGGTGCGCCTATCGTAGTAAAGGCCGACGGTCTTGCTGCTGGTAAAGGTGTTATTGTTGCGATGACCCTTGAAGAAGCTGAAGATGCTATCCGCGACATGCTAGCAGGTAATGCCTTTGGCGAAGCTGGCAGCCGCGTAGTTATTGAAGAGTTCTTAGACGGTGAAGAAGCGTCGTTTATCGTTATGGTAGACGGTAAGAACGTACTGCCTTTTGCCACCAGCCAAGATCACAAACGTGCGGCTGACGGCGATAAAGGCCCAAACACAGGTGGTATGGGCGCTTATTCTCCAGCTCCAGTTGTTACGCAAGACATTCACGACCGCATTATGCAGGAAGTGATCATGCCGACGGTTGATGGCATGGCCGCTGAAGGCAACGACTATGTTGGCTTTTTATATGCGGGCCTTATGATTATGGCCGACGGCACACCAAAGGTCATTGAGTACAACTGCCGCTTTGGCGACCCAGAAACCCAGCCTATTATGCTTCGCTTAAAATCTGATTTGGTTCCACTTTGCCAAGCAGCGTGTAAAGGCGAGCTTGCAGGCAAAACCATTGAGTTTGACGAGCGCGCATCGGTAGGTGTTGTGCTTGCCGCGGGCGGCTATCCAGGCAGCTACGACAAGGGCGACGTGATTACCGGTTTTGAAGAAGCAGCTAAGTTAGATGGAAAGGTTTTCCACGCAGGTACCGCACTTCAAGACGGTGATGTTGTTACCGCTGGAGGCCGCGTGCTTTGCGCAACAGCGTTAGGTAATAACGTAACTGAAGCGCAACAAAAAGCCTATGAGCTACTTAAGACCATTCAGTTTAAAGATGTCTACTATCGCACTGACATTGCACACCGTGCAATTGCCCGTGAAGCTGAGGCTTAATAAGCGACGCATATAACACAAACAATAAAGACGCGGCCTAAGCCGCGTTTTTTATATCACAAAGCTTTCAGCTATTTCACTTAACTTCCACATAAAGAACTTAAAACACGCAACTTTTTTCTTTGAGCGTCTATACTTGAATGAAATCAAAGTACAAAAGAATTCGCGGTGAATGAAAACCCTTAACATACTGGCAATATGTCTAGCATGCTTTACCTGTGCGGCGAAGAGCAGCGAAACACTCTCTGACTCGATAGGTATCAGTGGCTTTGCTAGGGTGGTTGGAGGACAGCTAGACACGAGCAAAGCTGAATTTCAGGGCTACTCAAATGATTTTAGTTTTTCTGAACAGTCATTATTTGCGTTACAAGCGGACATAAGCATTAGTGAAAAGCTTAAATTATCTGGGCAATTACTTGGTCATTCTAACGACGATAGAGACTCTGGCCTTGAATGGCTCTATCTAACCTATGAGGCAAGCTCGAATTGGAGCTTCAAATTAGGCAAATTGAGAACCCCATTTTTTCGCTACAGTGATGTCATTGATGTGGGCTTCGCTTACCCCTGGATTACGCCTCCCGAACAGGTTTACGGCGGTTTCTTATTTTCAAACTATGAAGGACTCAGCACAACGTACCGCATCCACTTTGATAAGTTAAACGTAGAAATTGAAGCTTATTACGGCACTTATGATGGTACTTTTGACCGTGCAGGTGAAGAAACAGCCATTGAAGTAAACGATATTCGGGGGCTCATTTTAGGCATATCTAAGGGCGGCTTTCGCGCACGGGCTTCCGCCATAGTGTCGTCTGACTTCTTTGCAGACATCCCAGGCTTTCAAGACTTTGCTACACTTTTGGAACTTGCGGGCTATACAGAAAACGCCAACGTTTTTCGATTTGATTCAGATGCAATCGCTTATCAAGCAAGCCTGCAATATGACTCTCTCGACTATTTTGTTTACTCTGAAATTATCAAAATTGAATCAGATTTAATCAGTGTCCCTGAAGTTAATGCATATTACATTACCATTGGTCATTATTTTGATAACTTTCAAGTTTTTACTACTATTGCGTCAGCGAATAGCAGCAACGATGTCCCAACCAATCAAATTCCGAAGGGCCAATCTCCACAACTCACTTCATTGTCTTTTGCCTATGACGCAATAGTAGATAATCTTCCACGCTATAACCTTGACTCACTCTCGGTAGGACTTCGCTGGGACTTTAGACACAATATGTCTGCCAAAGCTGAGGTGACTTGGTTAAGAGGTGAGGAGGGGCAAAACTCATTCTATTCAGAAATCAAAGACCCAACCTTCGATAGAAATGCGGTACTCACCCAATTTGCACTAGAGTGGGTGTTTTAATGAAAATACACACGCTGTTGTTTGCCATTCTTGTTGCAATGTTTGCATCCTTCGCAAAGTGCGAAGAAATAATGATTGTTGCTAACTTGCAGGTACAAGACGCACCAACTGAAAAATGGCAAATTCGAGATATCTTTATGGGAAAATCCTCTGACTGGGACATAGAGCCTGTAGGATTGCGACCACCCAATACCGCCAGAACAATATTCAACACCAAGTTCATCGCTTTAACCGAGTCTCGCATCCAAGGATATTGGGCGCAAATGCGCTTTAGTGGAAGAAAGACCCCACCAAAGGAATTTAGCTCTCAAGAGGAAGCGTTGAGCTATGTACTTAGCAATAAAAACTCAATAACGTATATTTTATCAACCGCCGAAGTGCCCGAAGGCCTTGTTGTTTTATTTGGAGAACAGTAGCTACCTTGGGCTTTGACCGTTAGCAATTCGATTATCAAATAGGCGAGTACCCACAGCCAGTGCATTAACCTTATCTTATAGAAATACACTGACGGAAGAGGGCGCGCGAACTCCTTTTTAAGACCCAAAAGCCTCGATTAAGGTCTTCACTACTTCGCTAAAATCACTTTCCCAAACACAGACGCATCCTTAAACCCTAGGTTTTTGTCGCCGTTCACGGGGGTAATTTCGTGAGAGCCCATAAAGTGCTCTCTGTCGCCGCCATCGGCGTCACAGTAGGCCAGCATAAAGCCCAGAGCCATACCTTCTTTTAAGGTTAATGGTGAGTTGTCTTTTCCATGCTGATAACTATCGTCAAATACACGCACGGCCGCTTCCCAATAAATCTTATGAGGCGCCGATATATCTCGCTGCCATTTGTTTTCAACATGATTGTTATACAGTTGCGGCACCGCTTCACCCGCTTTATTCGGGCCAATATCAACAACTTGATTATCTAGCGCCAAGTGATAAGCAAACGCGTTGTAATTATTAAAGTGATCGCCACCAGAGGCATCCGCATCAATAAAAATTTCTAGGCAATCATCATCCCAATATCGCTCTAGCGGATTGGCATAGGTATCTGAGAGGTGGTCGTCTTCTATTTCTGCTAATAGGTACAACGCCTTTTTATCCCAGCGTAATTTATATCTACCAGAAAAGTCACTGGGCTCGGGACTGGTGCCCCACATCAGCGAGGTCATTTCGTGCCATTCACCTTCTTTCCAAGTGGCATCACTTGCTACGCCATCTATAACGGGTGCATTCGCGGTAAATATAACACTGTCCGGCTTCGCCTGTGCTGCTGGGGCAAGCATAGCGACAAGTAATGTAGAGGTGAATGCTGATACTAGGGGTTTAGTACTTTTCAATTGAATACGCTCTTAGTTTGCCTTCTTGACGTTTAAACTAACATGTTTTGAGCCCTACTGCGTTTGAAAAGCTGCATAACAAAATTTTCTGTTTATCAGAAGCATTACCAATTTCGCGCTGTTATTGGTATAAAAAGGATATTCGTTCTATCACAATCTTGGCTATGTCCTTTCAAAACGCGTGCTATCACATCCTCGCTCCTGCTAGCGACGCTCACGAATACAAAAAACTCAGTAAGTTGTTTGACCTACTCCTTATCGCGCTGATTATCGTAAATGTAGCAGCCATGATGCTAGAAACCGTACCGGGCATTCCCGCCCTTTGGCAGCATGAGCTGCATATCATTGAGGTCGTTTCGGTACTTATTTTCACTGTTGAATTCATACTTCGCGTTTACAGCAGTGCATCAGCGCCTAACCGTACTTCCCAAGCTAACCGCACTCACCAAGAAAAAACAACCGCTTGGCAAAAACGTTGGGCTTATATAAAAAGCCCTATGGCGCTGGTGGATTTAATGGCGATTCTACCTTTTTACTTAAGTGTTTTCGTGGCATTTGATCTTCGCATATTGCGAGTATTTAGGGTGTTGCGAATTTTGAAAATTGGGCGCTATTCCCGTTCAGTGCAAACCCTTATCACGGTGTTGCGCAACGAATCGCATAGCCTGATTGCTGCTATAAGCGTACTTTTACTGTTCACTGTTATTGCCGCCACGTGTATTTACTATATCGAACACACTGCACAACCCGACGTCTTCAGCAGTATTCCCGCCTCATTATGGTGGGCGCTGGTTACACTTACTACGGTAGGGTATGGCGACGCCGTTCCCGTTACAGCGTTAGGCAAGGTATTTGGGGGGCTAATAACGATTATGGGCATTTGCTTTTATGCCTTGCCCGCGGGCATTTTATCGTCAAGCTATACCACCCAAATGCAGCTTAAACGCGCTCGGTTTAAAGATACAGTAAGAAGTGTTTTAGACGATGGAAAGCTAAGTGAGCACGATATACACCATTTAGAACACGTGCGAGCATTGCTTGATTTAGATGAAGAAGAAGCAAAATTAATTGTGCGCCTATTACAGCACCATCATAAAAGGCCAGACAATTGATTGCGAAGTGGTCTAATCGCAAATACTTACCTGAAATTTGACCGCGTGCACGTTTTCGCCCCCTTGATTCTTGTCGCTCATCAGCTTATAACTAGTACCCGTCATTTCCAAAAAGAATTCCTATGTCTGTCAAACATCCTATTATTGCTATAACAGGTTCTTCTGGCGCGGGTACTACTACCACGACCAATGCTATTCGCCATATTTTCAGGAACTTAAATGTTAATGCTGCAGTAGTTGGTGGTGATAGTTTCCATCGTTTCACTCGCCCAGAAATGGAAGTAGAAATTCGTAAAGCCCAAGAACAAGGCAGACATATCAGCTATTTTGGCCCTAAAGCCAACGACTTTGAACTGCTGGAGACGCTTTTTAGAGAATATGGCAGTTCGGGTACAGGTCAGTTTAGGCAATACCTTCACACCTTTGATGAAGCCGTTCCTTTTAACCAGATGCCGGGTACCTTTACCCCTTGGCAAGATTTGCCTCAAAACACCGACTTACTGTTTTATGAAGGCTTGCACGGCGGCGTCAAAACTGAAGAAAACGATGTAGCGAAGCACGTAGACTTACTGGTAGGCATGGTGCCGATTGTAAATTTAGAGTGGATTCAAAAAATTGTGCGTGATACCACTGACCGCGGTCATTCTCGTGAAGCGGTAATGAGCAGTATTGTTCGCGGCCTAGACGATTACTTCCACTATATTACGCCGCAGTTTTCGCGTACCCATGTTAACTTTCAGCGCGTGCCGACAGTTGATACCTCGAATCCGTTCAGTGCCAGGGAAATCCCAACCCAAGATGAAAGCTTTGTTGTAGTGCGGTTCAGGCGTGAAATGAAGAATGTCGATTATCCTTATTTGCTAAAAATGATCGACGGTTCATTCATGTCTCGTATCAATACATTAGTTGTACCGGGAGGCAAAATTGCACTGGCAATGGAACTTATTCTTACACCTCTGCTTGAAGATATTTTGAATAAAAAGCGAAGAGCTGGTCATCAAATGGATTGGCTCAGCACCAGCGAATAGCCGTAGGCTATATACACCGCTTCTATAGGCATGTATTTAAAACATTAAGTCGTAATGGCTCATTCCCTGCGTCAATCTAGGTTTATTATTGCTTAGCTTTTTTGACTAAGCTTTTTTTGACTAAGCTTTTTAACTGGGCCTTTTAACCCAGTTCTATGACCGTCGGGCACCTATTATGACTACAATTCAAAGCCAGCAAATTTGGATAGATCAGCAGAACCTTGCCAACACTAAAGTTGTTCACTGCGATATTAACGTAAGCGATTTACAGCAAGACGAAGTATTGCTTGAAACCGACAGCTTCGGCTTTTCTGCCAATAACATTACCTACGCGGCATTGGGTTTTAAAATGGGCTATTGGGGCTTTTTTCCACCACAAAGTGGTGACAATTGTGATAACCCAAACGGCTTTGGCATAGTGCCCGTTTGGGGCTTTGCTACCGTCAAAGCGTCTTGTCATCCTGACATCAAAGAAGGCGAGAAGGTATTCGGCTACCTGCCCATGGCGAGCCACTGGGTAATAAAGGCGGGAAAAGTCGCCCCACACGGATTTTCAGACGTACATGAAATGCGTAAAAGCATCAGCCCAGTTTACGACCAATATTTGCGCTGTGCGGCAGACCCTGGCTACGACAAAAACCGTGAAGCATGGCAGCTAAATTTTAGACCCCTCTATATGACGTCGTTTGTACTTGATGACTATGTTGCTGAGAAAACAAAGGGGGAAACCTTACTGCTATCTAGCGCTTCAAGTAAAACCGCGTTGGGTACAGCGCAACTACTAAAAGATCAAAAAGCGGTTCGAAACGCCAGCTACCAAGTGGTTGGGTTAACCTCTCAATCTAATGTGGATATGGTAAAAACAACTGGCTGCTACGATGCAGTGTATAGCTATGATGACCTATCTGCGCTTACGAGTGACAGTAGCGATTCGCGTTACTGGCTTCTTGATTTTGCAGCTAACGGCACGCTAATCAATAATCTTAGCGAGCTGCTTGGCGATAGCTTAAGCGAAGTAACCTTAATAGGTGCTACAGATTGGAAAGCCGAAGAAAAGCCCAACCCCAAACTGCTTAACGCAGAGATTTTCTTCGCACCAGCTCGCGTAAAACTGCGCCAAAGCGAATGGGGGCATGAGGCCTTTTTAACGAAATACGCGGGTGCATGGCAGCGCTTCGCCTTAAAAATCAGCGACCAGTTCTTCGAACAGTCGCATCAGGGCGCTGATGCCATAATACAGTTATATTTAGAAACACTTAACGGTTCGGCCAATACCAAAGCCCTTAATGTCGCCACCTTTGATTAGCATTACATAAGCAACACGGGTTCTTGTCTGTTTTAGACACTATTT
Organism: Alteromonas sp. ALT199; assembly: GCF_018619335.1. Lineage (GTDB taxonomy): Bacteria > Pseudomonadota > Gammaproteobacteria > Enterobacterales > Alteromonadaceae > Alteromonas. The sequence goes on along the minus strand of NZ_JAHHDX010000090.1, from coordinate 81,538 downwards.
GTAACAAACATGCTCTGCCTTTTACGCTTTTCTCGCTTTTGTATTTCACATCTTGTGGTTATAGTGAAACAAACGTAAAACAAAAGGTATGAGTATGGGTCAGGAAACCTCTAAAATTCTCGTTGTTGATGATGACATGCGTCTGCGAAGCCTACTGGAGCGCTACTTGCTAGAACAAGGCTACCAAGTTCGCAGTGCCGCTAATGCAGAGCAGATGGATAGACTGCTAGAGCGCGAGAATTTTCATCTTATGGTTTTGGACCTTATGCTACCAGGCGAAGATGGTTTATCTATTTGTCGCCGCCTGCGCCAGCAAGAAAACGACATGCCCATTATTATGCTTACCGCAAAGGGCGATGAAGTTGACCGCATTATAGGCCTTGAAATGGGTGCGGATGATTATTTACCAAAGCCATTTAACCCGCGCGAGCTTTTAGCCCGCGCTAAAGCAGTATTGCGCAGGCGCAGCAGCGAAGCACCTGGCGCACCGTCTAAAGACCTACAAATTGTAGAGTTTGGCAATTACAAACTTAATCTCGCCACCCGCGAGATGACAGCGGGCGATACGCCGTTGACTCTGACAAGCGGCGAGTTTGCGGTATTAAAGTCTTTGGTTACCCACCCCCGCGAGCCTTTGTCGCGAGACAAACTGATGAACTTAGCGCGAGGCCGAGACTACAGCGCCCTAGAACGCAGTATTGATGTTCAAGTATCACGACTGCGTAGAATGCTTGAAGACGACCCAGCCAACCCTCGCTACATTCAAACCGTTTGGGGTTTAGGCTACGTATTTGTGCCTGATGGCGAGCAAGTATAGTAACTATGACGGATACGGCGGGTACCTCTGCCATAACCTATTCGCTAATGAAGTATGTTTACTCATGAAACCTAATTATGTTTTTACATGCTGCCATTGCAAGCACTGGTTCATGACACAAAGCGACGGCAAGCTATGCGTTTAATTCCCAAAAGCGCATTTGGTCAAACCGTCATGCTTATTGGCGTGTTGTTGCTCATAAACCAAATTGTGTCCTACATCTCGGTCACCTATTACTTTATTCACCCCAGCTACCAGCAAATTAACAGCTTATTGGCAACCCAAGTTAAGTCTGTGCTGGCTAACGATTTACTGGTGACTAACCAAGAAACACGGGACCGCTACTTTCAGCAAACGCAGGTACAAGTATTTGATGAAAGCGTAGCGAGAAAGAACGGCCTAGAAAGCGCGGTTTATTACAGCTATATATCAACGCAGGTTAGTGAACAGCTTAGGCAGCTTGCCGATGTACGCATTAGCACAACCACACAAGCTAGCGACGAGAACGCGCCTTACATCGTATGGATATCTCTTAATCGCTACCCAGACACCTGGATTTCTATTCCCATTTCGGGTTTAAACGAAGCGAATATCTCCCCACTGACTATGTATTTAATGGTGATTGGGATATTGAGCGTAGCCGGTGGCTGGCTGTTTGTAAGGCGCATGACGCGGCCCCTATCAGCCTTACAAAAAGCAGCAATTGCCGTGGGCAAAGGTGAGCATCCAGCGCCGCTTCGCGAACAAGGCAGCACCGAAATGATTCAGGTTACTCGCGCTTTTAACCGTATGAATCAGGGCATAAAGCAGCTTGAGAACGACCGTAATATCATGACCGCAGGTATTTCCCACGACTTGCGCACGCCGCTTACTCGTATTCGCCTTGCATCAGAAATGCTGCCAGAAGATCAGGATTGGATAAAAGACGGCATTGTGAACGATATAGAGGACATGAACGCTATCATTGACCAATTCATTGACTATGCACGTTACGACACCGAAGAAGTGACCCAAGAAACCGATTTAAACACTATTATTGCAGAGCTGGTGCAAGCAAGGCACTTAGATGATAAACATCATATTGAATTAAAGCTTAACGCCATTCCGCCACTATCACTGCGGCGTATTGCAATGAAGCGAGTCATCGACAACCTCATTGAAAATGCCTTTAAATACGGCTCTGATGAAATTGCCATTAGCAGTTTCTATAACCGTCACGAAAAGCGTGTGTACTGCAAAGTGCGTGATTTCGGGCGAGGTATTCCAGAAGAGGAATTAAACAGTGTTTTCATGCCGTTTGCACAAGGTGATAAAGCGCGCAATTCATCTGGTTCTGGCCTAGGGCTTGCCATTATTCGAAGAATAGTAGAGGCCCACGATGGAGAAGTGTCACTAAGAAACCACCCGCAGCAAGGGTTAGTGGCAGAGTTTTACTTACCTTATCTTTCTGAGCTTCCTACAAAGAAATAGCCTGCGTTACGCTGTCAATTTGTAGCGCTATGCATACCGGCTAGAAATGTTTGTGCACGCAAAGCCAGTCCGCTCTGCTTTCTTAGGTTTCTCGGCTTTATCAGAGCGCTCAGCCTACGGGGTCTTTGTGGTACTTTATCTTTCTGCTGTAACCGTAAGAAGCTAGCCACAGCACACATCCACCCAATGGGATCACCCAAAATGCCGTGGTAAGGGGTACAAAGTTAGCCCAAAGCCCGGTAGAAAAAGAAGCCACTTGCACACCCGTAGAATTGCCGATAATAGCAATACCAGAAAGTACAGGGCCATTGTCGCTGTCAATATTCATTGCCGCAGACAGTGCAAGCGGGAAAAGCCCACCTAACCCTAAACCTAGCAGCAAATTACCCGCGCCTATGCCGTAGAAAGTCGGCATTAATTTAAGCGCAAATACACCAGCAAGTGAAGCGGTGGCCATAAGTACTATCATGCGATGGACTGACACAAAGCGAAGCAGAAATGGAAAGGTCAGGCGACTAATCACCATACCAGCGGTAAAACACGCGAGTAAATTACGCGACTGCTCGCCGCTAAAGCCTAAGCCTTTTTGTGCGTAGCTTACAAACCAGTTCGCGTTACCAAACTCTACCGCACCATAGCCAAAAGTAAGCAGAGCTAGAAATATAAAAACAGGTTGTTTAATAATGGTGCCGAATGCCAAGGTTTTCTTAGGCAGTTTTGGTTGACCTTTAAGTACTTTTGCCTGTGACCGAGCGGCAATAAACGTATAGCACGATAGAATAATCATCACGCCCGCCACCACTTGAATAGGCAATCGCCAGTTTTGTTCAATAAGATATAACAGTGTTACAAAGAACGACGCGGCAAACGTACCTAAGCTGAACATAAAGTCCATTAAGCCCATCATAGTAAAGCGCTTTTCCGCGTACATGCGCGCGATAAGCGTATGCCCAATGGTAAATATTGTTGAACTCACCACACCAATTAATACGGCTAACACTAGAAACCACTGCCAAGATGATAGTACGGACACCAAAAGCAAAAGCCCTGTATTCAGGCTGAACAACGTGGCTAGCAGGGGCATGTACTCGAAGCGGCTGGCATATTTACCACCAATTACGGCACCTAACATCATGCCTACCGAAAACAGCGAGAATAAAGCACCACTGACGACCTCAGACATCTGCAAATCAGCGGCAATATCAGGCAGCAGTATTCCCCATAGAAGAAATAACTTACCAATTAAGAAAAAACCGGCAAAGATAACAATGGTAGCGGGAAGTCGACTCATTAAGGCTCCACGGTTAACGTCAGTTCGATGACATCGGATACGGGCTCGAGGGCACAGCGTTGATATGCCCCTTAATCACAAAGTGAACCTTCAGAGGACGCTGAACTTTACTGTGCAATAAAGAACAGCTGCCCTTAATTATCGCATAATCACTACCTTTACAGATTGCTGATAGTCGCACGAAAATGCAAGCGAAAGCGTTTTCCCTTTTTCATCCCATGCTACTGGTACGCTATGGCCATCAATCAAAACACGCGAAGGTTTTTGGCTAAACCCATGCAACACGTAGGTGATGTTGCGCTGCTTAGGCATACCTATGTAGCTGCCTTCGCTGCCAAGAGAAAGGGTCAATTCGGCGTTATCATTAACTGATGAGTGTAGCTGTAAAGTGGTGTACAAACCTTTTTCGACAGACGCTGGATTCTTACCGTCATCTTCGTAATAGGTGTAAGAAGAGGAAGTTACAGAGCTGTCGTGCCAGTAATGTATCTCTAGCTCGCGAGCATTAAACTGCTCTGTACGATCAAGCCCTTTTGACATTGGCATAAAGCTTCCTGCCTTAACCCATACAGGGAAATTTTCTTGAGTTAACGGGTAATCTACCGTTTGCTCACCTTGGTATTTGGTGTTTGAGAAAAAGTCGAACCAAACGCCTTTTGGAAGGGCTGTCGTCCATTGGCTCTGATCAGGACTGGTCACGGGCGATACCAACAGCGCGTCGCCCCATAAATAGCTGTCAGCATTTTCAAACCATGAGCTTTCACTGTACTCCATGGCCAGTGGGCGCATTAGCGGTGTGCCGTTCAGTGCATTTTCAAACGCCAACGAATAGTTGTACGGCAGCATGTCGTAACGAAGCTGAATAAACTTGCGCGCAATAGACTTCACCGGGTCGGCATGGAAAACAGGCTCTGGGGCAATATTATCCTGAGCGTGAGGCCTAAACACCGGCGAAAAAGTACCAAATTGTAGCCAGCGGGTATAAAGTTCAGCATCAAAGGTTTCGCCGCCAGCAAACCCACCTAAATCGGAATGAGTATACGCCATACCAAAAACACTCATTTGAAGTGCGAGTTCTACCTGTGGCTTTAGCCCGCCCCAACTTCGACTTACGTCCCCAGTCCAAGGCACCATACCGTAGCGTTGGCTGCCCAAAAAGCCTGAGCGCATGAGTACGAACGGGCGTGTGTCAGGCTGAAGCTCATTTAAATTGTTATAAACGGTTTTCGCCCACTGGTGGCCATAACCATTATGAACCTCTGCACCGCTTACTTTTTTCGACTGCCACATGTGCTGTATATCATCAGGGTGTACTTCAGGCTCGCCCAAGTCGCCCCACCAGCCTGCAACACCTTGCGCAGCAAGCTTTTCATAATACTGCCAAAACCAATTTTGACCGCTTTCACTGAACACATCAACCAGGCCGGTATTGCCAAAATAAAAATCGAAGGTGTAAGGCGTGCCATTATCGTTTTGTGCAAGTGCATTATTGGCAACCGCGCTTTCCCATTGCTTTGAAGTCGTGAGAATAAAAGGCTCGGTTATAAGCACGGTTTTCACGTCTTGAGCGCGTAGCTCGCTAATCATTTTTTCAGGCTCAGGGAAAGTGGCAGTGTCCCAGCTTAAGTTCCCCATGTGCCCTTTTATGTCTTTACCAAACCAATAAAGGTCTAGTACTACAGCATCAACAGGAATATCTTGCGTGTTAAAGGCATCGACAACATCCATTACCTGCTGCTGCGACTTATAACCAAAGCGAGAAGCAAAGTTACCTAACAACCAACGCGGTGGAAGCGGCTGTTTTCCCGTTACTGCTACAGTAGACGTTACCGTATCTTCTAGGTTTTCACCCAACACCATGATGTAGCTGGCGCGCCCACCTTGCACCTTAAATAGCAACTCGTCGCTGTTCGTTTTGCCAATATCTAGCTCGCCAGAAGCGGTGTTATCAAACAATACGCTATAATTTTTTGACGACATCACCGCCGACAAACCAAAGTACATTTGGTTTGAAGACGTGGTGTAACCATAGTGTGCTTTGTTGTACAGCGGCATGGCGTTTCCACGACGGTCCATACCTAAAACGCGCTGACCGCCACCATAAAGTTTTTCGTTTTCATCTAGCGAGAAAGACAGTCTGACGCTACCCTCGGTAATGGACAGCCCGTCCCGCTCGTTGGCGACGACTTCACCGTTTAGCACATAGCTTATTGAGTGGCTTTGCTTATCTATACGTGCTGCAACACCGTCGTAGGTTAACGAGATAGTAGCGGGGGTTTCAGAGAGATTCACAGCAAGCGGGCTTGTGTTTTTATCTTCGGGTAGAGCCATAGACGGCAGGTTTTCATAGGGCTTACCGTTATCGTCTGTTAGAAATGTAACTTGGAAGCTCTGATTACCTAGTGCGGTTACAACGAAGTCGTTAGTGTCTGTATCAACGTGAAGGGAGTGACCATCTAAAGAGAATTGCTCAACGTCGGCTACTGCATTACCTGATAACAATGCAAGAACAGGCAAAGTCGCCAACAGGCTGCGTGTGAACGCTGTGCTAATTGTGGAAGATAAAACCGAACGCTCGTGTCTTTTCGACATGCTAAAACCCTTCATTTTATTTCGGTGCTGCAGACACTGAAAACCTTTTTATGTTAACTAAATGATAACGGCAGGCAGTAGTGACTTAAATAAACATACGTATTCATTGTGTGAAAAATGTTAATAGGTCGGCAGAAACGAGTATGAAGGCATAAAAAAGCCCGCAACACGGTGCGGGCAAAACATCAATCACGTTGAGTGTGATGAACGTTGGGAAGGGGCGAACCGAGTATTAGTTACCCGGCCCGGCTTTAACGATAGCGTCGCTAACGTCATATTTTTCAAAGTTCTGTTTAAAGTCGCTAACTAAGTTAGCAGCGTATTCGTTGTATTTTTCCTTGTCTGCCCACGTGTTTTGCGGCACAAGCAAGTTACTGTCTACGCCTTCAATGGCCACTGGGACATCTAGGTTTAACGCGTCGATGTGCTGAGTTTCAACGTCAGCCAAATTGCCCGACACAATGGCATCAATAATGGCGCGCGTGGTAGGAATATCAAAACGGCTACCTGTGCCGTAAGGGCCGCCTGTCCAACCGGTATTAACCAAGTAAACCTTTGCACCAAACGCTTTCACGCGCTTAATAAGAAGCTCTGCGTAAACACCTGCTGGACGCGGGAAGAAAGGCGCACCAAAACAGGTTGAGAAGGTCGATTCAATATCGCTAGTAGAACCAATTTCAGTAGAGCCTACTTTCGCTGTGTAGCCGCTTAAGAAGTGGTATGCCGCAGCTTCTTCGCTTAGTACCGAAACAGGAGGCAACACGCCACTTACGTCACACGTTAGAAATACGACTGAGCGAGGTTCGCCGCCACGGTTTTCAGATACGCGCTTTTCAATGTGTGAAAGCGGGTAAGCCGCACGCGAGTTTTGGGTCAAAGATGTATCGGTATAATCTGGCGTGCGCGTTTCATCTAGTACTACGTTCTCTAAAATAGTGCCAAACTTAATTGCATTCCAAATAACCGGCTCATTCTTTTGAGATAGGTCGATACATTTAGCGTAGCAACCACCTTCAATATTAAATACGCTACCTGGCGCCCAGCCGTGCTCATCGTCACCAATTAAGAAACGCTTAGGATCCGCAGAAAGCGTTGTTTTACCTGTCCCTGAAAGACCAAAGAACAAGGTCACATCGCCTTCTTCACCCACATTGGCTGAACAGTGCATAGGCAGTACGTCTTTTGCTGGAAGCAAGAAGTTTTGCACTGAAAACATGGCTTTTTTCATTTCACCTGCGTAACGCATGCCCGCAAGCAAGACACGCTTTTTAGCGAAGTTAATGATAACTGTGCCGTCGCTGTTTGTGCCGTCACGCTCTGGTTCACAAGTGAAGCCAGGTACGTTTAAGATTTGCCATGGCTGGTCACCCTTAACATTCCATTGTTCAGGAATGATAAATAGATTACGGGCAAAAACATGCTGCCAAGCAGTTTGCGTTCTTACTTCAAGGGATAATGCATGCTCAGGGTCCGAGCCCACTTGAAGGTGTGATAGAAAATGTTCTTGGGTAGAAAGATAAGCTTCAACTCTATCCCACAGCGCATCGAATTTGTCAGCGTCAAAAGGCTTGTTAACCTTGCCCCAGTCGATGTGGTTCTCTGTTGTTGGCTCTTTAACGATAAATCGATCGTTTGGAGAGCGCCCCGTACGTTTGCCGGTTTCAACGACAAGCGCGCCGTTTTTGTCTAGTACACCTTCGCCGCGCAATACGGCGCGTTCGATAAGCTCTGCATTTGGCAGATCGGTGAGTGGCGTTACTTTCAGTTCCGTTTGAATTGAGGCTGCTGCGGTCATGGCTGTTACCCTATATGTAATTTTTCAAAAGCACTTTCAAAAAAGTATCACCTCTTCGAGTGTAAAGTAAATAAGGGCTTAGACGCATTTATAAGACATATAATCACTATTCAAAACACTTAAATTTCATAAATATTGTAAATTAATTACAATAAAAGCGTTTTCCCTGAATATAAATGCAGAAAATATGAGTAGCAAGGCTTGAATGATCGATGAATTTCAAAATAAAAAATGGTTAGATTTTTAGAAAGTCGAAGTGAAAGCTTTCAATAAACTTAAAAAGATGAAACGACAACAGGTCGTTGAGAACTTAAACACTTACTAGTGACTACTTTTTCACCACAGGTGAAGTATGAAGGTTATTTTGGGGGTCTTCTAGCGCATCTTTAGCGTAAAAAGAAAAAGCACTTCATAAGAAGTGCCTTTTCTATAGTGGTCGTGTAGGGGTAATGACTCGCTTTGTGACTAACCTCTAAAACCATTCAAAAAACAAATAAGCTATTGATTTGAAGACGGTACGTCGAAGTTACCGCTGTGAATAGCTTCCACGTCGATGCTGTCAAAGCGGTATTCTGTGTGGCAGTACTGACAGTTCATTTTTATCGCGCCTTCTTCAGCAATAATTGCGTGAAGTTCAGACTTCTCAACATGACGAAGTGCTTCTGCGCTGCGCTCTTTTGAACATGAACACGCAAACGATACGTCTTTTGCTGGGTACATTTCCACGTCTTCTTGGTGATAAAGACGGTATAAAATGTCCTCAACTGGCAAAGAAAACATCTCTTCTTTGGTTAGTGTTTCGGTAAGTTTTGAGATGTGAGCAAACTCATTGGCTTGAGACACGTCAGTCGCGCTGGCATCGGTAGGCAATACTTGCAACAGCACACCCGACGCTTTCGCGTTTTTAGAGTCGCTCATGTCTGTCATTAGATGAACGCTGGTTGCAAGCTGTTCTGACTGTGCAAAGTAGCCTTCGATACATTCAGCAAGAGACGGTTTATCTAAAGCTACTACACCCTGATAACGCTCGCCTTCATCTGGTGTAATTGTGATGACTAACACCGCTTGAGACAATAGCTCTGAAAACGTTTCAGGTAGGGTTTCGAGCGTTTCATCCCAGCGCGCCACACCGCGAAGCGTTTGCTCATGAGTGGCGTTTAATACCGCGTAACTCACCGGGCCTTTGCTTTGAATTTGCAGTGAAATTTCACCTTTAAATTTAAGCGTTGCCGTTAAAAGTGACGTCGCCGCCGCCATTTCACTTAACAAGGTTTGAATTTGCAAAGGGTATTCATAGCTGTGCACAATTTGCTTTAAGCTCTCATCAAGACGAACTAATTCGCCACGAACATTAGCTTGAGTAAATAGGAAGCGGTGTAATTTATCGAAATCGCTCATAAATGATCCTGTTGAGCAGCACACTATTGCTGCTTAAATTTAATAATCTGTCGTCGCTGCTTTTTATCAGGTCTATGATCTGGTTTAGGGCTATGAAAAGCGCTCATTTTTCGGGCAGCTTGGTTTTCTTCACGTTTTGTTACACTTTCAACCGTTTCTTCAAAAAGTGCTTGTGCCAAAGGGGCGCTCAAACGCTTGTCGCTTAAGCCTAGCACCTTTATTTCACGAATATCCCATCCCGCGGGAACTTTAATCATCGCCCCAAGCTCTACATGCTTACCAGGTTTGGCTCGTTGCCCGTTGTACTGGACCTTTCCCGACTGCACCATATCTCTAGCGATGGCGCGAGTCTTAAAGAACCTTGCAGCCCATAGCCACTTGTCCAGCCTGATATTTTGTGGTGTATTGTTACTTTCCAATTGGCTCATGTAATAATTTCGTAATGGTGCGGCTTTAGTGTTTGACCCTCACCTTTACTAGGCTATTATGGGTTTGCTAAAGCGCGGTTAACCAAAAATTCACTATATTATAATAAAGCAGTACCATCAGTGGCAGCATGACATTCAATAAACCCAATCCACAATCTCTGGTTGTTTATCTAAGCCAGCACCAAAAACAGCTACATACCATAGTAGTGGTTGTGCTTAGCCTGTATTTAATTGCATTTGCTGCCAAACTCGTGTGGCGAATTATACCTGAACCTCAACTATCTGCGACAACCACAGTAAGCCGTGCTCCAGTTATTTCATCGTCATCAGGCAAAAATGGGGTCAACATTGCGAAAATACAACAGCTGAATTTATTTGGTAATGCTGCGGCTAAACCTGTTGAACCGGTAGCCGAGGTCACTGACGCGCCAGAGACACGCCTAAACCTAACCTTAACTGGCGTTGTGGCTAGCTCTGATCAAGAAGCAGGCACTGCTATTATCGAAAATCGCGGCAGTCAAGCGGTATACGGTTTAGGTGAAAAGATTGAAGGCACTAACGCCACGCTACAAAAAGTGTATAACGATCGCGTTATTATTAAAAACGGGGTTAGAAATGAAACCCTGATGTTGGACGGAATCGACTACGACGAAGCGAATCGCCGCCGTGAAACGCAGGCGCGACAGCGTCCAGCCCCAAGGCAAGAAGTACAAGACGATGAACCACAATTAAGCAAAGAGGCATTAGAGGCGACCGCTGCACTTCGAGAACGCCCTGCTAGCTTTACAGACTTTATTTCGATATCGCCAAAAACCGAAGAAGGCCAGCTTATTGGTTATCAGGTTAGCCCTGGTAAAGAGCCTGAGTTATTCAAATCGGCAGGGCTTCAGGCTGGCGATGTCATTACACAAATTAACGGGCTAGACCTTACCGACCTGCAACAATCGCAAGAGGCACTGTCTGAGCTACGCAATGCACAAAATATAGAATTAACGATTATTCGAGATGGCAGTTTAACCACCGTCTACTTAGATTTACCCGAGGCGTAACAACAACTAAAACGGTAACGGCTCGTTTTTTACTAGGTAAGCGTTTGTGAAGAGGTCAGCACTGTAACTGACAAGCAATTCAGCCATCGACATGTTAGGAAATAAAGGAAGTTAGAATGAAAAGGCGCACTAGCCATAAACTATTATCTCGCTTAGGCACAGCTATGTGTACTGCGCTTCTGTGTTTCTCGGTGACCGCCGCTGAATACATGCCTAATTTCAAAGATACTGACATCAATGAATTCATTAATATTGTCGGCAAAAACCTTGAGCGAACCATTATTGTCGACCCTAATGTACGCGGCAAAATTAGCGTACGCAGTTACGACATGCTTAATGAAGATCAGTACTACCAGTTTTTTCTAAACGTACTGCAAGTTTACGACTTTGCCGTTGTAGAAATGCCAAGCGGTATTTTAAAAGTTGTACGCTCTAAAGACGCGAAAACCTCTAATATTCCAGTAGTGGAAGGCGCACAACAAGATGGCGATGAGTTTATTACCCGAGTGGTGCCAGTATATAACGTTCCTGTGCGTGAACTTGCTCCCATTTTACGACAGCTTAACGACCAAGCGGGCGGCGGTAACGTAGTAAGCCACGACCCATCAAACGTTATGATGCTAACCGGCCGCGCAGCGGTAGTGAATCGCCTTGTAGAAATTATTGAACGCGTAGACCGCGCAGGCGATGAAGAAGTAGAAATTGTAAAGCTTCGGTACGCGTCAGCATCTGAAATGGTGCGTATCATAGAAAGCATCAATAAGTCTCAAGGCAAAGCGAACACTGGGACTAAATCAGAACCCCGCGTAGTGGCTGACGATAGAACAAACTCGGTTATCGTCAGTGGCGATGTTAAAGCACGTCAGCGCCTTATCAACCTTATTCAGCGCATGGACCAAGAGCTTGAGTCTAACGGCAACACTCGCGTACTGTTCCTTAACTATGCAAAAGCGGAAGACCTAGTTAAGGTACTTCAAGGCGTATCAGCCAGCATTCAAGCAGAAGAGCAAGGCAGCGGCACCACGTCACGCCGAGCGAGTTCAAACCGCGAAATCAGCATTGACGCACATGAAGACTCTAACGCCATCGTAATCACCGCAGAGCCGGATATGATGCGTTCGCTTGAAGAAGTCGTTCGACAGCTGGATATTCGCCGTGCGCAGGTACAAGTTGAAGCTATTATCGTTGAAGTGTTTGAAGGCGATGGCACAACGCTAGGTGTTCAATGGGTTTCAGAACAAGGTGGCGGCACGCAATTTAGCAACGGTGTAGTTCCCGTAGGTTCATTAGCTGTTGCCCTTAAGCAAGCAGAAGATGATACCGACACCGAAGCCTATGTCACCGACGACGGTGAAGTGGTAACGGTTAATACCACCGATGAAGGTGACTACACCGCATTAGCAAGCCTATTAGGCGGTGCAAATGGCTTAATTGCCGGCGTAATTGAAAATGGCTGGGGCGCAGTTGTCCAAGCGGTAAGTACCGACACCAATTCAAATATCCTTGCCACGCCTCACCTAACCACCATGGACAATGAAGAAGCCTTTTTCATCGTTGGTCAGGAAGTACCTATTATTACCGGTACCACAACAGGTTCTAATAACTCTAACCCATTCCAAACGGTCGACCGTCAAGAAGTGGGCATTAAACTTAAAGTAACACCGCAAATTAACGAAGGCGACGCCGTTCAGCTACTTATCGAGCAAGAAGTGTCGAGCGTAAGCGGTGCAACCTCGGTAGATATTTCGATTAACAAACGTGAAATTAAAACCACAGTCATCGTTGATGATGGCGGCACTATCGTACTAGGTGGCTTGATTGACGAAGACGTACAAGAAAGTGTTTCTAAAGTGCCACTTTTAGGCGATATCCCTATTCTCGGTCATCTTTTCAAAACTACGTCGACCAGCAAGCGTAAGCGTAATCTAATGGTGTTTTTAAAGCCTACGATTGTTCGTGATGGCGCGACTATGAATTCAATCAGTCACCGTAAGTACAACTATATTCGTGCGCTACAGCTTAAACGTCAGCAAGAGGGTGTATCTTTAATGCCATCTGCTGAAACGCCGAGCATGCCTGAGTGGAATGATGCCCTAGCCCTACCACCTTCGTTTGAAGAGTACCTTTCAGAGAAAGAGAAGCAAAAAGAAGGTAACGAGTAGTATGGCGGATGAACAACTTACTCAAGCACTAGAGGCCCAAGAAGAAGCCCTAGAAGCCATGGGTGAAGAGGCCGGTCTACCCGAAGAAGAGGCTGGCCCTAAGCAGTTATCTTTTAGCTTTGCAAAGCGCAACCAAGTGTTACTTGAAACCAACGAGACGCCAGCTGTTCTGTACTTTACAGAAAATACGCCTTTTGACGTATTTGCCGAAGTTAGGCGCTTCTACGGGGAACCGTTTGTCCCTAAAACTATACCCGCTGACGAGTTTGAAAGCCTATTAACGAGTGCGTTTCAGCGCGATAGTTCTGCAGCGAAGCAACTAATGGAAGACCTTGGCAACGAAAGTGACTTGTTCGCACTTGCTGAAGATTTGCCAGACACTGAAGACCTGTTAGATAGCGAAGACGATGCGCCTATTATCAAGCTTATCAACGCCATGTTAGGTGAAGCGATAAAAGAAGGTGCATCGGATATTCACATCGAAACCTTTGAGAACCAGCTTGTCGTTCGTTTTCGAGTAGACGGTGTATTGCGCGAAATTTTACGTCCTAACCGCAAGCTTTCTTCTATGTTGGTGTCGCGTATCAAGGTAATGGCGAAATTAGACATTGCCGAAAAACGCGTACCTCAAGATGGTCGTATTACGCTTCGCATTGCCGGTCGCGCTGTGGATGTTCGTGTTTCTACCATGCCATCAAGTCATGGCGAACGTGTAGTGCTGCGTCTTTTAGATAAAAATAATGCACGCCTGAATCTAGAAGATTTGGGCATGACGCTTCAAAACCGAAACCATTTTTCGTCTCTTATCAGAAAACCTCACGGCATTATTTTGGTTACCGGCCCAACAGGCTCAGGTAAAAGTACCACCCTATACGCAGGGTTAACCGAAATAAACTCTCGAGACAGAAACATTTTAACAGTTGAAGACCCCATCGAATTTGATCTTCCAGGCATCGGACAAACACAGGTTAACCCCCGTGTAGATATGACCTTTGCCCGCGGGCTTCGCGCTATTTTGCGTCAAGACCCTGATGTAGTAATGGTAGGTGAGATTCGCGACATTGAAACCGCACAAATTGCGGTGCAAGCAAGTTTAACCGGTCACTTAGTACTGTCTACATTACATACCAATACTGCAGCAGGTGCCATCACCCGTCTAGAAGACATGGGTATTGAGCCATTTTTGCTGTCGTCGAGCTTATTGGCCGTACTATCACAGCGTCTTGTACGTACCCTTTGCCCAGATTGCAAAAAACCACATACGCCAGACGCTTCTGAACTTGAAGTACTAGGGCAGAGCGCGACCAGCGACACTACCATCTACAAACCGCACGGCTGCGCAGCGTGTAACCAAACCGGCTATCGCGGCCGTACCGGTATTCACGAACTGTTGCTAGTTGATGAAAAAGTTCGTGAAATGATGCACGAAGGTGTGGGCGAACAAGCTATTGAACGTTATATCAGAACCTCTACCCCAAGCATCCGTGAAGACGGCTGCAGCAAAGTGCTCGCAGGCAGAACCTCACTTGAAGAAGTGCTTCGAGTAACGAGGGAAGACTAAATGGCGGCATTCGCTTATAAAGCGGTTAATGCCCGCGGTAAAAACACAAATGGCGTACTTGAGGGCGATAACGCCCGTCAGGTTCGCCAACAACTGCGCGAAAAAAGCTTAATTCCATTAGAAGTAGAGCAAGTTGCAGAGCGTTCGCAAAATGAAGGCAAAGGGCTTTCATTTTCGTTGTTTAAGCCACGTATTTCAGCATCAGATTTAGCGCTTCTTACACGCCAACTGGCCACGCTTGTAGAATCAGCACTTCCTGTTGAAGAAGCACTACTTGCCGTTGCTGAGCAGTGTGAAAAACCTCGTCAGAAGAACATGATGATGGCGGTGCGCAGTAAAGTGGTAGAAGGTCACGGGCTTGCCGATGCGCTTGCACAGTTTCCCAGCGTTTTTGATGAGCTATACCGTGCTATGGTCGCAGCTGGTGAAAAATCTGGTCACCTTGATACCGTGCTTAATCGATTGGCCGACTACACTGAACGCAGGCAACAAACCCGCAGCCAAATAACACAGGCAATGATTTACCCATCGTTAATGCTGTTCTTTGCAATGGGTATCGTATTACTGCTGTTAACCGTAGTAGTGCCAAAAATTGTTGGCCAGTTCGATCACATGGGGCAAGACCTGCCGGGCATAACACAGTTTCTTATTTCTGTAAGTACATGGCTTCAGAACTACGGTTTATTTATGCTAATTGGCATAGGCGTACTTATTGTTATTATTCAGCGCGTGCTGCAGCAAAAGCACATGAAGCTGCGCTATCACAGAGCACTTTTAACCCTGCCTTTAATAGGCAAAGTTTCTAGAGGCTTAAATACGGCCCGCTTTGCTCGTACCTTAAGTATATTGAGCGCCAGCGCAGTGCCGCTACTTGAAGCTATGCGTATTTCAGGCGATGTATTGGAAAATCAGCATATTAAAAATCAAGTAGCCGATGCAGCAGTGAATGTTAAAGAAGGCTCCAGCTTGCGCGCCGCGCTAGATAACACAAAAATGTTTCCACCAATGATGATGCACATGATTGCATCAGGTGAAAAGTCCGGCGAGCTGCAGCAAATGCTAGCGCGCGCCGCAGATAATCAAGATAGGGAATTTGAAGCGCTTATTGGTGTCTCACTTAAGGTATTTGAACCCTTACTTATTGTATCGATGGCAGGCATTGTTCTGTTTATCGTTATGGCAATATTGCAACCAATTTTAGCATTGAACAACATGGTGAATATTTAATGAAAGCACTTAATCGCAACTCTGGTTTCAGTTTAATTGAAGTCATGGTCGTACTTCTAATTATCGGTATTATGGCCTCTATGGTAGCGCCTCAAATCTTGGGCAACCAAGAAGAAGCCCAGCTTAAGAAGGCGGCGGTAGACATTCAACAAATGGAAAGTGCGCTTGAAATGTACAAGTTGCGTAACAACCGTTTCCCAACTTCTGAGCAAGGCCTAGATGCCTTGGTGCAGCGCCGACTATCGATCCGATTCCACGTAATTATCCTGAAGGTGGGTTCATTAAACGTCTACCTGAAGACCCTTGGGGCAACCCATATGCGTTAATTAGTCCGGGAGAGCTTGGCGTGGTGGATATTTTCTCTAACGGTCCAGACGGCGAACCGGGTACTGATGACGACATTGGTAACTGGAACATTAACGAATACTTGAACTAACCTATATGCGCTACCGCGGCAGTACATCGGCTTATAAAGCAGGCTTTACCTTATTAGAAGTCATGCTGGTACTGCTGCTTATGGGCTTGGCGGCAGGTTACGTTATGTTTAACGCCTTCGGCGCAAGTAAGTCAGACCTATTAAAAACCCAAGCCCAACGCCTGCAGGTAGTGATTGATATGGCCAGCGACTTCGCGGTGTTAAATCAACAACAGCTAGGCGTGCGTTTTGAAGCCGACAAAAACGAATACTACTTCGTTTACTTAGACGACGATGATGAGTGGCAGCGGATTGAAGGCGAAAAAACCTACGAACCTTACACGTTACCCGAACCCTTTACCTTCACCTTAAATTTAGACGACCTACCGTGGGACGTTGAAGATAGACTCTTTGACAGAGAATTGTTCGACGAAAACCTAAGTGTTTCTGACGAAGGCGTTGAAATAGGTAACGAAGAAGAGAAAAAGCTACCGCCACCGCAAGTGCTGATTATGTCGAGCGGCGAAATTACACCTTTTACCCTATCGTTTAATTATGAAGGTGATGACGGCGACGACCCTGTTTATTACAGTCTGCAAAACCAAGACTTACCGCCTTTAGTGCTTGAAGGTCCCCTGGAGCGTCCACTATGAACGCGTCCACTATGAGAACAAGCACGGTAAATGCATCTGGCAAAAGCATTGCCTCTAACAAACCCCATAACCAACGAGGGTTAACCCTACTTGAAGTTATGGTGGCACTTCTTATTTTCGCGTTAACAGGTACAGCGGTACTTAAAGCGGCTGGCGAGCATTTATCAAGCGTTGGTCAAATAGAAGCTGTCACTTTTGCCAACTGGGTGGCGAGCAACCGCTTAAACCAGCTTCAGCTAGATACCACTTGGCCACCTAAAAACAATCTAAAAGGCACCATGGAGATGGCTGACCGCACTTGGTACTGGCAGCAAACCGTTGCGAAGACCAATGATAACGACTTACGCGCAGTTACCGTTTCGGTGGGCGAAGACGAAAGCTACGAAAGTTCAGTGACATCGGTTACCACTTTTGTGGCTAAGCCAACGGTGGCGAACTAGTATGCAACGCGGTTTTACGCTTATAGAAATACTGATTGCCATGGCCATATTTACCCTTATCGGGCTGGCATCAACGGGCTTACTTACCACTGTTATCGACAGTAATAATATTTCAGAAGAGCGTTTTGCCAAGCTTCAATTGCTACAGCGGGCCATGATCACAATTGAGCGAGATCTTCAGCAAGCGGTGCCTCGCGCTTCTCGTGTAAACGGTGAAAAACAAGACGTGGTAATGTCAGGCGGAGAAACCGACGACAGCGATGATGATGGCATTGGTTTTGTGCGAGGCGGATGGCACAACCCGCAGCTGATGCTGCCGAGAAGTACCCTACAGTTTGTTGCCTATAGACTTCAAGAAAACAAGCTTGAGCGCCTTTACAGTAATTACGTAGATAATGTTATTGGCTACGAACCCAAAGTACGGGTGCTGCTAGAAGACATAGAAAGTTTAAAAATTGAGTTTCTCGCCACCTCCAACAGCAGTTCGTTAGATGAAGACGAGGATATCTCGTGGAGTGAAAGCTTCAAAGGCGCAGCGTTACCGCGGGCAGTGGCTATAGAATTTGTAAGTAAAGACTTTGGCAAAATTCGAAGGGAATTCACCTTAACCACGGGTGAATCGTCATAATGTCAAATATCAAAATACGCCTTTTAAAAAACCGGACGCGTGCTAAGGCGGCGATGTGCACGCGCCAACTGTCTAGCCCACCAGCTAAACAAAAGGGTGTGGCACTGATGATTGTGCTTATGATTGTGACGTTAGTGGCCGTGCTAGCTACAGAAATGGGTACGCGATTGCAGCTGCAGGTGCAGCGCACTATGAACTTAAAAGACAATAATCAGGCGTATTGGTATGCCATGGGCGCTGAAGCTTTTGCACGCAAGTCTATTCAGACGCTGATAGATGAAAGCCCAGATACTATTTCTATTGATCAACCTTGGGCACAAGAATTTAGCTATCCGTTAGAAAACGGTGGCTTAACGGCTAATTTAGAAGACCTTCAAGCTTGCTTTAATCTTAACGCGATAACATCCGGTAGCGCTTCGAATAACGCAAATAGCACATCGAGCAGCGCCTCAAGTAATACCACCGAAGCTATGGAAGCCTTTCATACCATGCTGCTATCACTAAGCGTAGATGGGCTAGACAACTTTACCGCCGATACGCTGCGCGACAGTTTAGCTGATTGGGTAGATGAAGATGACAGTATGCGCCCCTATGGCGCAGAAGACAGCGAGTATGAGTCAAGAGAGTTTCCTTACCTTGCGGCTAACGGACCACTGGCATCGAAAAGTGAATTGCGTATTATTAACGGGGTATCACCAGCGTGGCTGGGCGACTTAATGCCTTTGATTTGCGTGATCCCAGATTACAGTGAGCTAAAAATAAACGTTAATACGTTAGAAGAAGAAGATGCACCACTTTTAGCAGGCCTAACGGGGCTTGATATCCAGCAAGCTTCAAGTTTACTCAACAGCCGTCCGCAAAACGGATGGGATGATACAAATGCCTTTTTGAGTGAACCATCTATTCAAGCGCTTAATTTAACAAGCTCTCGACAAGAATGGTTTGCGGTTAAAACTGAATATTTTATGTTGCATACAAAAACACAATACAACAAAGCAACCTTTAAGCTTTCCACCGTGTTTCATGCAAGCGCCGATAGTGGCGTAAGCATTGTGAATCGCGAGTTTGGGGGAACCTATTAATGGAACAATTATTGGTGCGTTTAGGCGCCAACTACACAGACCCGATAAGCTGGCTCGTATATTCAAAATCTGAAGACGAGATTATTGCATCTGGCGAACTTCCCAGTGCAGAAGACTTATCTACACTTACTGAACGCGCTGGCCAGCGAAGCGTTATTGCTTTAGCCCCTAGCAGCGAGATATTGCTTAAATGGGTAGAACTACCGCCTAAAGCTGGGCGTAGAATTATTTCTGCCATTCCGTTTATGCTGGAAGATGAGCTAGCTACCGATATCAGCCAGCAGTTTTTCGCAATTGGCCCTAAGCGCGGCGACAATCAAGCTGTCGCTGTAGTTAGCCACGAAAAAATGGAGCAATGGCAAGCTTGGCTAAGCGAAGCTGGCCTTTTCTGCGACACCCTTATTCCTGACGTTCTAGCGGTTCCTGTTACTCACGAAGGCTGGTCAGTACTGACCTTAGGTGAACAGCTACTGGTTCGCCAAGACGAATTTAAAGGGGTTCAAGGCGAACAAACTTGGTTACTTCCTACGTTGGTGCACTTCACTGCGCAGCAAGAAGCGCCGGTGACTATCACGAACTACGCAGGTATCGATTTAAGCAGTCTGCCAAATATAGAAGAAGCACAGGCACCACTTGAATTACCTATGCAAGTTTTGGCTAAAGAAGCCATGCAAAGCAGCTTTAACTTGTGCCAAGGCGAATACAAAATTAAACGTAAGCGCAGCGGTGTGCTTAGCCAGTGGCGTGTAGCCGCTGTACTTGCTGTACTTGCACTGTGTACTAGCTTAGTAGATAAAGGCGTTACGCTTTATCAGCTAAAGTCGCAAAACCAGGCGCTTAGCAGTGAAATAAGTAGTGCGGTTAAAGCCGGCTTCCCCAATATTGGTAGCTATCGCAACGTGCGATTAAAGCTTCAAAGCGAGCTGGCCAAGTTAGAGCAGGGCGGAGGGGATGCTTCTATGCTTATTATGTTAGATCAGCTTGCGCCAGCTTTTTCAGCCACCGACGTTAAGCCACAAACATTGCGCTTTGACGCCACTCGCACAGAAATTCGTATTCAGGCGCAGGGCAAAAACTTTGAAGCCTTGGAACAGTTTAAACACAGTGCTGAAAACGCGGGTTTTGTGGTTGAACAAGGCGCTTTTAATAACCGTGACGATGGCGTTGTGGGCACAGTGTCAGTAAGGAGTACGTTGTGAACGCACTTTTAGAGAAATATAAAGCCCTCACTGAACGCGAGCAAAAGTTAGTACTAATTTCAGCAGTAGTGATAGTGATAGCACTGTTTTATTTTGCAGTTTGGTCGCCACTTAATGCTGCGCTAGACAAACAAAAGCAACTGCTTGATAACCAGCAATCACTTTTAGTTTGGGTGAAAGACAGCGGTGCACGCGCACAACAGTTACGTCGCAGTTCGGGTAGCAAGCGGGCGTTTTCAGGGTCGTTACCTCAAGCGGTAAACCGGACCACAGCCCAACATGATATTGCTATTTCGCGTATGCAGCCTCAAGGAGATGAACTGCAAGTATGGGTAGACCAAGCGCCCTTTAACGCAGTTTTAGAATGGCTTAAGGCCATGGAAAACATGGGTGTGGTTATTCTTCAAGCCGATATAGCTGAAGCAGATGCGCCGGGCTATATCAAAATTCGCCGACTACAGTTAGGTAAAGCATGAAGTCGAAAGTTAGTTGGATTGTAGGCGGAATTCTTGCCTTCCTATTGTTTGCTATTGCTTACATGCCCGCAGTACAGGTTATTGGTCGTGTAACACTACCGAATAATGTTTCAGTAAGCGGAGTAAGCGGAACCTTATTTTCTGGTAAAGCACAGACTGTGGTTGTTAACGGCTTGCCTGTTAACAACCTTAAGTGGGAACTTAGCCCTCTTCACATGTTACTGGGTAAAATTAAGCTAGACCTTAAAGCAGGTAATATTCGCGATAAAAATGACATCGCGTTTGAAGGGCCTGTTACCACAGGGCTTTTCAGCCAAAATACAATTAATACCGAGAACTTTACGCTATACCTGCCTGTAGATAGAGTGCTTGCACAAGTTCGCTTACCCTTACCTGTAAATGCAGGCGGAAGATTTAAGGTCTCGCTAAATGACCTTACTTTTGGTCCAGCGTGTGAGTCGCTAGATGGCACGGGAGACTGGTTAAACGCCACGGTTGCGGGAACACAAGGGCCCATTGATTTCGGTACTTATTCAGCGAAACTTCGTTGCGAAGGGAAAGACATTGGCATAATGGTAAGCGAGCCTAACTTGTTAAGCTTGTCTATGGACGCGGTTATTCCTACCAACATGAAAAATATCCGCGTTAGCGGTAAATTTAAACCCGACAATGGCTTGCCCAACGAAGTACACCAAGCGGCTCGCTTGTTTGGTACGCCTAATAGCAGCGGGTACATTCCTATAAAGCTTTAAAGATCTACGTAAAATTAACAACTTAAAACGAGCCCTGACCATTTGCTGACAGGGCCTACTGGAACACACTCAACGAAGGATTGTAAAATGAACAAACCTCTTTTAACTGGCGCTGGCGTTACTTTGGTTGCGCTTGGTGTCGCCCCTTACTTTATTGGCTCTAGCGTTCAAGATAATGTTAACGAAGCCGTAAGCGAACTCAATAAACAAGCTGTTTATTCAGCCGAAGTACTCTCGTACGACAAAGGCTGGTTTTCGACAACGGCAGAAGTCAAACTTGCCTTCGATTTTCAAGCGATTTTTAACGCGCAGAATATCGATCCCGCTGAAGTTCCTTTAGAAGAAAACCCTAGCATAACTGCTACCTTGGTTGCTCATCACGGGCCTGTGTACTTTGGTGACGGCGTAGGATTAGGGCGCGTTCATTACACGATGTCGATTGATGGCGGTGAATTAAGAGAGTACGTTCAATGGGATGCGCAACAGCCCATTTATCACAATGAAGGTGTGGTTGGGCTATTTGGCGGTCTAAGCTATGAAGATGTAATTCCAGCCCTTAGCGCAACCAATGAGGAAGAAGGCTTTACCCTGCTATTCTCAGGCTATACCGGTGAAGCTAAGCCTGAAGGAGGCCAAACCCTCTATACTTCGTCAGGTGAATCGCTAAGCATCAATGCTGATGAATTTTCGATGAATATGGCTAATTTATCTATGGATGTAACCTATGACGGCAGCATGGTAGAAGCTTTCAAGGGCGAATTGTTTGAATCTAAAGTCAAAGCGCTTATCGAAACTATGGAAGTGTCCGGCCTTGAAGCGGGTGAAACAGTACAGCTAGAAAATATTGCCCTGGTTACAGACACCGAAATTGATGAAAGCACTAACACCGCCAATGTTTATGTGGAATACGCCATTGATAAGGTAGTGGGACCTGAGCTTGAAGCCTCAGACATGATGTTGGGCATTGCCTTAAATAATCTGGACATAGATTTTATCAAGGCTTATCAGGATTTTAGCAACACGTCACTAATGATCCCATCAGAAGAAGTCCCCGCTAAGATGATGGAATTTGTCGAGGCTAACTTGCTTCCTCAGCTTAAGGTTGAGCCTGAACTCAATATTACAAAGCTTAAAGCGACGTTACCTGAGGGTTCGTTTACCGCCTACGCTAATACCAAGTTAGTTGGCATTGATGCGCTACCGGGTACAATGGAAGATGTAGCTTTCTGGGTAACACACCTATTGGCCAATGCAGAAATAACCGCTGATAAAGCTTTTGCGCAAAGCGTTGCGTCTGGTTACATGATGGGCCAATTAATGGCAACGCCGCAAGCGCAAAACATGACAGCAGAAGAACTCGAAGCCGCAGTAGAGCAGCAAACCCCTATGGTGTTAAGCACCTTTGCCCAGCAAGGTCTGATAAAAGAAACCGAGAAGGGTTATGAGACAAAACTGGAGCTTAAAGATGGCAAAGCCAGCGTTAACGGCACTCCTATTCCGCTGCCTTTTGCGCCTCAGTAATAAGTAAGGCAGTATTTTAAAAACAGACAGGCAAAGTACGGCTAACACTAATTGGTAACTGCTAATTGCGCGAAACGTTGACTTACTGAGTATTAATTAAACACGCCTGAATCAAAAATGCAGAGCCCAAACGCTCTGCATTTTTTACATCACCCTGTACTACTTTACTTTAAACCTGCAAAACCCAATATCCTTATTACAGGGTACCGTATAGAAGTTTACTAGTTGAAACGCGACTAGTTTTCCTCAAGCAGCTCGATATTCATCAATTCTTGAGCAGCATATACACGCCCTTCGGCTACGACCGTAATTGCCTCGACAAGTGCGTCTAAACCCGATTCGCTGCGCTTCATAATATGAGACAGTACAATTCGTTTTGCTTTGGACTGCTCAGCAATATCGATAATTTGTTTCGGGGTCATATGCAGATTCTTCGCTACGCGCCCCGCGTTGTCGTCAATCGCGTTATGCAGCACTAAAAGATCGGCGCTCTTAGCAAAGCGAGCCAGATTTCCCTGCTTGTTGTTCGTATCGCCAGAGAATACCGCTTCACACCCGTTAGCTTTAACTTTCCACGCAAGTGTTGGTATGGGACCGTGATTCACCGACATAGCTTCGACACTAATATCACTATTCACTGTGTATTCAAAGGGCTGCTCTAATGTGGCGTTTGCAACGCTTTTTGCCGATATTGTGTAGTCGTCTTGACCTTCGATAGTGTAAGAAGACAGATATTTAAACGCGCCTTCCTCGCCAACTAACGATGATACGTAGGCGTTAGTGGAGGGCATAGTATGGTTACCGTCCGGGCCCATAACCCATAGATCTTTCTCGCGATTAGTGAAATAGCCACCTTTTACAAAGCTCGGTAAATCTGCTGAATGGTCGGTGTGTAAGTGGGAAAGTAAAATCACATCTAGTGATTCAAATGAAGCCCCTGCAGCACCGAACTGAACACTACTGCCGCTGCCAGCGTCTACCAACACCCGCGCTTTGTCATCTACCCAGACCACATAGGCGCTAGATGTTCTGCCATCATCCAATTCAGGTCCACCCGACCCTAACACCTGCACTGAGACTTTGTCACAAGTCATCGAGGCCGTGTTTTCATTCTCTTTGCTTGCTAGTTTTTGCTGTTTAGGTGGGGTCTGAAGTAACGATGTAGACGATGCCTGCGCTACAGAAGAAATCGATAAAATGGAAGTCGTTATCAACATGGTTAACGAGATTGCATGCACTTTATTACGTCGTTTCTCGCACTTCTCAAGTTTCACGTGTTTCGTATTCCTAACGCTTAAATCAGCACCGCTTATCTGTCTATGTGAGACCTTCATCGCCATCGCCTTATGTCGTTTCCTAGTGATTTGTACATTCATATCACAGTAAAAGACCGGATACCTGCGTAAAATTGTTCAATGAACAGAGGGATGTAGGCCAGATGAATAGAGACTAAAAGCGAAAGCAAATAAAAAAGCGGGCACGTTGAACGTACCCGCTTCCGTTTAGCAATATTAACCAACTACTATTTATTCGGCAGCGTTCTCCGCTACCATAATGGTTTTGATATTTACGAATTCACGCATACCATAACCACCGTGCTCACGGCCATAGCCGCTATCTTTTACACCACCAAAGGGCAGGTTAGGCTGTGCTAGTGAATACCCGTTAATATTTACCATACCGGTATCAAATTCGTTTTTCGCTAGTTCAACAGCTTTATCTGTATCAGTACTAAAGATACCGCCGCCTAAGCCATAGCGCGAATCGTTTGCAACTTCCATCGCTTGTTTATCGTCACGGGCACGAATTAACGATGCAACAGGGCCAAACAACTCATCATCATAGGCTGGCATGCCAGATGAAACATCTTCAAGTACAGTTACTGGGTAAAAGTAGCCGTCAGAGTCAGGGGTTTCACCGCCCAAGGTAAGTTTCGCCCCAGCTTCTACCGATTTTTTCACTTGCTCGTGAAGTTCATCACGCAAGTCTTCTCTGGCCATCGGACCTAAATCAGTATTCTCGTCGGTTGGGTCACCCACTTTAAGCTTTTTGCACTGCGCTACGAATTTATCTCTAAACTCATCATAAACGCTATCTACAATTACAAAGCGTTTTGCCGCAACACAGGTTTCACCATTGTTGATAACGCGACCTTGAATACACATTTCTACTGCCTGGTCGATATCAGCATCTTCGAGTACTAAGAAAGCATCATTACTACCAAGCTCCATTACGGTTTTCTTCGACAAGCTCGCGGCTTCTTTCGCAACTTGCTTACCTACCTCATCACTACCGGTAAAGGTAACACCGCGTACGTATTTGTGCTTGATTAGGTCGCTTGCCGTACCGCCATCAATTAGTAACGACTGGTACACGTTTTTCGGGAAGCCGGCATCTTCATACATTTGCTGAATTGCTTGTGCCATACCAAATACATTTTTAGCGTGTTTAAGTACTGTTGTGTTACCCGCCATTACGTTCGACACACTGTAGCGGATAACTTGATAAAGAGGGAAATTCCACGGCTGTATACCCA
Organism: Alteromonas sp. ALT199; assembly: GCF_018619335.1. Taxonomy (GTDB): domain Bacteria; phylum Pseudomonadota; class Gammaproteobacteria; order Enterobacterales; family Alteromonadaceae; genus Alteromonas. The sequence continues at coordinate 56,046 of NZ_JAHHDX010000090.1, read as the reverse complement.
GAATAACGCCAATAGGTTGATAAGTAATGATTGCACGACCACCTTCAAAGATACGATGTTCGTCTTCTAAGAATGATGCGCCATGCTCAGCAGTGTAGCGACAAATTTGAGCACATAACTGCACTTCTTGCTTACCTTGCGCTGTAACCTTACCCATTTCACGGGTCATTAGGCTAGCAAGATCGTCAATACGCTCTTCCATTAAATCTGCAAGGTTATTAAGCAAATCTGCGCGAGTTTCAAATGACGTACGACGCCAATTTAAATAAGCTTCTTGTGAACGTGTCACCGCTTGTTCTGCGTCTTCAGCTGACATCAAATGATAATGATCGATCTTTTCACCTGTAGCAGGGTTGTAGGTATTAATTGTCTCACTCATTGTCACTCTCCTTAATCCGTTTGTTAAAGTGGAGGTGCAACTAGAAAGCCAAAACGACAAAAAATATTTTTTACTTTATTTTCAATAAAATAGAGGTAACCCACAGCAAAAGTGACAGAAAGTTTTAGAAAGGATCCAGAAAAGATTACCTATCGGAGTAAAGATTTCAGGGCGAGCTTAGTGAACGCCCCGATGAGCTTGCTATAGCGCTGATAACGCTGTGCGAGAATGGTAAAAACTATCTCGATGAAAGTAAGGCTGGTACGCGCTAATCAGTATATAAGTCTGGAAAATGAAATTTCGCCATTGCAAGGGTTAAAGCAACTTCATAAACACTTTGTCGCGACGCGTGATTTAACGTCAGTAACGCAATGGCGCCGCCTTTTTGCTTAATATTTACCGTATCAAAAAGCTTGTCCATAACCGGCCCAAGCTCTTCACCGCGTTGTAGCGCTTGATACACGCTCACAGGAAGGGGCAAGCTTGCGCTTCTTGTAATAGACCAATGACCTTCATGATAAATCGCTACATAGGCAAAGGTGGCAGGACCATCTTCAAATACATCCACACCACCTTCAATTGCTACATACCATGCGTCTGTAAGGCCACCTTGATGATGAGCCAGCATAGCCTTCACACGATTAATAGCGCCCAAGCGCGTTTCATCTTCATTCATTGGCTGTTCGGGCACGCCGCTTGGTACTGCCATACCTTGGGCGTCAAAGTCGTGCTCTAATGTGTCGGAAAGTGTATTGAGCGCCGCATTAATTTTTACCGGATTCAGCGACCCTACAAAAATTGTGTCAGAAACCATTTGCTTTCGTCCTCTAAAAACGTCCTTTTGCAGCATCACCCACTGGGCTGCGCTTAATATCGTCTAGCATTAAACGGTAATCCCGTACTGCTGGAAATTCGCTAATATTGCGATTGGGTAAGGTACTATCAGGGTTGTCTACAGCAAGTAAATGTTTAATACCGTACGTCTGTGCTGCTTTCAAAATAGGCAGTGAGTCATCGACAAACAAGGTGCGGCTATTATCAAATTGCACCCTCTCTTGTAGCCGCTCCCACAAAAGCTGAGATTCTTTAGTTACGCCAAATTCATGGGTAGAAATAAGGTTGTCGATGTGCGAGTCAAGTTGGGTATGCTCTATTTTAAGCGCCAGACTGTTTGGGTGCGCATTGGTCACTAACACCACCTGCCGGCCTGATTCATGAAGCGCGTTGAGGAACGGAATAGTGTCGTCGCGAAGGGCGAGTAAATGTGCTAACTCTCGTTTCAGCGGCATAAACTCATTTTCCAAGTCTAATGCAAGGGTTTCAGCCCAGTAGTCTAAGCAGTACCACTGAATTTGCCCAAATACTGACTCATACCGCGCGCTCATTTCCTGTTGACTCTCGGCCTCAGAAATACCTTTTATTTGAGCTAACCGTTTTGGTAAATGGTGCAGCCAGAACTGGTTATCGTAACGAAGATCCAGCAAAGTACCGTCCATATCTAGCAGTACAGTTTCTATTTCATTCCAGGGCAGAAAGGGCAAGCGATTTTCCTTATAATGAAGTAAGCTAAGAAATTGTATACAAGTATGATAACAAAGTTGTAGCGATAGACATGCCAAAAATTGATCCAAACAAACCGTTACCACACATTCATTCTCGTGAAATTGTTGCGCAAAGCAAACTCTTTAGGGTAGAACGCTTAGACCTTGAGTTTTCGAACGGCGCTACCCGTGAATTCGAGAGGATGGCGGGGGGAAACCGGGGCGCTGTAATGATAGTGCCTATGCTTGATGAAAATACCATGGTGTTAATTCGCGAATATGCAGCCGGCACGCATTCGTATCAACTAGGCTTTCCAAAAGGCTTAATAGACCCAGGCGAAACTGCTATTGAAGCCGCTAATCGCGAGCTACAAGAAGAAGCAGGCTTTGCGGCTAACGACCTTTTAGAGCTTCATAAGGTCAGCATGGCCCCTACCTTTTTCAATGCCAATATGACCATCGTATTGGCCCGCGACTTGTATCCCAAACAGCTTGAAGGCGATGAACCCGAGCCTCTTGAGGTGATTCACTGGCCTTTAGATGAAGCAGATGCTTTACTTGCACGAGAAGACTTTGTAGAAGCACGCTGCATAGCCGCGCTGTTTTTAGCTCAAAAGTGGTTTAAGGAACAATAAACAATGCCCGATGACGCCCATGCCGACCTATTAGAACTTGCAAAAGAAATTGCCATTGAAGCTGGACAAGCCGTATTAGAAGTATACGATAAAGGAGAGTTTGATGCCTTTCAAAAAGACGATGACTCTCCTGTTACCAGCGCAGATTATTTGGCAAACGATATCATTAATAAGCGTTTACTAGCCGCAACACCTGATATCCCAATTCTCTCAGAAGAAAACAAACACGCAAGTTTAGATGAGCGAAAGCATTGGCCTCGATACTGGCTTATTGACCCTATTGACGGTACCCAAGAGTTTATTGCCAGAAGCGGTGACTTTGCGGTAAACATCGCCCTTATAGAAAACAATGAGCCGACTATAGGCGTTATTTTTTGGCCTCCGGGGCAGTCGTTGTATTATGCGCAGAAAGGCAAAGGCGCGTTTAAGTCATCGCCTGATGGCGATCACCCTATTAGCGTGCGCAAGCTAGACGACCCTAAAAATAGTGTGGTAATGATAGCCATTAGTCGCCGTCAATCTAGAGAAAAAGTGCTCAGCAGAATGTGCGCTAAGCGCGTTTATCAAACTCTTCCTTTAGGAAGTTGCTCATTAAAAGCGTGTTTTATTGCCGAAGGCAAAGCCGATGTATTCATGCGCATAGGTATCACAGGTGAATGGGACACAGGCGCATCTCAGTGCATTGTCTCTGAAGCCGGCGGGAGTATCGCCGCGGCCAACTTCGAACCACTTACCTACAATCAGCGTCATTCGCTAGAGAACCCAGATTTTGTGGTAATGGGCGATCAAAGGGTGCCATGGCAAGATGTAGTCCAGTATGATGACTTTGTAAACCCACATCAGCACTAGCGCGTATTATTTACTTAGCGCAGTGCAATAAACCTACGTATAATAGCGTAGTAATGTTGCTGGGCCACATTACTCTGGTATTGGTTAAATCAAGCCAGATGGAACCAAAAAGTAAAAGGAGTAACCTATGATGACTACACGTATTCGCACGTTATCTGCAGCATTGCTCGCATGTGGGCTAGCATTCCCTGCCGCAGCCGACTGGACAATAGACGGCGAGACAAGTGCACTACATTTCTTATCAACTAAGAATGCACAAGTTACTGAAGTACATAAGTTTGATAGCTTTGATGGTTCGCTGTCTGACAGTGGTAAACTTGCTGTGGCGGTAGACTTGTCGTCAGTGAATACAGCCATTGATATTCGCAATCAGCGAATGCAAGAGATGCTGTTTAACGTGAGTAAGTTTGCAGAGGCTAAGTTTGAAGCTAACTTACCTGAGTCGATGATGAACCTGAAAGCGGGTCAAGTTATTAGCGGGAAAGTGGATGGCATTTTGATGTTGCACGGAAAAGCCGTTCCCACATCGTTTTCTGTTAAGGCAAGCAAGGTAGATGACGATACACTAACTGTATCTACTACTGCTCCTACACTTGTTAAAGCAGAGTCTTTCGGTCTTGCTGAAGGCGTAGCCGCGCTTCAAAAAATTGCAGGACTTAAGAGTATAACAACGACAGTGCCAGTAACGTTTTCCGTTACCTTTACGCAATAGAATACTGCTATTGCTAGCGTCTATCGATAAGAGCTTGGCGGTGGTAAGTAGATAAAAAGCATTAAAAAACCGCACGAACGTGCGGTTTTTTTGTTTTAAAAGCCACTCTCTAAGACTGATGCAGTCTGTTAGGTAATCTATAACGCATAGGCAGTGGCTTTTGGCTTAACAATTGCTCTGGCATGCTTTGCCATACGTTATCAGGTAGTGCAGGTGCATCTGCCTTGTGTTGCGAAATAGCAAAATGCTCCATTGCCACACGTAAACGCTTGAGTGCCTTGCATTCATTTACTTCTTGGTCGATAACAAATACTCCCCACTTACGCATTGCTACACCCAACTTATCACTACTTGTTAGGCGTATAACCGGCGCCGCTAACACCATACCTACCAATACAGGTAACAACCACATAAATAGCGACGGTGTGAAGTAAAAGGTAGTTACGCCCCACGCTACAGCTAAACAACTCATAATTTGCGTATGTTTAATTGCAACAGTCCAAGGTACTTTGCGACCTTCACGCTCTTGCGCTTCCCACTTGACCGAGTGGCCAATAAAAACGCTTATTACAAAATAACTGTGATAAAACATCATAAGTGGCGCAATAAGCACAGCCATAACTAATTCAATTGCCGCGCCTTTAAGCAAAGACCATGCACCGCCGAATTCACTACGGCGCTTCATCAGAGCCAATGCAATGCCTAGTAACTTAGGTAAAAATAGAAGGGCTGCGGTACCCCACATCGTAACCATCATCATGTCTTGACGGGCTACCTGCCAACTAGGAAAAAGCTGATATTCAGATACGAAGAACTCTGGCACCGAGGTGGCGCGAATTAATGCATCTGCGGTACCTAGCGCCAACATACAAAACAGTATTAATGAAGAGATGTAAGCAAACGCGCCAAATAAGAAGTGCAGACGGTTCGCCATTTTAAGACCTTTCACCTTCAAAAGCCCTAAATGCTGTATGTTGCCCTGCACCCAACGACGGTCGCGAATGGCATAGTCAACAATGTTGCTAGGCACTTCTTCATAACTACCTGTTGTATCGGTAAGTAAGTAAGCCTGCCAACCTGCACGGCGCAGCAGCGCAGCCTCAACAAAGTCGTGACTTAGTATTTCGCCACCAAAGGGCGCACGCCCTTCAAGGGTGGGCAGACCGCAATGCTGCATGAAAGGTGCAATACGAATAATGGCATTATGGCCCCAATAGTTCGCACTATCCGTTTGCCAAAACGATAAGCCTGTTGCCAACATTGGGCTATACAGATGAGCCGCAAACTGCACGAAACGACCAAAGAAAGTGTTTTGACGTACCGGCATAGGAATAGTCTGCACTAAAGCGGTATCAGGGTTCTGCTCAATGCGACTGGCTAGGTCCTGCATCCGCTCTCCGGTCATTACGCTGTCGGCATCTAGTACAATCATCGACTCGTAATTTGCGCCCCAGCGTTCGCAAAACTCTTTAAGGTTACCCACCTTTCTATGCAGATTTTGTTCGCGACGGCGATAAAACACTTGGTTAGAAAAAGCGCCTAAACGCTTTTTCAATCGCGTAAAAGCACGCAGCTCTGCTTCTGCTTTTTCCATATCTCTGGTATCGCTGAGCATGAAAAAATCGAAATTCGAACTGTTCTTGCTTTCCATTAACTCGCGAATACAGGCTTCAAAGCCCACCATAATGCGGCGGGTATCTTCGTTATAAACCGGCATCACTACAGCGTGCTTTTGCTTTAACGGCGATGAAACATCAGGCTTTACTTGGTTTTTTCGCAAGCTCAATGGATCTATATTGAAAAGCTGTAAAAAGAAACCAATGATACCTGTCCAAAACGCCATGCACAGCCAAGCGAATAGGGTTAATCCTAAACCTAACTGCGCAATTTCTAAGTTCGTAAGGCCATTCGGTAAAAATATCTCGTATAAGCTCCAACCGGCCAGTGCCGTGCTTGGAATTACTAGCATTGCCATGATAAACAAACGCATATGCTCTCCTTTTAAGATGAAGTGTGAAGCACGTGCTGTGCTGTCACGTTTAACCTGAGGCACGGCTTTAGCCTCGTTCGATACTGATGTATGAGTACGACTATTTTGGCTGGTAGACATAATTCCAAACCTCGCTAACTCGCTCACCGTCTTTTTCAATGTAAGCGCGCATATCTACTGTTTGACTTTCATTCGGCTTCACAAAGAAGGAAGCACGCCACTCCTGCCCGTCAGCTACTGGGTAAAGGCGCTGTTGCGAAATCGTGCCGTTGGCACCCTGTACCACAAGCTTCATAGTCTCGTTATCAAAAGAAATGGCAGACGGTGCACTGAAATCTACATTGAACTGGCGAGTAGTGTTCAAGCTATCGTCTTTAAATTCATCGCCTGGTAACACGGCCTTTCCCTGACGTGTTCGTACTACAGAAGCAAATTCACTTACAAAGGGGTTTTGCTCTACGGTTTTAAGGTCGTAAGAGAAGTACAGAGACTCACCAGATTTGAATGGTTTTTCAGGTGTCCAGAAAGCCACAATGTTGTCATGAATCTCAGACTTAGTTGGAATTTCTACTACTTCCAAACGTCCTTTCTCAAAGCCAGCTTCTGGGGTAACCCATAGCCCTGGACGTATATGATAGTTAGCCTCTGCATCAAGGTAATTATCCCATTCGCCGTCGCGCTGAAGCATGCCAAAACCTTTGGGGTTAGTATCGCTCAGTGACGTTACCTGAAGGCGTGCTGGGTTGGTCAGTGGACGCCAAATCTCTTCACCAGCGTGAGTTACCATTAGCACGCCATCGCTGTCATGCACTTCTGGGCGATAGTCATCGTGACGCTTCTCGGTGTTCTCGCCATACAAGAACATACTGGTGAACGGTGCAATGCCTAGCTTACTCACGTCGTCTCGCGCAAATAACCAGCTTTCCACTTTTACGCTGGTATCAATATCGGGCTGGATAACAAACTTATAAGCGCCAGCCACCGAAGGACTCTCGAGACGGGCATAAATAGTAATTGGCTTACCTTCACCCGGCTCGATAACCCAGAACTCAGTGAAGTGAGGGAACTCTTCGCCTTTTGCTAATGCGGTATCAATTGCCAGGCCACGAGCTGAAATACCATAAACTTGATTTTTACCTACCAAACGAAAATATGAAGCGCCAAGGAATACGGCAAATTCATCTTTGTACTCTTCACTTTTAATAGGGTAATGAACGCGAAAGCCTGCAAACCCAGACTTTTCATCCGTCATGCCTGCCAAACCCGCAGCAGAACCATCGTAGTTAAACATGTCACTATTAAATGCTAGGCGCTCAGGTTGATTGTTTTCACCAATGGTGTGGATAGTGACCGGATATTCGTATAGAAAACCTGGATGAAAAAACTGAAGTTCATAGTCATTCTCACCGTGCCAAAGGCTTTGCTCAGGCTTAAAGCGAATAGAACGATAGGTGGTGTAGTCAATTTCTTTTAACTTGCTGTTTAATCCGTGATCGTCTTGTTCATAGCTTTCTGTTGCTGATTTGCGAGCAGCATCAATAATAGATTGAAGAACGGGTGATGCTTTTTGAGGCTGATTGTTGTCATTAACCTCGACAGCGCCAGCTTGGTTAAATGCAAATAGGGCAATTACGCTGGTCATCGCTAAAAGAATGCGCGACAGCTTTCGGTGCTGAAACGCATTAGTTTGTAAATCTTTTCCGAAAATTGAAACTGGCTTAGCCATTTGTCCTCTCCTTATGAAAACAATGGTTATCCAGATGGTCGTCAATCTCTTAACTTTATCGCTTAGCTATGTATAGCTAGCAACAGAGTATCTGCTGCTTTAAAAGCGATGATGAGAAAAAGTATTCATTGAAACCATTCAAGAAAGGCGCTCTATTCCTTTCCTTATTCACTGGTATCGCAAAAAAACCGAATTCCGTGCCTGTTGGCAAAAGTGAATGCTGGATAACACACTAGTACTTCAGCAAAAGCTGTTCCAACACTAAGAAGGCGGGCTTATTTATTATATTTACATTTATTTACAACAACTTAAAAACATCGACATTGAAGGTAGTAGGCAATTTCTTTGTTGTAAATTTGTCCGATGAGTTAGCCAAAAGGTTAACTGTTGTTTTTTAGAGACAGTTTCCCATGCCAACATGTTTATTTTTTAAACTTCACTCAGACTTTAACGATTTCGGCATTCGCACAGCCCCTCTTCACACTTTTAATTTATCTATATTTATTAGATAGATAGTGACTTTTCATTTGATTTTTAACTGAAGATTTTTCGAAGTTGGCAGACGCTTTGCACTTCTTCATTTTGATAAATACATCGGACACGATTTCTGAAAAGAAATAATTGAGATGACATGAAGACGTTTTTGGCTTTGTGTTCATCAACTAAGTAACCCACTGCAGCGCGATGGATAAGGGCAGCGCGCTGTAGAAAAAAAGCGGCGCGCTTTCAAAGCGCTGACTTCCGACACGCTTTGCAAACATATTAAATGTTCGCGTTGCAGAAGGTGGGTTACTGAACATACTAAGGAGTTATCACATGCGTAAATCATTCACACTTATTGCAGCGGCACTTACTGCGGCAACACTTCCTCTTACAGCAATGGCCGACAAGCCAGACTGGCGTTACGTAGAAGGTGGTTACACCAAAATGGACTTTGACGACAACGAGTCTTTCGAACCAGACGGCTTAACGGTTAATGGTAAGTACCTCTTAAACAGCAACTGGTACCTAAACGGTGAGTACAGCTTTTTTGAAGAAGGCAACTTCGACTTTGATATGCTGACACTAGGTGCAGGTTACCGTTTACCTGTAAATGCCACTACAGATGCCTACTTCGGTGCGAACCTAGAGCGTATTGATGGTGACGTAGATGACGAGACTGGTTACAGCATTAATGCAGGTCTTCGCTCAATGATTACAGAGCAGGTAGAACTTGCTGGTGAGGTGGGTTACTACGACGTAGATGACGGTGAAGCAACATTTAGAGTGGGCGCTAACTACTACATCACACCACAATGGGCTGTAGGTGCAAACTACAGAATCATTGATGATCTAGACATTATGCAGGTAACTGCACGCTACGCGTTTTAAGCCTTCCTCTCCTCAGGTAGGTAGCCGGGTTGCTCGACCCGGCTTTTTTGTGTCTACATTTTAAGAAGACTGTTATTCTTTCGCTTCAATTTCTATTCAGCCGTGTCGCTGGGCTCAATATCTTCTTTTCTTTTTATATCCACACTTTCGTGAAGCTCTGAGTATACCAGTACTGCCTCACCTGACTTTAGCCTGTCTAGCACTTGCTGCACTTTTACTTCTAGCTCAACTTCCTCAGCGCCATAATCGGTGCCTTCACGCAATACAAAAGATTCAGCCAAACTATAAAGCGTGTCGGCTTCTAGCGCGTCGATGGGAATTATCATTCACACTCCTGGAAAACGTTCTATAAAACTTAAATGGCACCAATGTCACCGCGGTATTAGCGACTGACATAACCACAGGTTGAGTTTACCGGTAACGCTTCACTAACAAAGCGCTTTACGCGCTCGTGCAGCCAAACTTTCGGGTTTAATATCGAGCCCTGCATGAAGCCAACGTGGCCGCCCCGTTCGCTCAATTCTACGGTGACGTTGCGCGCAAGCTCCTCTTCTTTTGGCACAATTAAGTGATTCATAAAAGGGTCGTCGATGCTATGCAATATAAGCGTGGGGCAGTGAATCGCGCTTAAAAAGTGATACGCGCTGCACTTTTCATAGTAATCTTGCGCGTCTACAAAACCGTGAAGGGGAGCTGTGATTTTTTCATCAAATTGGGTAAAGCTTGTAATGCCTTCCACATCACTTTTTGTAAGCTGAATAAGCTTGCGGTAATCAATGTATTCCATCTTCTTGCGCAAAGTGTCTTTCATGCTAGTAAGTAAATACTTTTGATATACTCGCGAAAAACCCTGATTAATTGACTTTGCGCACTCGGATAGTTTAAGTGGAGAAGAAATGGCAACCGCCGCCTTCAGCCACTTTTGTGCAGGGTTTTCACCCAATAGTTTCAACAGCATATTACCGCCAAGTGAAAAGCCAATGGCGACCTTGGGAATACGTGGAAATTTATTGTGTAGCCACTCTAAAAAAAAGCTGGGATCTTCTGTTTCACCGCTATGGTATGCACGAGCTTTAAGGTTTGGAACGCCACTACAGCCGCGATAGTGCATCATCACCACCTGCCAACCATTCACAGACAATTGGGCCATCATATCATTCGCGTAGTGCGACTTAATGCTGCCTTCTAAGCCGTGAAACATTACCACTATCCCTGACGTTTCTTGGGGTTTAGGGCCCCACGCAACATCAACGAAATCCTCGTCCGGTAAGGTTAGTCGCTCCATGTCGTAAGACAAAGGCAAACGCTTTTGAATAAAACGCGGCCATATAGTTTGCACGTGACGGTTCTTTGCCCATCCCGGCACCTTAAAGCTACTTTTTATTATCTTTCCATGTGATAGCGCTGATTTGCTCATTATATTTTCTTATTGTGTTTTTACGATAATTGATTAACCACAAGGCTCACTAACTGGCGCGCATCGTTGTCGTCGCGCAGTCCATACGCATTTATAAACGCAGCGATAGACGCGTTAAACACGTTCGCCGACGGCGTTTGCTGACCCAAGTGCGTAACCGCCTGCTCATTAAAAGACGCAACGATGTCTTGCTGCTGCTGCCTTTCAAGCGCTAATTCTTGCTCTTTAAGCGCATCGTAGGCCGCTTGCTCACCACCTTTGTCAGGGCTTGCTGCTTTGCGCTTCTCACGATGCAGCTTTAACTTTTCATCACTTGGCGTTGATGCCGCTATAACCGCTTTAAGCTGAGGCAAATTTATAATGACATTATTCTCTAAACACCAACAAATCAGCAAGAGAACGTTTACATTCACCTTGTGGTTGTCTTGGAGTAAAAGCGCTAGTGGTGCCATATCGCCTTTCGTGTAGCGAGACACGCTGTACTCCCAAAACACACTGCTTTCAATATTAGGCGCTGGCATTGTCATACTCTTCTCGTTTTAACTCTATTTGCTCTTGGGCTTCTAGCCATGCCATCTCTTCCTCTTCAAGCTGTTGCTTAAGCTGAGTTTGCTTATCGAGCAAGCTCATCAACTCCGCTTTTTTGTCGTCGCTGTAAAGGGAAGTATCAGAAAGAGATGATTCCACTTCACCCAATGCAGTGCTGCATTTTTCCATAGCTTTTTCGTGTTTTTCGATGGCTTTTTTAAGCGGCGCAACGCTTTGTCTGAACTCGGCTTCACGGCGCTTTTCTTCTTTACGATCTAACTTACGTTCCGGCTTACTGTGCGCTCCTGCCTCTTGCTGCGCTTCGTTTTTAGCATCGCTGTTGGCCCTGGCTTTTTCCGCCGCCTGCTGTTTTAAAATCCAGTCGCGATAATCGTCTAGGTCGCCTTTAAATGGCTCTACTTCACCGCTATCTACCAAATAGAAATCTTCACAAACCGAGGAAAGTAAGAAGCGGTCATGCGATACCAGTACCATAGCCCCTTCAAAACCTTGTAGGGCAATATTCAGCGCATGGCGCATTTCTAAATCTAGATGGTTGGTAGGCTCATCCAGCAGCAATAAATTAGGTTTCTGATAAACAATCAATGCCAATACCAAGCGTGCTTTTTCGCCACCTGACATAGGTGCTACCGGAGCAAGCGCTTCATCACCGTTGAAGCCAAATCCGCCCAGATAATCGCGAAGCTGCTGCTCAGTGGCTTTTTCGTCAATGCGCTGCAAATGTAAAAGGGGTGTGGCGTTAGCGTCTAGTGTTTCTAACTGGTGCTGCGCGAAATAGCCAATTTTAAGACCCTTAGCCGTATTAAAAATACCTTGCTTGGGCGCATGTACGCCCGCTAATAGCTTGATTAACGTTGACTTACCTTGACCGTTTCTTCCCAGAAGTCCAATTCGACTACCGGGTACTAAATTTAGCTTTACCTGTTGAAGAACAATATGGTCATCGTACCCCAGCTGTATCTTTTCCATTTGAACCAATGGGTTAGGAAGCGCTGATGGCGGAGCAAAGGAAAAACTAAACGGGCTAGCCATGTGAGCTGGCATTAACGTTTCCATTTTCTCTAGCTGCTTAATACGACTTTGCGCTTGTTTTGCTTTACTAGCCTTGGCTTTAAACCGCGTAATAAACGAGTTGAGGTGCGCTACCTTTTGCTGCTGCTTTTCATATTCAATATTTTGCAGGCGCATGCGCTCAGCACGCTGGGTTTCGTAAGACGAATAGTTACCTGTATAAGTAACAAGTTTTTGTTGCTCAACACTGATAATTTGCGCAACGGTATTGTCGATAAAGGCTTTATCGTGAGAGATCAGCAACAACGTGCCTGCATAGCGTTGTAACCATTTCTCTAGCCAAATAACGGCATCTAAGTCTAAGTGGTTAGTGGGTTCATCGAGCAGCAGCAGGTCTGATGGGCAAAGCAGTGCTTGGGCAAGATTCAAGCGCATACGCCAACCACCTGAAAAGTCACTCACTGGCGCGCTTAACTGCACGTTAGTGAATCCAAGACCCGACAGAATGGTCGCTGCACGGGATTCCACATCGTAAGCACCGGCTTGCTCTAGCTGCCCGTGAATTTGGCCGATCTTTACACCGTCGCCGCTTTTTTCAGCCGCGTCTAGCTTAGCCTGTAAATCACGTAAGTGTTTGTCACCGTCTATCACATACTCTATCGCAGTTCGATTAGTTGCTGGCGTTTCCTGGGCCACGCTCACAATTCGCCAATCACTGGGTACGCTGCAATCTCCAGCATCGACGCTCAACTCACTGCGCAGCAATGCAAAAAGCGTGGACTTTCCGCAGCCATTGCTGCCAATAAGCGCCACTTTGTGACCTGGAAAAACCTGTGCCGACGCCTCTTCTAGCAGCATTTTGCGGCCGCGAAGTAGCGAAACATTTGAAAGCTTAATCATGAGTAACCTGTGATGGAACAATCTAAGGCGCGTATAGTATCAAAAACTTAAGGTAAAAGCTGATCAACACTTGCCAATTCAAGGTATAATAACGGCGAAATTCCCCAAAGGTGTATGTATGTCAAAACGTGTAAAACGCCGCTTTGTAGCAGGTGCTACGTGCCCAAAATGCCAAGAGCTAGATACGATTTCGTTGTATTATGAAAACAACGTGGAAAAGCTGGAATGCGTAGCGTGTGGTTACAATGAAGCGCAAACCGACGAAAACGTCAGTGCCGCCACTCGTTCTAACGAAAATGTGATTGGTATCTTCAAACCTCACTAGCATTCCTACTCACTGTTAAGTAAATCTTACTGTTAAGCCTGTGTAGTGCCTCACCACACTGTACTCAGGCTTTTTAAAACCTCCTCTGCACTCCGCGCCAGCCTTGTTCATTACTCGTAACGAACAACAGCGCTCATCAAGGCATGTTTTTTGTATTTCCTTCTCTTAAGGAGTGAAATATGAAGCACGCTAAAAAACGATTTTGCTATGTGGTAGCAGGGCTATTGATCATGCTCGTCGCATTTAGGTTGTACCTTCCTTATGCCGCAGCCACATACATTAACAACACATTAAGTCAATCGGACCAATACAATGGTCGAGTGGGCGATGTCGATTTAATGCTGTGGCGAGGTGCCTACAGCTTAGAATCTGTATTGCTATACAAAGCGAATGGACAAATAGATAAGCCATTGTTTAAAGCTGACTATGTAGAGTTTACGCTTTCCTGGTCACAGCTTTTTAAAGGTGCAGCCGTTGGCAGGGTGGTGGTAAATTCTCCCGAAATCAATTTTGTAGACGGAAATACAGAAGAGAAAAGTCAGTCAGGTAAGAACGAAAATTGGTTGTCTATTGCTGACCAATTGTTCCCGTTACGCATAGACAAACTCACCATTAACGAAGGGAAAATTGCTTTTCACAACCCTGATACCTCTCCGGCTATCGACATTGCGCTACACGATATTCAGCTTGAATTGAATAATTTGGTTAATAGTGACGATTTATCAGATACGCGCGTAGCGACAGCGACAGCGAAAGGCCAAACCGCAGAGCAAGGTACTATTTCGTTAAACGCTAAACTTAACCCTGCAACCAAAGCCCCTACCTTTGACCTAGACATTCAAGCTGACAACGTTGGTCTGGTGAATTTTAAAAATTTGCTTGATACCTATGCCCCCTTTGACTTAGAAGCAGGAACCCTCACGCTTGCGGCCGAAGTCGCGTCTAACGAAGGACAAGTAAAAGGTTATGTAAAACCCATTTTGCATAACGTTGAAGTATTTTCTTGGAAAGGCGACATTGAACGTGACGGAGACGGTTTTATTGAAGGCAGTATTGAAGCGATTTCCGCGTTTGTCACTGAACTGTTTGAAAACCAAAGCCAAGACCAAATTGCCACACGTATTCCTATTGAGGGCGATTTATCTAGCCCAGAAACACAGACTTGGGATGCATTTACGGCGATATTAAAAAACGCATTTATTAAAGCATTTCAAGGTGATGTAGAGGAAAGTGTAGAGCTTGACAGATTGGAGTTAGACAGACTGGAAACCCCTGAAGGGGCCAACTAAAAAGCGTCGAGTTATTTACACGGCTAAGGGCTTTTTTAGCCGCTGAGGGCTAACTTAACCGCTAAGGGCTCTGCAAGAGCCCTACCGGTTTAGCTGAGTTTTATATGGTACAGCTATCACCACAATCGTTGGCACCGTCGCGCATGCCTTCAATTTCCTGGCTTTCTTGCTTGTCTTTTTCAGCCTGCTTTTCGGCTACTGACTGCTCAACTGAGTTAAAATCGATGCTGTCAAACGCATCCATATCAAAATCACTCATAATGTTCTCTCTTAAATAGTAAAAAGGCTTCTCTAACTGAAGCCTTTGTATCGGGGCGCAAGTGTAATTCAATTAAATTGCCAGGATAAATGCAGTCTTAGCCTAACTCATAACAAGATAAACTAGTGCCTACGCGAAGCCTTTTACAGCTTGGGTTATAAACTCTTGATTTTTAAGTGAGTGTACTGTCTATAAGACGCCCCTCTAAACCAAAGTGGCGCCTAAGCCATTCAAGGATGACTCAAATCAATAGTGCGGAGGCGGGGTCTCTTCTGATTGCTTAGCAATGTTAGACGGTTCTATGCTTTTAACACGATCTATTACGTGACTTACTTTAAACGCTAAATCATCGAGTTGCTTTTGTTGTGAAGCTAGCGCTTCATTAAGCGCTTCGATAGTGTGCTCTTGAAAGGCTACTTTCATTTGTAGCTCTTCAATATAACTATTGGCGCTATCTACTTGCTGTTGTAAATGCTCAGCGCTTTTCTCTGTCATGTAAATTCTCTATTTCTCTCGGTGCCATTCTTCGGCAAGGCCACTGCTACTAATAGACAATATATTATCATTGGGAAGGAAGGCTACGCCATAAACAACTGCCGTTGGCGGTGAAATAGACTCTCTAGAAGCAACTTGAATCGATTGCTCTTGCTCACCGCTCTGCAAATTCCAAAGATAAACCTTCCTGGCTGGGGAGCCTGTAAGTAAATGCTGGCCATCTTTTGAAAACTCGACATCTGTGAAGATCTTTTGACGAGAGGCAAACTTGAGTGAAGTCACAGGCTGCCCAGTTTGCGCACTCCATACTTGCGACTTACTTTGACTGTCGGCGGTAAAGGCAAACCGACCTTCATCATCTAGCGCAACTTTGGTCACCCGAGTAGGGTGAGTGAAAGTGTGGATGATTTGCCCAGTGTCTGTACTCCACAAATACGCTATATAATCGTTACCACCGGTAAGAGCGAACTTGCCGTTGGGCGAAATATCAATGGAATTAACTTTCTCCTGATGCCCGAAGAATTCGAGGCGGCGAGAGGTGCGCGGCTCAAAATACATCACCTTACCATTTGAGCGAGCGACGAGTATGCCATTACCATTATTGGTGACGACCACATCGCGAATAGAGGACTCATCTATTCGCCAAAACCCTTCTGGCTCGCCGGTTTCTAGGCTCCACAAAGCGAAAGCTTCACGATCGGCAGTTACCACATAACGTTTATCTGCGCTAATGTGCACCGACATGACTAAATTGTTACCTTCGCCTTGATGACTCCAGTGGTAAAGGGGCTCGCTTTGTCCGATTCGCCATACATTTACACCGTTATTCACACCAGACACAACCGCTAACGTGCCGTCAGTCGATATATCTGCCGCGTATGCGCCTTCTTCTACATGACGCCACTGCTGTATTGGCGTAGTATCAGGGACAGTGCATCCCATGGAATTGCCAATAAGTAAGGTGAGTAACACTATTCTATGGAACATTTGAGGCCTAAACATAATCAAATGGGTTTCGCTTTGTAAACGCTACGTTTAACATAGCATGGATCACGCATCTTTAACTATCGTGCAAACTGCCTTAGATGCAGCAGTATAGACATAGACGCATGATGATAATAATTTATGGAGACGTTTTTATGCAGAAGTCGCTCGTTGCCTTATCTACTATCGCTGCGCTAGGCCTTTTCGCTTGCCAGCCAAATACATCTGATGAGGCCGCTTCTACAAGCGCTGATAGTGCAAAAACATCTGCTGTAACAGCAGAAGAAATGACAGATACGCAAAAGCAAGCTTACGCCATGGGCGCAAGCATGGGTCTGTTCGTTAGCAACCGTGCCGAACAGCAAGAGCAGCTTGGTTTAACGTTAGACCAGGATGCGCTACAACAAGGCTTTAAAGACGGTTTAAACGACACCCTTAAGTTCACGCCTGAGCAAATTCAACAAATCGCTCAAGAAGGTGAAGAAGTGCTACGCACTAAGCAGCAAGAAATGGCGGAACAAGCCGCTGAGAAAAATATTGAAGCAGGCCTTGCTTACCTAGAAGAAAACGGTAAGAAGGAAGGCGTGGTTACTACAGAGTCTGGTCTTCAGTACGAAGTACTTGAAGAAGGCGAAGGTGCAAGCCCTGAAGCGACAGACATGGTAAAAGTACACTATCGCGGTACTTTGCTTGATGGTACAGAGTTTGACTCATCTTATAAGCGTGGCGAGCCAGCAGAATTCCCACTTAACCGTGTAATTTCGGGCTGGACTGAAGGCGTACAGTTGATGAAAGAAGGCGCGAAATATCGCTTCCACATTCCATCAGAGCTCGCTTACGGCGCGCGTTCAACAGGTGCAATTACACCTAATTCAACGCTTGTTTTCGATGTTGAGCTATTAGAAGTGGTTAAGCCTGAAGCTGAAGCTCCTGCTGAATAAGCAACCGCTTTAAAAAAGAGAAAGCCGACGCTTAGCGTCGGCTTTTTAGTTTTAGTGAGTCAGCGTGATCCTTGCTTACCTTTTCCCTACGAGCCAGTGGATTTTCACCACGCGCGTACCCAAATAGTAAAGTGGGTTATTCAATATGCTTGGTGCCTCGAATTACACTTATAAGCTTAGTACAAAGCTAAAAAAATTCACGTCCAAACTGCCATTTTCTTGTAACAATTTAATCTTAAAATGCGCGGCTTAAAACTAAAAATTTTAACGCTGAGGTGCGCGCCGTCTCTCAGTATGCACTTTGAAAGTGGCAAAGTGATTTAGTAGTGTCTGCCCCACTTTGTACATGGTGCAGCCTAAAATGAGATAGAGCACAGTTCGTACGCTGTTCAAGCGAACAACAATATCAAGCAAGGCATACAACAATAGCAGCGCGCCGCTTAAAAACAGCATAAACCCAATGATAGTACCACTTATTTGAAGAGGTTCATTTCCCGACCTTCGGCGGTTCAACACAGGTATCCTGTTATGCATTTGTTTCCCCTAATTGTTTGGCTATTATTTATACTGTGACACTGCATGAAAGGTTTATGTTCAATAATTATCCAATTTGCCCGTTTTGTCACTTTTTCACACTAGCAAAGATTGCGTTTTACCTTATTACCCACATAAAGTAAGGGTAATTTGTTGGAATATTTATAGGACATTGTGAAAACACCGCTTATCACTCGAAAGGGCTACCTTAAGCTTAAACAAGAGCTTGACGTCTTGTGGCGTGAAGAAAGACCAGAAATTACTCGCAAGGTGACTTGGGCTGCCAGCCTAGGCGATAGAAGTGAGAACGCCGATTACCAATACAACAAAAAGAAGCTTCGTGAAATTGACCGTCGCGTTCGCTACCTACGTAAATGCTTAGAAAATCTCAAAGTTGTGGATTACGATTCACAGCAAGAAGGCAAAGTATTCTTCGGAGCTTGGGTAGAGATTGAAAACGAATCGGGCGCAGTAATGGAGCTTCGCTTAGTTGGCTATGATGAAATATTTGGCCGTAAGGATTACATTTCTATCGATTCCCCCATGGCTCGTGCTCTTCTTGGTAAAGAGGAAGATGATGAATTTGTTGTTAAGACCGAATCAGGGACTAAAGAGTGGTGGATAAATCGAATTTGGTATGACGCAACCGACAAACTATAGACAATGAATAACGCCTTTTATTTAGCTTTTTAAGCACAATGATCAGACGACTTTCCCTACACCGCGGTGATATACTCACCGCTCTTATTTTCACTACCAACGCTGTGTATGTAAGCCTGTCACACATCGTTTATTCGCCATTGCCTAACGCGAATTTTAAGTATCTTAGAGCGACTTATGATTATCAATAAAATAGCAGATGAACTTAGCGTTCAACCTTCGCAAGTAACTGCAGCCGTAAAACTTCTCGATGAAGGGTCAACCGTACCTTTCATTGCCCGATATCGCAAAGAAGTAACCCAAGGTCTTGATGATACGCAACTGCGTACGCTAGAGCAGCGCTTAACCTACTTACGAGAACTGGAAGAGCGCCGCGATGTTATTCTTAAATCTATTGAAGAACAGGGCAAACTTACCGACGAGCTTAAAAGCAGTATCACCAGAGCCGATAGCAAAACAACACTTGAAGATTTGTACTTGCCGTACAAGCCCCGCCGTCGCACTAAGGGACAAATTGCTATTGAAGCCGGTCTCGAACCACTGGCAGATGCCCTATTTGGCAACCCTGACACAGACGCTGAAAGTGCAGCGCAAGAGTATGTAAATACAGGCAACGGCGTTGCCGATACTAAAGCCGCGCTAGAGGGTGCTCGCTACATCCTTATGGAACGCTTTGCAGAAGATGCCTCTTTGCTAGCAAAAGTACGTCACTACCTTACTGATAATGCACACGTAAAGAGCACGGTTGTACCCGGTAAAGAAAAAGAAGCGGCTAAATACAAAGATTACTTCGAACACAGCGAAAAGTACAAAAACGTGCCGTCGCATCGCGCATTGGCCATGTTCAGAGGTCGCAACGAAGGCATGCTTCATATTCAATTGGATGCCGACCCGCAGTCAGAAGAAAAAGGCCCATCTCATTGTGAGCACATTATTGCAAGCCACTACGACATTATGCATCGCGGGCGTGGCGCAGATGACTTCTTGGCACAAGTTGTACAGTGGACATGGAAAATCAAGATTGGTTTACACATGGAAACCGAGCTATTCAGCGCCCTAAGAGAGCGTGCTGAAGAAGAAGCTATTGAGGTTTTTGCTAAAAACCTAAACGACCTGCTTATGGCAGCACCTGCTGGTGCGAAAACCACTATGGGCCTAGATCCAGGCTTGAGAACAGGGGTAAAAGTGGCCGTTGTCGATAGCACAGGTAAAGTGGTCGCGACCAACACCATATTTCCCCACGCCCCACAAAACCAGTGGGATAAATCTATTCGCACGCTTAATACCCTGTGCAAGCAATACAAAGTTGATTTGATCAGCATTGGCAACGGTACAGGTTCCCGTGAAACCGACAAACTCGTTGGCGAAATGCTAAAGAATAATAGCGAACTTGCAGCACAGAAAATTATGGTAAGTGAAGCTGGCGCATCGGTATATTCAGCGTCTGAGCTTGCGTCAAAAGAGCTGCCTGATCTTGATGTTTCAATTCGCGGCGCGGTGTCTATCGCACGTCGCCTGCAAGACCCACTAGCAGAGTTAGTGAAAATTGAGCCTAAAGCCATTGGTGTTGGCCAGTATCAGCATGACGTGAGTCAAAGCCAGCTAGGCAAGTCGCTTGACCGCGTTATTGAAGACTGTGTAAACGCTGTAGGCGTTGATTTAAACACAGCATCGCCAGCGTTATTAAGCTACGTATCGGGCTTAAACAGAACCTTAGCGCACAATATTGTTAACTTCAGAGACACTAATGGTGCCTTCCCTAACCGTAAAGCACTGTTGAAAGTAGAACGCTTAGGACCAAAAGCATTTGAGCAAGCGGCGGGCTTTCTTCGTATAGTAAATGGCAGCAACCCGCTGGATGCCTCTGCGGTTCACCCCGAAGCATATCCAGTAGTCGATAAAATTGTAGATACCACTGCGGTTGCAGTTAACGACATTATCGGTAACACCGAGTTATTAAAAAGCTTGTCGCCAGATACCTTTATCAGCGATGCATTCGGCTTACCTACCGTTAAGGACATTCTTAAAGAGTTAGATAAACCAGGGCGAGATCCTCGCCCTGAGTTTAAAACAGCGACCTTTAAAGAAGGCGTTGAAACCATAAATGACCTTAAGCCGGGTATGATTTTAGAGGGAGTAGTTAGCAACGTAGCGAATTTCGGTGCGTTTGTTGATGTCGGCGTGCACCAAGATGGCCTAGTGCATATTTCAGCACTGACTAACAAGTTTATCTCAGACCCTCGAGAAGTGGTTAAAGCCGGTGATATCGTTAAAGTAAAAGTGCTGGAAGTGGACGTACAGCGCAAACGTATTTCCTTCACTATGCGCTTAGACGATACACCAAATCAAAGCAACAACGCTGGCGGCCATAGCGCTTCAAGCAAGGGCTCTACTAACCAAGGAGCAGGTAAAGGGCAACAAAAAGGGCCAGGACGCGCTAAAACAAATCAGCGTTCAAGTCAGGGTGGTGGCAATCGCAACAGTCAGCCACAAAACAGTGCTATGGGCAATGCTTTTGCCGATGCGTTTGCGAAGGCAAAAAAGTAAAATCTAGCGATTTGTTATCACTTACTCATGCTTTAAAAGGGCCTGTCACAAAAAGACAGGCCTTTTTAATCTTGCTTCCATTTAACCTGCTATGTTTGTTACATTAGTCTTAGTGCATTCATGCGCACAGATACTCTGAAATAAAGAGCAACGAAACAAAAAACACCGAATTAGTGAAAAGGTATTGGTCACACCGAAACCGAAGTTCGTATGTTGTTAACGTTTAGCGAGACAGTTCACGTTTTTATAATGTCTTAACGTTTAACGAAGGTAATGCCGCTCATTTGACCACGGCCTTTTTTCAAGGCAGCACTTTCGGACGACAATAATGAGCTAAGGGTTACCGACCTTTGGTGTACGAATGCTTAATCTACTCTGTACAGCAAAGATCATCTGCCCTCATCAAAGGATGATTTTATGAACTCGCCTGTCTCAAACAACATGCTGAATGTCAGCGCCGACTACCCCGACCTTCGCGATCGCTATTACCAACCCAACCTCACCCCACTGAAACCTTTTATCGACCCGCCGGGTAACTTGGTCATATTAGATCAAGGTAAAGACGGTGCTTGTACAGGCTTTGCGTTGGCCGCCGCCATAAATTTTATTTATCGCCAGCAAGGTCGAAAGCATACCGTTAGTCCGTGGATGCTTTATGCCATGGCAAAACGTCACGACGAGTGGCTAGGCGAAGCTTACGAAGGCTCTAGCTGTCGCGGTGCTATTAAAGGCTGGTACAACAGCGGTGTATGTAACTATTCATTCACTGAAGATATAAAGCACAGCAACGAGTTTGAAATGACCCTTGCCATTGCTGACAACGCAAGTAATCACAGATTAGGGGCGTACTACCGTATCGAACGAGAAATCAGTGATTTTCATGCCGCGCTTAACGAAGTGGGCGTTATTTTTGTGTCAGCTAGAATTCATGAAGGCTGGAAAGACAGCGAAGGGGATGCAATAAGCCTAAGACCTGAGCCCATGGGTGGACACGCCTTTGCCATTGTCGGCTACAACGATGAAGGCTTTTGGATACAAAATTCTTGGGGTACGGATTGGAAAAAGTCAGGGCTAGCACTTTGGCGCTACGATGACTGGGCGTTAAATGTTATGGATGCTTGGGTTGTTCAACTCGCGCTCCCTATTTCAGGTACGGGTACCTACCATCAAGCTACGCGTTCTATCGCGCAAGGATTGTTCTCTCGCTCCACGCCGCGAGTGAGTATTCAAGATCACTTCGTTCATTTTGACGACGGACACTTTGATACAAGAAGCAAATACTGGAGTAACAAGAACCATGTAGACGCCATTGTTGAGAAACTTTCTGAAAGCAACCATCGCCATGTGATGCTATATGCCCATGGCGGTTTAAATAGTATAAAGGCCTCGGCTAAACGCATTGCCGCCATGAAAGACACCTTCCTTAAAAACGATGTTTACCCCATTCACTTCATGTATGACACGGGCATGCTAGAAGAATTAAGGGATATTCTAGGCTTTAAGAATAAGGAAATTAGCAACAAAGTAGGGGCCTTCACCGATTATACCGACCGCATTCTTGAATGGGCAACTCGTAAAGTAGGCGGTGCGCTATGGCGTGAAATGAAATCGGATGCTTGCACACCTTTTACCCGCACTACTTCCGACGGTACGTATTTTTTAACGCAGTTAGCCGCCTATTTGAAAGAGAATTCAAACATTAAACTGCACATCGTGGGCCATTCGGCAGGTTCTATTTTTCACGCCCACAGTCTGTCTCGATTGTTTAAAGTTGATGAAAGTATAAGCATTAAGAGTTTGCATTTACTGGCCCCTGCCATTAGCTACCCCTTATTTGACGAAAAGCTCTCTAAACTTATAGAAGATAAACATATCGAGTCGACCACGATTTACAACTTATCTGAGGCATTGGAAAAAGATGATAACGTGGCACGCATTTACCAAAAATCATTGCTGTATTTGGTCTCAAACGCGTTTGAATCTAAATCGGAGATGCCTTTGTTAGGTATGGCCGTGTTTAATCAGCAGCTTTCTAATGTAACGTTTAAATACAGCGAAGGGAAAGAGGGTGGCGCCACTGCAGCCACTTCTCATGGTGGTTTTGATAACGACATAGACACCATGAACTCGGTGCTTTCAGATATTACTGGCGGTTCACCTAAATACCCTTTTATAAGGCAATTTTAAACTATTAGAACCTACTGGCCTATTACTTCAAACGTTATGCTTGAAATGATAGGCCTTCTCTGGATGGAGTGTATGCTTGTAAATAAGCGTTTTGAATACGGCCAATTCGTGCCTGCATAAATTCAGCCTCGTTAACCTCAGAGCCTTGTACAGAAGTCTCACTTGCGAGGGTAGACTGGGTATCTAGTACCTCATCTACAACCACACCTGTCGTTGAATCTGCATTAGCTTCAGGCTGTACGATGGATTGAGTATCTGAAACGCGATTAGAACTATCTGTTGAAGCTTGCTCTGCTGAAAGACTTTCAGCTTGGCCTTTAGCTATCTCGCTTCGGGCCTCTGTGGCTTTTTGAGACGCCTCAGCGGCTACTTTTAAATCTTGTGATGAAGGTTCAGCTGGCGCAAGGGCGGCTGCGCGCACTTGTTCCATTTTTTGCAGCGTTTCTTCAGGCGTCTTTTCTTCTGAAACATCAATAGACACCTGACCGTCGGTAACATAGCGCTTATTATCAGGCCCTGTGGTGTATTCATATTGCGGAGCACCTGCGTACTGTCCACCTGTTGCCGCATGCGCCTGCTCGTGAACTCTTACTTCCTGATCGCGAGCTTTTAGCTGTTCAATTTCCGTCGCTTCTTGCTTTTCTTGCTGCTCTTGTTGCCTGTCTTTCGCGTCTTGCTTACCTGCACTCTCGTCCTGCGCATTGTCTTTTTCTTGCCCAAAAACGTTTTGAAAAGCCGCTTGAAGCTCGGTTTGTATTTGAGGGCGTTCGTAGGTGACAGGGGCTGGCGGCTGACCTGGATTTTTAGCCTTGTCTGTTTCTGAACCTAAACCTTTTTGAGAGGCGCCTTGCTGGGAGTCTGACGCTTGAGGAATAGTTTCTCTTTGCACGTTATCTCTACGTGCAGATTCTGTATTTATGTTCGCCGTGGGATAAGCAATGGCGTTAAGGATTGGCGTGACTATATTCACCGTAATGGCTCAACTCTAGGCCAGCACGTCAATAATGGTGCCGAGCATCTCATCGGCAACGCCTAACACTCTGGCAGAAGCTTGAGCATTTCGCTCGTTCACATTAAGCGCAATTAAATCGTCTGTTAAACGCGTAGTTGTAGAGGTTGAATTAGAAGAGGTGTTGTTTGTGTCGGTATTGGCAGTAATGGGTTGAGCGGGCGCAATCGCATCTTCAGCTGTGCGCTGAGCAATATTCGCAGATGCCTGCGAAATGCCATCGCTTGCACTTTGTAAACCATATTGGGCCGCTGCAAACGCAGAGCTGGCACCTAACCCATCAATACTTGTCATACACTTCCCCTAACCTCTCATGTGTAATTATTAACCAATTTCACACAAATGGAAAGACATGTATCACACCTTGCCATTAACTTATTGTAAGCAGGCGATATTTATAAAACTTGTAAGAATAAAAAGCTTCAAACCATGGCAAATGTCCAGTTTGAAGCTTTATCCACTAGTCAAGACGCTTTTTGCTGGTAAACACCAGCAACAAAGCGAAATAGAATGTCGGCGGTTTGCTGGGGGTGTGAAATAAACGGCGCATGGGACGCGTGAGGAAGAACAACATTGTCGGCTTGCGGATGCAGCTCGCAAATTCGGTCTATCCCACTGGTCGGCACTAAGCTATCTAATCTGCCATACAAGCGTAAAGTAGGCGTGGTAATACGCCCCACCTCTTGGCGCATATCTTCGGTAGACAATATACGTAAACCTTTTTTAAGCGCTTCCTCAGCAGGCTCAGGGAACTGGGTGACCTGTTCTCTAATTGCTTTAATATCTTGCTTTGCCGTTTCACTGCCCATTGCTTGAATTGCCAAAAAACGTTCCAGTGTTTTTTGGTAATTTTTCTCTAGCTGGGCTTCAAACATAGCAAGTAAATCGGCTGCAATCCCCGGCCAGCAAGGCCCTGCTATAAAACGAGGCGTGGAAGCAATAGTAACCAGTCCACTGAGCTTTTCCGGTGCTAGCAACGCGAGTTTTTGGGCTACCAAGCCGCCTAATGACCACCCTACTAATACACACTGTTCTGGCAATTTACCCACAATAGATTGGGCAAGGGTTTCTACATTGTAAGGTGATGGGATGATCTTTGCGTTTTCCCCAAATCCGGGAAGGTCGATGGTAGTAACGCGAAAATTATCACTAAGGTAAGGAATAAAGGATGTGAACGCCCCGCTGTTCATACCCCATCCATGAAGAAATACTACATCTACGCCTGTACCCTGAGTACGGGTGACAAGCTCGCCGTTTGTATGCAAAATTTCCATTTACACCTCCTTAGGCAGACACATGGTTTTTGAAAAACCACGAAATGATGAAAATAGGTCGACGTTCGACAATTCAAGGAAGTTGATGGAATCAACATTATGAACCTTTCATGCTTGCTATGTTATCAGGCAAGTCCTACGCCAGTATGTCACTGGTGTGAAGATGACATATTTTTTTTTGATGCCACGTTGCACGGAAGCAACCTGCTTCAATATGGACCTGTGGCAGGCCACGTCAAGCATAATCAGTATGATACGCTAAGCGTTCTAGGTCTTCATACGTGGCCAATGTCATCGCTGGTTCACCAGTTAAAGTTTACGCATTCCCTTACGGCAGGAAAAGTATTAAGTAACTGGTTTGTCCATAAAAAGCGACAGTGCACTTTATCAGTGCCCAATGTACTACTTCCGGTTCCAATTAGTGCATGGCGACTCGCAACGCGGCACTACAATCAGGCTACGCTGCTGTGTGAAAGCATAAGCAACGAACTGGGCATTCCAGTTAACCAGTCATGGGCTAAGCGCAAAGGCTTTAGTGTGCAGCACCATTTATCCAAAATAGCGAGGGCAGAAAACGCTCACCGTGTATTTAGCCTATCGGATTGGTGTATTGATAGTGAGATAACAGCAGCGCAATGTAAGTTGAACGGCAGCGGCTTTACTGTCGCTATTGTCGATGATGTGCTCACCACCGGCGTGACCGTAAATACCCTAAGTAAAAGGCTCAAACAGCGCTACCCAAAGATTCAGATTCAAGTGTGGGCAGCGGCATTTACGCCACCACCTAAAAGCAGCCTTTTACAAAAAACGTGAATTGTGAAGGAGGATACGACGTGATTAGCTTTTAAAGCGCGGTATGCACCGCGCTTTAAACACTGATTTAGCGAATAAAGTGTGACTGGTAAATTGCATTGGCCAGCATTTTATTTGTGCCATACCAGTACCCTCTAAACTGCGTATTGTCGGTAAAGCCAATGACAACGCCGCGCCCCATTTTCTGAGTTGTCACCGCGGTTGATTCAGCCATTAGCGCAACCATTCTTTTATCACTAAACCCTGCCACGAGGGGCTCGTCGGTGTAGCGTGCAGGTGTGACAAACGGCGAGCTACTTGCTTCCACGACCATATTGTTCGTTTTAAACATAGGTAGCGTGTCATCGCTATAGCCATAAAAAAGTGGATGAGTATTATCAATATCTGCTTCAAATACAGCGCCTGCCACCAACTTTCTGGCATAGAGCGTCGAGCCGTCTTCGTAGCTTAAATCGCTATCATCGAAAGCATTATCTATAGTCTCTCTACTGACAATGTCCGCATCTAGCCACTTGTGTTTAGCGAAGTAACGCAGTGCAGATTTTTGCCCCACTATCACACCACCAGCTTTTACCCACATTTCAATTTTTGCTCTGTCGCTTTCTGTAAAGCGGTAACTCCCGCTTGGAAACAGAAGATGTGTGTAAGTGATACTAGGATCGTTAAGAGCCCTTAGCAGATGTTGCTGCTCTACAATACTGGCAGCTAGCCCCACCTTAGTATCGAAGTAGTGCCACATTTCACCTGCTTCGTATTCACTGGTGCCTTCACCGCCCACTATCAACACTTGCGGCGGGGTAACGGGAGCCATGCTTCGGCTACCTAAGTCGTGGCCTGTGGGTGTTAATCCGCTTCGTAGACTAAACACAGGAACCTGAAGCTGTTGCTGTGCATCACGTAAGATGGAGGCCAAGTTTTCTGGTTGACCCAAGCCTCTTGGCACCACAATACTACCCGGCTGAAGCTCGACATTTTTGCCGTCGTATTTAATGGCAGAAAATGTTTCTTCACTGCTGCGCACTTTTACGCCAGCTTCCAGCAAGGTTTGAAGCATGGCAGGCGCATAGTAGTGCTGCCATGAAAATGCATAGGCATAAGCGTTAGGCTGAATATCATTAAGTGCCACTTGTAATAGTGCGGTGTTGTCATTTAGCTTAAGGCTTCGTGCATCTCCATTATCTAATGGCGTGTAATCCAAATTAAAAGCCAAGGCTAAATTCCACGTTGAAACATCGTAGAAGGTGTTGTTTTCAAAAGACGTTTGCGTAGAAAATATTGACTTAACTAGACGATATTGAGGTTGGTCAGTAGGAATGTATATTGACTCTTTAGCACCGTAGCGCACTTTATTTGCTTCAAAAGTTTTCGTAAGCACTTCGTATTCAATGTGATGCTGCTCAAGTAACGCAACAAATGCGTTGAAGCGAGCGATATCATTTGATGCGCTTACTACAAACCCAGCCTGAGCATCTTGTTTGGCCAAAGACTGCGTACTCTTAACAAAGCCCGACTGATAATCAAGGATTGCAGCCTTATTGGCCAATGCGCCTCTAAAGGTACTGAGAGACGTAGTAATTTGGTTCGCTATGGTGTCTTTGAAAGCAAGCTTGCCGTTAATAGAATCCTGAAGGTGCCCTCGTGAACTGGCTTGTTCGAATAGAATACCCACACTGCCGTGAAGGTCTGGATAGGTCGACCCTTTACCAGCATAGAAGTCGTCGAAGGCTTCTTCGGTGAAATACAGCTCGCCCTGTTCATCAAATGCAGCCGCGTGATAATGTGCAAGCGCTTCCGTTAACGTGACGTTCTCATCTGGCGTTAAAGGGTTTTTGCGCGACCGTACGCCGGGCTGAAAGAAATAGGTACTGTCTGTGCCCATTTCATGAAAATCAGTCAGAATATGTGGCCGCCATTTGTGAAACTGTTTAATACGCGCCTGCGACTCTGGGTGCGCTAGCAGTAGCCAGTCGCGATTTAAATCGAACCAGTAGTGATTTGTACGACCTGATGGCCAACCCTCGTCATGTTCACGGTGACGGCTGTCAGAAACTAACTGCTTACCTTTGTGCATATTTGCCCACTGAGCAAATCGGGAAAGTCCATCGGGGTTGAAAGATGGATCAAACAACACAATATTGTTATTTAACAAGGCATCAATTTCTTTGCCTTCAGCGGCGGCTAAATAATAAGCCAACGCTAGTGAAGCATTGGTACCGGAAGGCTCATTACCGTGAATACTATAGCCCATGTAAAAAATTAGAGGAACGTCGCCACCTACTTTTTTGCCACTTTCCATGGCATCAATATGCTGCTGCCTCATGGCTTCAACATTGTTTCTATTTGACGGCGCAGTGATGGTCATTAGTAAAAGCGGACGATTTTCGTGAGTGCGTCCGGTTTCTTCAATACTAATACGATCGGACTTTTGAGCGAGTAACATCATATAGTTAACGACTTGGTCGTGACGTGCATGCCACTCACCAATATTGGCGCCAAGTACCGATTCAGGCTTAGGAATAGCGGGGTTGTAGGATACCGTATCAGGTAAATATGCTGTGACCGGCTGCCCGCCTGTATCAGGGGTAACTGTAACCACTGATGATAAGGCTGGCTGTGCTAGTACTTGCTGACTATTCGTAGTCCCAAAGCCGATAGTGCCAAGTGCCAACAATGTAGCGAGTGATAGAGGGGTCTTTTTGGCGGAGTTTTTTAGTTTCGCTAACATAGCGCTTCCCGTCTTGTTGTTATGGTTGAGAGTAATAGCGATGTACGTCTCTCTCAACAAATTCGATTCACTGGAATAATTTATTTAATTAATACCTGACTGTTTTACTCAGGTAAATTTGATACAATAATCCAAATTTTCAAAATATGTAGGACTTGCTGATGATAACTATATCAGAAGAAGCCCAGGCTCACTTCGTAAAACTGTTGAGTAAACAAGAGTCTGGCACGAATATTCGTGTATTCGTCGTAAACCCAGGCACTTCATCGGCTGAATGTGGCGTGTCCTATTGCCCACCAGACGCGGTAGAAGAGACAGATACTCGTTTGCAGTTTAATGGCTTCGATGCTGTGGTAGACGAAGAAAGCGCGCCGTATCTCGATGAAGCGGAAATTGACTATGTGACCGATCAAATGGGCTCTCAGTTAACGCTTAAAGCACCTAATGCTAAAGCGCGTAAAGTGGCCGACGATGCCCCTTTAGTTGAACGAATCAACTACATGATTGAATCAGAAATTAACCCGCAGTTGGCAAGCCATGGGGGCAATGTTGTACTTACCGAGTTGACTGATGATGGCTACGCTATTCTTCAGTTCGGCGGTGGTTGTAATGGCTGCTCGATGGTAGACGTTACCCTTAAAGAAGGTATAGAGAAGCAAATGATTGAACAGTTCGCTGGCGAGCTTAAAGGCGTTCGCGATGCAACTGAACACCAAGCCGGTGAGCACTCTTACTACTAAGCGCGACACTGAGCTTATTTAGGTGCACTTTACAATGCTGTCCCTATGCTGACGCAAGATTCATTCAAAAGCTGGCAACGATTCAAAATAGGTCTATCTATTTTCGTTGTTGGCGTCTTGCTGTTGTTTACCCTTAGCGAACTTCATGTCGCACTGCATTACCTCAGCCTTCTTATCTTGTTTATTGGCTTTACTATTGCCATGATGGGCTACTGGGGCATTTTCATTCAACGTTTCTCGTTTATGAAAAATAAGAAGCCGCCGCCTAAGTTTTGATTACTTCAGGCCCTACTCCATACCATCATGCTTCCCCCCTAGTTTAAACAAATTAGCTCGTACTAAACTTTCTCTGCGAACTTGATATTTCATCACGCTGCTGTTTCCCACTTCATTTATTTTCGCCAAGCGTTTGTTACGGCTGTAGTCCTAAATGCGTTTTATAGGTAGATTGGAGACTGTGCTATGTGTCATACAAAATAAAAGGAAGCTGTGGTGGATACAATAAAGAAGCTAGGCCTGCTCGGTGGAATGAGTTGGGAATCAACAGTAAGTTATTATCAGGCGATAAACCGTGGTGTAAACGCGCGACTTGGCGGTCTTCACAGTGCGCCACTTATGATAAGCAGTGTTGACTTTGCCCACATAGAACAGCTTCAGCATAAGGGCGAATGGGATAAAACCGCCGATATACTGATCCGCGAGGCAAAGCATTTAGAAGCCTCGGGCGCAAAAGCCATATTAATCTGTACCAATACCATGCATAAAGTCGCGGCTAACATAGAGCAGAATATCACTATTCCCCTAATTCACATTGCCGACGCCACAGGGCACATGTTGCGGCAAGACACAGTTAAAAAAGTTGGCCTACTAGGTACCCGCTTCACTATGGAACAAACCTTTTATACATCCCGCCTTGAAGAGACTTTTGGCATTGAGGTTGTTATTCCAAATGCACAACAACGAGACACGGTTCATAACATTATTTATGAACAATTATGCAAGGGCGTGATTTGTGTTGATTCTCGCAAGGCGTATATTGAGATTATTAACGCGCTAGCGGCCGAGGATGCTGAAGGCATCATTTTAGGCTGCACAGAAATTGCGTTATTAGTGCAACAAAACCACACAGAAGTTAGGTTATACGACACTACCGCTATCCATGCTTCTGCTGCGGTAGATTTTGCTTTAGGCCAATAAAGTAATAACAACAGAGCGTTGATAAAAAACGCGAGTAAACTAATTTTGATAAACGGGTATTGGCCCCACTATTTTCAGAGGACACAGCTATGTTCAGCCACGTTATGATTGGTGCAAATGATCTTGAAGCTTCAAAGAAATTCTATGATGCTATTTTAGGAGTACTGGGATACGAGCCAGGCGTTTTTGATGAATACGGCCGCGTGTTTTACTACACGCCCAAAGGTATTTTAGCCCTAACAAAGCCCATTAACGGCGAGGAAGCTACACACGGCAACGGCACTACGTTAGGCCTTGCTGCAGCTACACCAGACCTTGTAGATGAATGGCATAAGGTAGGAAGCGAGAATGGGGGTGTTCCATGTGAAGATCCTCCAGGTATTCGAGGGAATGGTGAACGCCAGTTATACCTTGCTTACTTGCGAGACCCTGCAGGCAACAAGCTTTGCGCCACGCACATAGTAAGGAAATAACCGATATGAAGCCTGCTCTACCAACCGAACTCTTTGTGCAGGCTACCCGCTTTGAGCGATCTGTTAAGGTTGTAATTAATTAGGTCAAAAAGAAGCGAAAAAGCAAAGGCGTTACTGTCTGGCAGCTATTTATACAATTACAAGTAACGTCTTTTCCCCTCCTGCACTATACATACTTGCTAAATGAATTAACCTTGAAGTAGTGAAAGCTCAGCTGACAGAGGGCATATGACACCTGAAGAA
The DNA here is from genome assembly GCF_018619335.1 of Alteromonas sp. ALT199. Classification (GTDB taxonomy): domain Bacteria; phylum Pseudomonadota; class Gammaproteobacteria; order Enterobacterales; family Alteromonadaceae; genus Alteromonas. Next base: position 24,271 of record NZ_JAHHDX010000090.1, on the reverse strand, counting down.
ACTGGCAAGGCCTACGATACCATTACACACCTTTGGACTCGCGCCGAATTTAATAGTGAAAACGGCATTAGTGCTTATCAAAAAGCACTGTCATTTTTGCCTGACGCAACACCTAAAAATTGCGATACAGCCTCAAGTGAGTCGGTTGATGGAGGCTACGCGCTGGACATAGGTTGCGGCTGCACCAATCGTTTTGTTCCAATTATAGAAAGCGCAGGGTTAACTTACGAAGGCATTGATATTTCCAAAGATATGCTGGCCATTGCGACGTCGCATTTACCGTCTCATACCTTCTATTGCACCGACGTATGTACCTTTACATTACCTAAGCATTATTCGCTTATAAGTGCTTGGGATAGCTTTTGGCATATTCCCTTAGCACAGCAAGAGCACTTGCTTAAGAAGCTAATGAATCACCTAACTGACGACGGAGTACTGCTTTTTAGCTGCGGAGGTACAGATGGTAGTGGTCAACACACAAACAATGTGATGGGCCCAGAAGTCTACTACGCCTCGCTTGGACTACATAGATACATAGAAATATTAATGGAGGCAGGGGGGTTTGTTCGTCACGTTGAATTCGATCAGCACCCAGAACTACATACTATTATCATCGTGCAGAAGAAAGCTGGACAAAAGCGAGCCGTACAACAAAAAAGTGACAAAAGTACAGCAAATTGATGCATCAGGAAATACTCAGAGAGGCAGTATACTCCGCCCCCTTTCCCTTTCAATAAGGTCAGCGAAGCAGTCTTAAAACACTAGTTTTGCGTTGTTGCTAGCTCACCGCGCTTATCTAAACGATAAAAGCTCCAGGCCAATGTCACACCGCGGGCTAACAAAAAGGCAAGTAGGGCATACCAAAGGCTCACATTGCCCAAGTCTTGCGCGAGGTACCACACAGGGAAATACACCCCTAGCGCGCTTATTATCATAGTATTTCTCATTGCACTAGCTCGCGTGAGGCCAACAAATACGCCATCGTACAAAAAGCACCAATGCGCTAGTAAGGGCAGTAATACCATTAGGCTAAGGTAAGGTAGCGCAGCCTTTACTATGTCATTATGCTCGGTAAGCAGCGCAATAATGGCTTCGCCGCCAGCGAAAAATATCAGGCTATAGACAAGAGCAAAAACACTCGACCAGACTAGCCCTTGATAAGTACGGCGTTTAACCTCACCGTTATCAGACGCTCCTTTCGCTTCCCCTACCAGAGCTTCTACGCCATAGGCAATACCATCGAGCCCCAATGCAATTAAAACAAAAAACTGCATAAGTATGGCATTAACTGCCGCCGACGTTTCGCCGTAGCGGGCACCTTGAATTGTGAGAAACGCTAAGCAGCCTTGTAGTGCTAAATTACGTAGTAACATGTCACCGTTAAGTTTCATCAATACCTTTCGAGCTGCGCGGTTAAACCATGATGAACTCACCGCTACACCGCCAACGCGCTTAAACGCCACCACGAGCGCCATTATAGCCATGGTATATTCAGCAATAACGCTGGCTAGCGCCACGCCAGCTACAGACAAGCCAAGCCCGAATACAAACACAACATCGAGTCCGGCATTCAATAAATTTCCCACTATTTGAATAATCATGACGCTGCGTGTTTTTTGCTGCCCCACTAACCACCCAACCAATGCAAGGTTAAGCATGGCAGCAGGAGCGCCCCAAACCCGCGTCGAAAAGTAGTCTTGAAGGTGAAGGGCTACTTCATTATTAGGCTGCGTTAAGGTTAATCCTAAAGAAAGAATTGGTGATTGCAGAACAAGTACTACTGCACCCAACAGTAAGGCCACAGCCACCGTTTGCCACAATACTTTGGCAGATTCTAACATATTATTGGGTGAACCTTTCGCTTGTGCACTCAAACCTGTTGAGGACATGCGAAGAAACCCACACACCCAGTATATTTGCGTTAAGATAAGTGCGCCTACTGATGCCCCAGCAAGCATTGCAGGTAACGACATATGGCCCAAAACCGCGGTATCCACTAAGCCTAAAAGTGGCGTGGTAATATTCGCTAAGATCATGGGAAGCGCTAACGCCAACAGACGAGTATGATCGTCAAAAAAGGAGCGCTGAGTTACTTGGGCACGGGACATAAATGATCTCAAAAAGGGTAAGTTTCGCTATATACTATGCAGCCTATGCAGCAGCATAAGTAAAAAGCGCACTTGCTTGCTTAAGCATAACATTGGGCAAGTCGCGTTTGTTTGGGAGTTTACCATGCTATTGAATTTGATCAGGCACTCAGTGGATGATGATATGAAAACCAACAATTTAATGCAAAATAGAATCAAGCATCGTAAGCATTTGAAGGTCTTATCTTCAATGCTTTTTGGGGCTTTTAGTATGCTGTTTCTCTCGGCTAGTTTTGCTTCCACTTTAACTGAAAAGACCAGCACCAGTACGAAGGGCCTGAGTGAAAAAAGCACCAAGACTAATGTAAGCGCCACACCCAATGCCGCCATTTTACTTTATCATCATGTGTCTTCTTCCACACCAGCTAGCACTAGTATCTCCCCAGAGGCATTTAAATCTCACATGGAGTACCTAGACGCACACCACACTGTTGTGTCGCTCCAAGACGTTGTTTCAGCGATACAACACGACACGGCACTACCAGAAAAGGCAGTTGCTATAACGTTTGACGATGGTTACGCGAATATCTTACACAATGCTCACCCTATACTGGCAGACCTAGGTTTCCCGTACACGGTATTTATCAACCCTGATGAAATTGGCGTAGGCCCGCGACAGCTAACATGGGAACAAGTAATTGCTATGCATAACGACGGGGTGGTTTTTGCCAATCATACGTTAGACCACCTGCATATGCTAAATGGTGAGCAAGAAATGGGTGAGCACGTATGGCTTGAAAAAGTATGGCAAAACGTAGAAAGCGCTGAAAAGAAGATAGAAGACAAGCTGGATATCAACCTTAAATATTTAGCGTACCCATTTGGGGAGTACAATACGGCGCTCGCTAACAAGCTTAAAGCTGAAGGTTACATTGGCCTTGGCCAACACTCAGGGGCTGTAGGCCCAACTAGCGATATGCAAGCACTCCCACGTTTTCCAGCAGCAGGCCCTTACGCTAATTTGGCGACGCTGAAGACCAAATTAAATAGCCTTGCCATGCCAGTGACGCATAGCTCACATGAAAACCCTCGTATGATGACGCGAGCTCTGTCATCGCCTGTAAGCTTAACAATAGACAGTGAAGATGTTCGTCTTACCCAAGTAAATTGCTTTTTCGGGGGCGAAACAATTGAAACAAGTATTGAAGGCAATGTACTTTCATTTACCTTAAATAAAACACTTCCTGTGGGGCGTTCACGGGTTAATTGCACTGCGCCATCCAATTCACAAGCAGGGCGGTATTATTGGTACTCAACGCCTTTTTTTGTGGCAGATGAAAGTGGCAATTATCCTGACTAAGCAAATCAGAAATGTAGGTTTGGTATTAGTCTAGCGTGGGTCACGCGCGAGTTTTTTAGAGATAAAACTCGCGCTTACATAAGAAAACGTTTACTTAAACAGGCCGAGCAAAGCGAATAAAGCCTTTATTTATAGACTCTTCAACGAAATCATGACGTTGATAAAAACGGATAGCTGGCACGTTTGACACTTCAACATCAAGCACAAGCTTACGTTTCTTCAGTTGTTCCGCTCGCTCTTGCATGGAATCTATCAACATTGAGCCGATACCGGTACGTCGAGCACTCTCTTCAACTGAAAGATGACCAATCATAAGTTCCGTGTTAGTAGGCGGTGTAAGGTTTATAGCCACTGTCTGGTTTCGCATGAGCACCGTCATTGCCTCATCGAGGGTGAAGTATGAGGTTATGCTATCTAGTGTTGCCCTATCAAACGCGGCACCTAGTTTGCTATGCCAAGAGGTAACGACCCCAAGTACTTCATTTCCTGCTTGAGCTACCCAATGATTGTTGAAGCCATACTGACCACCACCCAATTCCCAAGCGTGAGAAAGGTAGCCATCGGCTGTTTTATTTTTATTGTGTCCAAAAATCGACGTTAATAACGTTTGCGCCGCACTTAATATAAGCGGCGTAGTATGCGCGGCATCAGACGCCACACCTTGCCTAATTTCTATTTCCATATTACTGCTTTGAGATAATTATCGGCATATCTGCCAATATTTGCTGGGAATCACTTATTGATAGCTTTCCTGGCTCTCTTTTTGGTTTAAATCTCCCTATCACCCTAGCTTCAGGGTCAACAAGTACGACAGATGCGCTGTGATCAATTAAATAGTTAGGGTTCTCGGTACTTTCAGCAATGGCATACATCATTCCTAAATTACGTACGAAAGGGAATAGAACCTTGTGTTCACCAGTAACAGCAATGAACTCTTTATTAAAATAGCTCACATACTCTGAGAGTCTTTCTATTGAATCGCGATTCGGATCAACGGATACAAATACAACTCGAATTGGTTTGACACTATTTAATGCTTTAAGTTCAGGGTATATTCCGTTCAGCTCGGCCATAGTTGTTGGGCAGATATCCGGGCAAAATGTATAGCCCACAAACAATAAGCTCCACTGGCCTTTTAGCGAGGAATTATCGAACACGTCACCTTCGTGAGACGTTAGTGAAAACGGTGATATTGCTCTTGGTTCAGGATACGCTTGAAAGTATTCAGGTTGACTTTCAACACTTGGAGGCGCGATGTAAAGCGCCCCGACAATGCCCGCACACAACGCTAAAAATGCAACAAGGCCGACAATAGTTCGTTGGTTCATAAACTCAATGGAATGTAGTGATCTAAGAGTAATACTACAAACAATACCATGAGATGAATAATAGAAAACCTAAAAGTTTTCATTGCCGTTTGTGGCTGCGCATCAAATTTTAGCTTTAATGCATAATATAAAAAGCCAATATTTAGCACGCTAGAGCCAATTAAATAAATAAGGTCACTCATGCCCGTGAGATAGGGAAGCAAACACACAAGCCCCAGCAACACCGTATACAACAACACCGAAGTTTTCGTAAATGAAACACCATGTGTTACCGGTAACATAGGCACCTTCGCTTTGGCATAGTCTTTTTCCCTATGAATGGCGAGCGCCCAAAAATGAGGTGGGGTCCAAGTAAAAATAATAAGTACCAACAGCAGCGCATGGGCATGTATTTCACCGGTTACCGCCGTCCAGCCTAGAAGTGGTGGCGCAGCCCCTGCCAAACCGCCAATCACGATGTTTTGCGGGGTCGCCCGCTTTAAGTACATAGTGTAGACAAAAGCGTAGCCTACTAAACTTGCTAGGGTTAACCACGCAGTGAGCATATTTACAAAAAGGGCCAGCACCACAAACCCTACCACGCCTAGCGCTCCGGCAAACCACAGCGCGTTGTTCACACTAACTTTGCCTTTCGCGACGGGCCGATTAAACGTACGAGCCATTACGCTATCTATTTTGTGGTCGACGACGTGATTAATAACAGCTGCAGATGCGGATAACATACCAATACCCAATAAGCCGCAGATGAGTACTGTTGCATTAACCCATGTAGGCGTGGCTAAACACATTCCTACTAACGCGGTTAACAACAGCAGCATGACCACATTGGGCTTAGTCATTTCATAGTAATCATGCCACGTGACTAGATTGTGCTGACGAGAAGAGCGCGCATGTAAAGAGACCGATTTAGCCATGGAAACCTCCTGGAGCTTTAGGGAGAATATGAGAAGACGTAGACCCGGTAAAAGGGTCATGCATAGAATTGTGCAAGGGCTCCTCTTGAATGCTATAAGCACCTGCACCCTGCAGTGATTTAGAACCTAAAAATGAAGCTGTGTTTTGTGTTTCAGTGCTAAGAGCGTTGGCGCTTTTTAGCGTCAGAAACACAGTAAAAATAAGGTTGAGTGAGGAAAGGAGTAATACGGCTGCTACCGCGTTATGCATTACGGCTACAGACAATGGCAGCATAAAGATAATATTGCTAAGCCCTAATGCCACTTGCGTACATAATGCTACCAACATAAAAGCACCCACATATTTTTGTTTATTTGTGGTGTGGCGGCTTACCAACACGCTAATTCCTAGTACCAGAAAATATAAAAAAGTGATGGCTGCGCCGAATCTATGCGCAATATGCATGGTGACTCGCTCGCCATAGTCGTGAGCGCCAAACTCATAGTTGTCTGCATCAGGCACGCTAAACGCGCCCGCAATGTCAATTCTGTCCGGCCACCCGCTTTCACAAACCGGCATATCCGTACAGGCTAACGCAGCATAATTTGCGGAAGTCCACCCGCCCAGTGCAATCTGCGTAACAAGCACGCCAAGCCCAATAAAGGCGAAAAGTTTAAGGTTTCGCTGAAATGCTCTAGCCCGAGGTAAGTCGGCAATGCCCTGGTCATGCATAGCTGACGTCAATGGCGACGGCTTAGTTTCCGGTGCATCGCCGGCAATGTGGCGCAAGCGAAGATAGAGAATAAACAAGCAGGAGAGTACAGAGAAGCCCCCAAGCAAATGCCCCATTACGACAACGGGAAGCAGGTTGAGCGTCACTGTCCACATACCAAGGGCCGCCTGAAATATAATGAGCCCCAAAAGCAATAGCGGTAATTTAACAGGCGTGCCTTTATCGCGCTGCCGAAGGGCGATAACCGCGATAGCCAGAACACATAGTCCTAATGTTCCTGCAAAGTAGCGGTGAATCATTTCATTCCACGCCTTAAATGCTTCAACTGGACGCTCAGGATAGGCGGCATTGGCTTGTGCCACCTTTTCTTCACTTAAGGGCACGGTTAAATTACCGTAGCACCCTGGCCAATCGGGGCAGCCTAACCCAGCATCGGTCAAACGGGTATAGGCACCTAAAATAATAACAACAGCCGCTAAGAATATACTGAATAGGGTTAACTTTTTCATAGCGCTTATCCTATGCGTGATAGCTTTAATAGTTTTCTCATGTCCGCTAGCATGTTGCGGCTTTCCATCACCGCGTCTTTTCTATCGTCTTGAATTTTGTAAAAGAGCATGGCGTTATTTTGGGTATCGACTACGTAAACACTGCTAGAAGCGAGCGTGGTTGGCGTTGTAATGGGTAAAGTCTCTACAAATGGGTAATCTTCAAGCGCGGCTATCGCAGCTTGGTCGCTTGACGCAGTAGTAATAACCACTGCCTGAGCGCGGTCAGACTCTTTGCCCAGCGCAAGCCAAACTTGGTTAATACTAAAAAGAGCGTTTTCACACACCGCGTCGCATTCATTTGGCATCACATAAATTAACCGCCATTTAGGTTCTGCATCTTTCAAAAGTGCTCTCATGTCGATTGTTGGTTCAAGCAGTTGACCTTTATTGGTAGCGCCTTTGGTAAACCAGTCGTTATCAAGTGCAAGCTTCGCCATGACAACAGGCAAAACAAACACGGCTACCATAATTATTAATGTTTTTTTCGAAGCTGGATTACTCATAACCACGTCCTTTCTTACTAATAGCAAAGCCACCAATGGCAGCGGCGGCAATGGCTAAACCAAACCATTGAATTGCATAGCCAAGATGCTTTTCGGGAGACATAACAACGGCCTGATGTTCGCGAATAAACGCAGGATCAGGCGTAGTAAGTTGAAGAATAAAAGGTAGAAATTTGCGCTCTAAGGCGTTGCTTAGTGCAGAGAACTCGATGTGTTGTACAAGCGCAGGGCTTTGTGACAATGCCATGTTAGTTTCCTTAACCAAGGGATTGTTACCCGGCACACTGATAACGCCTGTGAAAGCACGCATTTCGCTTGTAAAACTTATATCCGGTAAAGTACGGGTTAAGTCTGGCGCAGGCACCCAGCCAAAGTTCACTAAAAGCCATCCAACATTCGTATACACCGGTGCTAAAACGTCGAACCCCACCCGTTGCTTGTAAATCTGATTATCTAACAGCAGCACGTAATTGGAATCTATTGCACCACTGAACGACACAGTGATATCCCGAAGATCATCATGAGACAACGCCTCTTCTAAACTCAAGGTTCCATTACTTTGCTTTTGCGCTATGCTAGCTAAGCGTTGTTGCTTTTGGACCATGCGATCAAGTTGCCAATACCCTAAACCGCACATAATCGCCACACTAAAACCCGTGAGTAACCAAGGAATAACGTGGCGAGTGCGAGAGAACATAGCTATCTCGTACCATGCAAAGTTAAAATAAAAACAGAGGTGAGTATGTTGATAAAAATAGTCCTTGTTGCTCTTGTGCTGTATATGATTGTGAATTTATTCATGGCTATGCGCATCATGATAAAAAACGACACTTCAAAAGGGCCTATGAGTAAATATATTGGCCGACGTGTGCTCACCTCCGCCGTCATTGTTATTATTATTCTTATCGCAATTGGTACAGGCTTAATAACCCCAAACCCTAGGCCCTTTTAAGTTTGTGGGCTATATAGTTAAAGCACGTAAACAAAGAGGTAGAGCATGACCCACACTACATCTACAAAGTGCCAATACCAGCTCCCCGCCTGAAATGCGAAGTGGTTTTCCGGCGTAAAATGCCCCTTTAATACTCTAAAAAACAGAACTATTAGAATAATAGTGCCAAGGGTTACATGCATGCCGTGAAAGCCGGTGAGCATAAAGAAGGTGTTGCCATAAATGCCAGACTGAAGCGTTAGCCCCAAGTCGCGATAGGCGTGGATATATTCCTCAACTTGTAAAAACAAGAACCCGCACCCAAGTAAGATTGTTATGCCCAGCATTAGCGTTAATTGCTTGCGCTTGTTTTGTTCTAATCCTACATGGGCGAAATGCAGTGTAATGGATGAGATAAGCAAGATAACCGTGTTGATTGTCGGCAAGCCCGCAGCACTCATTTCTTGAGTGGTAGTGCCGCCTGGCGTTGACACCAGCGGCCACATGGCCTCAAAAGCAGGCCACAGTACTTCATTGGTCATGGCATTATTCGACGCACCGCCAAGCCACGGGACAGAGATAAACCTTGCGTAGTAAAGCGCACCGAAAAACGCGCCAAAAAACATTACCTCTGAAAAGATAAACCAGCTCATGCCTTGCCGGTAGGAGCGCCCAAGTTGATCGCTATAGAGCCCCGCCATAGACTCATCAATTTGGTTTTTAAACCAGCCTACAAGCATAACGAGTAATACTGCTATCCCAGCTAGAAGAATATAACCACCGTAGCCGGTTTCGCCTTTAGTTTCCTGCACAACAAAATTGCCCGCCCCAACAGCGATAAGAAATAGTGCAACAGCCCCTACAATGGGCCATGGACTTTGTGCGGGTACATAATATTTTTGGTATTCGTGATTCTGTACTTCAGATTGCATTTTCATCTCCTTACCCCTTCGGTCTATTCGCCAGTTGATGGTGTTGAGGCCATAAAGGGATTCGGTGTTGTCGTTAGGTCACTCGCTCGCGCTGTGACGTCATAGAGTGTGTACTGCAAGGTAAAAAACGTTATGTCTTCGGGTAGCTGTGGGTCTACGTAAAACTGCATAGGCATATAAGCCTCACTTCCCGCATCCAATGGCTGTTGATTGAAGCAAAAGCACTCAGTCTTATTAAGGTAGAGCGCCGCCATACCTGGGGAGACAGATGGAATGGCTTGGGCAACAATATTGCTTGATGCAGGGTTTCTCACATAAAACGATACGGTGTTCAATTCGCCAGGGTGTACTTTTACACGCTTGGTTTCAGCGCGAAACTCCCACGGCATACCGGTATTTGTGCGAGTAATAAACTCCACGGTCACTTCTCGCGACTCGTCAATCTCAACCGATTGATAAACTGCGGCGGTGCCCTCAGTTTTGCCATTGATTCCCGTAACGTCACAAAATACGTCATATAAGGGAACAAGAGCGAAGCCAAAGCCAAACATGCCGATGACAATAGCAACAAGCTTGATAACCATCTTGTTATTTGCACTTTGCTTTGACATCTCGCGACCTCCGGGCAAATTCAAAGGTAAAGGTTGTTAAACGTTTCTATAACCGCCTATTTACCCCACCATCTGCAATGTGTGAGTGTTATTCCAATCAAAATTGCTAAACAGTTGAAAAGAATGACCTACTCACAGTTCCACCTATCGTTACTTAACGACAGGTGGTGTTTCAAACGTATGGTATGGGGCAGGTGATGGGATTTCCCATTCCAACCCTTCGGCGCCATCCCAAACTTGAGCTGATACGGCTTCACCTTGCTTTTTACATGCCTTAATAAGCAAGGCTAAAAAGATGAGCTGAGATAAACCAAATGCAAAACCGCCTAAGCTTATCCATTTATTGAAATCAGCGAACTGCAATGCATAGTCTGGAATACGACGCGGCATACCGGCCAAACCAACAAAGTGCATAGGGAAGAACAACACATTCACCGACACCAAAGAGCACCAGAAATGCCATTTAGCTAAAGTTGTGTCGTACATTTTGCCGGTCCACTTAGGCAACCAGTAATACACCGCCGCCATAATAGAAAAGACCGCGCCAGTTACCAGAACATAGTGGAAGTGAGCCACAACAAAGTAGGTGTCGTGGTACTGAAAGTCCACGGGCGTGATCGCCAACATTAGCCCTGACAACCCCCCAATGGTGAACAACACAATAAAGGCAATTGCGAACATCATTGGCATTTCAAAGCTCAGCGAACCTCGCCACATAGTTGCCACCCAATTAAATACCTTAACGCCAGTGGGCACTGATATAAGCATGGTGGCAAACATGAAGAACATTTCCATGTAAACCGGCATACCTGTGGTGAACATGTGGTGGGCCCACACAACAAAAGAAAGTAGCGCAATGGATGCCGTGGCATAGACCATAGACGCGTACCCAAACAGCTGTTTTCTAGAAAAGGTAGGAACAATTTGGGAGATAATGCCAAAAGCGGGCAAAATCATAATGTACACTTCCGGATGACCGAAGAACCAGAAAATATGCTGGAACATGACCGGGTCGCCGCCACCAGCAGCATCAAAAAAGCTGGTGCCAAAGAACTTGTCTGTTAAAACCATGGTGACCGCGCCAGCAAGCACTGGCATTACCGCAATCAGTAAGAATGCAGTGATAAGCCACGTCCATACAAACAGCGGCATTTTCATCCAAGTCATGCCTGGCGCACGCATATTGAAGATGGTCACAATCACGTTAATCGCACCCATAATGGATGAAATACCCATGATGTGAACAGAGAACACAAACAATGCTGTCGAATCACCACTGTAAGTCGTAGAAAGGGGTGCGTAGAAAGTCCAACCGAAGGCAGGGCCACCACCTTCCATAAAGAGCGAGCTAAGCAGAATCAAAAAAGCGCCAGGTAAAATCCAGAAGCTCCAGTTATTCATGCGCGGTAACGCCATGTCAGGGGCGCCGATCATCATTGGAATAAGCCAGTTCGCGAGCCCCGTAAAAGCGGGCATTACTGCACCAAATACCATGATAAGTCCGTGTACCGTAGTCATTTGGTTAAAGAAGTTTGGCTCTACAATTTGTAGACCAGGTTGGAATAGTTCAGCGCGGATCACCATGGCCATCGCGCCACCAACTAAAAACATAATAAAGGCAAACCACAGGTAAAGTGTGCCAATGTCTTTATGGTTAGTGGTAAACAACCAGCGCGTTATTCCTTTAGGGATATGGTCGTGGTGTTCATGGTCATCATGCAGGTGATCGCCATGTACATGACCACCATTTACTTGACCACTGTGAGGCGCAGAGGTATCTGGCGAAATAACTTCAGTTGCTTTGCTCATTTGTCTGCTCCTAGTTTCCGTTTGCCACTGCATTGACGTCTTTGGCTTGGACCATATCACCAGTACTGTTGCCCCATGCATTGCGCTCGTAAGTTACTACTGCTGCAAGTTCCTTAAGGCTAAGCATTTTTCCAAACGCTTGCATAGCCGTTCCTGATTTGCCGTTAAGCACGATATCAATATGGCCTTGCTGATCTTCTAGCGCCATCTTGCTGCCTTTTAGTGCTGGGAATACGCCGGGTAGACCTTCACCATTTGGCATATGGCACGCCGCACAAGTTGCGTTGTAAACACGCTCGCCTTCTTTCATTAACTCATCCATCGACATATTCATGGAAAGAAGACGCTGTTCTTCTTCTTTTGCTTTGCGCACCATCTCTTCTTGTTCGCCCATCCATTTGTCAAATTCGGCGGGCTCTTTTGCAATAACTACAACCGGCATATAGCCATGATCTTTTCCACAAAGCTCTGCACATTGACCGCGGTAGACTCCAGGCTCATTGACCTTCGCCCAAGACTCGTTAATGAACCCTGGGTTAGCATCTTTTTTCACTGCAAAGTCTGGCACCCACCAAGAATGAATAACGTCGTCGGAAGTAATAAGAAAGCGCACTTTTTTCCCGGTAGGAATAACTAACGGACGATCAACTTCCAACAGGTAGTTGTCTGTTTTCTGAAATTTGTTCTCTATTTGTTCCCGCTGAGTAGCGAGTAAGGAATAAAACTCTACGTCGCTGTCCATATACTTGTAATGCCACTTCCACTGTGAACCTGTAACTACCACAGTCATATCAGGCTTAGATGTATCTTCCATTGCGATAAGAGTGTTTGCAGCAGGCACTGCCATGAAGATAAGAATAAGAAAAGGTATTACGGTCCAAGCAATTTCTACTTTCACGTTCTCGTGAAAATTAGCTGGCTTTGCACCACGAGACTTTCTATGCAAGTACATCGAGGCAAACATGACCCCAAATACAGCTACCGCAATGCCAACGCATATAAAGAACATCAGCATGTGAAGATCGTAAACCTGCCCACTGATGTCGGTTGCACCGCGTCTTAAATTGAGTGAAGAGGCTTCCTCACTCGCTTCTTGCGCGAAAAGCAAAGGTGTAAAAAGCAAAATTGGTATAGTAGAGCACCACTTTGCAAAAACGGTCGTTAATTGTTTCACTCAGCACCTCCGGAATGACAAGGCCAAAAACGCGAGTTAGTTTGCGCGGAGCCCTACCAAATGGTTTGCGAACGATTGACCCTTAACATCAGCTTGTAAACAAAGCATAGAGTCATTGTTATTATTTTGTTAATCTCTGTATAAGAATTGCGCAATAATGTCGCCCCGTCTAGTCTTTTCTGTTAAAAATTTAACGAAGCGGTTAATTTTTAACCATTTTATGTGGCAGGGTTACGTTACAATTTTGGTAGAGTGGGTATAAGGCGTGCTGGCGGCGCTTGAAAAATCAAACGCGCATTTTGAACGAGGTGTTGTTGAGGAGGAAGCTTTATTCGGTCATAAAATCAACAGTTAACACATCACTCGTCGTGTTTTTCAAACAAACTTTCATATAATAAATGTGCATTAGCCACTCTACTTTCGGGCTAAATAGCGTATATCTTTCGTACAATGGTGATGCCAGATTTCATAATTTTAAAACATACCAACAAACGCTAACCTAAGAAAATTAACTAAAATTTGGTACTAAAAGACACAAAAAAAGCGGCTAATGCGCCGCTTTTGATTGAAGATGCTAAAACCTTACATCCAGTCGGCGTTTCTTATAACACCCACGGCAATACCTTCTATAGCAAAAGGCTCGTTGGCAAGATCTACTTTAATTGGCGAAAACTCTTCGTTTTCAGCATGAAGTAGGACTTCACGACCGCGTTTTTCTAAACGCTTAACCGTAACGTCTTCATCCACCCGCGCCACAACTACCTGACCGTTGTGAACATCAGTCGTGCGATGCACAGCCAGAAGATCGCCATCTAAAATACCGATGTCCTTCATACTCATACCGCTAACACGCAATAGAAAGTCGGCTTGAGGTTGGAATAAGGCGGGGTCGACTTTGTAGTGCGACTCTACGTGCTCTTGCGCCAGAATTGGCTCTCCAGCCGCAACACGCCCAATCAAAGGCAGCCCATCTTCTTCTTGTACATCGTTATCGAGAGGGATGTTAAGCTTAATGCCGCGCGACGTACCAGGCAAAATTTCAATTACGCCTTTTCTCGCCAACGCTTTCAAATGTTCTTCTGCGGCATTAGCAGAACGAAAACCAAGTTCACGGGCAATTTCCGCACGGGTAGGCGGCATTCCCGTTTCCTGCATAGTTGTTTTAATAAGTTCAAGAACTTCAGTTTGTCGAGCTGTGAGTGGGCGCATAAAAGACCTGTCTGTTCATACAGTTCCTGTAAGTATATACACCTAAAAACAAATAACAAGCACTTGCCGCGTCTTTTACTATAGGCAATGCCCTCGCGACAAGTGTATTGCCTTAATTCCCATAGAAGCTTAAACGAAAGCGAATGCAAAAAACTAATTGAGTAATGCTAATGTTGCATTGCCAATACCTTTGGCGAGCCTTAATCTAAAAAGCTCTAGCTCAGTCCAAGAAACCCAGACGCTGTTGAACTTCCTTCGTAGCAACGAGTCAGTACAACATGAAAAGCGATGATATTGGGTTGTCGCGAGATTGTGATGCGATTGTGTTACACTTCACCCGTTTTTATTTCATAGGATTACATAATTCATGTCGTGGATGCGAAAAGCCCTTTTGTCGGTATTTCATTATCCTGTTAAGTTACTGGTTAAAGCCCACAGTATCCCAGTTAACGTTGAAACCGAATTAGGAATAGATAAAAGTAAACCTATTGTTTATCTACTTCCCACAAACTCAGTGACGGACCAGCTTGCACTGAGAATGTCGACCAAATCCCTAGGTTTACCAAGCCCGACGGATACGCTTACATTGGCGGGGCGAGAATATTCTTCGACGCTGTTTTTACGTAAAACCCAGCCTCTTTTTCGTTCGTCAGCCAAAGATACGGGAATTGAAGACGTTTTCACGGACCTTTTTCACTTACACAGAGACCATGAAAACCTCGACCTACAGGTAGTTCCGGTTTACGTAACGTGGGGCCGAGCTCCAGGGCGCGGAAACCCAGGATTGAGCGACCTTATTACTGAAGCCGCAGCGCCGAGTTGGCTACGCAAGCTCCTTATCGTACTGTTTTTAGGCCGAGATAACTTTATTAACTACTCTAAAGCGGTCTCTGCACGCGCCATGTCTAATCAACATGGTAGCGATCAAAGTATTGCACATAAGCTAGTACGCGTAGCAAGCACTCACTTTCAACGTAAACGCCAAAGCATGACGGGCCCTACGTTATTGGAACGCCAAGAGCTGAATAACAGTGTGTTGGGGTCTGATGCAGTGCGTCGCGCTATTGCAGAAGAGTCGCGCAGCAAAAAAGTCACACACGAAAAAGCAAAAGAGCGGGCTCAAACCTACATCACCGAGATCGCGGCAGATTACCGTGAGGGTCTAATTCGTTTTGGCGACAGACTGCTAACACGTATTTGGAACAAAATTTATAACGGCATTAGCGTAGGTCACGCCGACCGCATTCGGGAACTGGCTGCCAATGGTCATGAAATTATTTATGTGCCTTGCCACCGCAGTCACATGGATTACCTTTTATTGACCTACGTGATTTACCACGAAGGTATGGTAACGCCCCACATTGCCGCAGGTATCAACTTAAACTTCTGGCCCGTAGGTAAATTATTCCGCCGCGGAGGCGCATTTTTCCTCCGTCGAAGTTTTGCTGGAAACAAACTATACACCGCAGTTTTCAGAGAATACTTAGAGTTGCTGTTTAACAAAGGCTACTCAGTGAAATATTACCCAGAAGGTGGCAGAAGCCGAACCGGTCGTTTGATTCCTCCGAAAACGGGTATGCTAGCCATGACCATTCAAGCCATGCTTAAAGGGGTCAATCGCCCTGTAAGTATTGTGCCGGTTTACATTGGTTATGAAAACGTGATGGAAGTTAAAAGCTATTTGAATGAGCTTAAAGGTTCTAAAAAGAAAAAAGAGTCAAACCTTCAGGTTTTCTCGGCTATTCGTAAGCTTAAAAATTACGGCCACGGCTATGTGAACTTTGGAGAGCCTATTGCGCTTAACCAGTTCCTAGAGACCCATGTACCGAACTGGCGTGACTGTCGCGATGCAGAACCGGAGAAAAAGCCTGCGTGGCTGACACCTGCGGTTAATGAACTTGCCAACAATGTGATGACTCGTATTAATCGTGCCGCGGCATTAAATGGTATGGCGCTAACGTCATTGTGTTTACTATCTTCAAAAACTCAAACCATGAGCGAAGCTGAGCTAAAACAAGCAATTGGTGACTTTATAGACCTATTTAAAGCTGTTCCGTTTAGTGAAGATGCCACCATTCCGGACTCCTCGGCTGAAGAATTATTGCGTGATACGCTTAAACTTGATCGTTTCGATGTTAAAGAAGACGACTACGGGAGGCTGATTGGCCCTCAACCTAAGTCGGCTGTTTACCTTACTTACTATCGAAATAATATTTTACACTTATTTGCGATTCCAGGTTTGATAATGGCCTCTGTATTCGCAAAAAAAGGCACAACGAAAAACGAAATGCTTCAACTCATTGCGGCACTTTATCCATTGCTGCAAAAAGAGCTTTTTTTACATTTAACCCAAGATGAAGCGCTTGCCCATACCGATGCTTTAATTACCGCCTTGCTAGATAATGGTCTACTGCGTCAAAAAGATGGGGAACTGCTTCCGCCAGATGCGCACTGCAAGCAATTCCACTCAGCATGGCTATTAAGCCGCTGTATGCAGGAAACATTGCAGCGCTATGCCGTGGTGCTAACTATCCTCGATAAAGAAAAGGTTATCAGCCGCGGGGCACTAGAGCGAGAAAGTAAGCAAGTTGCAGAGCGTTTGTCGGTTCTTTACGGGCTAAGCTCACCCGAGTTTTACGACAAAAACGTACTATCTAGCTTTATTAGTGCGCTTAAGGAAAACCACTGGTTAGATTCTGAAAAGGATGGCAGCCTTAAGTATTCCGAAGAGTGCGAGGCTCTGCGCCAAGATGTTATGGCATTAATATGGCCTGAAATGATGCAGCATCTTGAGAACGTTGCGCTCAACAGAGCAGCCGATTAGCTTCTTTGTATCGCTAGTTTTTCTTTTAAAGAACAAAAAGCCCATGCTGTTGCATGGGCTTTTTTATACAGCTTAATTTTTCAAAGTCACGATAAAAAGTCAGCGTACGCTTTGATTGAGTTAGTAACTATCAAGCTTGAAGAAATGCCGCTTTGCAGCGCTCCCCGGTAAACCTTAGCTTAACGAGAAACAATACAAAGCGATAACTGGTTTGCCAAGCGCGCTTGCTCAGCTTTATTTTTTGACGGGTTGCGACAAGAAAAAACGATATGCCGGATTATCCGTTACTTCTTCTACCTTGTAGCCAAGCTCGGCAACGTGCTGGTTAAAGTCATCCCGGCTTTCTGGCGCAATATCAAAGCCAGCCAGTACCAAGCCTTCCGCAGCCCCATGGTTACGATAGTGGAACAAAGTAATGTTCCACTGTTCACCTAACGTGTTCAAGAAGTTCAGTAGTGCACCTGGGCGTTCCGGAAATTCAAAGCTGAACACTTGCTCGTTCAAAATGGTCGGCGGACGGCCACCTACCATATGCCGAACATGAAGCTTTGCTAACTCGTTGTCAGTTAGGTTAACGCAATCATATCCTTTACTTTCAAGATCGCTTTGAAGCGTCGCAAATTCTTGTTGACCGCCTTTTAGCTTAACCCCAACAAAAATATGCGCTTCGCTCTCACTTGCGTAGCGATAGTTGAATTCAGTAATCGCTTTTGCCCCAACGCACTCGCAAAACTGTTTAAACGCACCTTTAGTTTCAGGAATTTTAACGGCAAAAACGGCTTCTTTCTGCTCGCCTAATTCACAGCGTTCAGAAACATAGCGCAGGGTATGAAAATTGATGTTTGCGCCACATAAAATACCGCCAAGCTTTTTACCTTTAAGATCGTGTTGCTTGGCATATTTACGAATTGCCGCTACAGATAATGCACCGGCAGGTTCAGCGATAACACGGGTATCATCGAAAATATCCTTAATTGCCCCGCAAATTTCATCATTGGTAACCGTAATGGTTTCATCAACTAAACGGTTACACAGGCGGAAGGTTTCCTGACCCATGATTTTAACGGCAACGCCATCTGCAAAAATGCCTACACTCTCAAGCTCGGTAGGTTCGCCTTGCGCTCTTGCTTTAATAAAACAGGCCGATTCTTCCGACTCAACCGCAACAATTTTTATGCTCGGTTTTAACTGCTTTAGGTAAACCGCAATACCTGCGGCTAAACCACCACCGCCTACAGCTATGAACAAAATATCAAGGTTTGGGTTTTGCTCTAACAGTTCTCGTGCAACAGTACCTTGTCCGGCGATTACATCGGGGTTATCGAAGGGCGGAACAAAGGTATACCCGTGGGTATCACACAATGCTTTGGCATGGTTGCTTGCCTGGTCGAAGCTCGTGCCATGCAAGACTACATTTACGTTATCACCACCGAAACGACGTACAGCGTCCACTTTAATGTCAGGGGTGGTTTCGGGCATCACGATAGTTGCTTGAATGCCCTTCATTTTTGCACTGTATGCTAAGCCTTGGGCATGATTACCCGCCGATGCGCCAATTACGCCCGCTTGCAGCTGTGCTTCACTTAACGAACAAATACGGTTGTAGGCACCGCGTAGCTTAAAGCTTTTTACCGGCTGCTGATCTTCTCGTTTCAAAAAGATCTCGTTGCCAAGCTCCGCTGAAAGCAAAGACATATAAGACAGTTCACTGGCCACCGCCACATCGTAAACGGGAGCGAGTAATATCTTTTTCAGATACTCGTGGTCGCTAACGTGCTCGTTTTCCATTACAAGTCTTCCAACTTACTGACATCGCGCACTGCACCTTTGTCGGCACTGGTTGCCAGCGCGGCAAAGGTCTTAAGTGATGTAGACACTTCGCGCACGCGATTTTTCGGTTTCCAAGGCTTATCGCTTGCTTCCATTTTTGCACGGCGCTCGGCAAGTGCTTCATCAGAAATAACGATGTTGATGCTTCGGTTAGGGATATCTATTTCAATCTTGTCCCCGTCTTCAACTAAACCGATACCGCCACCGCTGGCAGCCTCCGGGGAACAGTGTCCGATAGACAAGCCGCTTGTCCCACCACTGAAACGTCCGTCGGTGACTAGCGCGCAGTGCTTGCCTAAACCTTTAGATTTCAAATACGACGTTGGGTACAGCATTTCTTGCATACCTGGACCACCGCGAGGGCCTTCATAGCGAATAAACACGACGTCACCGGCTTTTACTTCATCGCCCAATATGCCTGCCACTGCATCATCTTGGCTCTCGTAGATACGGGCAGTACCGTTGAATTTTAGAATAGATTCATCCACGCCAGCGGTTTTTACAATACAGCCATCTTCGGCCAAATTACCGTAAAGCACCGCTAAGCCGCCTTCTTGGCTAAACGCATTCTCGATAGAGCGAATACAGCCGTTTTCACGGTCATCGTCCGCGTCATCCCAACGGCAGTCTTGGCTAAAGGCTTTAGTAGTACGAATACCCGCAGGGCCTGCGCGGAAAAAGGTTATGGCGTCTTTGTTTTCAGGGTTAGTGATGTCCCAGTCGCTGATTACGTCAGTAAGCTGCTTGCCTAAGACGTGATTAACATCGGTATTTAGTAAGCCCGCTTTATTTAGCTCGTTCAAAATACCCAGTACGCCACCGGCACGGTGAACATCTTCCATATGATATTTAGGTGTAGACGGTGCCACTTTACATAAGTGAGGCACTTTGCGAGACAAACGGTCGATATCATCCATAGTAAAAGGCACTTCACCTTCCATTGCTGCCGCTAACAAGTGCAAAATGGTATTGGTTGAACCACCCATGGCAATGTCTAGGCTCATGGCGTTTTCAAACGCTTTAAAGTTAGCAATGTTACGCGGCAATACACTTTCATCATCATCGCCGTAATAGCGCTTACAAAGCTCAACAATTTGCCTGCCGGCTTGCTTAAACAAGCCTTCACGGTCGGCGTGAGTGGCTAGCATAGAGCCGTTGCCAGGCAGTGATAAACCTAACGCTTCGGTTAAACAGTTCATTGAGTTTGCAGTAAACATACCCGAACACGACCCACAGGTTGGGCAGGCAGAGCGCTCAATCTCATCAGTATCTGCATCGCTCACTTTGTCATCAGCAGCCGCTACCATGGCGTCGACCAAATCAAGTTTAATCAGCTGGTCTGAAAGCTTGGTTTTACCCGCTTCCATTGGGCCGCCAGATACGAAAATAACCGGCACGTTTAGGCGCATAGACGCCATCAACATTCCTGGGGTGATCTTGTCGCAGTTAGAGATACATACAATGGCATCAGCACAGTGTGCGTTCACCATGTACTCCACTGCATCCGCGATGATTTCGCGAGACGGAAGGCTGTAAAGCATACCGCTGTGACCCATAGCGATACCATCATCTACCGCAATAGTATTGAACTCTTTGGCGACACCGCCGGCTTCTTCCACGCTGCGCGCCACTAGTTGACCGAGGTCTTTAAGGTGAACGTGCCCAGGTACAAACTGCGTAAATGAGTTAGCAATAGCAATAATAGGCTTGCCGAAATCAGAATCTTTCATTCCTGTTGCACGCCATAGCGCACGAGCGCCGGCCATATTTCTACCTTGTGTGGTAGTTGCAGAACGTAACTTGGGCATAAATCCTTCCCGTTAATTTTAGGTGCTAGGGTGTAATGCTAGACCTTTATGTGAAACTTAAAAACAATGGTAAACCAGTAATGCTTTGGCTTGTATTCCAATACGCGCTGTTTTACTCAAAATTGCATGTCATACTGATGATGTATTAAATCATCTTAGGTCGTTCAAGCGAAGGGCGACAAAGCCTAACTGCTCACAGACCAGTAGCGCTTTGTTTTATATGATATCTTTGACTTACAATGCCGTATTCCTTTGGCATTATAAAAATGAAATGTTGTTCGTTAGGGGTTATGGCTTTACCCCTTAACGCAATGCGCGGCAAATCGCGAATTGGTATTGCGCAAAGAAATAGCATGAAACACACAGTTTGATCAAGTTTTTTGCGGTAGAAATAGCGAGTTATTAAGAGCAGTAGAAGGGTAGAAAGCATGTTCGATTGGTTTCACTGGTTAAACCTAGCAGGCGTTGCCGTGTGTGCAATTTCAGGCACCCTTATGGCTTATCAAAAACGCATGGATGGATTTGGCGTGGTAGTACTTGCCAGTGCTACAGCCATTGGCGGCGGTACGCTTCGAGATGTGATGCTAGATGTACCCGTGTTTTGGATTGCCGATACCGATTACTTGTACACCACGCTAATTGCCGCTTTTATCCCCATTATTTGGCTGCGAATAAGCCCACGTTTTCCTTTTCACTATCTGTTAATTGCCGATGCTTTTGGGCTTGCGCTTTTTAATGTAGTAGGCATAGAGAAAGCCCTAGCCAACGACACCAGCATGGCAGTGGCGGTTGCAATGGGAACCATTACAGGCGTATTTGGTGGGTTATTACGAGACGTTATCTGCCGCGAGGTACCGTTAGTACTAAATGGCGAGCTTTATGCGATGACCTGTATTGCTGGTGGAATTGTATATGGCATTGCGCTTGAATTTGACCTTGCTACCCAATGGTGCGGTATTGCAGCCCTTGCAACCACCGTATTGTTTAGGCTAGGCGCCATGCGCTGGCATTGGCAGCTACCTGTATTTTACAACGATCATCATTAGCATCTAACCTTCATTGCCGAGCAAGGTAATCAATGGCCTAGCTCGGTGAGTATTGGCGATAAATCCCGTCGTTAGTACAGTTACATCTTCATGCCACTCTCTCTAGAGTTTATGCCTAGTGCGTTAACTGTTTGGCCGCACCTGAGTTTTGAAATTTCAATTAGGCGAATAATGAGTACGTAAGAAGGGAGGGTGTTCACAATATGGGAATGGCTGTTGTTAAAACCTTTGCAGGGCAGGGGGTGTCTGCACCAGAGGTAAGTGTAGAAATTCACTTGGCTAATGGCCTACCTGCCTTTCAACTGGTCGGTATGGCGGAAACCAGTGTTAAAGAAGCCCGTGAGCGGGTACGCAGCGCGCTAATTAACAGTGGTTTTGAGTTTCCTGCCAAACGTATAACGGTTAATTTAGCGCCGGCGGATATCCCAAAGTTTGGCGGCCGGTTCGACCTTCCTATTGCCGTTGGTATATTAGCAGCCTCGGGCTATATATCTGATATTAGCTTACTTAATATTGCCTTTGTGGGCGAGTTAGCGCTAAACGGTGAGATTAAACCGGTTAACGGGCTGATTCCGGTGGTGATGACGGCAGCGAACGAAGATATTGCTCTAGTGTATCCGGGGGACAATGACGTAGAGGCTGCCTTGGTTTCCCACGCCACACGCTTTCCCGCCTTTGATCTTTTATCTGTTTACGAACACCTTACAGGTAACAAAAAGCTCGCCAAAGGTCAGCCTTTTACTTCGCATTCATCACGCAACTCTCCAACTGGTTGGGATGATATTATCGGTCAAGAACAAGCAAAACGGGCCTTAATTATTGCAGCTAGTGGGGCTCACAATTTATTGATGGTAGGCCCGCCCGGCACAGGTAAAAGCTTGCTTGCCAGCCGAATGCTGTCGCTATTACCGGATATGAGTGAAGAAGAAGCCTTGGAAGTTGCTGCCATTCACTCGGTGAAAGGCGAAAAACTAAATGCTGAACGGTTTCTAACACGTCACTTGCGCTCGCCCCATCATACCAGCTCTGCTGTGGCGCTTACCGGCGGTGGTTCTAACCCTGTGCCAGGTGAAATTTCGCTGGCCCACAACGGTATTTTGTTTTTAGACGAACTCCCCGAATTTGGCCGAAAAGCGCTTGATGTATTGCGCGAACCACTTGAAACTGGCGACGTGCATTTATCCCGTGCATCAGGAAGTGCAACCTACCCCGCAAATTTTCAGCTCGTAGCCGCCATGAACCCAAGCCCTACTGGGGATATTGACGACAACCGTCTAACACCTCAGCAGCAGCTTAACTACTTAAACCGTTTATCTGGCCCGCTGTTAGATAGAATAGATATACAAGTCGAGGTGCCTCGACTTCCAGACTACGACTTACCAGAGCGGGGTAATAGGCCTGACGACTCGTTACATGCAACGCGAGAGAGAGTCATTGCGGCACGTCATAAACAAGGGCTTCGGCAAGGCAAACCAAATGGTGCACTACATGCAGGTGAACTTGCCGACATTTGTTTGCTAGATGACGCAGACCTTAATTTTTTGCAGGCAGCAGCGAAACAACTCAATTTATCCATGCGCGTATTTCACCGCACGCTAAAAGTGGCGAGAACCATTGCCGATCTTGAAGAGGAAAAAGCCGTATCTAGGGCTCATATCGCAGAAGCGCTGGGCTACCGTGCCCTCGATAACCTTATAAAGCAGCTCAGCGCTAGCTAGGTGCAACTAATAATATAACTTAAGCGTGAGACTGCAAATTTAGCTGCATAAAGGCGTTAATAAGCGGCTCGTTTTGCTTATCTTGCAAGCAGCACAGACCAAGCGCGTAAGGCTCGATATCTTCAACCTGAATTTGGGTTACCGCATTGGCCATACTGGAGTGATCGAGCACCACCTTTGGCACAAAGCCCACGCCGCATTCTAGCGCAACCATACTTACAATAGCTTCGTTACCACCTACATAGGCATACACGTTAGGGCGAATACCGTGCTCGGCAAACCAGTGATAAGCGGTACGTCGCGTCGGCCCTGTTTCAGGCATTATCACCTGATGCTTGGTCCAATCTAGCTGACTTAGTTGAGTCAGTCGCCATTCCCTTGGCGCAATAAGAACCAAAGGTACGTTATCTAGGGCGGTGAAATGCAGGTCTGTTGGCATGTCAGGGGTGTAAATAGCAATAGATAGGTCGCATTGCTTGCTTTTGACTTTTTCAATAGCGAGGGCAGGGTCACCGGTTATTAGGCGTATATCAACCCCAGGGTGTTGCTGCCTAAACTGCCTTAGCATGGCGGGCAAATGGCTTTGACTAGCCGTTACCGAGCAAAATACGCTTAATTCCCCCTGAAGTGCATCGCTATCTTCTTTTAAATCAATTTTTAATTGCTGCCAATCAGCTAGCGCTTGTTTTGAGAAGGACAGTAGCTTGTGCCCGCTATGGGTGAGCGCGACTTTACGGTTATCTCGTTTGAACAAAGTACAGCCTAACTCGTCTTCAAGGCGCTGAATTACACGGCTTAACGTAGATGGCGATACATACATGGCCTCAGCGGTAACGCCGAAGTGTAGACTGGTAGCCAAGTGATTGAAGAGCTGTAGACTGCGAAAATCCATATACATTTCACTTTATGCAATATTATCTTGC
>NZ_JAHHDX010000139.1 GCF_018619335.1 Alteromonas sp. ALT199 | reverse complement strand
CTTAACTTCAAGGTGGTATTTTATTTTGATTGGCTGTTCAATTAAAATAAATTGTATAGTGTTCTAACTATTATTTCAACGCTGATGTATTTTCAGAGCAAGATTGAGTGAGTGTTTAAAGCGTGCTTTTAATACTTAATTTATTGTTTCTTATAAATAAAAAATGAAACATTAAATATGTTAGAAAACTTTCTACAATAGGTGCAGCACGACTTATTAGAAGACGGTGGGTCATGAGAAAATGTTTAGTTGAAACTAATTAGTGTGAAACAAACGTGTACAAAGCAAAGGTATGGGAAATTTATAGTGCGGTTCAACAGTGTTTAGCAGGTTATAAAAGCGTTCGAAACGGCAGCCTAAAACTTTTTAAAAGTGAACAGTATTTATTTTAGGCGGCCTTTACCACATCAGTTATGCTACGGCGCTTGTGTTTCAGTTTTGATAGTACAGTGATAATAACCAGAATTTATGGAGACAGTGGCAACGTCGCCTTTATTCCAAAACGCTACCCCCTTGTTATTTGTGTATTTTGCCCCCGACGCAGAGCGAGACAACTGTACAATATGATGCGTGTTATTGAGTGACAGTGCTAATGTGTCTGGGCCCAATGTATTCACACGTAATTCTCTAGTGCTAGCATTAGGTGTCTCACATTCGTACGCAATAACATTTGCCACTACGTTGGTACTACTAACATCTTGCTTTTTAGTTGTAACCTGCTGTGCTGTTCTCACTTTTGTATTATTTAGTTTAGCGCTTCTATTTGTCGCACCTTGTGAGGGGGCAGTAATAACTGCTTTTACTTTTTCGTTGCTCCTACTGTCATACAGTACTAACCAGGTGTTATCTATTATTGCGTAAGTTTTTGATGAGGTTAAAGCATCAACAAATCTTTGTTCTTGCTTCATAAGAGCTTTCGCACACATCTTTCTAGTAAGTATGACTTTATCGGCTGAAAATGGTTGAGCTTCGCTATCTTCACTAAATGTTTTATCGGTATTCTTAGCATTGAGTTCGCCGGTGTACTGATTACAGCCTGTAGTGCCGCTCACTCTGCTAACATCGCCACTTGAATTCACGTTAAGGGTAACGTGACTAAAATCAATAATACCTGCTTGGTTAATGCTTTCGACCTGCCAGTGACTAGTAGAGAGTGATAGCTGCACACTCTCACTATCTTGCTCTTTATTGTTAGCTGAATACATTGAAGAAACTGAACTGCACGCCGTTAAGGAGATAAGTGCAGGTAATACTAAAACACGAAAGTGCTTTTTTTTAGTCATGAAGACTCCACATTATTTTACTAATAACATTAGGAGTCGCTTTATATGACTAAGTTCAGCCTGGCGCTTAGTTATAGAGAAATGCTAAATGCTGAGGCATACCAATGGATTTGTCGGTAACGCGACAGTTTGTATTAGGCCGATAAGAGTAAACTAGGATTTCGATATGTTTTGCGGTTGATGAAGTATGAAGAATTTAGAACAGCACTTAAGTGAGTACGCCAAATACCATAGAGATCAAAAAAATATATATACCCATTATAT
>NZ_JAHHDX010000021.1 GCF_018619335.1 Alteromonas sp. ALT199 | reverse complement strand
ACTCTGACCCCATTATTTATATTCGCAACTATTTTCGATGAACTATTAAGAATATAACAGATTTATTCTAACTGACCATTGCACTACACTATAATTGTTGTTGTACAGGCGAATTGAAACAACACATTACTGACTTTTCTGAGCTAGCGGTATATTGAAGACATAACTATGGCTAAACCAATAAATCTACGTAAAACGCGAAAAACACTGTTTTCGTTATTAAAACCAGAGGCTGGCTTTTTCGGGGTTGCTATCACTTATGGCGTAGCAATTAGTTTGATGACCCTTGCAGTACCTATAGCGGTGCAAACGCTAATTAACAGTATTGCCAACATTGGCTCTACTCGAGCGGTTATTATATTGGCTGTTGTTCTGTTTCTTACCTTGTTTATATCAGGTGTATTCAGCGCCCTTCGTATGCGCGTAATGGAATTTTACGAGCGCAAAATTTATGCACGTCTTACAGCAGATCTGGGGCTGAAGACTATTCTGGCCCCGCACAGCTTTTTTGAAGGTCGACAGAACGTAAGCATTACGCAGCGTTATTTCGATATCATGACATTTCAAAAGAACGTGCCTTCGCTAATGATCGACGGGTTCGCGTTGGTATTGCAAATGCTGGTGGGCTTTACTTTAGTATCTTTTTACCATCCTGCGCTTTTCGCGTTTAACGTTGTGCTTCTACTTACCATGTACGCTGTGTGGAAAATTTGGGGGCGTGGCGCTAAACGCACGGCCATCGAACTTTCTCACGCCAAGTATGATTCGGCAAAATGGCTGCACGACATTGCTATTGCTCACGAATTTTTCAAATCGGCCGATCATGTGGAATACGCGGGTCGCAGTACTGAAGGTTACATAAGTAACTATGTTGAAAAGCACAAAAGTCACTTCCACTACACTTTTTCTCAGGTGGTCATGTTCCTATTGATGTATGCCGTGGCCAGTGCTTCGTTACTTGGTATTGGTGGTGTACTTGTTGTACAAGGTGAATTGTCTATTGGTCAGTTAGTTGCGGCTGAGCTTGTTATGTCTGCCGTATTCTTCGGTTTATCGCGTTTTACTCAATACCTTAAATTATACTATGAACTGTATGGCGCGGCTGAAAAGCTGGGTGGTGCTCTAGCTATGCCTCAAGAAGAGCTGAACGCTTCAGAGCATATACCGGCATCGTCTAAATTGGTTTTTAATAACGTTGAGCTTACACATGGCAATGATACTTGTCATTTAAACGTGGTGTTCGAGCCAGCTACCAAGTATTTCGTTACTACCGATAAAAGCTGGGTTCAGAAGCAACTGTTGGGGCTAGTAAAGCAATACGATCGCGTGAAGTCAGGCGATATATTATTAGGTGAACTTAGCCTAAACGATTATGACACGCACGAGTTACGTCAGGCCGTTACCATTTTAGATCGTTCTTTAATTATTGAAGTGTCTATAGAGCGTTATTTGAAATTGGCACATCCACAGGCAACCATTGCCGATATTCGCG
>NZ_JAHHDX010000102.1 GCF_018619335.1 Alteromonas sp. ALT199 | reverse complement strand
AAGAAAACCAGTCAGGGGATTTATAAAAGGAATTTACAATAAGATATCCGCTGATAATACTTAAGGCAGGAACACTTGCTCGCCCTAAAAAATTTGAAAAGAATTGAAGTAGATCAAAACCATAAATATTTGAATGTTCAGCCCACACCTCAGGACCAGGGTTTACATGAACAAATGTCATAAAAAATATACATAGAAGTCGACATACATTTATTGCTTTTGAGTCACTTGCTGCTATCACCTTAATCTTCCTTGTATATCGCGAAATAGATGGTCTAAATTTTTTTGAGCTTCGACTACTTTTAAAATAGATTACATCAGCATCCTTTTTACTACAAGAATGCCGGAAGTAGAAAATCAATTTTAATTTTTATTGAAAAGAGAAGGTAGGGGAAAGGCGCACGCTCCCCTATATACCAAAAGATTTTTGGGACACTTAATAACTAGTTAACCACAACCTTGAAATGAATCAAGAAGCGTCGTTTTGATTCGTATTATTGACCCCACTTGTTGTAATAAATAGACGTATTGTCCATCATTTGTGAACTCTATATCCACCACTCCACTCTCATTAGAGAGTAAACAGGTCATATCTTTCCACACATCCTCATTAGAAGGTTTCAATAAAACCTTTCCATTTGCGCTTCCTCCCCAATTGACGGCGCCCGCAATCGTTAAGAGGCTTGTTGGTGATTTTTTGAAGCTTAGGAAAGCAGAGGATGATTCTTCCTTTAATACTTCAACGAATGAGTTCTGCTGCTCGTCAAACTTGTATATTACGGCACTGCCCCTAGCGCCTATCAAATATAGTGTGTCGTCGATATTAGCAATATCAAAAGCCCAAAGGCCAGCTGGAGCTTGTACAGTTTTAATCAACTCTCCCGTTTCATTATCGTTAAAATGTAGACTCTGAACATCATCTATGTGATAAGTCACAACATATTCATTTGTCTTCAAAAGAGCCCGATAAACACGATTACTAGGAGTAGAAAACACTTTTTCAGAAGTTGTCTCCTGTATGTCACTATTATTCTGGCGTGGAGTGTATTTTAATTTGAATAAACCGCCAGTAAAACCATCTTTGTATACAAGAATCTCATCATCTACTGTAAGTTTTCTAGAGTAACTTTGTCCCCAGAATGCTTCCGAACTGGCTCTATCAGTTGCATTGTCTATCTGCTGAACGTTAAGAAAGTTGTCGTTTTTATCAGCTGTTAATAGATAATCTTGTGCTAAGTTCCATGGTGAAAGCGTTGCAAATACGCCTTGTTCATTGCTATTAACTGACCAAGTATGCCCCGCTAGAAGCCAATCACTGCCTCTCCTTGGGAAAATCTGAGTAAATTTATTTGGAGTTTCTAATGGCATTGATACTAAACCATTATCCATACTAGTAATGTATAACTTACCATTGTCGATATGTATGTCGGTTCCAACAAAATTGCTGGCGTCGCGAGACTTTTCATAAAATTTACTCGTACGAACATCATAGGTATATATACCTCTGAAGTCGCCAAACCATATTTTCCCTGTTACAGAGCGAGGCATACCCAAAGGCTTAGTCATTACCTTTCTCCATTGTCTGAAAGGCAGAGATGTATCGAAGCTAATAGGAACTTTTTTACCAATAACTAAACCTTCAGGGGTTGAAGTCAACTTGTATAGTCCGGAATTCCACATGCTTCCTAATGCAATTAGGTGGTTACCTTCTGATGTAGTATCCTTGAGCACATTGAGAATAGATTTATTTTTTAGGTCAACAGTAATTAAAGCAAATGAATCTAGTTCGAAAATTCCTTTTTTCGTATATATAAGGGC
>NZ_JAHHDX010000046.1 GCF_018619335.1 Alteromonas sp. ALT199 | reverse complement strand
CATTCTTCTGCTGTATACGGGTTGGTGATTTCAATAGCTTTTAGGCCTTGCGCCATTCGCGCGGTATGCCCCTTAAAACCTACCGCTTTACCCAAATATGTTGGAATAACTTCATAAATTCCGTCACCAAAAAGAAAGCCTCTATCCATCGGAGAAATCTTGGCCTCAGAAAGAGGCATATACTCACCGTTTAAAAACGCAATTGTCACAATATTTCTCCTTGTAATCGGCGGCGTCTACTTGTCATCAGTAGCCAGTCTGCCCTTGCCTCTTCTTCATCTTGAAAAGTAAAGTTAACTTTCTCGCCAGGCACTGCTTGGGCCAAGCGGTTTATATCACAGGGGCTCACACAACCAAGTTTGGGATAGCCACCTAATGTTTGCCTGTCGCGCATCATGACAATAGGCTGTCCGTCACTGGGAACTTGAATTGCACCTAAGTGAATGGCCTCAGAGCGCATATTTTCCATATCGGATGCCACAGGCTCTCCTGTAAACCTAAAGCCCATTCGATCAATGGATGATGAAACGGTATATTTACTTGTTTCAAACGTACGTAAAGCAAGGTTACTAAAGCTTGAAAACTGATATCCGGGAACAACTCGAATAGATTCTAAGAAGCCATAGTCATCAATATATTGCCGTGAAAGCCTACGCATTTTAGTGCTGTCCTTCATTCGAGTGTTGGCCAAAACTTCAAAACAGTCGTTGTCTTTTAACGCACTCCCCTTGCCATCTAAGCCTCCGAGTTTCTCGCGAACCACGGTACACGCGCTGCCTACTGTTTTAGGAACCTGCCAGTTTCCACATATCGCCAAATAGGCTTTGCTACCCAGTAATGTACTACCAAACGTGATGGTACTACCCGCTGATATTTTTTGGCTCTGGTAAGAAGATTCAGCGTTTCCATCTACGAGAAGTATTGGCTCTCTACCTGTCACGGCTATTATACAATCTTCATCCACTCGTAACTGCATTTCGCCAATGGCTTCAATGCAAGGGGTGCCGTCTAAATTGAAGGCTAGGAAATTTGCCCAATCATAAGCGCTACTATCCATTGGGCCTGATTCGCAAAATCCGTCCCGCTGTCGCCCTACTCGCCCGTTATCGATAATAAGAGCAAACAGTCCCTTGCTGAGTACTTCAATTCTCATAGTTCGGCCTGCAATTCCGCTTTATATTTTTGTTCAGTAATCGACACAAATTTAACTACATCTCCCACTTTCAATCGAGATTCGCTGTGCTCGCGGCTATGCAAGAGCATGTCAAACGCAGTAACACCCAGCAAATTCCATCCACCTGGTGATTCGCTAGGATAAACAGCGGTTTGTCTATCAGCTATCGCGACAGCCCCCTTGGGAACGCGTTTTCGGGGTGTGCTTAGTCGTGCACATTTAAGCGCCTCGGGAATATCGCCCATATAGGCAAAGCCTGGTGAAAAACCTACAGCATAAACCTTGTAACTTACGCTTGTGTGCAATGTGATAATCTCTTCAATCGATAACGAAGTTTTTTTGCTTATCACGCTTAAATCGCTCGTATC
>NZ_JAHHDX010000140.1:834-2076 GCF_018619335.1 Alteromonas sp. ALT199 | reverse complement strand
AAGATCGAGCATCAAAGCACTTGCTTCATCAGCAGTCATTAGAACTATTTCAAGTTGCGATGCGAGTTTTTTTTCAATACTCATCCTTTCACTAATTGCTGAATACATTTCATTACTGTTGTTAACGTACGTCAAACTAACTTCAACGGCATTTTTAGCAATCGAATTATTAGGCATAAGTGATTTCAAGCGAGCAAGATCATCGGAAAAGGTAGACGATAGCGAATTGAATGTTTGCTTATTAGCTTTGAGTTCTTCTCTATTTTCAACATGATAACCCTTAGCTGTTATCACCGATAGAGACAGGATTTCGGTCTTGACCTTAACCATACTGGTCTGAACTGGCATTTTTTGCTCTACAACATCTAATGCAGAATCTTTGATACTGTTAAGCCCGAAGTAAGAAAGGATACTGGTTAGTAGGAGTAAGCAGCCGAAAAGGCCAAAACCTAGCGTTATTTTATTTATTATTGTTAGCTGCATGGACACTTCCACTAAAACTGCGCATTGAAAGGATGCTGTTACCATTTCTTTAATTATAGTTTAACAAATTGTTACTTCAATGCATCATAAATTTTATTTATTTCACTTATTTTTCTTTATTATCTGGCAGTTATAATCTGGTCAGGCCAGATGTTTAACGGGCTATAGAATTTTTAATGCTTTTGTATTTTAAAGATGATGGGTAAATTTTCGGCGAGTAATCAAAGTTTCCACGGTTTTACTTTTAAATTGTTTCAACTTACCTATAATAACCACCAAATACTCATTCACTCGTTCTTAGTAGGCTGTAATGGATCAAAACAAAGAATTGAAAAAAGCAGGGCTTAAAGTCACTCTGCCTCGCCTTAAAATTTTGCAAATTCTGCAAGAGCCAGAAAACCAACATATCAGCGCTGAAGACGTCTATAAGATCCTTATTGAGCACGGTGAAGAAATTGGCCTTGCTACGGTTTATCGCGTGCTAAACCAATTTGATGATGCCGGTATTTTGAATCGTCATCATTTCGAAGGTGGAAAGTCAGTATTTGAAATCAGTCACAAAGATCACCATGATCATCTTGTATGCCTAAAGTGTGGCAAAGTGATTGAATTTGAAGACGAGATTATCGAAGAACGCCAAGAGATGATTGCCAAACAGCATAAAATGAAACTGACTCACCACAGCCTTTACTTATACGGTGAATGTACAGACGGCAATTGTGACAACCTTCCTGAATAAGTGTATATAGTCGTTTACTA
>NZ_JAHHDX010000140.1:0-692 GCF_018619335.1 Alteromonas sp. ALT199 | reverse complement strand
AAGGCCCGCTTCACAAAGCGGGCCTTTTCTATTTTCTAGGCTTCGAATTTGTATGCATGGTAGGCTTTAATAGCCTGTTCCCACGTATAACCAACTTCACCTGCGCCAATTAGCTTGCCATCAACTTCCACTACAGGAGCTACTTCTTTACTTGAAGAAGTTAGCCATACCTCGTCGGCCTGAAGCAATTCTTCTTTGCTAAACCAGGTTTCCGTCACCACAAGCCCAGCTTGTTTAAATGCCTCAATCGCAATGGCGCGAGTAATGCCCGGAAGAAGCTCGTGATTCAATGGCGGTGTATAAATGCATCCATCTTTCACTATAAATACATTACACGAGCTTGCTTCGGTAACCATCCCATCGCTGTTGTACAAGATCGTTTCGTTGACACCGGCATCTACTCCAGCTTGATAGTGCATTACATTACCTAACAGGGATGTAGATTTAATATGGCAGCGTTGCCACCTTTTATCCTGTTGTAGAGCAACTTTAAAGGGCTTAGCATCAGCTTTAGAAGTGGGCTGGGGAGGCGCAATCTCAAAAGCGAACCCAAATACTGTAGGCGCTATATCTTTAGGATAAGCATGAAAACGTTTTTTGTCGGTTCCACGACTTACATGGAAGTAAACACCTATGTTTCCACTTTCAATAAGTGCTGTATTTTTCTCAATTAAGTTAGACAAAATGGTTTG
>NZ_JAHHDX010000085.1:252-1960 GCF_018619335.1 Alteromonas sp. ALT199 | reverse complement strand
ATATGTGACACGATAAAAGAACTCAGCGGTAGTAAATACCACTATCATTGCCGCTGCGACTAGAAACAGCGAAAAACGAAAACCTAGACCCTGCACGTTAATCAAAACGGTATACTACCTTCATACTGTCGGTCACACTTGACTCATACACATAGGCTAACGCCGATTCGTCTTCTTCAAGCCTTAGCTTAATATCATCAAGAGTTTGCTCCACCGCAGGAGGTTTCACGCGGCCAGAGAATTTAAGTCGCGACCAATAGGCATTTACCCTTGCAAGAGGAAGTCCAACCAAAGACTTGTAAAATTGGCTTTTCAGTTCGGAATCTAACTCTACATCTATAGGGGTGGCTTCTTTCCCATTGGGGAACGCCGAGTACTTACCCATAAATAAATCAATTAAGCCTTTTTTATCCAAAACCTCTACATCGTTATTAAAGTTAGTGACAACGACAATTTTTTCTTGCGCTTGCGCCATGAAAGCAAAGTTTTGCGTTAGCAGCACTAAAGCAATTATCAAGGGGAGGCGTTTAAATAATTTCATGCTCCTCCCCTTAAAAGCTAAAGCTTAAAGCCAAGAAGAGGGTATGCGCGACACCGTCTTCATCGTCAACGACTAAGCCATCACGTGCACGAAGCCCAGTGCCTCTTGCTTTAATGTCAGTTCGTTCAACTTGCGCTTTAAAGGCTAGGTTTTCTCTCAAGTCCCATCGCCAACCCACAGAAAATGACTGCTGGCGATGTGCTAGCGTGCTTGCTACTTCTTCTACAAAAATAGCTAACTCGGCGGTATTCGCGTTGATTGGGAAGCTCGGCTGCTCTTCACTAAGGTAATACGGGTCAGCTTCTGCGAAAGAGTACAGCGCATAGAAAGTGTGGGCACCGTAAAGATAGCTAAGATTGAGAAAACCGTTAAAAGAAGGTCTCAGTGCAATAGAGTCTGAATCTATATAGGATAGTTCTCCAGACAGGTC
This sequence comes from Alteromonas sp. ALT199, assembly GCF_018619335.1. Classification (GTDB taxonomy): domain Bacteria; phylum Pseudomonadota; class Gammaproteobacteria; order Enterobacterales; family Alteromonadaceae; genus Alteromonas. The sequence goes on along the minus strand of NZ_JAHHDX010000085.1, from coordinate 989 downwards.
CCAATCGCCTAAGAAGCGATTAAAGTACACAGAAGTGTATTGAATTGTAGCACCGCGTAAGCTTAATGAATCGGCAAACGCGTTGGCACCGCTCCAAAATGGCTGAAGCTGTGCAACGGAGGTGGAAACAAATGCGGAGTCAGCATTGTCGTTTTTAGCTTCAGTTTGAGTGTGTTTTAGCGCTACGCTCCAGTCAAAAGCAACAAATTCAACACCTATGGAGCGCAAGTCATTAAATGTGATGGGGCTATATGCGCCACTACTAAAATCGCTTTCACCACTTCCCCAAAAGCCTTTGATTGACAAATTAAAGTCACTAAAGGGCGTGGTGTAACTTATGTCGGCACCATCGAAACTTCTAGCTGGAACAATGCCGTAAACTTCGGTAGGTACCTTTACCCAAGGATAAGCGATAGAAACGTCTCTGGTATCACTAAAGTGAAAAATATCCGCTGCTAATCTACCCGCTCTTACCTGCCACGCCGGCGAGATGTCGTACCTCAAAAAGGCCATTTGGGTGATGGAATCGAGATTCTGCTCATCTTGTTCTCGATAAACAAATTGCCCTACAAATTCGAGGTTGCTTGTTACACTGTAATCAAGCTGCACGCCAATTAAACTCAACGGCTTAAATGCAAAGCCATCCTTTTTAGCAAATTCTGCTTGTGAACGGTCGGTACGAAATTGATATTTGTTGGTATCTGCGGTAGCCGTTGCCAGCGTACCAAAGCCGCTAA
>NZ_JAHHDX010000085.1:0-120 GCF_018619335.1 Alteromonas sp. ALT199 | reverse complement strand
TTCTAATTTATTTTGTTCTGCTGAGGTATTATTAGCCAGAAGCAAACTGAAGATGGCCGTGAAGAACAAGTACGGCTTTTTCATCATTTTTACCCAATTTAAAGTCTGTGATAAATGTTG
>NZ_JAHHDX010000053.1 GCF_018619335.1 Alteromonas sp. ALT199 | reverse complement strand
CCCGTTATTGAAAAGTTATACATCTTGAATTGCTTATGCGCCTTTTATTGATTTCGTTCTTTCTTTTTTCAGCTGCATCTGCTGCTTGCACCTCAAAACTAAACGAAGGTTTCGTGCCTTATGCAGTTAAAGAAAAAGAAAATAGATATAAAATTGTTTTTCCTGTATCTGACTTCGCCGAAGAGCCGATGTTTATTGATAGCTTGGTCATATCAATTGAAAAAGTGGTCACTTCAGAAGTAAGCTATTTAACCAAGAATGGTTATGTAATCGCTTATATAGATCTAGACGCTGCAATGGTAGATTCAACAAGGTTTATTGGCTCTTACAACAATGGCAACAAAAAAGGCACTATTTGGGCGCCATGTGCAAATTGGAAGTCAGTATCACTCAAGGTTTTATTGAAAAATGCTGAAAATGTATAACAAACGACTATGGCGTCAACCCTAAATTTAAACTGTTTTTTCTTCCCACATGACGCCATCTCTAACCATTGAATTTAGTATCACAACCATCTTCCGTACACAGGCAATTATCGCTACTTTTTTAGGTTTGCCAGCCGTAACTAAACGCTCATAGACTATTTTAAATTTTGCGTTGCATTGCATCGCTGACATCATTGCCATAAACAATACTGTGCGAACTTGGTGTCGACCTCCTTGGGTAACTTGCTTTCCTTTATATCGGCCACTTTCTTTGTTCATAGGCGCTACGCCAACGAGTGCTGCCACTTGTTTACTATTCATTAAGCCCAATTCCGGTAGATAACTGATAAGCGCAGCCGCAGAGACTTTGCCTATGCCAGGCATACTTTGAACAAGGTCGCTTTTTGCTTTGTATTCGGGGCAGTGTTGAATTAATTGCGCTAGCTCATCATCCATTTGTTGGATTTGCTTTTTCAATACAGTGAGTATTGCTTTGATGCTCGGTTGAACGCTCTTTGGCATAATTTGAAGCCGATTCTTTTCACGAGTCTGCATCTCTAGAAGCTGATTCCTTCGAGCTACGACATCAGCCATTTTCTGCATGCTGTCTGGCTTGAGCGTCGATAGGGAGGGTTGTATCACCTCACTAAAGTGGGCAATCAATGCGGCATCTAATTTATCAGTTTTAGCTTTGCGACCTATGGCACCAGCAAAGCGTTTAACATGCACCGGGTTCACCACGCTAAACGGGATATTGGCTTTTGAACACGCCGTGATAAAAGCCATTTCGTAACGGCCTGTTGCTTCGATTGTCACACGTTGAAGAGTAAACGTCTTCAATCTCTTGATGGCTTCTGCAATACCTTTTTTATCGTTGGTCACTTTAAAGTATTCATCGAAAGGACGAATGTGGATATCTAGACAATCTTTACCTACATCTACACCCACGTTTATGTTTTGCACTACTGTTTTTTTCATAATAAGCTAACTCTGGTTTGCTAAATGCGAGCTCGAGGCCCAGTCGACTATTCGAGTATGTTGCTTGGAGCGCTGTGTGGTGTTCATGTTTGTTATCGGTCTCTCAACTGAGGAGCCTTCGCTTAATCGAACTACTACACAGCCAACTTTG
>NZ_JAHHDX010000073.1 GCF_018619335.1 Alteromonas sp. ALT199 | reverse complement strand
GTGTAAGTATAATTAAAATAATAATGATAAAGGAAGTTTATGCATATCATGGACAGTGCGCGTCTTTCCTACCACTATGTTACTGAAAAAGATGCTGATTTTTTATGGTCGCTCGACCAAGATGAGTTAGTCATGAAGTACATTAACGGTGGCAAAAAATCATCAAAAGAAGAAGTGCGAGATATTTTCGTTCCCCGTTTTCAAGCTTATTCAAACCCTTCATTAGGCTGGGGCTTGTGGCGTGTCGAAACGTTATCAGAGAAAGAGAGCATCGGGTGGATCTTGGTTCGGCCCTTTGGCTTTTTTACTCAAAACCCAGAAAGTGACAATATGGAATTGGGCTGGCGTTTTAAGCGCAGCGTGTGGGGGAAAGGCTATGCCACAGAAGCTGCTACCTCTGTAAAAAAAGCACTTTACGATATTGGTGTAGAAAAATTTTCTGCCATTGCTAACCCTGAAAATGCCGCATCTATCAACATCATGAAGAAGCTAGGTATGACGTTTAGTCATGAGCAGGAATACAAAGACAAACTATATCATGAGACAGTAGTAGTGTATTCCAACTAGGCTACGTCTTTAGGAAAGGGGAGTAAGCTTCCGTTTAAAGACGTGGCTACTCACCTTTTAAAATGCTTTTCACATTATCATATCGAATTTTTTGCTCGTCAGACAATTTTACTGTTTCAAGTGTTTCTCGACACTTTCTTATTTCAGCTAAGGTGTATTCCTTTAAAGGCTCATTTGCTTTTCTAGCTCTGATTATGGCCTGAAGATAGTTCAATGCAATAGACGGGTTTTTGGGCATTACGCGGAATGCTTGAGAGAAAGTAGTGTAAGACTGTTCCAAGTTACCTCGTTTATACTGCGATACCGCCGTATTGTTCAGCGTTCTAGGACTAAGCGTAATGGCTTCTTTTTCTTTTTTCTCCTGCTTTAAATATGTCGCCATTAGGTTTAACTCATCTTTCTCTTCATCCTGCCTGGATGAAATGGCGTCTAAAATAGCAATAGACTCTGTCTTTAGCCCCACTTCATGAAGGGCCTTAGCTCTATCAAGTAACGCTTCTGTCGAGTGATGTTGAGCATGATCGGTGTGAAAGTCTGATAAAAGCAATTGTGCCTTCACAGTATCATCTTTTAAATAGTGAAGGCGCGCATCGATAACCGTCAATTCATCATTTAGAACCGCTTTTGGGTGAGACTTTTTTAGCTGTCTTAAAAATTCATTGGTTTGTTTAACAATACTGTTCACATGCTCTGGTTCAGATGTCATGGCAAAATCAACACCAGCTCTTGCCGCAGTGAGATAAATGTCTGGTTTATCGTGGATAGAGTTTCTTGCGTAGCGTACGACCTTTTTCGCACTGTTAAACTGACTCTCATAGTCGTGTGTGATACGAGCAAGATTTATCGCCATTTGATGCCGAGGGATATTCTGAGGAGAAATGTTGCATGCTAGCGCTGTACATTCTAACGCGTCATCGAAAGCTGATTGTTTAATCTGTAATTTGGTGAGTAAGTCGTATGCCTCTAATGCAGAATCAGGGCGCATTGCCAGTTGAATAATCTCTCTTTCTGCATCATCAAGCTCATTGAGCGCCAGAAGGCTTTTTGCAATGCCCATTTTTGCCCAGCCAAAATCTTGGATGTTTATTATCGATTCGTAAAAGGTTACGGCTTCCTGAAACCTTTCATTCATGAAAAACAAGTCGCCTTTAATTTTCATTGCTAGTGGAAAGTGTTCGGCATGTTCCGGTTGCAATAAGAAATACTCAACCTCGGCAAGGGCTTTTTCGTAGTCCTTTTTATCCATGAAGGTGTAGACGTTTTTAAGTGCCTTTTTCCTCGATAACACTCTGGAAAGTCGACGGTCTAACTCGTTTACGGAAAATGGTTTTACAATAAATTCGTCGGGCTGCAATTCGATTATCGCGTGGACAACTTCAGCTGATGTATCTGCGCTTGTGAAGATAAACGCGCTAGAGAGAGGTAACGATTGAGATTCGTTTAGTTGCTCAAGGAAAAAATATCCACCTTGTTCAGAGCGTAAATTATATGAACAAATAATGGCGTCATAATCGTGTTCTTGTATTGCTGATAGCGCATGTGAAGGTCTATCGACATAATCCATATTTTTAAAGCCTAGTTGCTCAAGCGCATAGTGAATGTGGCTTTTTGCAAGCACCTGATCTTCAGCAATCAACAACTTAGTATTTCTAGCTAAGTGCAGTTTCATTATATGGGTAGCCTCTAAGACATGAAAGTTGCCTATATTTACCTTACCACGGTAAGTGCTCTTTAAGTATAGCTCTCAATGAAGGCTATCGCATAACCGAGTCTTTTCATAACTGTACTATGGTACTGACAATAGGGCAGAGGCTTCGAATTTGAGCTTTTTAATTAAGCTTACGTGAAGAATGATAGAACAGTGGCGTAGAAATATTCGGCAATTTGACACTTTGACAACATGATTATGTTGTATAGAACTGTGATAGCTAAGCGCGTATTTAGTGTTTAAATGAATTTATAATTTGAATTTTTTATACGAGGGAAAAAGTTGCAAAAAGAGATGGTGGACGCTACTGGGCTT
>NZ_JAHHDX010000111.1 GCF_018619335.1 Alteromonas sp. ALT199 | reverse complement strand
ATATAGAAGACTATTTTCTAGTACTTTTAAAAACAGACCTGAAAGAGGTTTAATGCCTTTTAAAAGCCAAAGAATTAGTAGAAATAGCCGCAGCCTAAATTTCACTTTAAATAACTATTGTCATCTTCTAGATACCTCTATTAAGTTACTAATTGAAAAAGATTTAACAGTGCCACCACCGAAAGATACAAGCAAAATAGAAACAATTGGCTTGAGCCAACCTAAATGGATTCAGATTATTAGTGACTTTGAGAATATTTTCTCCTTTGCAGCCGGAGATACTGAATCCATGCAGAAATTTAAAGAAAACACTAACAGAAAGAGAATGGCCAAACTAACATCTACTACGCTTTTTTTTGACCTTAAATCATCTACTTTTCAGAAGGCAGGATAACTGTCGTAACGACTGCGACCAATAGCATGCCTGTCATGATATACACAATAGAAAATGGTAGAACAGGTGTTATGGCTGCATAAAGCGCACCAAATGACAACAAAATTATCCCTATTGCAGTATTAGAAAACCCAACAAGTTCAGTTCTCTCATGACCATTTTTAATATCTAAACTATATGTCTTTCTACCCGTCCGTACCCCAGTGTGAGAAATTGAAAGCAAAAAAAATAAAAGCGCTGACGTAATAATTGAAGCCGATTCCAGCCAAAGAAGCGCTCCACACGCACATAGCGCGAGCAACCCCGATATTTGGAGAGTTAACTTTGCACTTTTATCAGCAATTCTCCCCCAAATAATTGACGATAAAAGTGCGGCCGCAGCTTCAGCCGCAATGTAAATAGGAAGCAACTCTTTTGCATCTCCATTTCTTTCAATCATAAAATAGGGTGCAACAAGCGCTGAATGCACGAAGAGCCCCCTTACAAAAATGAATTTGTAAATGGTTTTGTCAAAGTTAACACTCAACAATTGACCTTTAGCGCTGTCGACGTTCACATTTGTCTTTACTGGCCACACACAAATCAATGTCAAAAGGAACGCAAGAAAACTTCCACTTAGAGTAAATAGAAGAACATCAGAAGAAAGAGAATCGTTAAAAACAACCAAAGGGATTGCGATTATAAATGTGACTACACCCGATACGGTAGACGCCGTTCCTATGAGATTTCCTCGCTTGCCCTTTTCTACAATATCTGCCTCCATGTCTTTCACTGTTAGTGAGCAAGCAGAGCGACCAAGGCTAAGGAATATCAAAGAAATAAGTATCACCGTTCCAGCAGTGAAGCCCGAAAGCAATATGACCGAAAACAAAATGCCAAGTACCGAAAATGCTTGAGTTGCCATACCGATACGCCAAACAATATGCCTTTGAGTGTGTTTGCGTAGATAAATGCTGATAAGCACTTGGGGAAGAAGTGCCCCGGACTCTCTAATTGGTACCAGCCAGCCCACCATCCATATTGGAGCACCAACACTTATAAGAACGGCTGTTAAAGTCGTTTTAGCTGAAATTAAAAGGTCTGCTAACTTGTTAAGCGACAGACCAGCGACAAGGAGATTTTTTTCAATCATGAACGATAAACACGTACCGTAATTTAATTTTTTGAATACGACGCTTATATGTTGTTAGATCGGAAGTTGCCCATATTAGCCATTGTTTTCAACTAAAACTTTGAGGTTTTCAAGCCCCATTTCAAAGTCGGGACCAATCATGCTGTCCATCATTAGGGCGAAATATTTGTTGATAGGGTTATTGTCCACCGAGCCTTCGTCTCTCCAGGTAACCAGAGAGCCACTGGCCGTAGCCTCAATCTCAACAACCCCTGATGAGCCCATGTCAAAATCAGGAAAATACAACCGATAGAGTACACGCTTATTATGCTCTAAATGCGTAATTTCCATTTCGCCATTCCCTTCTGTCTCGCTCTTCCATTCCGAGCGCATGCCAATTGCCCTATCAGGACCAGAATAATCAAGTTCAATATTAGGATCTCGTTTAAACCAAACGCCCCATTGTTGCCATTCCTTTAAATCTACGACGTACGGATAAATTTCCGATGGCTGTGCATCAATATTAACTTTCCTCTGAACACTATAATCATTTGGAATGAAAAAGCTTGTAACAACAAAAAGTAAAATTACGACACCAATCACAAGCAATAGCTTCTTTAATGCTTCCATCTGAGACTCCATATACAAATCAACCTCTAAAATATAACATTTAATTAACACATGTCACTTAAAGTTATGCTTAATTCTTTCGTTCAGATAACGTCATTTAAAAGTCTACATCATCATTTTCACCGAAATTCCAGACGTTTCTGCATACTCCTCATTAAAGCGATCTCAAATTTAGCTTTGTGAGTTCTTAGGCTACGTGTGCCTTTCACAAAATTACTACGTGGTATAAATGTTAGCATTTACTGCCCTTTTTAGGATTTTGAATATGTATCTACCAAAATGTAGTCTATTTTTTGATTTTTAAGATGGGTGTCTTTGGATAGTTGTTTGGAAGGTTCTTCGGATACTTTTCGATGATACTCACTTTGCCATAGCCTTAGCGTTACCATGGATGTCTTGTTAAAGAATTCCTTGCAATAACCTTGACGATAGGTTGGATGTCTCGTTAATGGTTTCTTTGCCATAGCCTTAGCGTTAGCATGGATGTCTTGTTAAAGAATTCTTTACTGCCCTTTTTAGGATTTTGAATATGTAGCTACCAAAATGTAGTCTATTTTTTGATTTTTAAGATGAGTGTCTTTGGATAGTTGTTTGGAAGGTTCTTCGGATACTTTTCGATGATATGCACTTTGCCATAGTCTTAGCGTTAGGTTGGATGTCTCGTTAA
>NZ_JAHHDX010000095.1:5033-5598 GCF_018619335.1 Alteromonas sp. ALT199 | reverse complement strand
AAGAAAGTGGACAGACACTTCCTTTACATCAAATAAACCCTATCGCATTAAGACCGCCCATTGCGCCACATATTGCTGCACTTGAAGAAGGTGTGGCGTTGAGCTTTGAAAAAATTGCGCAAGGCCTTGATAAACTGCAAGCTTATCAGTCAGATCTATTGTTAATGGAAGGCGCTGGCGGGTGGCGATTACCCTTAATCGTGGGCGATGAGTATACGCCTACGTATTATCTATCTGATGTTGTGAAAGCGCTCAACATGGATGTAATTTTAGTTGTAGGAATGCGACTAGGTTGCTTGAATCATGCGCTATTAACCGCAGAAGCAATTCGCGCAGATGGGCTTAACATCAAAGGGTGGGTAGCCAACGACATCACAGGTAACATGACGCGATACCAGGAAAACCTGCATTCTCTAAGAGCCATGTTACCCGAGCCGTTGCTGGCAGAAATTCCCTACCAGCGTGAGCCTGATGAAGAGGTGCTATTCGCCGCTATCAAGCAAATAAGTTAAATCATCACCTGAATTAATTGGCGTTTTGTCTTCACCTAAGAAAATGAAGCCGT
>NZ_JAHHDX010000095.1:4302-4924 GCF_018619335.1 Alteromonas sp. ALT199 | reverse complement strand
TTTTTCGCCGACTAAAGTAAGTTGGTTATCACAAAGACGTAACGCCGTGCCTTCACGGATAGCTACTACCGGCGTGGTTGGGTTTAGTGTAGTAAACTCTGCTAAACGCTGATCGCGGGTTTCGCCATTATGGCCAGGAGGCTGATAATCGGTGTAGTGCGGGTTCAACTGAAACGGCACGATATCTAGCGCATCAAAACTAGGCGGCTCAATAATAGGCATATCATTAGTGGTTCTAATTGATTCGCCACAGATATTCGAGCCCGCACTCCATCCAATATAAGGAGTGCAATCGGCGATGGCGTGCTTTATTGGCACAATAAGCGCGTTCGCATAAAGTGTTGAAAGCAGGTGAAAGGTGTTTCCACCACCTACAACAATGGCTTGGCCATTTTTCTTCGCATTGTTTACGGCGGCCACAGGGTCTTCTACTGTGTGTAGCCCAGTAACATTGCACTCTGGCAGGGCAGTTGCAACAGCATCAACATAACTGTCGTAGGATTGAGTTACAGCTGCGTAAGGAACAAATAGGAGGTCGCGAATTTCGCCTAAGTGTGCAAAAATAAGCGCTCTAGCGTGCTCTAAGTAAGCTTCGTCGCCTTGGCGAGAGCTACTTAGCATA
>NZ_JAHHDX010000095.1:2783-4196 GCF_018619335.1 Alteromonas sp. ALT199 | reverse complement strand
AGTACATGTGCGGTCATACTAACTCCACAATTTTTCTGACGGCGTATCATACGCGAAACTAGGCACAAAGTTTAGTCGCGCTTTGTCACTGCGTTTAAATAGGATTTTGAATGAAACAATCTACATCGGTGTTGTTCGTGTGTTTGGGTAATATTTGTCGCTCTCCAACTGCCGAAGCCGTGTTCAAGCATAAAGCTGCACAAGCCGGGTTAAATATTGAAATTGATTCTGCGGGAACTCATGGCTACCACATTGGGAAACCAGCAGATAAGCGTTCACAGGCGGCTGGGGTAGAGCGAGGTTACAGCTTTAAGGGGCTTAAATGTCGCCGTGTTGATGAAAGTGACTTTGAGCGCTTCGACTATATTTTGGCTATGGATAATAGCAACTTAGCAAATCTGCAAGGTATGTCGCCAAGCCAGTACCAGGAAAAGATTAAGCTATTTCTGGACTTTGCCAATGTAGAAGACAAAGAAGTACCTGACCCGTACTACGGGGGGAAGCGCGGCTTTGAGCTGGTGTTAGACCTAATCGAAGAAGCGTCGGATGGCTTGATTGCACATATTAAGCAAACCCAACAATTATAAGTAGATGCTAAATTGAGAGCCTACATTGAGAGCCAAATTGAGAACCAGAGTAACTAAACCCAAAGCCGTCAATTTGGTTGTAGCAATGGTACTTTTTTCGCTAGCCGTTGGGGTAATAGGTATTGTAGGCGTGATAGGGCTTTCCGACACGACTGCTGACCTAAAACAGCATATTATTGTGCAACTTCAAATACCGCTTATACTCACTGCGTGTTTAGTTGGGGCGGCGCTTTCCGTAAGTGGCGCGACCTTACAGGTGGTGCTGCGAAATCCATTGGCAGACCCCGGAATAATTGGCATTACTAGTGGAGCGAGTTTGGTTGCCGCGCTGTTGCTGCTATTAACACCTCAATGGGCAACACCGTACCTGCACTATTTACTACCTTTAGGGTGCTTTGTTGGGGCATTGTTTTCTACATTTATTATTTACCGCTTAGCCAGAAAACTTCTGGCCTCTTCCACTGCTGTTATTCTTGCTGGTATTGCCATATCTACGCTTAGCGGAGCCATCATTGCTTGGCTTTTTATGTTCAGTAACGCTGATGCCCTTCGCAACCTTACTTTCTGGTTGATGGGCAACTTGTATCAAACTGACTGGTTAATTTTGTCAGTGGGCGGCCCGCTGATAGTTGTTGCTGTGGGTTTACAGCTTTTTTTCGCAGGTGATTTGAACAAACTATATGCCGGTGAACTTGCGGCAAAAAGCAGCGGCGTGGATGTGGAAAAGCTTACCGAACGTGCGCTCATCGTTTGTGCTATCGCGGTGGGTACGGCGGTGTCGATGGCTGGGTCTATTGCGTTTGTAGGCTTACTGGTGCCTCATATT
>NZ_JAHHDX010000095.1:1028-2587 GCF_018619335.1 Alteromonas sp. ALT199 | reverse complement strand
GCTTACTGGTGCCTCATATTTTACGCCTGTTCATAGGGCATAATAATCGTTATCTGTTGCCTCTTAGCGCTTTGAGCGGAGCAAGCCTTCTAATGCTGGTCGCGTTAAGCTCTGAACTGACCCGCGCAATTACACTTCCGGTTTCCATGGTTACGGCAACGTTGGGTGGCCCACTGCTAATATGGGCACTGGCTAAGGGTCAGCTTAAAGGCTGATGAAATGACGACACCGAATCCTTTTACGCAAAAGCAACCTGATTCCTATAGTGAAGAAGGTTCAAGCACAAATGAACGTCATGCGGTTAGTTATAACAAAACGCCTTGCATCAACAGTAGTGAAAAAGCTTCGGAAGACACAATGATTTTAAGCCTACAAAACGTAAGCATTGGGACACGACTGTGGGTGGAAGGCTTAAGCGCGAAAAAGGGCGAGTGTGTTCATATCATAGGGCCAAACGGGGCGGGGAAATCAACGCTGCTACTTACCCTTGCAGGGCTGATTGAAGCTGATGAAGGTAAAGTGTTGCTGCATGGCAAGTCAATCAGTAGTTGGTCCCTTGCCACGCTTGCTAGCGTACGTACTTTGTTAGCTCAGCAAAGTGAAAGTGGCTTTCATCTTTCAGTTAAGGAATATTTAAGTTTTTATACAGCAGAAAACCAGTCTTTGCTTATCCCTCCAGTTTTAGAAAAGGCCCTAGAAGTGTCAGGCTTTTCAAACAAAATCCTTACTCAGCTTTCTGGCGGCGAGCGGCAGCGGGTAGAAATTTGTCGAGCGCTCTTACAAATTTGGCCCCAGTTAGAGCGGGGGGAGGGTTTAGCGTTTTTAGATGAGCCACTGCAAGGGCTTGATATTAGGCATCAATACGCACTGGCTAGCTTGGTGAAATTCCTCTGCGGTAAAGGAAATACAATACTTATGACGTCTCATGATATCGCACTTAGCGCAAACTACTGCGATAGTCTATGGTTAATGCACAAAGGTTGTATGGTCGCGCTGGGAGAGCCACAAGAAGTAGCGACTCAGGCAAACCTTGAAAAAGTGTTTGAATGTCATTTTGCTATAAGCAAGCACGATAACTTTCTAGAAATTCAAGTTTGCGCACCTATTTCCCTAGGATAAATGTGGTAAAGTGCCCCCAGCATTTGTTTAGATTCGTATTTTCGCATTAGGCTGATTATAAAAAGGCGCTACAGACACACCGTAAAGCGCGATACAGTCCTTTTAGTAGAAGTATTGAGCTTTAATAGATATTTTCAGTTAAAGGTTTGCCCTACGTTTTTTATCAGGAGAACACCGTTGAGTAATTGGCAAGTAGACAGTTGGAGAAATAAACCTATTCTTCAGCAACCATCGTACGATGACAAAGTACGTTTAAAAGAAGTAGAGCAAACACTGAGTTCTTATCCGCCATTAGTATTCGCTGCTGAAGCCCGTGAACTTAGACGCCAGTTAGGTGAAGTTAGCTTGGGTAAAGGTTTTCTTTTACAAGGCGGTGATTGCGCTGAGTCGTTTGACGAGTTTAACGCACCTAAAATTCGCGATACCTTTAAAGTTATTCT
>NZ_JAHHDX010000095.1:0-936 GCF_018619335.1 Alteromonas sp. ALT199 | reverse complement strand
CAAATGGCGATTGTGCTTACCTTTGCTGGTCGCTGCCCAGTGACCAAGGTTGCACGCATGGCAGGCCAGTACGCCAAGCCGCGTTCATCAGATTTTGAAACCCGTGGTGACGTGACCTTGCCAAGCTATCGCGGGGATATCATCAATAACTTTGAGTTTACTGAAGCGGCCCGTCGACCAGACCCTGACCGTTTGCTAGAAGCGTATCACCGCAGTGCTTCAACGTTGAATTTACTTCGCGCGTTCGCGCAAGGTGGTTTGGCCGACCTTCACGAAGTAAACCGCTGGAATATGGCGTTTGTTGAAAACAACCCGCTTAAAGAGCGTTATTCGGATATGGCTACCCGTATTCAAGACACCCTTGAGTTTATGGATGTTATTGGCATCAATGCCCAAACCAGTTCTACGCTGCATGAAACCTCGCTGTTTACGTCGCACGAAGCATTGCTGTTGAACTACGAGCAGGCACTTACGCGCGTCGACACGCTTACCGGTAAGCCTTACGACTGTTCGGCTCACATGGTGTGGATTGGCGAGCGAACTCGTCAGCTTGATCATGCTCACGTGGAGTTTTTCCGTGGTATTCACAATCCAATTGGTGTGAAAGTTGGACCAAGCATGCAGGAAGACGAGCTTATTCGTTTAATTGATGCGCTTAACCCGCTAAATGATCCTGGACGTTTAACGCTTATTACTCGCATGGGTGCTGATAACTTAGCAGACAATCTGCCGCGATTGCTTCGCAAAGTAAAAGCGGAAGGCAGACATGTTGTGTGGAGTTCTGACCCGATGCATGGCAACACGTTCTCGGCGTCTAGCGGCTACAAAACCCGTAACTTCGATTCAATTTTGAAAGAAATTAAACAGTTCTTCCAAGCGCATGAAGCAGAAGGCACTCATGCAGGTGGTATTCACCTTGAAATGACCGGTCAGCAC
>NZ_JAHHDX010000155.1 GCF_018619335.1 Alteromonas sp. ALT199 | reverse complement strand
GTCTTAAACTGTTCGTTTTTATACCTGTAAGCTATTGAAAATTATATAGTATGCAGCGTTTTTATGAGTTTTGTGAAAACATGGCTTTTTTTATTTTTTCTAAAAGGCATAAATGCAGTGAATGACGTGTACAAAAAAGGACACCCGAAGGTGCCCTGTAGGAAAGGTTGGGATGCTTTCCGTTTAACTCATTGCCTGTTCGCGTTATACGTCAAACTGGTTCATGGTGTTATCATCACCAGACGCTTTAAGTGCACCTTCACCAGAGAAGTACTCTTTGTGCGTGTCACCTAAATCAGAACCTGCCATCGCTTGGTGTTTAACACACGCTAAGCCTTGGCGAATTTCCTGACGCTGAACACCGCGTACATAAGCAAGCATGCCTTCTTCACCGAAGTAACCTTTTGCAAGGTTGTCAGTAGACAGGGCTGCAGTGTGATAGGTAGGTAGCGTGATGAGGTGGTGGAAGATACCTGCTTCACGTGCTGCATCAGCCTGGAAACTCTTAATCTTCTCATCTGCCACTGCCGCAAGCTCGCTGTCATCATAGTCAGCGGACATAAGTTTGGCACGGTCGTAACTAGAAACGTCTTTACCTTCTTCTGACCAAGTATCAAATACTTGCTGACGGAAATTAAGCGTCCAGTTAAACGAAGGAGAGTTGTTATATACTAGCTTGGCGTTTGGTACTTGCTCGCGAATAGCGTTAACCATTTCAGCGATTTGACCAACGTGAGGCTTTTCTGTCTCAATCCAAAGCAGGTCAGCACCGTGCTTAAGTGACGTTACACAGTCTAGTACTACGCGGTCAAAGCCGGTGTTGTCTTTAAAGCGGAACAAACCGTTTGGTAAGCGCTCTGGCTTAACCAGCTTGCCACCTTGCTTCAATACCAAGTCACCCTCAGCTAGGTCGCCTGCACCCGCAACATCTGTGGTTTTAAGGAATGCGTTATATTGTGCTGCTAAGTCGCCTTCTGATGTAGATACAGGGATCTTTTGAGTAAGACCAGCACCTAATGAATCAGTACGGGCAACAATTACACCTTCATCAACACCCAGTTCAAGGAATGCGTAGCGTACAGCGTTGATCTTCGCTAGGAAGTCTTCGTGTGGCACGGTTACTTTACCGTCTTGGTGACCACATTGTTTTGCATCTGATACTTGGTTTTCGATTTGGATACAGCATGCACCCGCTTCAATCATTTGCTTTGCAAGTAGGTAAGTAGCTTCTTCGTTACCAAAGCCTGCATCGATATCCGCGATAATTGGAACTACGTGAGTTTCGTAGTTGTCGATTTCTGCTTGAATAGCAGCCACATCCCCGCCATTTTTCTGAGCGTCGTCTAGTTTGTGGAAAAGGTCGCCCAATTCACGCGCATCTGCTTGGCGAAGAAAAGTGTAAAGCTCTTCAATAAGTGCAGAAACTGATGTTTTCTCGTGCATAGATTGGTCAGGAAGAGGACCAAATTCAGAGCGTAATGCTGCTACCATCCAGCCTGAAAGGTAAAGGTAACTTTTATTTGTTGTGCCTTGATGCTTTTTAACTGAAAGCATTTTTTGTTGGCCTACGAAGCCATGCCAACAGCCTAGAGACTGAGTGTACTGAGACGAATCTGCGTCGTATTCAGCCATGTCTTTGCGCATGATGCTTGCTGTGTAGCGAGCAATGTCTAAACCCGTTTTAAAACGGTTTTGAACCTTCATACGAGCAGCGAATTCAGGGTTGATACCTTCCCAAGCTCCGTTTTGTGCTGCCTTTAATGTGGCGAAGTTATCAATGTCTTGTTGATATTGCGACATGAGCGTCTCTCCCGACTATAATTAAAATACTTAACGTTGTTTATGTTTACGCTGTAGGGCGTTCCCGTTGATTCCATTTCATCCTAGTGCCGGAATGAGAATAATAGAAATATATATTTTGCATTACGGTCATTTATTTTGTGAATGCATCGTGTCGCTGAGCTAGAATGCATTTGTTTAAAACGTTGATAATTTATGGCGGCAGGTACTTAGATATTCACCCGTGAAAGGGCATAGAGGTAGGATACTCAAATTTGAGTGAGTGAGGCATGTTTAGCATTGTTCGTCTATATTTAAACTACTATTTACAAAGCTAAACCTTAGCGTGGTCTGGTGTGATTGAAAGAGCCGCGGAGTTAGACAGCCGATATTAGTAGCAATAAATTCGCAAGATTTGTTTTCATTGCGAAGATGCTTTTTATTAATAACGCACTACTTACGTCAGTTTTTTCGCTGTCTATTAGCTAAAAGGGTAATAGCTTTGTGGGGATGAGCAAGGTAACTTTAGTCTTATATTATCACAGTGGGACTATTTGTTTTTTTAGATATCAAATCGCCTTTAAATTGTTGATTCTAGAATGAAAAAAGTGGGTGTTATGAGTAACAGTGTATTGTCGTCGGTTGATCAGAGAACCAAGCTTGTTGGAGAAAACAGGCTAGAGCTTTTGATGTTTCAGCTGGGAACCCGCCACATTTTTGCCATGAACGTTTTTAAAATCAAAGAGGTTATAAACGTTCCTAAGCTTAACGTTATGCCCGGCTCCCACAATAATCTTAAAGGTGTGATGAACTACCGCGGCAGCTCCATTCCGATTATAGACTTGCGTCAGGCGATAAAAATGCGTGGTGCTGCCACAGAAGAAACAGCGAAAAACGTTATTATCACTGAATACAATAGAAGTGTGCAGGGTTTTATTATTGGCGAAGTTAGAAGCATAGTAAATACTTCCTGGGGGACCATACAGCCGCCCCCAAGCGGAATTGGTAAATCTAACTATTTAACCGCCATAACTCAGGTGAATGTTGAGGGTAAACAAGAGCTGGTTGAGATAATTGATGTCGAAAAAGTGCTCGCGGAAATCATCGACTACGATACATCCATCTCTGAGGAAGTGTTAGACAAGGGTATTGTTAATCACTTTTTGGGTAAGAAAGTGTTGATAGTTGATGATTCCAGCACGGCAAGAAAACAAATAAAAGACACCTTAGAGCAGTTAGGTATCAGCATTATTGAGCGAAAGAACGGTGCAGAGGCTTTAGCACTACTTAAACAGTGGGCTGATGAAGGGAAAAACCCTACCGATGAAATCTTGCTTATGTTCACCGATGCAGAGATGCCGGAAATGGACGGTTATCGGCTTACCTCGGAGGTACGTAACGACCCGCGTATGAGCGATCTGTTCATAGCGTTAAACACCTCATTGAGTGGGAGCTTTAACGATGCCATGGTAGAAAAAGTGGGGTGTAATAGATTTATCTCGAAATTCCAGCCTGATATGCTTGTAGACGTGGCGCAGCAGCGCATGCGTGAATACCTCGCTTCTCAAACCAAATAGACTTTTCCTTCTTAAAAATATCCAAACTTAAAGAGGTACTCATACGGTCACCTCATAGCTAGCTTATTTTACCCAAAAGCTTTGAGCATCTTGCTTGCCTGATTTACACTATTACTTCTTATCGCTTTGCTAATACCTTTATGATCACCAAAGAATCATTCGCGATAGTATCGATTTTGCAGTATCTGCGGCTAATAAGGCCAGCAGGTATCTTTACTTACTCAGGGAAGTTTAAATGATTAAACAATTTGTTCGCACCTCACTACTAAGTTGTGCGTCTATTGCTGTACTTGCGGGCTGTGGTATCACTGAATCTAAGACCGAAACAGCAAGCGTAAATGGTAGCCAGATTAAAGGTGTGCCGAAAAATATCATTATGGTTGTTGCCGACGGTATGGGTCCAGCCTACACCACCGCCTATCGCAATTATGTAGATGACCCGTCAACCCCGAAAATAGAGTCGGTCGTGTTTGACGACATTTTAGTGGGTAACGCGTCGACTTACCCCGCTCGCGTATCTGGTTATGTTACCGATTCAGCTGCTGCTGCAACTGCGCTTGCTACTGGCGTTAAATCATACAACGGTGCAATAGGTGTGGATGTTAATAAACAGCCGGTAAACTCAGTAATGTACCATGCCAAGAGCAAAGGTATGCGTACTGGTTTGGCCGTTACATCTCAAATTGTTCATGCCACACCAGCTTCATACATTGCACATAATGAAAGCCGCAAGAACTACAACGAAATTGCTGAGGATTTCTTTGACGTGCGCGCAAACGGCGAGTTTGTGGCAGACGTAATGCTAGGTGGAGGAACCTCTTACTTCGAGCGCGATGATAGAGATATTCTGGCGCAATTTATTGATGCTGGCTATGAATACGCCGATTCATATAATCGCTTAGCTTCAGTACCAGCAGGAAGCAATGTGCTTGGTCTGTTTGCTCCTGTAGCGTTGCCTGCGGTACTTGATGACAAGCGTAAAAACCGTCTTGAGTACTTAACTCAACATGCTATCAAGCACTTAGAAAACGACAATGGTTTCTTCCTTTTAGTTGAAGCAAGTCAAGTAGATTGGGCCGGTCACGCAAATGATATCGCCTCTGCGATGGCTGAAATGCACGACCTAGCGTTAACCATGGAATATCTGCGCGACTATGTAAAAGCAAACCCCGACACACTGGTTGTACTAACTGCCGACCATAGCACCGGCGGTTTAACAATTGGTGCAAACGGCGATTATCGCTGGAGCCCTGAACATTTAAAATCAATTTCAGCGTCGGTGATGACAATAGCGCTAGATATGGCTAATGAAGAAAACCCTGGTGAGTATGTGTCGCAGAAGCTTGGGCTATCGTTAAGTGAAGAAGAGCTAGCTACGCTCAATAGTGTATCGAATCAAGATGATAAAACGCGCTTTATGGCGTTGAAAACCTTCTTAGATTCAAAAACAAATACAGGTTGGACTACAGGCGGTCATACTGGTGTAGATGTTGAAGTGTTTGCTTTTGGTGCTGGCTATCAGTCGTTTCTGGGGCAAATTGACAATACCGATATTGCTAAAACCATTTTCAGTTTTATTGATAAAAAACAGCCAACAGAAATCGATAATGATGCAAATGAAGTATCAAGAAAGGTGACGACCAATATTGAGCTTACGTCAGACGAAGATGACGACGGCTTATGTGACTTCAAAGAAGACTGGCGCTGTAACTAAACGTCGGGTAGATGGGCAGGCTAAGGCTTGTGTAGCAAAGCGGTTTTTTGAAGCAACACTTAGCCTATAGAGCTTAACTAAAATGGAAGCGCCGGCGTTTTTTAACAGGCGCTTTTCTTTTATTTACAAAAAAGATACTAGCAAAAAAGAGGTCAAACGAGAGAATGGAAAGCGAAATGCTATCGTTACTGCAGGATATTTATGACGAAGTCGAGCCTATGCTTGGCATGGGCAAAGTCGCAGACTATATCCCCGCGTTAGCCACGGTGAATCCTCGTCAGTTTGGCATTTCCATTTGTGATATCAACGGGCACATCACGTCTATTGGTGACGCTAGCGTGCCCTTTTCTATACAAAGTATCTCAAAAGTTTTTAACTTGGTTTTGTCTATCAACCATTATGGTGAAACCATGTGGGAGCGGGTAGGGTGTGAGCCATCTGGGCTGCCGTTTAACTCCTTAGTGCAGTTAGAATACGAACACGGTATTCCGCGTAACCCTTTTATTAACGCAGGCGCACTGGTGGTAAGTGATATGGTGCAATCGCGCTTTGCATCACCTTTTATTGCCATGAGAGATTTTGTAAGGCGCTTAAGCTGCAATGGTGAAATCGTAGTTAATAAAGAAGTCGCTGATTCGGAATTTGAACACCGTTCTCGTAATGCAGCGATGGCATACTTGATGAAAGCCTACGGCAATTTTGAAAACGACGTGGAAGATGTGCTTCGCAATTACTTTCACAACTGTGCATTAGAAATGAGCTGTGAAGACTTAGCACGGTCTACAAGCTTTTTAGCTAATGCAGGTTTTTCAACCTGCGCAAATGAGCAGGTATTAACACCCTACCAAACTAAGCAGGTTAATGCCTTGCTTGCGACTAGCGGCATGTATGACGAAGCAGGCAGCTTTGCTTTTAAAGTAGGCCTTCCGGGTAAAAGTGGGGTAGGCGGCGGTATTGTTGCCGTAGTACCTGGTCGATTCACTATTTGCGTGTTTTCTCCTGCTCTTAATAGTGTAGGGAATTCTCAGCTAGGTGTTGCAGCATTAACCTCGCTAAGTGAGCGCATTAACTGGTCTATTTATTAGGGCTTTTTGATCTTTGCTGTACATTAAAGGTCAGCAGGCCGTTAGTACCCAGTTAATTCCATAAAGCCGCTCCCCGAGTGGGAGCCGTCTATCTCAACTCGTCCCTCATAGTAGGGAAATAAACTTTCATTCCACTGTTTTTCTTTAAACGCGCTAACGGAAACATCGATATTTTTTGTCGGTAATTGAATGCGCCAAGACGTGGGAACGGAACGGGCTGCGCTTCCGTGTTCGCCTCCTTGTTTGCTTCCTTTTTGAATTAACTCATAGCCTGTTGGCGTAATAGTTACGTAGGCTTGTTCGATGGTCTCTTTCATTCCATTTTGAGATGTATAGCTGGCCGTGGTGAATATTTCAGAGTTCTGAGTTTCGCTCTTTTCTTGGCTTTCATTATTAGCGTGCATCCGAAACGCCATGAGTTTGCTTCCATCGTTTAAATGTAGTGAAAACCAATCCCAGCCCAGTGCCTCGCTGTTGGCCAAATGGCTTGTCCATTCGTGATCAAACCAGCCTTTACCTTTAACCTGCACGTTATTGCCTTCTATGTTTATTGTGCCCTGGGCGTTAATAAAGGGCTGGCTGTAATAGTAAGAGCGAAGCCGTTCGTCTTGCGTTTTTTTGCTATAGCCATTATCGCCTTGCTTTATAAAAGGGCCCGAAGAGTCTAAGTTAAGCGCAACCTTAACGGCTTTATTCATTGGTGTTACTTCATTGTTCAACTGCGTATCTGCAGGTGAAGCTCTATTGACAGCACCGTTTTGAGTTACACCATTTCTAGGTAACGCGCCTTCAGTGGACTTAAAGGTTACATTAGATGGCTGGTTTGTATCGCGAGTATGTCGTTGACCAAAAGCAAAGGTCAACGTGGAAGGAAACATGGCTCTACTATCTTCCGTGGATTTTGATTCTGGCTCAGTCTGTGCAGCCTTCCATACCCAATCATCTATAACCGTAGTAAAGGGGGTTGGTTTTACGTAAGCGTTGCCTACGCCGCCATTCGCAAATCGCTCTTCAAAATAGTGATGATTTAAAGTGTGCAGTGAGGCGTGCCCCATCCATTGTTGTCCGTTAGCCCAATTTCGCACGACTGGCTCATCAGTACTTTTACCGGAGGCTGTATCAGTATTGAATCGAAAAAGCGTATACTGCAATCCGAATTCCTGACCGTCTTCGCCACTTAATACAAAGGTTAGGTACCACCACTCTAATTGAAAGTCCGGATGGCTTTTATGGTCTTCAGGAAGCTCAACATACGTGCTTCTTTCTACTGTAGTAAATGTATCGCTCGATTGCATCTCGCCAAAGAAACCACGTGGTGTAGAAGCTTTTGACAATTCTCTGCTTTTATTTACCTCTTCTATATTCGAGTTATCATTACAAGCAGACAGGAATGAACAAATAAGTATAAACAACAAACAGCTTAATTTTCTTAAGTGCCTATGGGGTTGGAGACTATTGCATGTACCTATGTTCGTCATAGCTGCACTTCCTGTCTTAAATCAATTTTAGGTTTGAGTTTTCCTAGAGGTAGCAAAAGCACCAGTGAAACGATAAGTAGAGATACCCCCACACTAGACAGAATGACGTTTACTTCAATTGAAAGAGGGTACACCCAGTTAAATGCGTAACGATTGACTAAATTTATAAAGACGTAAGCTAAGTAAATGCCAAAGGGAATGGCGAGCAATGCTGAAACAAAGCAAAGTAATAGATATTGCATAAACAGCGAAAGTTTAACTTTAAACTGGCTCACCCCCAGTGCTCTTAGCACAGACAATTGCGCTGAACTGCCTATAGTCAAAACGGTAAGAGACACGGCAAAGGCAATACCTGCAACAAGCAAGGTTGTAATATTCAGGCCGTCGGTCAACACAAAGGTGTGATCGAACGTGTCCATAGAGATATTTAAGAGCGCCTGCCTGCTATACAGGGTTATGTCGGCTTCATCTCCAAGGTGAGGTTTTAGCTGTTGTTCGAGGGTTTCTTTTGTGAAGGTAACTTCGCTACTCGCCGTGCGCCCTTGGTAGCCGTCTGGCTTGGGGTATATGGCCAATACGCCGGAAAATAGGTTGTTTCTAACTGCAACGCTTTGTTTGTTGAATAAAGGGAGTGGCGCTAATATCTGCCCATTTAGGTTGCCATAGTCGGGGTATATACCAAGTACTTTCCATTCAGGCCGTGTTGAGAAAATACTCGTATTTGAAGAGCTGCTTGACGAGTTGCTGGCGTTCGCTCCTGCGGTATTATCGGTTGCTGAATTTGTTGGATAGGTAGCGCTAGAGCTAGAGCTAGAGCTAGAGCTACTCCCACTTATCCCTTTACGAAACCTTATATTAGCTACATTAAGCATGTCGCCTAATTCAGCCTTAAGCGCGAAGGCTAATTGCTGATTAATAAATACCCCTTTCCCTTCCGTAAACGCCCGCCAAGCGGTACTTAGATTGTTATTTATTACACTGTCGAGGACCAGTCCCTCTTTACCTTTTTGGTGAACAGGATAGCTGCTAATAGAAATGTAAGTAGGTTTTGGGGTTACTTCCTCTGTCTCTTCTATGCCGTTTAAACTCAAAACTTCGCCATCAGCTTTAAGCAAAGGTGTTACAGCCAATGGAGATAATGAGTTGGTTGTTAGCGACTCCACATTACTCAGCGGCACGTCTGTGTATAGGTAGAAAGGCGCGTACAGCCTTTGTTCTAACCATTGTTCCGTTGCGCTTCTGAAGCTGTCGGTCATGGTATTCATGCCGATATTTGCCGTTAGCGCGATAAAGAATGCGCACACAGCAAGGCGTGTTTTACTAGACAGTAGATGCATATTAGCAATCACGTAATGAAATACAGGCCATTGCCTTGGTACAAATGTAGTTAGTAGTTTAGCTATAATAGGCAACCACAAAAGTACAAGTACGCAGCTGGTAAGTAGTAACAATGCAACAAAGGTTAGTGCAGACGCCGTAGAGGTAACAAAGGCTTCAGCAATAAATAGCAGGACCACGGCGGCTAATGATACAAAGCCAACAACCCGTGCAAGCATCGCCTTTTCTTTTCTAACAGGGTGAACGGTTAGCGCATTTGAAAGCTTAGCTATGGAAGCTAAAGAAAAAACGACTAACGATGTAAAGGTCGTAACTAGCGCAAAACCGAAAACAAAAAGCAGGTTTACGTCAGGATTAATAAATACGGCGTTAAACAAAGATGTGAAGGTACCGCTTATTACCGGCGATAATGTCGATGCAGCTTGAAAACCAATAAACATGCCTATTGGAATACTAATTACGCAGTAAATCAGCAGCTCAACAAAGAGTGCCCCACCTAATACACGTTTTGATATGCCCAGTTGTCGTAACCGAATTACGTTAGGTAAACGTGTGCGATACATCAAGTTTAGCGCGTTCAGCACTATAAAGAGTGAAACTACGCCCATAAGCGCGCTCATTGCCCACAGGTTTAATCTAAAGCTGTCTGGCAAGGAGCCGGTATCATTGCCCCTGTCGCTGATTGATTGTTTAACGGGGAATCCAAGTAACCTTTCTATTTTTCCAAGGCTCTGCTCTGAAAGCGGTGAAAGAGAGACTAAGCCGGTAAGCGGCACAAAACTTTTTTGCTGTTTTACAATGTCGTTAGGGTCGGATATTTTATCATCTTCATTGTTAGTAAGGCTGATCCCACCTCTGTAAAAGTCGTCGATAGAGCTCACGATTGTATCTTGCTGTACTAGACTACTCACATAAGTATTAAGCGTTGCCGGCCAGTAGGGTGATGATGTCGACTCTTTATCGCTTTCATTTAGCGTATCGTGACAAGTTAGTTTTGCATTTGTAACAGGGTGAATTAAGCCATTTGCGTAAAAAGTGTCTGGAGAATTGGCACGTAATACCCGAGCATTAGAGGCCGTTTTACTTCCTTTGTTACCATTTCCTAATGAAAGAGAGGTGAGAGAAAAGAATTTATCTTCTGCTCGAAATGCACTACCTAAGAGCGGCTGTGTATCAACACCAAGCAAATTGAGTGTAATTGGTGTTTCTTCATTATCACTGCAGAAAAGAGTAATACTGCGCTCAGATATAGCAATAAGTTGGATAAAGCCATGTCTGCGGAGGGTGGCATAATCTTCCTTTGTAAAGCGCTCACGTTTGAAGTACTCATGTGAAACTTGCTCTTGTGCAGAGTGCTCATGTGAAGAGTGTTTATGTTTAACACTGCCTTGCGTGCCTTTATCTTGTTCAATCTGAGTTTTGCTTTCGACAGGGGTGATGATACTCCCTGTAAAAATACCTTGCTTTGACTGCAATAATTCGCCCTGAGTTGCGCCCTCGTTTATCAGCAAAACAGTAACAAGCCCGGCATTGGCCAAAACTATTGCGACCATAATGAGTAATGGTTCCCACGGTCTATGTCTCGCCATCGCGAGAAAACTAGAAAGGCTTAGCAGTGAAGTACGCAGCAAAGCGTTTTCTCTTTCTCGAGGGGTGTGTTTTTAAAAATACCCATATCGTTAAACATCACCGCCATTAAGCTCGTCTGCCGATATCTGTTGTGAAGCAGGAGCATTAGTCATACTTTCGGGCTTCGCATCTTCCAATACGCCTTTATGAAGACGCAAAACAGAATCCGCTTTTATCGCAACGTCTTGACTATGAGTAACCACAACAAGGGATGTATTGGCTTGCTTGCAGGTTTGAAAAAGTAAGTCAGATACGGTTTCGCTGGTGGTCTCGTCTAAATTGCCGGTGGGTTCGTCGGCTAAAATAAGCGAGGGTCGATGCACGAGCGCTCGGGCTATGGCACAGCGCTGCTGTTCGCCACCTGATAACTGGCTTAGCGGCTTTTGCGCTAAGGGTAGTATTCCAAGTTCATCCATTAACGCTAATTGATAGTCTTTATCCACGTTACCCTTTAGCCTTGCGGTAAAGGCAATGTTGTCCCATACGTTAAAACAGTCGAACAAGTTAAAGCTTTGAAACACAATACCTAAATGTTGCTTGCGAAAATTATCGATATCCCTCGCTTTAGACGTGTTATCGAGCTTGCTATAGCCAGCAATCGACAACCCGTTTACCGCAATGTCTCCGCCGTCGGGAGTCTCAAACCCAGCAATAAGCGACAGCAAGGTAGACTTGCCGCAGCCAGATGCCCCCTGAATACTCACCGATTCACCTGTCTTTACGGTAAGGCTGAGGTTGTTTATGAGCTCAACCCCTGTCTTTGAAAAGGATTTCTTTAAGTCTTTTATTGTCAGCATAGCTCAGGATTAAAGGTTCAGGATTAAAGGTTCAGGATTAAAGGCTCAGCGTTATAGCGTAAAAATATGGGCCTAATTGTGGCGTCAATAATCATAGGGCAAAGAGTAGGTCGAATTTCAGGCTCTCGCAGCTAAAATATACTAAATGCCCATACACGCTAATAAAATTAATTGTTTTTCTTTCTGAGAGTATACGTAAAGTGCGCGATTTTTGGTTAAAAAAACGGGAGGGAAATTCAATGTTCTATTGTTCTAGGTGGTTCGTGATACCAGAAGTTGGCTTAACTTACGCCATGGGGCAGGGGCTTTGAACTGGAAATTAAGAAGGGGCTGTAAGCCCCTTCTAGTTTGTATCGTTACTGGTTAATAAAGTTATCGAGTTCTTCGCCAGTAATTTTTTTAATTTGTGCAAATAAATACCAAAGCGCGGCAATAAGCAAAATCATGCTTGGGATAACAATGACCGGGTAGCTAAGCGCTGTCATTCGACCCAACTCTTCAGTGTACGCAGTAGTACCGGGCTCACTAACCAATATCATTTTTGCCAAAATATAATTAAGCGCCGAAGAGAGAAAAAAGGAGCTCGCGACAATATAAGAACTTACCGCCACTTTCTTTTTAAACTCTGGCTGCTTTCCTTTGGCATCTAATACCTGATTGAGGTGGGGCCAGTTAATGATCTGGTCGTTCAAAATAAGCATTTTCACCAAAGGCTTGTTAGTGTATTGGGTCACTAACACCGCTATACCGATAATGCCCGGTATGGCCGCTTCTTTAATCGCAATGTACTCTGCTGGCAGTTTAAGTAAGCTAAACCCGCCGGTAAGCAACACGCTGATAATCCCGAGAATAGAAAAGCCGTTTACCTTTCCTGATTCTTTTAGGTCCCATAGACCGTAACCAATAGGGAAGCTGAGTGCAGCTACGATACTCCATGCTGGCCCTAGGTAATCTTCTGAACTTGCATAGCTCATCAACACCACAGGAATAACAATGTTAAACGCGAGGTTGCCGAAAAAGCCTTGATTCTTTTGAGTAGGTTCTTGTACTGCTGACATATCTTTTAATAACGTCTTATCTTAAGGCTAATTATACGGAAAGTAATTAGCGTGCCCAGTGCCATGCGGCAAATAAGCCACCAATAAAGCCAAATAAATGATATTCAAAGGAAATAAATTTCGACGTGGGAAGTACACCAACTAACATTCCGCCGTACAGTGCAGCTACTACCAGTGATATGAGCAAATACCGCACTTTATTACTTCTAAAGCCAGCCAGTACGAGAAAGCCGAAATAGCCATATACCATACCGCTTGCGCCAATATGCGTAGCGGTTCTGCCAAACAGCCATACGCCTATGCCACCTATAAGGAGTGCACTAAGCGTTGCGATGAGAAACGTACGTTTTCCCCATTGCATAGTAAGCCACATAAACAGCAAAAGAGGCACTAAGTTTGCCATCAAGTGTGTCGGCGTGCCATGAAGGAAAGGGGCTGTAAATATATAGGGCAAAGTAGATAGGGTACGAGGCACTACACCAAACTGATTAAGCGCATTGCCAGTGAGTAAGTTAGCCACCTCTATTACAATTAATAGTGCACCTAACGTTAGCAGTACGCGAATTTGAAATGAAAGCGGCTTCATATAAAGGCCCCTTAGATAGATTACAAAATAATATGGGGAAGGTAGCGAGAAAGATCTTGGGTGATGGCAGAGGCATCTTCTCTAACCGAAATACCCGCTGGCATGTCGTCTACTAACCAACTACCTATAAGTGTATGATTACCCTCAAAAACAGGCAATGGTTCAAAAGCTTGAACAATAAAACCTTCTTCACCATAAGGTCCGTCACTTAAAATGCTCTCAACACCACCTTCGATAATCGATACGTTGGCTCCCTCTCTAGAAAAGAGGGGCTTTTTAATCCACTTGCCGGACAGGCTATTTGCATTTATTTCGTCTGAAAAATAAGCGGGAAGTAGGTTAGGGTGACCTTTAAATTTTTTCCAAAGCTGGGGAAGCAGCGCTTTATTTGAAATAATTGATTTCCACGCGGGCTCTAACCAATTTACTTTGGCGTCTTCTAATACGTCGCCAAACTCTTCGCGCAGCATAAATTCCCAAGGGTAAAGCTTAAAACAATCAGTAATAGGGGCATCTTTAAGGTCAGTAAAAACACCGGTGTCTGCCAGCCCAATATCTTCGATAAACACAAAGTCAGCCATAAGCCCAGCTTCTTTGGCGCAGTCTTGAAGGTATTGCACGGTTCCGCGGTCTTCAACAGTATTTTTGCAGCACGCCATATGTAGTTGGTTTATATTGTAGTGCAGCGCAATTTCACGAAAGCGATGAACTAACTTTTCTTGCAAGCTGTTAAACTGGTCGGCATGCAGAGCAAGTTTGCCTGCATCAACATTTTGTGAAAGCCACAGCCATTGCCAAAAACCGGATTCATACAGGCTGGTGGGTGTATCTGCATTGTTTTCAAGAAGTTTTGCCGGACCTTTACCGTTGTAAACAAGGTCAAGGCGAGAGTACAAACTTGGGGCTCTTTCGTTCCAGCTATTACGTACTAAATCCCAATGCTGCTCGGGGATGCAAAAGCGAGTAAGTAATTGTTCACTATTAACCACATCTTCGGTAACCGCCAAGCACATTTGATGTAATTCGGCAGTGGGGTCTTCAATGTCGTTTTCAATTTGTGCTAGTGTGAATTGGTAGTAAGCACTTTCATCCCAGTACGGCTCGCCGTACATAGTGTGAAAATGGAAACCAAACTCATTGGCCAACTGCTGCCAGCCCTTACGAGGCTGGCAAGGCATTCTAAACATTCTTATCCGCCCCAGCCGCCTTTACGGCTACTGCTACCCCAAGATGACTTAGCGCGCACACTGCTGCCAAAGCCGCCCCGTTTCATAGTGCGGTTCACCGTCGGTTTTGGTTTATAAACGCTTTTGTTTACGCGGTAATTTCTTTTTCGAATATCGCCATCGAAGACATAACCGTCTGCGGTTATCCAGCGTGAACGAAACGGTGAATTGTATGAATAGGAGGTATATAAGGGTTGTGAGTAGTATCGACTTGGTGAAAGCAGAGAACTCACCATATAGCCTGCCATGAACGGCATGAAAAAGCTGCTGCCACTGTTATTTACGTATTGGCACTGATTAGGGCCAAACTCGTGCTCACAGTCGTATTCAGAATTAAAGCGTGGACTGGTGCGCATAGCTTCATCCACCGCCGTTTGATAGGCAGCTTCACAGCGTTCTACCGCATCTGGGTAGTCTTGCTTACAATCTTCTAGCGACGTGTAAATAGTGGCATCTTCTTTTTCACCACCACAACCACTAAGGATGACGCTAGCCACGCCTAACGCTAAAGGCTTAACATTAAAACCTTTACGCATACGGTTTAGGTTAATGTGCTTAGTGCGCTTCATAACTGGCCGCTCACTTTGCTGGTTATCAACAATTTGACGTTCTAGGTTACTTTTATCAGTCATTGCTGCCCCCTTAATAGGTCATGCAAGCGGCGTTTAGTAAGCCTACGGCAATAGACATGCTGGCAAGCATAACACCTGCAGAGACTTCGTTATTATTAATACGCTCCGCGATTTTGGGCATAAAGCTGAAACGCAATATGGCAAACGCAAGAGATTGAGCAATAACAGCAACAAGCGCCCAGATAGCAAAATCCACCACGGCAACAGAGTTTGAGGCTGCGCTGCCAAGAGCTATCGCAAAACCGATAATAGCACCGCCAAAGCCGATGGCTGCTGCTGCATTTTTTTCTTCTTTTACCAGCTTCCATTCATCGTGAGGGGTGACCAAGGCGTACACTAATTTGAAGATAAACAAGAAAACAATCGATAGGCCAAAGTACAGCGCAAAGTTATCCAGGCCGGCCAAAGAGTGCATGATGGTATCCATAGTTATTCCTTTTTTTATTAACCGTTTATTGTGATGTCCGCAGGCTCAACATCGAACCCCGTTGAAATCACTAAGCATCTGTCTAAATTATTACCCACTTGTTTTTCTTCACCGACAACAAGCAAGGTCTCAACTCTGTCGTTACTGATGGGGCGTTCGTATAACATCATAAACTGATCTGTTTTACTGACATCACCATCTTCTTCGTAGGTCGTTTCGGTTACCGCAACTGGCGGTGATTCGTCGCCCACAGCTCCCCATACACGGGTGTAAACCTTGCCCTCAAGCTCGTAGGTAGGCTGACTGATTACGCTCTTTAAACATTCATTCCACTGTGCGGTATTGCCAATGGTTTTTGTCTCATAAAAGTGCCAAAGCTTAACATCAGTGATGTGGTTCTCTGATAGTCCGCCATCGGTGACCACCTGTAGAAAGCCATCATCGTCAGTATAAAAACGAAGCAGTGTGCCGCCAGTATCCAAGGGGGCTTCACCTACCGCTTGAATTAACTGAGAACGTGCTGCGCCTTCAATGGTCAGTTCTGGCTCCAATAACGAAAGCTTTAAGTTATCTAACTCGAAAGAACCACCTAAATAAAGTCCCATTATCTCTGGCGACTTAGGTTTTTTAGGTTCTGATTTTTTAAATAGTTTACTAAACATGTTTACGCCTCTTAATCAGCGTCCAGTGAGGACCAGTTTATTGCGTTAATGCGTCGCTCAGCAATATAAAACAAGGTGTCACCTGGGTTTAACGTAGCGTCTAACGGCGGGTTTACCACCATTTCTTTAACAAGGCCGTTGGGCGCATAACCGATAAAGATGGCATCGTGTTTACGCTTTAAATTGATAAATAATTTGGCAACGGAAATCGCTTGGCAACTTTGCGGTATTTTTACTGAAAATTGTGCTTGTCCTTCATCAATACTTAGCAAATCGTGATGAAGCATGCTTGAGCCTGGATCAAATGCCGCTTTAACCAGCATTTCGATTGCCACACTGGGCGTGCATTCCACTTTAGGGCAGTGGTCCTGAAGCAAATTAACTAAGCTGTCATCGTCGAAATAGGCCACTTGATGTGCATCAGGATTGCGCTTAGTACAATATAGCGCGGTAGTCATGGTGACATCATCTTGCGGGTTATCGATAAGAATGGTTTTAGCACTAGCTACACACGCGCGGTCCATATCTTCGTCTTTGTTGAACGAATCTACTTTTACAAACTCAATGACGCCAGGCATGGGGTTGGTAATATCAGCTTTTACGCAAAGCACAATGTCTGGGCGTTCGGACATGGCATCACGCTCTTGAAGAATTAAATCAAGCAGCATCATGGTGCGCTGCTCATTCCATCCTATTACCAAGATGTGTTCATTTAGCATCAAGCTATTCATACCTAACAATCCTTTCTTCCACGTTAATGAAACCCAAGCTGCGATTCGACCAATCACCATGGCGAAAATACTCAAACCAAGCGGTATGACATAAAGCGCAACAACTAATTTTCCTGCTGATGTGGCAGGAGACAGGTCGCCATAACCCACCGTTGAGGCAGTGACCGCCAACCAATAGATAAAGTCGGTTTTAGCAATTAAGTCGTGTTCACCTGTAGCGTAAAGAAGCCAATAGCTTGTTACTGCGTAAAAAGCGGTGGCACCAACAATGGTGTACCAGCGAGATTCTGCAAAGTATTGCAGCATGACTTTTCGCAGTTTAATCCATGGAGACATAAAACAAACAGCCCTTGTTATGCGTGCCCTTACTCTGCCTTGAAGTGCTTGATTTGTCTAGGTTAGGTTGTTGTCATCTGGCAACTTATGCAGAAAATTTTTGTAACAAGAATTAAAAATGGGAGCCGTTGGCTCCCATTTTTTAACTTACTTGCCTAGAATTCGCGCCAGCTCGTCATCGGCCGAGGTTTTACCCCCTTTGATGCCTGCTTCAGATAGGCGTTTTTCTAAGTCGCTGCTCGACTCTTCGCCAGCTAGTTCCTCAGCTGCTTGAAGTTCTGCGTTGCGCATCTTTTGCTTATCCTGAATGCGAGACAAAGACTCAGTAGCTGTCTTCATTTTGCTGTTCGCGCCCATGTGGCGTGAAGATACTGCAACCTGCGCTTTTTGAACACTTTCAGTAGCTTTAACCATATCCACTTGCTGTTCTAAGCGACGTAAATTCGCTTTAGCTTGCTGAATATTATTAGCCAACTGCTTTTCAGACTGTTTGAACTGATCAAGGTAGGTTTGCTCTTGCTCACGTTCTTCTTTCAACTCTGACACTTTCTGAGCACAGTCAAGAGCAAGCTGTCGATCGTTATCTATCGCTTTACGCGCATGCTCTTCGTACTCGGCTATTGACGAGTTAAAGCTATCTACTTTCTGTTGAGAAAGTTTACATTTCGCCAAAATCTGCGTTCGTGCATGATCAGACTTGCGTAGCTCTTCTTTGGCTTCTCTAATTTCTTGTTCCAAAATTCGAATTGCCTGACTGTCTGCAACAGACTGCGCAGCTTCGGTAGCACCACCTTTTACTGCAGTAATTAGTTTTTTCCACACTGACATTCGCTTCTCCTTAAGAAGTAAATTTTAGTTAAGGTGTGTTTCGTAGGCATCTAAGAACGATGCAACATTCTGAAACAAGGTTTCAACTTCAATAACAATACTTTCGGCTTTCGACTGAGCACTTAGTGCGCCAAAGGCGGTGTAATATTCTTCGCCACCAATATTTGAAATACCTACCGTAGTAAGAGGAAACACCATATGGGTAGATAGTATTTCATGGTCAAGCGCTGGCTTATCTTTTACTTCCGATGCAGCAAACAAGAGACTCTCTACTAAGATTTGCTCTCCGCTAATAGCAAGCCATGCATCAATGCCATCTTGATTAGCAATAAGTAAGCAGTTTTCCTCATGTGTTACCACAAAGTCATCGTGCTCTTTAAATAAGGCTTCGATGCTTTCCAGTTCCCAGCTCATACCTTTCTCCTTTAGTTATTAAAGCGACAATGTTGAAAACGAATGTCGTAAACGTGGTGCTTTGTGACGCATTGCTTAGCTTAAATCGGTGTTGAAACACAAAACCTAAACCTTGCATTACTAAAAGAACAACCGCAGTTACTGTAACGACTATTTACGTCTTCGCCAATATCTTGACTTGCAGTGTAGACCTGTTGTGCCATAATCGTCAACATTAAATGCATGCTATAAGTGTAAAAAAGTGTGTTTTTGTAAAATATACATCACATTTGTGTGGTTTTTGGAGGCTGTGTGAACACAGGAAATACGCAGAGTGCAAAGAATGCATGGCGACAAACGGTTGCAAGAGTCGTTAAATCTGAAATGTCTGTGCGCGGCGTAAAATATCAAGCGCTAAGCCAAAGGCTTGAAGAAATTGGCGTGGATCAAAGCGCTGACAATTTAAGAAATAAAGTGAATAAAGGTATTATGGGGGCCGATTTATTGCTTCAGATTTTATACGTGCTTAAAGCTCGACCGTTAGATGCTGCGCTTTTAGAAGAAATCTTAACTGATCTTAGTGCGTCGAAAGAGTAGAATAGGGCAGATAAAAAAGTACCCAGCAAATGCCGGGTACGAACGATAAGGAATGTTATGGGAGAACATCATCACTATCTGGAGCGGATATTAATCGTTTAAGCATATGCTCGCTAGTACTAAAATCAACTAGTGCGTATTTTGAGCGATAAGTAGGTATTAATATCTATACTTATAGCCTGAGAGGTAGGATTTCTAAGACTTTGGTCGACATCGGTTTCTGTGAAATTTCGCAACTTTAGTATAATTACCTCCTCTTAATATTGTGTTAAACCATAAAGAAAGCAACATAAATTGCGTTTAAATTAAGAATCTATTATCTATGAAACTATCTGAATTCAGCTTTTCGCTTCCACAAAGCCTAATTGCAAAATATCCCACCGAAAATCGTTCAGCCAGTCGCCTCTTGCAGCTAGACGGTAAATCGGGTGACGTTCGCCACAGTATGTTCGCTGATATGGTTGAACTTTTAGAAGAAGGTGACTTGCTGGTTTTTAATAATACCCGAGTTATTCCCGCACGACTTTTAGGTAAAAAAGAAACTGGCGGACAAGTAGAGGTGCTGATTGAACGTATTACCTCAGACAATACTGCGTTGGCGCATGTGCGCGCGAGTAAGGCACCTAAGCCGGGAACTAAGCTTATTCTTGAAGGAAAAGTAAATGTGACGGTTACGGGTCGAGACGATGCGCTATTTATTTTGCAATTTGATCACGATGAAACTGTGCTATCACTGCTGGAAGCACATGGGCATATGCCGCTTCCTCCCTATATTGACCGCCCGGACGAAAACTCAGACAAAGAACGCTACCAAACCGTTTACAATCAAAAGCCAGGCGCTGTTGCAGCACCAACTGCAGGACTTCATTTTGACGACGATATTTTACAAGCCCTAAAAGAGAAGGGTGTGAACTTGGCTTTTGTAACCCTGCACGTGGGTGCAGGTACCTTCCAACCCGTGCGGGTTGACAATATTCTTGAGCACAAAATGCACGCAGAGTTTGCAGAAGTCCCCCAAGAAGTCGTTGACGCTGTGTTAGCTACAAAAGCTAATGGAAAGCGTGTTATCGCAGTGGGCACAACCTCTGTACGCTCGTTAGAGTCGGCGGCAAAGGCAAGTGCAGAACGTGGTGGTAAAGAAATTATTGCAGCCTTCAATGAAGACACAGAGATCTTTATATACCCAGGCTTTGAATTCAAAGTAGTAGACGCCATGTTCACTAACTTTCACCTTCCAGAGTCTACGCTAATGATGTTAATTAGTGCATTTGCCGGTAAAAACAACGTGATGAATGCCTATCAAGAAGCGATAGAAAAAGAGTATCGATTCTTTAGTTACGGCGATTCTATGTTTATTAAGCGCGCCTGAGCACATAAGTCTACGTTCAATAGCGCTTAAATCGGTGTTTTTCAGGCCTTTCTAGTTTAGTTACAGATAAACATAGATACGGGGCATGATCTCAGCTGAATTACTGGTATAATCGCCGCCAATTTATTTTTATACCCAGCGCAGAAGCGCATAAAAGTGGGAATGCTTTCACATGCAATTTGAGTTGTTAAAAACCGAAGGCCGAGCACGACGCGGTCGTTTGGTGTTTGAACGCGGTGTTGTCGAAACTCCAGCGTTCATGCCAGTTGGTACTTACGGTACTGTTAAGGGAATGACCCCTGAAGAATTAAAAGACAGCGGTGCACACATCTGTCTTGGAAATACCTTTCACCTAATGCTACGCCCTGGTACTGGTATTATTCGCCAGCACGGCGATCTGCACGACTTTATGAATTGGGACAAACCAATTCTTACTGATTCGGGCGGTTTCCAAGTATTTAGTTTGGGTGACTTGCGTAAAATTACCGAAGAAGGTGTAACGTTCCGCTCTCCAATTAATGGCGAAAAGATTTTGCTTACGCCTGAAAAGTCGATGGAAGTTCAGCGCGATTTGGGTTCTGACATCGTAATGATTTTTGACGAGTGCACGCCGTACCCTGCTACTGAGCAAGAAGCGCGGGTTTCAATGGAAATGTCGCTGCGCTGGGCAAAGCGCAGTAAAGAGGCCCACGGTGATAATCCTGCGGCACTGTTTGGTATTATCCAAGGCGGTATGTACGAAGGGTTACGTGATGTTTCACTTGCTGGCTTAGAAGCTATTGGCTTTGACGGCTACGCTATCGGCGGCCTTTCAGTAGGCGAGCCAAAAGAAGACATGATCCGCATTATCGACCACACTGCACCAAAAATTCCAGAGGACAAACCTCGCTACCTAATGGGCGTAGGTAAGCCAGAAGATTTGGTTGAGTCTGTGCGCCGCGGTATCGATATGTTTGACTGTGTTATGCCAACGCGTAACGCGCGAAACGGTCATTTATTTGTGACAGAAGGCGTTGTCAAAATTCGCAACGCGAAGCACAGAAATGACACCTCACCATTAGATGAGAATTGTGATTGCTACACTTGTAAAAACTATTCTCGCTCTTATCTACATCATTTGGACAAGTGTAACGAAATATTGGGTGCGCGCTTAAACACCATCCATAACCTTCGTTACTATCAGCGTGTTATGCAGGGTCTTCGCGATGCGATTGACGCAGGTACGCTTGATGAGTTTGTACAAGAATTTTATGAACAAAAAGGGTTGCCGGTTCCGGCACTATAACAACGATAATATTTGGGGAATTTTATGAGCCTATTTATCTCGAACGCTTACGCACAGTCTGCTGGTGCGCCGCAAGG
Source organism: Alteromonas sp. ALT199 (assembly GCF_018619335.1). Taxonomy (GTDB): domain Bacteria; phylum Pseudomonadota; class Gammaproteobacteria; order Enterobacterales; family Alteromonadaceae; genus Alteromonas. The sequence continues at coordinate 38,561 of NZ_JAHHDX010000155.1, read as the reverse complement.
TGGCGGTATGGAAATGATCATCATGCTAGCTGTATTTGGTTTAATTTTTTACTTCTTGCTTTACCGCCCACAGGCTAAGCGCGTAAAAGAGCATAAAAACCTAGTATCTTCGCTAGGCAAAGGCGATGAAGTATTAACACAAGGTGGTTTGGTTGGAAAAATCACTAAAGTGTCAGAAGAAAAAGACTTCATTGAAGTTGCACTTAACGATTCAAACAATATCGTTGTTCAGAAGTCTTCAGTAACTGCTGTGCTGCCTAAAGGCACCATGAAGTCACTGTAAGTAGCAATCGCCGGGGCCGGGACGCTTTCCGGTACTGGCACGAAAGGATTATCCAGTGCTAAACAAAAACTCTATTTGGAAAGTACTGAGTGCACTCATTGTGGTTGCAATGTGTGCACTTTACGCACTTCCTAACATTTACGGTGAAGATCACGCCGTACAAATCTCAGCCGGTCGTGATGCCGTGGTAACTAACGCCACTGTTGAACAAGTAAAAGCCGCGCTAAGTGAAAAAAACATCTCTCCAAAGCGTGTTGAGTTCGAAGGTGAACAAATTTTAGTTCGCGTTTCAGACTCAGACACCCAGCTAGTTACTCGCGAAACGTTAGAAAAAGCGCTTGGCGATGATTACTACGTTGCCATGAACCTTGCCCCTGACACGCCAGAGTGGCTAGAAGGTTTAGGTGGCGCGCCAATGAAACTGGGTCTTGACCTTCGCGGTGGTGTTCATTTCTTAATGGAAGTGGACATGACGGAAGTTATTACCAAGTCGCTCGAAGACGCAGAGAGTGGTTTTCGTACCTCACTACGTGAAGAAGGTATACGTTATCGTGGTGTAAAGCAGGTTGATGATCATATCGACATTACTTTTCGTGATGAAGATGCGCTAGATAAAGCGCAATTTTTCCTGCGCAACCAGAGTCGCGACCTTACCTTTAACCAAGTGGACGACTTAACGCTTCGCGCTATTTTCGCTGAAAGTAAGCTACAAGAAATTCGTGACAACGCGGTTAAGCAAAACATCACTATTATTCGTAATCGTGTTAACCAGCTTGGTGTTGCTGAGCCTCTTGTTCAAAAACAAGGCGCAGACCGAATTGTTGTTCAGCTTCCTGGTATTCAGGATACCGCTCGTGCCAAAGAAATTCTAAACGCCACAGCCACTCTTGAATTTCGCATGGTTGACCAGAAAAATGACATCCGTGATGCATTGAACGGTCGCGTTCCTCCTGGCTCTCAGGTGATTGAAGATCAGCAAGGCATTCCTCAGCTACTCGAAAAGCGTATTATGCTTACAGGTAGCCATATTATAGATGCGAACAGCGGCGTTGACGAATATGGTCTGCCAAATGTAAATATCTCGCTAGATTCGGAAGGCGGTAACAAAATGTCTCGCTCAACCCGCGGCAACATTGGTAAGCCAATGGCTACGGTCTTTATCGAGTACAAATCTACCGGAGAGCGAAATGACGACGGTAAACTTGTGTTTGAAAAGCATGAGCAAGTTATCTCAGTTGCCACCATTCGTGCACAACTTGGTAGCAAGTTCCAAATTACTGGTCTTGATTCACCAAAAGAAGCACGTGATTTAGCCTTACTACTTCGCGCTGGTGCACTTATTGCGCCTATTCAAATTGTTGAAGAACGTACCGTTGGGCCAAGCTTGGGTAAAGAAAACATTGAGCTCGGCATGCAAGCGATCACATACGGTCTGGCTGCAGTACTTGTATTCATGCTGATTTACTACAAAGCGTTTGGTGTGGTAGCAAACATTGCACTTGTTACTAACTTAGTCATGATTGTAGGCATTATGTCGATGATCCCTGGTGCTACATTAACCCTTCCGGGCATGGCGGGTATCGTACTTACCGTTGGTATGGCGGTAGACGCAAACGTGCTTATTTTCGAGCGTATCCGGGAAGAACTTCGCGATGGACGCAGTCCGCAACAAGCTATTCATCAAGGGTACGACAGCGCGTTCTCAACCATATTGGATGCGAACATTACGACTTTTATTGCAGGTATGATTTTATTTGCAGTGGGTACCGGCCCAATTAAAGGCTTCTCTATTACGCTAATGATTGGTATCGCAACATCTATGTTTACCGCTATTTTGGTTACTCGCGTTATCGTTAACGCAGTATGGGGTGGTAAACGTGTAGAGAAATTGGCGATTTAAGGAGCGTAAAATGCAGTTATTAAAATTATCCGAAACCGTTAATTTCATGAGCCTTCGCATTCCAGCGATGGTGCTGTCGACAATACTGATTCTAGGCTCGTTTGTTTCTTTAGGTGTAAATAGCCTTAACTGGGGGCTAGACTTCACGGGCGGTACACTTATTGAAGTAGGCTATGAAGACGCAGCAAATTTAGAAGCTATTCGTGCGCAGCTTAATAAATCAGACTTCGAAGATGCCATTGTACAAAATTTTGGTAGCAGCCAGGATGTACTTATCCGCATTGCGCCACGTGACGGTGTAAAAGCAGTAACCATTGGTGAGCAAGTACTAGCTGCGCTGCGCGCGGACGGTACTGCGGTTGATATGCGTCGTATCGAGTTCGTAGGTCCTAACGTAGGTGAAGAGCTTACCGAGCAGGGCGGCCTTGCGATGCTAGTGGCACTCTTGTGCATCCTAGTATATGTAGCAATGCGATTTGAATGGCGATTCGCTTTAGGCTCAGTGGCTGCGCTAGCTCACGACGTTATTCTTACACTAGGCTTGTTCTCAGTACTTCAAATTGAGTTCGACCTAACAGTACTTGCAGCGGTACTTGCGGTAATTGGTTATTCACTTAACGATACCATTGTTGTGTGCGACCGTATTCGTGAGAACTTCCGCAAAATTCGTAAAGGTGAGCCTATTGAAATTATCAATATCTCACTCACGCAGACCCTAAACCGTACTATCATCACCTCATTAACCACGGTGTTGGTTTTAGTTGCGTTATTCTACAAGGGTGGTGCGCTTATTCACGGGTTTGCAACGGCGTTGCTATTCGGTGTGGTGGTAGGTACTTACTCATCGGTGTATATCGCGAGCTCAGTGGCACTTGCGTTAGGTATTAGTAAAGAAGACCTAATGCCACCACAAGTGGAAAAAGAAGGCGCAGATTTAGATCCTATGCCTTAGTTTTATCCGCCTGATACGCACAAAAAACCGCATCTCGATGCGGTTTTTTTATGACTTATGAACGGTGAAATTGATTGCTAATTAGGAGCTAATACCTGCTTTAGGCTATCTTTATACCGCCTTGAAAGTGTCACAGTTTGCCCATTGTTAAGTAATATCGACCCATCTCCTGTTTCTTCATAACTTATAGACACAATGGCTGGTATTCGTACAGCGTGGGACCGATGTACTCGCATAAAGCCTTGATGTGCCCCTTCTTCACAGAACCGGCTAAGGGTATAACGCAAGGGGTAAACGCCCAAGTGAGTATGAAGGTTAATATAGTTTCCTGATGCTTCTACTCTCTGTATATCAGTTACTTGAACCAAAAACTCCTTGTTGAGTTTCTTCACCAGCAGATAGTCGGGCAATGAGTCGACAGCGTTGTCATTTGAATCTTGCACTGTATCGCTAGTGATAAGTGAGGCTTCACCTATTAGACGTTGGTATCCAAACCGTGCAATATAATAAAAAGTAACCAGAGTAATATAGCCCCATACGTCCTTTCGATATTCGTAGATGAATTCGTTGAACCATATCCCAAAGTCATAATTGCGCTCTGAAAATAAATAGGCAAGCTTTCGAAACGCTACCATTAATGATACGTGTGCTACCGAAAAAAGACTGGCAAAAGCGAAGTGCCACCCTAGCCAAGATACTCCTAACTTTTCTTTTTGCTCGAGTTTGCGTATCGCGATGATTAGGGGTATTACGAGTAATGACGTACTCAGAGCACTGGAGTATTCCCATACATACGGTTCCCAAAGTGCCACATTGTTACTGTCGCTTCGGGTAAATTCAGTCCATTTAGACGCCGCATTGATCGAGTTATTAATAAATAAGTAGGCAGTAAGTAAAATAAATGCCGCGTATTTATGTTTTGGTTCAGTATTCCTAAGAAACTGACTCCATTTTTCATCCCAACTATTCACCACTTAACCCTTTTTCCCATACTTTCCGTCACTTAGGCGTTTGCTATCGAACGTCTATCACATTAGATGCAATACATTAGTTAAGCACTATTGAATAGGAGCAAAGACATTGACGCAAGTATATGTTGGTCAAAAAGCACCATTTATTAAACGAAATTCAAAGACTGAAACTCAAGAGAAGGCCGCGGCTGAGAGTCCACTTACGAAGCGTTATTTCGAGTTAGACGCGCTGCGCGTCATCGCATTTGGTGTACTTATTTTGTACCACATCGGAATGTATTACGTTTTTGAGTGGGGTTGGCATATCAAAAGCGATGTGCAGTTTCCACTGTTACAAGATGTGATGATATTAACCAATCAATGGCGCATGTCTTTATTATTCTTAATATCTGCAATGGTATTTACTGTTGTTCTGCACAAAGCATATGACAAACCGACGTCTCGCTTGCGTGTATCCCTTTTACTGTTGGGGAAGAGGGCACTGAGAATACTAATTCCACTTGTATTCGGTATGTTCGTTATTGTTGCACCACAAGTTTATATAGAGTGGACGGTAAACGGGGAGTTAAATATGTCGTTTATCGAGTTCTACATTGCCTACATCAATCCAAATACCGACGTGTTTACCGAGAAACAATCAGTAATAGGCTTACTAACGTGGAACCACCTTTGGTTTTTACCTTACCTTTTTGTGTACAGCGCTATCATTTTGCTGCTTTTTCCGCTTATGAGATTTATGGAAGTGACAAAGTTGAGAGCACTCGATAGCTTGCCGCTGTTTAGCGTGATAGTGGTAACGTTCATGACTGTCATATGGTTGAATCTTCGCGCGGCATACCCCACGTCTCACGACTTGCTTAACGATTGGTATAGCCACGCAAAGTACTTTTTTGTGATGCTGGTAGGAATAGTGGTTGTGCTTAGACCCGCATTGTATGCTGCAATTATGAATTCCCGTTACGTGAGCTTAACCATAGCGATATTGCTTTACAGCATCATAATTTTAGACCGGCACGACATGCTTGGTCCTACAGGACAGTTAATGGAGTCGTCACGTGGGTTTCGTATTTTGGTTGGTGTAATCGTTGTGCTTAATCATTGGTCGTGGCTAGCGGCAATATTGGGGTTTGGTCGAAAACATCTGTCTAGCCCGAGTAGGGTGGTGAACTACTTGAACAAAGGGGTATTACCTTACTATATAGTGCATCAAACGATCATTGTGGTGGCGGCGTTCTACTTGAACTCTCGTGTTTCATCTACAATCGGAGAGTTTATTTTGATAACGCTAATAACCGTTATAGGGTGTGCAATGACATACGAAATCGCGAAGCGTTTTTTAGTACTAAGGTTTTTGTTCGGTCTTAGGTTTAATACCAGCCCTCATAGATCATTACCCACTCAGCGAGATTTAAAATGTTCGTAATCGCGGCGCGTTATCGCAGGTATAGTGGTTCTACATCAAGGTGACAAAACAAAGAGTGAGAAAGAGAAAAAAGGCGCTATGTCACTTCATGTCATAGCGCCTTCGTTTTTAACTGTGCTTCGTTTATTGGCGCAGTTTACGTGCTTAAAAGCAGTTTATTTTAGGTGCTTCTTACTTAAGGTGCTTAACTAGGCCTTGAACTACTTTTGCACTACCAGCAACGATTTCGCCTTTATGTAGCGGGTCATTATTGCCTTTAAAATCTGTTACTAGCCACCAGCTTCGCGAACAATAAGCTCTCCCGCGGCGATATCCCAAGACTTAATACCACGCTCCCAGTAGCCGTCGTGACGGCCTGCAGCAACGTAAGCAAGGTCTAGCGCTGCGCTACCTGCGCGGCGAATGTCACCCACTTCGTGGAAAATTTTGTTTAAACTTAGCGCGTACTCACCAAATGCAGCTTTGTTCTTAAAAGGTAATCCAGTAGCGATAATGGTTTCGGTAAGGTCGCGAGGCTTAGACGCGCGAATACGATAACCATTAAGCTGTGCACCTTGGCCGCGGCTCGCGGTAAATAATTCGCTGCGAATTGGATCGAAAACAACCGCTTGGTCTAGACGACCTTTGTGAAGAAGTGCAATTGAAACGGCAAAGTGAGGAATGCCTTTTACGAAATTGGTGGTGCCATCTAGCGGATCAATAATCCACTGATAGTCGGTTTCTTTGCCGTGAACTTCACCAGACTCTTCGCCTAAAAAGCAGTGTTCTGGGAATGATTGCTGAATTTTATAAATAATTGCTTGTTCTGCTTCTTTGTCAACTTGTGTAACGAAGTCGTTCAAGCCTTTTGACTCTGTTGCTACTTCATTATGTTTTTCAAAACCACGAACAATAACTGTTCCAGCCGCACGCGCAGCGCGCACCGCAATATTCAGCATAGGATGCATAGATAAACCACCAATTGTAAAAGACCAATGTAACGAACCAGCTGTATAAAAAATAGCTAGTTATTTACGAAAACGGGCGGAGTCTACCAGAATCTATGCACGATGCAAATGAATTCCCACTAGCTAAATTATTAATAATGACGAGTACTTTTTTGAATGCTGATTGTGAGGTCATGAGTAGGCTATTACCGCAATATGGATGAATTATACGTTTACAACACGACATAGCTTGGTCGGCAGAAAGAGCTGCGCATAGCCTTCTATACTGCCACTATGGTAAACTTGACCCAATTGAAGTTTGTAGGGTGATACGCGTTAGCGAATATCATCTTTTTATATAAGTACGTAGGTATCACAGGCATGCTCGAGAATATTCGCATTATTTTAGTTAACACTTCTCACACTGGAAACATAGGCTCGACAGCGCGTGCTATGAAAACCATGGGGCTGAGCAGCTTATACCTTGTTGATCCAGTGAACGAGCCCGACGGTCAAGCCAGTGCGTTGGCGGCAGGGGCTGGTGATGTCCTTGCTAACGCGAAAATCGTGAACACGTTGGAAGAAGCGGTGAAAGACTGTGGTTTGGTGGTAGGTACGTCGGCACGTTCGCGTACACACTCGTGGCCTATGCTCGGGCCGCGTGATTGCGGCGAGAAGCTTGTTCAAGAAGTAGAAAAATATCCGGTAGCTTTAGTATTCGGCCGTGAGAACAGTGGGTTAACTAACGAAGAATTACAGCAATGTCACTTCCATATGTGCATTCCAGCCAACCCTGAATATAGCTCTCTTAACCTAGCAGCAGCAGTGCAAACACTGTGTTATGAGATTCGCATGGCGTATTTAAATCGTGAAACCTATCCAAGCGTTGAAGAAGAATACCCGCTAAATGACGATCTAGAGCGTTTTTATACCCATTTGGAAACAACGCTTGAAGGCACGTCTTTTATACGTAAAAGCCACCCAGGTGTGGTGATGACTAAGCTACGCCGCTTGTTTAACCGAGCACGTCCTGAATCTCAAGAGCTAAATATTTTGCGCGGTATATTGGCGTCTATCGACAAATCGGTGAAGAATGCTAACTTAGGCGACGCAGACCCTGCACCAGCGATAGAAGAAAAAGAGTAAACTCTATGTTCGCCCGTATTAAAGACGATATCAAAGGTGTTTTTCATCGCGACCCTGCGGCCAGGAACACCTTTGAAGTACTCACCAACTATCCTGGCCTTCATGCAGTGTGGCTACATCGAATTAGCCACAAGTTGTGGAAGGCAGGGTGGAAATGGTTGGCGCGCACCTTATCAACTTTTAGTCGTTGGCTTACGGGTATAGAAATTCATCCAGGGGCAACGTTGGGGCGGCGGGTATTTATCGATCACGGAATGGGCGTAGTCATCGGTGAAACCGCAGAAATTGGCGACGATGTCACCCTTTACCATGGTGTTACCCTTGGTGGAACAAGCTGGAGAGCAGGAAAACGCCATCCAACCCTTAAAAAAGGTGCCGTGGTTGGCGCCGGTGCCAAAGTATTAGGGCCGATTACCATTGGTGAAAACGCCAAAGTAGGGTCTAATTCTGTAGTTGTAAAAGATATTCCAGATGGCGCTACAGCAGTTGGCATTCCAGGGCGTATTATTATTTCTAAGCAAAAAGAGATGAATGCGTCGGTCAACCCTCAGCGAGATAAAATTGCCCAAAAATATGGTTTTGATGCCTATGCAGTCGCGCCAGATAACCCTGACCCAGTGGCTAATGCTATGGGCATAATGCTTGAGCATATGCATCAGATGGATACAAAAGTTGAGGAAATGTGCAAGGTCATTCAGTCATTGGGTGGCGATGTGTGTACTGATAACTTACACAACATTAGCGCTGAAGATTTCGCAGATACGGGCTTTGACTTAACCGAAACCCAAGAGCGAGAAAAGGCTCATTCTTCGTTCGACCCAGCAATTTAACTTAAAATAATACGTCTAATAGTGATTTAATCATTAAACGTCCACCCCGGTAATTTTTGTGTAATACGAACAAGGAAGTGCATGTATGTTGATTGGTATTCTGAAAATCCTCCCTCTTATTCCATGTACATTCTACGAATGCACAACTAGTGAAACTTACAACCCCGTGAAAGAAGAAAATAGTCAGGTGCAAAGCTTGGAAGAGCAAGCTGAATACTTTCTTCAACAGGGACTTAATTATGAGATAGGTGAAGGGGTAAACATTGATTATATTGCAGCGAAAGAGCTTTACGAAAAAGCAGCATCATTAGGCTCAATTCAGGCCCTTCACAACTTAGGAAGTTTATACAACTGGGGAATGGGTGTTGATCAAGATAGAGCGACTGCGCTGTCTTTATGGGAGGAGGCTGCTTTTGCTGGGAACATGTATTCGTCTTTTAACATGGCAAACGCATTTCTTACTGGTAATGGACGAAATGAAAGTGAGGACCAAGCCCTCGATTACTATTTAGCATCTTACGAACAAGGTTATGAACCAGCAATCTGTCATTACGGGAATATCATGTCCAAGCGGAAGCCGGAAAATGTAATACGTATTGTTGAGTTAATGGAAGGTGCAGCTTTGTCAGGAGAGGTCCTGTGCACACAAGCTATTTCTTGGCTACTGTACGAGGGCTATGAACAGCATAATGATCCAGATAAACTATTGTATTGGAGTGAGTTTGGCGTTGAAACTGAAAACGCAGAGGCCACCTTTGTACAAGCTCTTATTTACGACTTCGGTGAGAAAGGCATAGAGGCCGACGCTGAAAAAGCAAAACAGGTCTATTTAAAAGCCGCAGCGCTGGGGCGAGAAAATGCCTTCGCTAACTTAGGTTTTATGTACGAAGTGGGTAAGTTTGGCAACAAAGATCCTATAACTGCTAAGTATTACTACGAAAAAGCAATAGAAGCTGATGAAGTTTGGGGTTACAACAACCTTGCTACTTTTTATCGCGAAGGAATTGGCAAAGAAGTTGACTACCACAAAGCACTTGAACTCTATTGGCAAGCGGCAGATAAAGGTAATTCATATGCTTATCGTAATTTAGCATTGATGTATCATTTAGGTAGTGGTGTAGAAGCAGATGCGTATGAAGCGGAGACTCTTTTTAAAAAGTCTATATCGCTTGGATATGATCAGTCTAAATTAGACTTGGCCAAGTTGTATCTAGATAGGAATCTCCCCCTGTACAATCGAAGTCTCGCATTAGACTACCTCTATGAATCTGTGAAAGATGGGATAAATTTTGCGCTTGAGACTTTAGCCGAGCAATTCAAAGAAGAGGAGCGCAAATGGTTTGTTGCATCAAAGGGGTCTGCCCAACTCGCGTTTGAATTTGCTGAGGTTTATAGCGAAGCTGATAATGTAGTAGAAGCGTGTAATTGGTACTTGGTCGCGTTTGAACGTAGGCACGAAGAATCGTACTTAAACCTACTTGATTGTGTCAGAGATAATAATCTACTCAATTCTCCTTTTAAAACTAACCTTGAAGTAGCTGAAAACTGGGCTGAATATCAAGGATGGAATGCCGACTCGTTAATTGGTGAGCTCTATTATTATGGTATTAGCGTAGCTAAAGATAAATTGATAGCTGCGAGCTTTTTCGAGCGCGCACATCAGTCGAGTAATGACTCGATAGCTCAATTCAAATTGGGGATGATGTATATAAATGGTGATGGTGTTGCTCAAGATGAAGGGTTAGGAAGGCAATACTTTGAGCTTTCAAGTAAGCAAGGGGTAAGTGCAGCATTTAGAGAATTAGCCAACGTTTATCGTAAAGGCAAGGGAGTTTCTATCGATTTATCGACTGCTTTCCAGTACGCGAAAAAGGCTGCGGAATTCGTCGATGATGCGGGTTCAGCATATTTATATGCCGAGATGCTGCTCAACGGCGAAGGGGTTGAGAGAGACATTTCACTAGCTGTAGACTGGTTTGATAGGGCTATTCAATTAGGCCACTATAAAGCGCAATGTAAATTGGGAAGTGTTTTGGATAATTTTCATCAAAATCAGAATGATAAAGTCCGTGCTGCGCAATTGCTTGAGCACTGCTAACTAGTAAAGCTGGAAGACCTCTAATTTTTATTTTGAAACTCAGGCATACTTGCAATATATGCTTACTACGCCAAATATTGTCGTCGCTCCTTAAACTATTCGACATTAAACTACTATGGTATGAATACGTTGTCGCTCATAGATGTGAGTGAGTATATATTGACAATGTACCCTTAATGCATCTCTTTGGGGTAAAGTTTACTGTCTCCTTGGGGGAAACGTGCAAAAAAACGCGCCATTGTTAGATGTCTTAATCATAGGAGCGGGTATTTCAGGTATTGGCTGTGCATATCACATTCAAAACAAATGCCCCGGCCTGTCGTATTCTATTATAGAAGCCCGAGGAGATTTGGGCGGAACCTGGGACTTATTTAAATATCCTGGTATACGTTCTGATTCCGATTTATTTACCTTTGGGTACGACTTCAAGCCATGGAAAGAGAAAAAGGCTATTGCTGATGGCGACTCGATAAAAGCCTATGTTGACGAAACCGCTACTGAAAATGGGATCAAGGAGCATATACGCTTTTTGACAAGGGTTGTGGATTTAGACTGGCAAAGCGATAAGAAATATTGGCGAGTAACGTTAAAGTCAGAAGAAAGCGGACAGCATGAACACATCGCTGCAAGATGGATATTTAATGCATCAGGTTATTACCGCTATGACAAAGGTTATACCCCAAATTTTAAGGAGCAATCCCGCTTCAAAGGGCAAATTGTCCACCCTCAGCATTGGCCCGAAGATCTGGAATACGAAAACAAACGCGTAGTGGTGATAGGCAGCGGTGCTACAGCGGTAACCTTGGTTCCCGCATTAGCGAAAACAGCCGGCCATGTGACTATGCTCCAGAGAACACCCTCCTATATTTTACCGGTACCCGTTGATGATCCAATCGCAAAATATTTACGTGGGTGGTTTAGCGAAGATATAGCGTTCAAGGCCGCACGTCGGTTTAACATTGCTAAACAGCGCTGGGTATACGCGTTTTGTCAGCGCTTTCCGCATCGTGCGCGCAAAATAATACGCAGTCTTAATGCAAAGATGTTACCCGAAGGGTATCCGGTAGATGTGCACTTTAACCCTCCCTATAACCCTTGGGAACAGAGACTTTGCGCAGTACCAGGTGGTGATTTATTCGATTCAATTTCAAATGGAAAAGCATCTGTTGAAACAGATACGATAGATACGTTTACCAAATCGGGCATTAAACTTAATTCGGGGCAGCATATAGATGCAGATATTATTGTAACGGCTACAGGCTTAAACCTTCTGCCATTAGGAGGATTAGTCCCTAAAATAGATGGCAAAGCCGTTTCGCTTCCCGAGTGCGTCACGTACAAAGGTATGTTACTCAGTAACGTGCCTAACTTTGCTATTGCTGTGGGGTATACATCTTCATCATGGACCTTAAAGATAGGTCTGTTGTGTGAGCATTTTACTAGGCTATTGAACTATATGGGGCACCAAGATTATGTACAATGTACACCTGTTGTCGAACCGAACATGGCAACACAGCCACTGCTTAACTTCGGGGCCGGATACATTCAGCGTTCATTAGATACGTTGCCACGGCAGGGCACGCGCTATCCTTGGTCAATGTCGTTCAATTATGCGGAAGATGTGAAGATCTTTCGAAAAGGCCGTGTAGACGATCCGGCACTGAAATTTGAATAAGTTTCTGCCCACCCCGAAAACAGAGTTATCAATAACAGAGAAAGTGAAATGAGCTTAGCCCAGCATAATGAGCAATTCGTAACGCTTAATAACGGCGATAAATTTTGCTATGCCGAACATGGTAGTGACAATAGTGAAACAATCATTCTTATTGTTGGACTGGGTCTCCAGCTGGTTTACTGGCCAAAAGCGTTAATAGAGCGTCTGGTAGCCGGTGGTTTTCGTGTTATTTGCTTTGACAATCGTGATGCAGGAAAGTCCGTACGCAGCAGCACGCCGCACCCTAATCTTCTTCAACAGTTAAGAGGCAAGGCACCTAAGGGCGCTTACGGACTGGAGCGTATGGCTGAAGACACTGCCCAGCTTTTAGCGGAGCTAAATATTGAAAGCGCGCATATTGCTGGAATGTCTATGGGAGGGATGATTGCGCAAACGCTCGCGAGCCTACACCCGGAAAAAGTGCAATCTTTGACGTCTATTTTCTCTACCACTGGGAGTCGAAAAGTCGGTCAGCCGTCGTATTCAACGCTATGGCGGCTGGCAAGAGCAAAAACTCCAGTAAATGAAAATGATGCAGTTAGGAACTATAAAGCAATGATGACCCATATAGGCGATGCTGCGGCTGAAGATGCCATAAACCAATGGCATCAATATGCGCGATTGGCATGGCAGCGCAACGGTGGTAAGAGTGACGCAAAAGCCATGTTTCGACAAATAGGTGCGATCATGAAATCGGGTGACCGAACGTTAATGCTTCAGAATGTCAAAGCACCAACGTTAGTGATACACGGAGATGTCGATCGTATGGTTCACCCAACGGGTGGTGCAGCAACTGCTAAAGCTATATCTGGCGCCAAGCATCAGGTTCTTCAGGGATTGCGCCATCAAATAGATAATATCCAGTCACATCGAATAGCAGACAGTATTCTTGCTCATATCCACCTAAATGCTAACGGTAAGCGTACACGGTAGCTGTAAATTTTTAAGTATGGAATAAACACGCGTTATACGACGCGAGCAAGAATCGAAACGCCGCCGCAGCGTATGTCTGGCATGCCCTGTAGCTTGAGCTACATCCCTAATGAAGAAAAGCGATTACACGCATCAATAATACTTGACTAATTTACTAGGTCTTATACTTGACCATTTTAGTCGGGTATGTGAAAATTCCTACAGTACAAAACGGCGGAGGAATCCAAATGAAACTCACTTCTAAAGGGCGCTATGCGGTAACCGCAATGCTTGATGTCGCTTTGCATTCAAAGCGTGGTCCAGTGCCTCTTGCCGACATTTCAGAACGACAAGAAATTTCTTTATCTTACCTTGAACAGCTTTTTTCTCGATTGCGTAAAGAGCAATTGGTAGACAGTGTTCGCGGGCCAGGTGGCGGTTATTTATTGGGTCGCGAAGCGAGTGATATTGCAATAGGTGAAGTCATTCGCGCCGTCGATGAGTCCATTGATGCCACGCGCTGTCAGGGACAAGCCGACTGCCAAGGCGGCGATCGCTGTCTAACGCATAGCTTGTGGCAAGACCTAAGTGATCGCATCGCTGCGTTTTTAAATTCAATTACGCTGGGCGAATTAATGGCTAAGCGTGATGTGCAGGAAGTGGCCGGCCGTCAAGACGGCAATGCATCACTTCGTCATATAACTAAAGATATCGAAGTTAGTATTCAACTTTAAATTGGTATTGAGTAACGCATGGCTTTATCAACACCCATTTACTTAGACTACGCAGCAACGACACCGGTAGATCCAAGTGTGGCCGAGGCGATGGCAAAATGCTTAACGCTAGAAGGTAACTTTGGTAATCCGGCTTCTCGTAGCTACCGCATTGGCTGGATGGCTGAAGAGGCGGTAGATGTTGCTAGAAATCAGATTAGCGACGCGCTGAATTGCGACCCTAGAGAGATTGTCTTCACATCTGGCGCAACTGAGTCAAATAACCTTGCTATTAAAGGTATTGCGCAAGGCTATGCCGAAAAAGGCAAACATATTGTTACTGTTAATACCGAGCACAAAGCGGTATTAGATACCTGTGAGTTTTTAGAAAGCCAAGGCTTTGAAGTTACGTACCTTGAAGTAAAGTCAAACGGATTAATTGACCTAAAAGAACTTGCAGACGCGTTGCGTGAAGACACTATTTTAGTATCTGTTATGCACGTTAACAACGAGCTTGGTGTTATCCAAGACATTCAAGCCATTGGACAACTTTGTCGCGACAAGGGCGTGTTTTTTCACGTAGATGGCGCACAAAGTGTGGGTAAGATAGCGATTGATTTAGCTGAGCTCCCGGTAGATTTACTGTCTATATCGGCCCATAAGATTTACGGCCCGAAAGGTATGGGAGCTTTGTATGTGCGCCGTCGCCCGAAAATTAATGTCGTGGCGCAAATTCATGGCGGTGGCCACGAGCGCGGCATGCGCTCGGGCACCTTAGCCACCCACCAAATTGTGGGGTTGGGTGAGGCTATTGCACTGGCGTCGTCAAAAATGGATGAAGACAGTGCGCGCATCTTAAAACTGCGTGAATCGCTGTGGCAGGGTCTTCAACAGCTTGATGATATTTATTTGAACGGAGATGCCACGCAGCGCATTCCAGGCATCTTAAACGTGAGTTTTGCAGGTATAGACGGCGAAAGCTTGATGATGGGGCTAAACGACATTGCCGTATCTTCAGGTTCGGCGTGTACGTCAGCGAGTTTAGAGCCTTCTTATGTACTAAAAGCCATCGGCCGCAGTAATGAGCTGGCTCATGCAGGTATACGTTTTAGCGTAGGCCGCTTTACGACCCAAGAAGACATTGATTACGTAGTAAACAAAGTGGTTGATGTAACTACACGACTGCGCCATGCGGTCTTAGCATAAGCGCTTTTATAGTCGTTTAGCTAGGTGTTTAACTAAGCGCTAAAAACAGAGCTTTGTGTAGAGTTCGAACAACCATTAGAGCGTAGGTTTGAGCAAGCGTTATTGTTCGGAACAAGGCGTAGGTTGTGTTAACACATTCTATTGATTTTAGGGAATGTGGACGAAAATTAATGTGCGCTTGAAGGAAATTGAGCTTCAAGCAGCGTTTAGAACATGTAAGTGGCCATAAATTAATGGCTGAATATTTGAGTGAAATAGTCGGGTATTATATACTACGGCACCAAAATTTTAGGCTGTCCGCAATGTAACTGGCAGTTTCAATAATTCTGTTTGGGCGTAAATCCAAATAAATGAAGTTGTTGAAGTTGAATGTCTATATAAATTACCAAGACCGTGGGGTGATTTATTTGCCAGTTAAGCAGAAAGGTTAGTGGCAGCAAATGCAGGCAAACAAGTGAGATCCCAACATGAGTGAACAGATCGAACAGGCGTTAGAAAGAAAGTACGATGCAGGTTTCTATTCAGAAATCGAGTCTGAAACGTTTGAAAGCGGCCTGGACGAGTCGGTTATCCGCCGCATATCAGCAATGAAGAACGAGCCTGAATGGATGCTTGAATGGCGTTTGAAGTCTTATCATGCATGGCTAGAGATGGAAGAGCCGGATTGGGCGCACGTCGACTATCCAAAAATTGACTATCAAGCCATCTCTTACTACTCGGCACCAAAGAGTATGAAAGACAAACCTCAGTCGTTAGACGAGGTGGACCCAGAGCTACTGCGCACCTACGAAAAACTCGGTATTCCGCTGCACGAGCAAGAAATGTTGGCGGGCGTTGCTGTAGATGCGGTATTCGATTCGGTATCGGTTGTTACAACATTCCGTGAGAAGCTTGAAGAGGCTGGTGTTATCTTCTGTCCAATTTCTGAAGCGGTTCAGAAGTATCCTGACCTTGTTAAAAAACACATTGGCTCAGTAGTTCCGCGCACAGACAACTACTTCGCTGCGCTAAACAGCGCCGTATTTACTGATGGTTCATTTGTTTATATTCCAAAAGGCACACGTTGCCCAATGGAGCTATCTACCTATTTCCGTATAAATGAAATGAATACAGGTCAGTTTGAGCGTACTTTGATTGTTGCTGATGAAGGCAGTTATGTGAGCTACCTTGAAGGGTGTACTGCTCCGCAACGTGATGAGAACCAGCTGCACGCGGCGGTGGTTGAGCTTGTTGCAATGGATGATTCTCAAATTAAGTACTCGACGGTACAAAACTGGTACCCTGGCGACGAGAACGGTAAAGGCGGTATTTACAACTTCGTGACTAAGCGTGGTATTGCACATACTAATGCAAAAATTTCGTGGACACAGGTAGAAACAGGCTCTGCGGTTACGTGGAAATACCCAAGCTGTGTACTTAAAGGCGACAATAGCGTAGGCGAGTTCTACTCAGTAGCACTTACTCGCGGTCGTCAGCAGGCTGATACCGGCACTAAGATGATCCATGTGGGCAAAAACACTAGGTCGACCATCATTTCTAAAGGTATATCAGCAGGGAATAGTAACAATGCCTATCGCGGGTTAGTCCAAATGGGCCCGCGCGCAGACGGTGCACGTAACTTTACCGAATGTGACTCGTTACTTATCGGTGATAAATGTGGTGCGCACACGTTCCCGTATATCGAAAGCCGTAACCCTTCAGCTATTGTTGAACACGAAGCAACAACATCGAAGGTGAGCGACGAACAATTATTTTTGTGTCAGCAACGTGGCTTAGACACGGAAAAAGCCGTTTCTATGATTGTTAACGGTTTCTGTAAAGAAGTATTCAAAGAGCTGCCAATGGAATTTGCCGTAGAAGCCGGCAAGCTGCTCGAAATTAGTCTTGAAGGTTCAGTGGGGTAATCAATGCTTAGTATCAAGAATTTACATGCCAGCGTAGAAGAGAAAAACATCATTAAGGGTCTTAACCTTGAAGTTAAACCTGGTGAAGTACACGCTATCATGGGCCCCAATGGT
The DNA here is from genome assembly GCF_018619335.1 of Alteromonas sp. ALT199. GTDB lineage: Bacteria > Pseudomonadota > Gammaproteobacteria > Enterobacterales > Alteromonadaceae > Alteromonas. The sequence goes on along the minus strand of NZ_JAHHDX010000155.1, from coordinate 21,469 downwards.
GCCGGTAAAAGTACACTAGGTTACGTGCTATCTGGCCGTGACGGTTATGAAGTTAGCGAAGGCGAAGCAATGCTTAACGGCAAAGACCTACTTGAGCTTGACGTAGAAGAACGTGCCCGCGAAGGCCTTTTCCTTGCATTCCAATACCCAGTAGAAATTCCTGGCGTTAGCAACATGGAATTTATGAAAGAGTCGGTAAACGCTATGCGCGAAGAGCGTGGCGAAGAGCCTCTGTCAGCTGCTGAGTTTCTTAAAAAAGCGAAAGAAGCCTGTAAGCAAGTTCAGCTTCCATTAGACTTTTTAAAGCGTGGTGTGAACGAAGGTTTTTCTGGTGGTGAGAAGAAGCGTAACGAAATCATGCAGATGATTTTGCTAGAACCAAAACTTTGCATTCTAGATGAATCTGATTCAGGTCTTGACGTTGATGCATTGCAGGTTGTTGCAGATGGCGTTAACAGCCAACGCGACGGTGAGCGTAGCTTTATCGTGGTAACCCACTATCAGCGTCTTCTTGACTACATTAAGCCTGACTTTGTGCACATTCTTGCTGACGGCAAAATCGTAAAAAGCGGCGACGCGTCACTTGCACTAGAAGTAGAGAAGAGCGGTTATGCATTCCTAGGTAAAGCGTACGAGGAGGTCGAGGCATGAGTCAATGGCTAGAACAGGTCATTGATAGCGCACAGCGCGACGATTATTTATCGCCCGTGCGTCAACAGGCCTTAACACAGTTAAAAGCTGACGGCTGGCCAGCGCGCAGAAGTGAGAGCTGGCGTTTTACTCCACTCACGCCTGTAGAAAAGCGTGAAGCGAAACAAGCTGTTCAAGCAGACAGCCTGCCAGTTCCAGCAATAGACAACCTGAATGCTATCGACTTAATTTTCGTTGATGGCGTATTGGTCACGCAAGTAAACACCCTGGATGTACCTGCGGGCATGACAATTACGTCGCTTAATACCGACGATGCAGCTACGCAGCAAGCTATTAGCAGTGTTTACGGTCAAGTTAAACCAACCCGTCATATGTTCGGTTTGGTGAATGACGCGCTTTGCCAACATGGTATATTTATTAATGTTGAAGCTGGCGTAAAAATTGATACACCGGTACGCATCGTGAACATGGCTTCACAAAATGTCGATGCGCATACGCGTGTAGTAGTGAAAGTAGCAGAAGGTGCGAGCGCCACTGTTATAGAGCAAGGTTTTGGTGATACTGAAAGCTTAACCACCGCGTTTGCTGAATATGATTTAGCCGATGATGCGCATTTAGAGCACTATCGTTTTGCTATGTTCACAGACAAGGCAAAGCAGCTAGGTGGCAGCCACTTCAAACTACATAACCGCACCACGCTTAACAGCACTATGGTGGGCTATGGCAGTGAGCTTTCACGTTTAGATGTAGATATTCATCATGCCGGTGAATTTGCTGATGCGAAAATGAACGCCATCTATCTTCTGGCAGAGGGCGAGCTATTCGACCTTCACTCAACCATTGAGCACGCTATGCCAAATGGTACAACAGAAGAAAACGCGCGAGGTATTGTAGGTGATAAGGCACGTGCAGTATTTAATGGTCGTATTCATATTCATCGCGACGCACAAAAAACACTCGCTGAGCTTAATAACCGCAATCTATTGCTATCTCGCCGAGGCGTTATCAATACCAAGCCTGAGCTTGAGATTTATGCTGATGACGTAAAATGTGCCCACGGTGCGACAGTGGCAGAGATTGAAGAAGAAGCCCTGTACTACATGCTTACTCGTGGTATTTCTCGTAGTAAGGCCCTCGTTATGCTGAACTTTGGCTTTATCCAAGAGCTTATTAACGATGTGCCAAGCGTAGCCGTACGCGAGTGGATTGCGCCTATATTAAGCGAGCGTTTCGCCCAGATGGAGGTGAAATGAGCTTAGACGTTGCAGCACTTCGTGCCCAGTTTCCTATCTTATCGAAAACGGTAGACGGCAAACCGCTGGTATACCTTGATAACGCGGCAACAACACAAAAACCTCAGGCGGTGATCGACGCCTTGGTAGATTTTTACACGGGTACGAACGCAAACGTGCACCGCGGAGCGCATCATCTATCAGATGAAGCCACGCGCCGCTACGAAAATGCACGTACCAGCGTTGCTACGTTTATTAATGCGAGTGTTCGCGAAGAAGTTATTTGGACTGCCGGTACCACTGAAGCTATCAATATTGTCGCTAATGGTTTAAGTCAGCTTCTAGCTGAAGGCGATGAAGTGATGGTAACCGAGCTGGAGCACCATGCTAACTTGGTTACTTGGCAGCAGGCCTGCCGCCGCTCTGGTGCAACGCTAAATGTTGTGCCTATTTTTGATAGCGGTGAGCTTGATGTAGACGCTTTCGAAAGGTTGTTGTCTGAAAACACTAAATTGGTGGCATTCCCACACGTATCGAACGCGTTAGGCACGGTTAACCCTATTAAAGCACTTACCCAAAAAGCCAAAGCTGTTGGCGCATGGGTATTAGTAGATGGTGCACAAGGTATTGCCCACGGCGGCGTTGACGTACAAGACATTGGTTGTGACTTTTACGCATTTTCCGGGCATAAACTTTTCGGTCCAACAGGCATAGGCTGTTTGTGGGGCAAAAAAGAGGTGCTTGAAACCTGGCCAGTATGGCAGGTGGGCGGCGAGATGATCAAAGATGTGACTTACCATGAAGCTACATGGGGGGCATTGCCAAATCGTTTAGAAGCAGGTACGCCTAACATTGCTGGTGCCATTGGTATGGGTGCAGCAGTAGATTGGTTTAGCGCACTTGACGTTAACGCACTGCATGAACATGAACAGAAGCTACTTGCCTACGCTACCGAACAGGCAGAAGCCCTAGACGGCATGCGTATCATTGGTACAGCACCTAACAAAGTTGGGGTATTAAGCTTCTTACTTGAAGGGGCACACCCAGCGGACGTAGGCTTTATTTTAGATAGGCAAGGCGTTGCAATCCGTACCGGCGATAACTGCGCTCAGCCGCTAATGAAACGCTTTGGTATTCCGGGTACCGCCCGTGCGTCGTTCTCAATTTATAATACGCTTGAAGAAGTAGACAGCCTATTCGCTGCGCTTAAGAAAGCAAAAATGATGTTGGCCTAAGGAGGCATTATGAGTGTTGAAACTTTCGTACCTAGTACAAAGCTCATTACGCTAACTGACAGTGCCGTTAAGCATTTCGAAAGTAAGCTTAAAGACAAGCCTGGTCAGTTAATTCGTTTATCGACAAAAGTAAGCGGCTGTACGGGTTATGCTTACGTACTCGATTTCGCTGATGGCGCACAAGCAGGGGATGAAATCGTAGAGATTTCTCCAATTGTAAATGTGGCAGTAGCAGCTGATGCAACAGACCTTTTGCGTAATACAGAAATTGATTACGTTACTGAAGGTGTGAACGGCATAATTAAGTACAACAACCCTAATGTGGTTGATGAATGTGGGTGTGGCGAGAGCTTCAACGTAGGCTAACGCCTGCGTTTTTAATCCACAAATAGTATTACCAAGAGTACAAAATCGTTTATGAAGCAAAAAATGGTGACCACCGAGCGCGAATGTAAGGCACGCTTGGTTCCTGCAGGCAATCCCACCGTTATACCTGAAGGTGAGTTTGTCAATATCACGCAAGAGCTTGGTGGTAATTACACCGTAACCTGGCGTGGTAATATGTACCGTATTGATGGTACCGACGCTGGCGCAATTGGCCGTAAAGCCATGACACTAAGCTTTGACGCTCCCGAAGACGGGAACATCAGTGAACAGCAAGTGTGGGATGCTTTAGAAACTATTTATGACCCTGAAATTCCAATTAACCTTGTGTCGCTTGGCCTTATCTATAAAGTGGATATAGATCAAACAACAGGTGCAGTAAATATCGATATGACACTTACAGCACCTGGCTGTGGTATGGGGCCAGTTTTGGTTGGCGATGTGGAATATCGTGTGGCCATGGTTCCTCATGTTAAAAACGTGAACGTTGAGTTGGTTTTCGACCCAGCTTGGTCACGAGACATGATGAGTGAAGAAGCGCAACTTGAAGCGGGTCTTTTCTTTTAGGCGGTTAATGTACCTCCTACCTATTATTCTTTTTACAAAATTACGGAAATAGCAATGCAACTACCTAGCAGTGACGAAATTATTGATGATTTAGCGTTCTTCGACGATTGGGAACAGCGTTATCAGTACATCATTGACTTAGGGAAATCTATTCCGGGGCTTGCAGAAGATGCCAAGACGCCAGAGCGACTCGTTAAGGGATGTCAAAGCAGCGTGTGGTTAGTCGAGTCTTACGACGGTAATAAAATTAACTTTGATGTAGACAGCGATGCCGTAATCGTTCAGGGTTTGCTAGCATTAGTATTAGCTGCGTACAATAGCAAGACGCCAGCAGATATCTTGGCGTTTGATATCGACGGTTATTTTGAAGCGTTAGATCTTGAGCGTCATATCACCCCAACGCGAGGCAATGGCTTACGTGCTATCGTGGGTAAAATTCAAGAGCTTGCAAAAGCTAACGCCTAAAACCTAATTCCTTATTGCTAGGTTAGTTATCCCACTTCACTTTAATTGTTGATAGCAACCATCGTGAGTGCAGATATTACTGGTTTAAAATATCTGCCTTCGCAAAATAAAGTAAACACTGTCATCATATTGTCATAGCTGGTGGGTTAATCTATTACTATATTGTCAGCAAAAACAACGCGTTACGCCTGATTTAAAAAGGCGCTGGTCAAGCCGTTATTAATTGCCTATAATTCGCGGCCAAAATTTAAAGACACATACACTATTTGTTTGGAGAGAGAACATGGCTCTTGAGCGTACTTTTTCGATTATCAAGCCTGATGCGGTAGCTAAAAACGTTATCGGTGCAATTTACAACCGTTTCGAATCTGCAGGTCTTCGCATCGTGGCATCTAAGATGATCCACATGAGCAAAGAGCAAGCAGAAGGCTTCTATGCAGAACACAAAGAGCGTCCTTTCTTTGGCGCACTTGTAGACTTCATGACGTCTGGTCCTGTTATGGTTCAAGTTCTAGAAGGCGAAAATGCAGTTCTAGCTAACCGTGAAATCATGGGCGCTACTAACCCAGCTGACGCAGCTGCAGGTACACTACGTTCAGACTACGCAGCGTCAATCGACGAAAATGCAGTTCACGGTTCTGACGCACCTGAGTCAGCAGCTCGCGAAATCGCATACTTCTTCTCTGAAGAAGAGATCTGCCCGCGTACTCGCTAAGATTACGCAGGTAGACAAAAAAACGGGGCCTTGGTGTCCCGTTTTTTTATCAAAAAGTAAAGATAAAAAGTAAGTCATATATTGTTTTATTCGTTGCTCATTTAGACTAGTTAAACCTCGCGTCTTGCGCATTGCTAAACTTAACGTTTCTCTGCGTTAAATCGGCTTTTTCTCGTATCTCATCTGTGGTAAAATCCGCACAAATTTTAATCAGCTTGTGTTCGTTACTCAAGACACAGTCGAATCGCTGATTTTTACACAGTATTTAGCAGTTAGAGGGGCATCCCTCGAAGGTAAAAGGGTCATCTTATTCATGGCAAAAACTAACTTATTAAACTTAAATCGCGATGGCTTGCGCAATTTCTTTAAGGAAATGGGCGAGAAGCCGTTTCGTGCCGACCAGGTAATGAAATGGATCTACCAGCACGGTGTCAGCGATTTTGAGGAAATGAGTAATCTCAACAAAAACCTTCGCGCGATGCTTATTGAAAATTGTGAAATAAAAGCGCCTGAAATCGCTTACTTCCAAGAAGCGAGCGACGGTACTATCAAGTTCGCACTTACCCTTGAAGGCGGTCAGGAAGTTGAATCTGTTTGGATCCCTGAAACAGACCGTGCGACGCTTTGTGTTTCATCACAGGTAGGTTGTGCGCTGGAGTGTACTTTCTGTTCAACAGCGCAACAGGGCTTTAACCGTAACCTAAGCGTGAGTGAGATTATCGGTCAGGTATGGCGCGTAGCTACCTTCCTTGGCCTTTCAAAAGACTCAAGCAAGCGCCCAATCACCAATGTAGTAATGATGGGCATGGGCGAGCCACTACTTAACCTTAAAAACGTAGTGCCAGCAATGGATATCATGCTTGATGACTTTGGTTTCGGTTTGTCTAAGCGCCGGGTTACGCTAAGCACATCTGGTGTTGTACCCGCCCTAGATATGTTGGGCGACCAAATTGATGTGGCCTTAGCTATATCACTGCATGCGCCAACGGATGAGTTGCGCAATGAAATTGTACCGGTTAATAAAAAATACAATATTGAAGCATTTTTAGCAGGTGTACGTCGCTATCTGGCTAAATCTAAAGCGAACCAAGGTCGCGTAACGGTTGAATACGTAATGCTTTCAAACATAAATGACAGCACTGAACAAGCGCATCAATTGGCAAAGGTATTAAAAGACACACCTAGTAAAATAAATTTAATACCTTTTAACCCATACCCGGGTTCGCCTTACACGTGTTCTAGCAACTCGCGCATCGACAGATTCTCAAAAGTGCTTATGGAATATGGATTTACCACTGTTGTGCGTAAAACCCGAGGCGATGATATTGACGCAGCGTGTGGTCAATTAGTGGGCGATGTAGTCGATAGAACGAAAAGATTGTTAAAAAAACAGGTGAAGGGCGAAGCAATTTCAGTAAAAATGGCCCAATAATCATTAAGATAATAGGGTAAGACTATGGTTGCAGGAATGCGGACTTCACTGAGAGCTAGTTTATTAAGCGCGGTTATATTAACCGCGGGTTGTGTCAGTAACAGCCAGTCAGGCTTGTATGGCGGTGACTTTGATCATGAAGAAGCCGCTAAGACGCGCACGTCTCTTGGTCTTACCTACCTTCAAAACAATAACTACACACAAGCCAAAAAGAATCTCGATAAGGCACTTGCGTTTAATCCCCGCTCTGCAGATGTTCAGTTTGCCATGGCGTATTACTACCAATTGGTAGGCGATAACCTCAGAGCCGAAGAGTATTACGAAACAGCCATCGAATTAGCGCCGAACAATGGTGATATTGCCAATAGTTACGGGGCGTTTAAATGTCAGAACGGTGAGTACGAAAAAGCCAAAGTTTATTTCTTTGATGCGATTAATAACCGTCTTTACGCGAATGCAGCGCAAACCTATGAAAATCTCGCCTTGTGTGCACAAAGCCAGGGACAACTCGATGAAGCAATTGGGTACTTTCAAGACGCACTACAGCATCAACCTGCCCGAGGTAAGAGTTTATTTCTGCTAAGTGAACTTTATACAGTTTCAGAACAGTGGGAACTAGCCGAGTCTACCCTTCGAAAGTATGAACGGGTTGCTAAAACGACACCTGGTTCATTGTGGTTGGCCCTTGAAATTGCGAAAGGCCAAGGCGATGTCGAAAAAGCTATAGGATATGGCGAGATGATGGAGTCTCTGTTTCCCGAGAGTGAATTGACAAAACGGTACATGGCACAACGCGAGAGCCTGCAAAACAAAATCACCAAGAAGGTTAAATCCACTTCTAATGAAGTGCCTACGCAGCTTGATACTGAGCGAGATAACCAACGAGTTGTTCAAGCAGGCCAAAGCGAAACGGCCAGTGAGTTGCCATCCTCCAATAAAGACATTGTTGAACATCAGGAAAGTATCGCTAGCGATGAGCAAACATCGACAGCAGGGGGCAACGATGAAGATAATAAGCAAAATACTGAATTATCTGCGCAAAGTGACAAATTCCATGTAGTAAAAGAAGGTGAAAACTTATATCGTATTTCTTTATTGCACAATATCAAAATGGCGACACTGCAACAGTGGAACAACCTTGAAAATACTGGCGCTATTATTGCTGGTCAGACGCTTTGGTTGGTACCACAGAGTATGCAGGAGGAATAAGGTTTAATGGTGTCAGAAGAAAAAGCGAATCAAGAAGTTACTTCGCCACAACAAGAAAATACGCCAAGTCCAGGGACAATGCTTAAAGCGCGCCGTGAAACGCTAGGTTTGTCTCAACAAGATGTTGCTGATAAATTGTTTTTAAAGGTCAAGCAAATCAACGAGTTGGAAAGCGATGTCGTCGACGAAAACTCGTCGGTTACTTTTACTAAAGGATACGTGAGAAATTATGCCAAACAATTAGGTATGAATTCTCATGACGTGATTGAAGCATTTGAGCGCTTCCACAATCAAACATCAGTTCCTTCATCGGAAAAGCTCCAAAGCTTCTCAAAGCGTGTCGCAAAACAGACACACGATGACCGTTGGATGATGGTGACATATGTTATTTTACTGTTAATCATCGCTGGGGTTGTAGTGTGGTGGTACCAACAGCCAAACGACGATGCGGTTTCCGAACTGCCTCTCAATGAAGCGGTTAAGCGAGAAGCGGCGAACACACCAATTTCTTCACGTGATAAAACGTTAAATAATTCACAAGAAGGTAATGAGTTTTCTCAAACAAATGAAGAGTTAAACTCTGTCTCAAACGACGTTGCATTAGCAGATTCCAATCGCAGAGCAAATGAGCAAGATAGTGGTTTTACCCAGGATGGCAGCTTAGACAGTGGGGCAATCTCGGCCCCTGATACTGCAGTGAATGACAGTAACAACTTAACTGCATTAGTTAATGCAGTAGATAGCGATAACGAACCTCAATCTGATATTGCCCTAAATACACAAAATGACGCAGCGCCAATATCAATGGTTTTCACCTTTGAAGATGACTGTTGGGTTAATATTAAAGACGCCTCTGGCGAGGCTATCGCCTACGGTGTAAAACAAAAAGGGCGTGTCATGGAAATTCAAGGCGTTCCTCCTGTTGAAGTTACGCTCGGCGCACCGGATAATGTGCGCATATCAGTTAACGGCGACGCTGTTGATATTTCTCCATATCAAAATGGTCAAACAGCTCGCTTCGTACTTCCTTTATAGGTAATTAGATGTTTGCAGAAAGCCCTATTAAGCGCAGAAAGTCTACGCGTATTAATGTAGGTAACGTTCCCATTGGTGATGGTGCTCCCATTGCTGTTCAGTCTATGACAAATACGCGCACTACAGATGTGGCTGCGACTGTCGATCAAATAAATCGTATTGTTGCTGTGGGTGGCGAAATTGTTCGCGTATCTGTTCCTACAATGGAAGCAGCAGAAGCATTTAAAGAAATTAAAAAGCAGGTGAGTGTACCGCTGGTAGCGGATATTCATTTTGATTATCGCATTGCGCTTAAAGTGGCCGAATACGGTGTAGATTGCTTACGCATAAACCCTGGTAATATCGGTAACATGGAACGAGTTCGTTCTGTGGTAGATTGTGCAAAAGATAAAAACATTCCTATTCGCATTGGTGTTAATGGCGGCTCGCTGGAAAAAGATTTACAAGAAAAGTACGGCGAACCAACGCCAGAAGCTCTTGTAGAGTCTGCGATGCGTCATGTCGACATTCTAGATAAGCTCAATTTTGACCAGTTTAAAGTGAGTGTGAAAGCGTCTGACGTATTTCTTGCAGTAGGCGCATACCGCTTGTTGGCGAAAAAAATTGACCAGCCTTTGCATTTGGGTATTACTGAAGCCGGAGGTCAGCGCGCTGGGGCAGTAAAAAGTGCCGTAGGCCTTGGTATGCTTTTAGCCGAAGGCATAGGTGACACGGTACGCATATCATTAGCGGCCGATCCGGTTGAAGAAATTAAAGTTGGCTTCGACATCCTAAAATCGCTTCGTATTCGCTCTCGTGGTATTAATTTCATCGCATGCCCAAGCTGTTCGAGGCAAGAATTTGACGTTATCGGCACAGTGAATGCCCTAGAGCAACGATTGGAAGATATTCTGACTCCAATGGATGTGTCTATTATCGGTTGTGTGGTTAACGGTCCTGGTGAAGCTGAAGTATCTGATTTAGGACTTACTGGCGCGCGAAATATGAGTGGTCTATACGAAGACGGCAAGCGTGTAAAAGAACGCCTTGCTAATGACGATCTGGTCGACAAGTTGGAAGCGAAAATTCGCGCAAAAGCATCTCGCATGAGTGAGCAAAATAAAATTCAGGTATCAGTGAAAGACTAAGAGAATTTTTGTTCATTGTTGTTTATTCCCAAAGCCCCTATAATGCGGGGCTTTTCACTATTTAGCAGTATGAGAATTTCACGTGGCTAAGACTATTCAGGCAATTCGAGGCATGAATGACTGCCTACCGGAGATTTCCGGTACATGGCAGAAGGTAGAATCTGTACTACGCCAAGTTGTGGCGAGTTACGGTTACCAAGAAATACGTACTCCCATCGTTGAAAGCACTGACTTATTCAAACGATCAATCGGTGAAGTAACCGATATTGTTGAAAAAGAGATGTATACCTTCGAAGATAGAAACGGAGACAGCTTGACCCTGCGCCCTGAAGGCACAGCAAGTTGCGTACGTGCAGGTAACGAACACGGTTTGCTGTATAACCAACAGCAACGTCTTTGGTATATGGGGCCTATGTTCCGTCATGAACGACCGCAAAAAGGCCGCTATCGTCAATTCCATCAGTTTGGCGTAGAAACCTACGGTATGGATGGCCCTGATATCGATTTAGAGGTCATTCTTCTTAGCGCGCGTTTTTGGAAAGCGTTTGGTATTGATCAGCATGTGAAACTGCAAATTAATACTCTAGGCTCTAACGAAGCACGTGCGGCATATCGCGATACGCTTGTTGAATTCTTAAAAGAACGTGCAGACCAACTTGATGAAGATTCATTGCGTCGACTTGAAACGAACCCGCTTCGCGTACTCGATTCAAAGAATCCTGACGTCCAGGCAGCTATTACCGATGCACCTGCGCTAATCGATCACCTTGATGAAGAATCTAAGATACATTTTGAGACTTTATGCGCGCGTTTAACGCAAGCAGGTATTGAGTTTGAAATAAACCCTCGCTTAGTTCGTGGTCTTGACTACTACAACCGTACTGTATTTGAGTGGGTTACAGATAGCTTAGGGGCACAAGGCACAGTCTGTGCGGGCGGCCGTTATGATGGATTAGTAGAGCAGTTAGGCGGTAAATCTGCACCAGCGGTAGGTTTTGCTATGGGTATTGAACGTTTGGTACTGTTGCTCACTACGCTAACTGAAGAAGGTCAGGATACAAGCTTTGCCGACGTTTACGTAACTGCAATGGGCGATGACGCTCAGTCTTATGCTATTGAAGTTGCTGAGCACCTTCGCAATACGCTTCCTGACACACGCGTAATGATGCACTGTGGCGGCGGCAACTTTAAAAAACAACTAAAGCGTGCAGATAAAACCGGAGCACGTTTGGCGCTGCTTTTAGGCAATGACGAAATGCAGTCTCGCGAAGTAGGTGTTAAGCCGCTACGCGATGGTCAAGAACAAATTACAGTCAGCTTTGACGCCTTATCTGATAAGATTAGCGAGATGCTGAGCGCAAAATAAATAGAGGACATCATGGAACAGTTCGCAACAGAAGAACAACAAGTAGAAGCGATTAAGCGTTTTTGGAAAGAGCACGGCACGGCAATTATTGTAGGCGCTGCACTCGGGCTAGGTGGCCTTTGGGGCTGGCGAGCGTATTCAGAAGCTCAAATTGAAAATAAAGAAGCAGCGTCGGTAGCGTATCAAAGTGCTGTTGAAACTTTTGGTACTGATGGTAGCGAAGATAAAGTTAGTACGTTTATTGAAGAAAATAAAGATAGCGGTTATGCCAGCATAGCGGGCCTACTCGCGGCAAAACAGGCGGTAAATGCGGGTGACTTAGACGCTGCAGCATCGCATTTAAATAGCGTTGTTACCTTTGCTGAAAATGATGAATTAAAAGTTCTTGCTTCACTTCGTTTATCTCGCGTGCAAATTGAAATGAACCAGCTGGACGCGGCGTTGTCTACGCTTAGCAATGTAACAAACGACGCATTTTCCGCAGAGGTTTCTGAACTAAAAGGCGATGTGTATCAAAAACAAGGTAAGTTTGATGATGCTCGTTTAGCTTATTCAAATGCGTTAGAAAAAAATGCCAACAATCCGCTTTTACAAATGAAGCTAGACAACCTGTCGGTTTCTGCTGCTCAATAAGCGATGGCCCTATAGGGCTGGTGTAAATAATAAAGAGGTACGCAATTTGTTTCACAACACGTGTGGCCGTAAAGGTCGATTTGCTCGCACGATAGGTATGGCACTCGCGGTGTCTATCACAATGTCTGGCTGTACAACTATTTCAGATTGGTTTGCAGATGACGAAGAATTAGAAATTCGTCGTTTAAAGCCTATTGAGGCTAAGTTTACACCTCAATTAGTATGGGACCGTGATATTGGTGATGGCGTTGACCATTACTTCTCACGTCTTCGTCCTGTTTATGCCTACAACAAGCTATACGCCGCAGACCGTCATGGTGTTGTTGTGGCGATGGAGCCTGAAACGGGAAAAGTATTGTGGGAAAAAGACTTCGCACAATTTCGTTCTGAAGGCATGTTAAGCTCGGTCACTAAGCTTTGGCGTAGCGGTGAAACGGCGCGTATTGGTGGTATTGCAGTAGCTGACAGACACGTATTCATTGGCACTGAAAATGGATATGTAGCGGCAATGGACGCTGAAACTGGTGAGCTTGTGTGGGAAGCGACTGTACCTGGTGAAATTCTGGCTGCACCAGCTGCTGATGAAGGCATTCTTGTGGTCAATACAGGTGCTGGAAGCTTGTTTGGTTTTAATACGCGAACCGGTGAGCAGGTGTGGCGACACGAGGGCGATACGCCTCCGTTGACACTTCGCGGTATCTCTGGGCCAATCGCGTCTAACGGCGGCTCAATTGTGGGTACTCCTACCGGTAAAATTCAGGTAAACCTTATCGAAACCGGCGTACTTGCATGGGAAACCGTTATCGCCACTCCGTCGGGCGCAACAGAATTAGAACGTATTGTTGATATCGATACCACACCAGTTTTGTTTGGCGGCACTATTTACACCGTCTCGTATAATGGTACATTGGCGGCCGTAGAACTTCGTTCTGGTCGCGTTATTTGGAAGCGTGAATACGCCTCATTTAGAAACCTGAACATTGATGGAAACAAAATCTTTGTTGTAGACAATAACTCTAACGTTTATGCCCTTGATAGACGAAACGGTGTAGAGCTGTGGTCTCAAGGCTTACTTAAACAGCGTTCACTAACGGCAGCAACCCCTGTGGGTGAGCATATCGTTGTGGGTGACAACTGGGGTTTCTTACATTGGATTGAACAAGAAACCGGTGAGGTGGTAGCTCGTCTAGATGTAGGCGGCGATGACGAAGATGACGCCATTTTTGCTGCACCACTTAACGTTGACAGTAGCATTGTTACGGTAACGAGAAATGGGGTAGTGGCTTCAGTACGGGCTCCGAACTAGGTCTATCTAGCTCAACAAGTAAAATTTTTAGAAGGCGTTTGAGATTCTACCTGAAGCGCCTTTTTTATAAACTGTTTTATCTTTTGGTGCACGCTAATATGGCCACCCTAAACGATCTTTGTCGGTCGTACTGAACTACATTGGTATTAGGTAGTGAACAAGGTATAATGCGCCCATTCTCAAAAGCCTCATGCAAATCACCAATCGTTAGAGAGTTAATTTTCCAAACGTTGCTTATACAGTACACGGTGAGTATGGCTTATGCTTTTTTCGCTTTCATGACCCTTAGGATCTGATAAATGTTACCCGTTGTTGCTTTGGTTGGCCGCCCTAATGTTGGCAAATCAACCTTGTTTAATCGCCTTACTAATACCCGTGATGCACTTGTTGCCGATTACCCGGGGTTAACTCGCGACCGTAAATACGGCCAAGCGAAGTTTGAAAAACGCCAGTTCATTGTTGTTGATACCGGCGGTATTACAGGCGATGAAGAAGGCATTGATGCTGAAATGGCGCAGCAGTCTTTATTGGCGATTGAAGAAGCTGATGTTGTTTTATTCTTGGTTGACGCACGAGCAGGTTTGCTGCCAGCCGATCAAGGGATTGCTGATCACCTCAGGCGCATAAACAAAAAAGTGTTTGTTGTGGCAAACAAAGTCGATGGTATTGATGGCGATAGCGAAAGCGCGGAATTTTACTCTTTAGGTTTGGGTGAAATAAAGCAAATTGCAGCGGCCCACGGAAGAGGTATTAGCCAATTACTGCAAGACTCCTTAAAGCCCCTTGAACTAGACTTTCCTGATATGGAAATAGTCGACGAAGAGCCAGAGGAAGAAGAGGATGCTGAAACCCAGCGTCAACGCTTGCAAGAGTTGCCTATTAAGCTCGCTATCGTAGGAAAGCCTAACGTAGGTAAATCGACGCTTACAAACCGTATTTTGGGTGAAGAGCGTGTCGTTGTATTCGATATGCCTGGTACAACCCGCGACAGCGTTTATATTCCGATGGAAAGGGACGAGCGAGAATACGTTCTTATTGACACTGCGGGCGTGAGAAAGCGCAGGAAGATAAGTGAAGCAGTTGAGAAATTCTCAATTGTAAAAACCCTTCAAGCGATTGAAGAAGCAAACGTTGTATTGCTCGTTATTGATGCTAGAGAAGGTATCACCGATCAAGACTTGAGCTTATTAGGTTTTGTACTTAACTCCGGACGTTCATTAGTAGTTGCTGTGAACAAGTGGGATGGGCTAAGTACGGACGTCAAAGATGACATTAAGCGCGAGATGGACCGTCGTCTTGGCTTTATTGACTTTGCCCGCATTCATTTTATTTCAGCGCTACATGGCTCTGGTGTAGGCAATCTGTTTGAGTCAGTGCAAGAAGCGTACATGAGTGCGACTAAGCGAATTAACACTGCACTGCTAACTCAAATTATGGAAATGGCGCAGGATGACCATCAGCCTCCGCTGGTTCGAGGTCGTCGTGTCAAAATGAAGTATGCTCATGCGGGCGGTTACAACCCGCCAGTTATCGTTATTCATGGTAACCAGGTAGATGACTTACCGAACTCTTATAAACGTTTCTTGATGAATTATTTTAGAAAAGCACTAGAAATAATGGGCACACCGATCAAGATTGAATTTAGAGAAGGTAACAACCCGTTTGAAGGTAAAAAGGCTAATCTGACATTGGCGCAACAGCGTAAGCGTCGCCGAATGATGTCTTTTTATAAAGATAAAAAATAAAGCTAAAAGAAATGGGCGCTGCTTCTATTTTAGTTGAAGTAGCGCTATATCTCTTTCTAATTTCTAAGTGAAACCAAAGCCGTATTAGTTGAAGTATGAATTAAGTGCTGAACTAATTTTATGCTGCTCCGACATGCCTTTTTGTTCGATTAAGTATCTGCTTTTTAGTCGAATTTACTGGGCAATATCTACAAGTAAATTGTATTTTTTCCCTTGTGCTCTTTTCACCCTCTTCGAGTTTCTCCTTGTCTCTAGTCGCTCACCTTTGAAGAACTATGGGGGCATTTCATCAGTAAGTTGTGGAGCCTTTTTTGCAAGCGTATTCAGATTAGCTAAAAACTAACAGCGTTTTGGAGACACTTTGTCAGTAGAAAAATTGCGAAACATCGCTATACCATTGCAAAAAAATCAAATGTACAACTGGTTTGATAGGTATAAACCACAGGAGCAGCAAAAAATCCATATTCTCAACAGTGGCAAAGAAGAAAAGTCAAAGTTGAAGTTATTGCTGGGCAAGCGACGTAGAGTGAAAAAAGCCTAGCGCTGACTTTCCAAAAGTAACAAGCGAACTTTTTTCATCATTTCAGACTCTTGCGGCACTTTAATCTGTACAATCAATTGATTGACAATGGTGTCTGAAAAGTCAGATGGAAAGGTGGTAGACACTTTTACGATTTTATCTTGTTGCTTAAATACATAGGTCGTCGCGAAGATCGTGGGCGATACTTCTGAGGTCGCACTCAGCCCCAGTCTCCATCCAGATACGACGCTATTTACCGTATAATGTGATGCAGGATTAACTTGAGATAAGGTTAACTGCTGTAGCTCGGCAGTTGCTGAAGCCTTTTGTAAGTCATTTTCCAATTGCTTCGGCAATAACACACTCTCTTCTAAAGCCAACTGAGATAAAAATGGATAGACAGTAACATCGACTAATGCATCCTCAAAATCTGGATGGGTGTAGCGAGTGATTGCGCCGCTAAAAGGGTCTGAAAAAAGCTGGGTATCCAATTTTGTGAATTCACCAATTGTGTCAGGTACCTCTAGTGCGACGTCATAATTACTCGCTTCAAGTGCTTGAAATAAGAACTGACTGGTGAACAATCTTGCTTGTTTAACATGTTCAAGCCAACGATAAACTAATAAGTGTGCTTCACTTTTTGCATAATGACTGTCTTGGCTACTGCTATCATTTTTTATTACTTTACTGTCGAACGCCTTAGAATCAATTTCAATTCCTCGCCATTGCAGCGTGAATT
This sequence comes from Alteromonas sp. ALT199, assembly GCF_018619335.1. GTDB lineage: Bacteria > Pseudomonadota > Gammaproteobacteria > Enterobacterales > Alteromonadaceae > Alteromonas. The sequence goes on along the minus strand of NZ_JAHHDX010000155.1, from coordinate 5,108 downwards.
CAGCGAACTGCTTAGCATCTCCTTCATGTTCACCGGGCGCGACACCAACATTAGCGATGAGCAACTCGTAATCGTTGCCCTCGCCATAGGGTAGAAGATTGCTAAATTCGCCAGACTTGCTAAGTTCTTCAATAAAGCTCTCTGGAGAAATAGCATCTTCTAGACAAAGGCTGGCTTTATCTGCATGCACTGACTCTGTAAAAGTGAGTTCCTGTTGTAAATGGCAGGATTTCACTAGATTTTGGCTAGGGTAGGTCGAGAAAACTGAAACACCTTGATTTACAGAAGACGCCCAAGCTTGGCCAGATAAGTTTGTTAAGGTAAAAAAGGAAAGAAATAGCAAAGTTGTTCGCTTTGCTACATTGATAAATGCGTCGCTGAAACATTCGCGAGCCCGCAGGTGCAAATTGTAAAACGAATTGTTTATTACATGAACGGGCATAAAATTAAAAGCTACCTATTGCCGCTGAATATTTGTCACTGTACTGGTTATCTCCCCATCAGTCACTCGAGACTTTATTTCATCTCCAACATTTACTTTATCCAAGCTATTTATGGCTGTTTTATCGGTAAACGTAATACTATAACCACGGGCGAGTGTTGAAAGAGGGCTTACTGATTGTAAGAGGCTTACTTTACTGCCAAGTTCAGTTTTCTTATCCTTAATTAGCGCATGCATACTAGAAATTAGCTTAGTGTTCGCGTAATTCAGTTTGTCTTTCGCGCGAGCAACATTTGCCGATGGTGATTGTTGGTTTAATCTGTACTCTAGTGCATGCAGGTGTTTTTCTGCTTTTGCCACGTCGTTTTGCATTTTATGGGTTAACCGAAGTTGCAGCCTGTCTAATGTTTGCCACTGAGACTGTATACGGTTTTGTGGATGCAATGCACCTAAACGTTGCTTTTTTAATACCAACTGCTGCTGACTAGCTTGAAGGTACTGATGTATTGCTCTTGCTAAACGTTGCTTTTGCTGGTTCAACGTTTGGTAAAGGGCTGTAGAGTCCTGGCTTAAGATTTCTGCAGCCGCGGAGGGGGTAGGGGCGCGTACATCGGCAACAAAGTCACTAATGGTAAAATCTACTTCGTGTCCTACGGCACTGACAATAGGCAGGGCACTAGCAGCAACTTCTCTGGCTAAGCGTTCATCATTAAAACACCACAAATCTTCTAGTGAACCACCACCTCGCGTTAGTAAGAGTAAATCAACTTCTGCACGTCTGTTGGCAGTTCTTAACGCACTAATTAGCTGTAGAGCCGCGGTTTCACCCTGTACCATAGATGGATATAATATAATTTCAGTCTGCGGGCTTCTGCGCTTTAGTACACTTAAGACATCGTGAAGTGCTGCGCCGCTTGATGAAGTTATAACGCCAATACGATTAATACGTTCAGGTAGAGGACGCTTGTTAGTTGCATCGAACAAACCTTCATTGTTTAGTTTAAACTTTAAAGCTTCGAACGCTTGCTTAAGTGCACCTTCACCATCGCTTTCCATATGCTCAACAACCAGTTGATAGTCGCCGCGCGCTTCATAAAGCCCTACAGAGGCTCGCACTAGAATCTTATCGCCTTCTTTAGGGCGAATGCGAACGTTGCGATTTGAGCCTTTAAACATGGCTGCGCGTACTTGCGCTTTATTGTCTTTCAGCGTGAAATACCAATGCCCTGACGCCGCTGCCACAAAGTTGGATATTTCGGCCGATAGCCAAACGAGGCCGACCTCGCCCTCCAATACGGTTCTGGCTAAACGATTTAGCTTGGTAACTGTTAAAATTTGTCGTGAGGTAGATGGCGAATTTGTAAACATAAAAAAAATCACAGGGTTTAATACATTTAGAGTTTACCTGAAAAACAAAAAACACTACAATTGCGCCGCAATTAACCCTCAACTGAATAGGTGTTGTTGCATGCTACGTATCATCCAAGAAGCCCTGACGTTCGACGATGTGTTGCTGGTTCCCGGCCACTCGACCGTCCTCCCTCATACTGCTAACTTACAAACCCGTCTTACACGCGGTGTAACGTTAAATATCCCAATGGTGTCTGCTGCCATGGACACGGTTTCTGAAGCCCGTCTAGCGATAGCGCTAGCTCAAGAGGGTGGTATTGGTTTCATTCACAAAAATATGAAGCCTGAAGAGCAAGCCAAACACGTACGTGAAGTTAAGAAATACGAAAGTGGTGTGGTATCTGATCCAGTGACGGTAGACAAAGATGCAACTATAGGTGACGTAATTACACTTTCAAAGCGTCTAGGCTACTCAGGCTTTCCGGTAACTGATAAAGAGAACAACCTTATTGGTATTGTGACAGGCCGTGATCTTCGCTTTGAAAAACGCTTAAACCTTCCTATTAGCAACGTGATGACCGGTAAGGATGATCTGGTTACCGTTAAAGAAGGTGCAAGTTCTGATGTTGTGCTAGATCTTATGCACGAACACCGCATTGAAAAAATTCTTGTTGTTGATGACGCCTTTAAGCTGACAGGCCTAATCACCGTTAAAGATTTCCAAAAAGCAGAAAATAAGCCGAATGCATGTAAGGACGAATTAGGGCGTCTTCGTGTTGGTGCTGCGGTTAGTGTTGGCGCCGGTACGGATGAGCGCATCGCATTATTGGTTGACGCAGGTGTTGACGTATTGCTTATCGATACATCGCATGGTCATTCACAAGGTGTAATCGACCGCGTTAAGAAAGTACGTGCTGACTATCCTGATGTACAAATTATTGCGGGTAACGTGGCAACGGGTGATGGTGCAAAAGCATTGGCCGACGCAGGCGTAGATGCAGTTAAAGTGGGTATCGGCCCTGGTTCTATTTGTACTACTCGTATTGTAACCGGTTGTGGTGTACCTCAAATTACTGCGGTATCTGACGCAGTAGAAGCACTGAAAGATACAGACATTCCTGTTATCGCCGACGGCGGAATTCGTTTTTCTGGTGACATTGCAAAAGCATTAGCTGCGGGTGCAAGCTGTGTAATGGTTGGCAGCATGCTGGCGGGTACTGAAGAAGCACCGGGTGAAGTCGAATTATTCCAAGGCCGTTATTACAAATCATATCGCGGAATGGGTTCGCTAGGCGCTATGGATCAAAGCCATGGTTCGTCAGACCGTTATTTCCAAGACTCAGACAACGCAGAGAAATTAGTACCGGAAGGCATTGAAGGTCGCGTAGCGTATAAAGGGCCTATTGCAAATATAATCCATCAGCAAATGGGCGGCTTGCGTTCAGCTATGGGCTTAACAGGCTGCGCTACCATCGAACAGATGAATACCAAAGCGCAATTTGTGCGCGTGACCTCAGCTGGAATGGGCGAGAGCCACGTACACGATGTAAGCATTACTAAAGAAGCGCCAAACTACCGCTTAGGTTAAGGCGACCGACGACTGCGAGGCTGGTACTACACCAGCCTTTGTTCTTTTATTTAACGGGTAAAAATAAAACATGACCACAAATATCCACGACCAACGCATACTTATTTTGGATTTTGGCTCGCAATACACGCAGTTAATAGCACGTCGTGTTCGCGAAATCGGCGTTTACTGCGAGCTTTGGGCTTGGGATGTGACCGAAGAACAAATCCGCGAATTTAATCCTCAAGGGATTATCTTATCTGGCGGACCAGAGTCAGTAACCGAAAAAGGCTCACCGCGAGCACCAGAGTATGTGTTTGAAGCCGGCGTGCCTGTGTTAGGCGTGTGCTATGGCATGCAAACTATGGCGCACCAGTTAGGCGGTGGCGTACTGGGCTCAGATAAGCGTGAATTTGGTTATGCACAAGTAGAAGTGATTAAACCAAGCCCTCTGCTAGATAAAATTGAAGATGCAATTGGCGATAATGGTGCGGCGCTTCTTGACGTGTGGATGAGCCACGGCGATAAAGTAGCAGCTATTCCTGAAGGGTTTGAAACCATTGCGCAAACGGCTTCATGCCCGCACGCGGCGATGTATAACGAAGAAAAGCAATTTTACGGGGTGCAGTTTCACCCAGAAGTGACCCACACACGCCAAGGTATGCGGTTACTTACTAACTTTGTAATGGATATTTGTAAGTGTGAAAAGCTATGGACAGCTGGCGCAATTATTGACGATGCTATTGAGCGTATTAAAGAAAAAGTAGGTGATGAGCGCGTCATATTAGGTTTATCGGGCGGCGTAGACTCTTCAGTAACGGCTATGTTGCTTCACCGTGCTATTGGTAAAAACCTTACCTGCGTATTTGTAGATAACGGATTACTGCGCCTTAATGAAGCGGATCAGGTTATGGAAATGTTTGGTGACCACTTTGGTTTAAATATTATCCGTGTCGATGCCGAAGAGCGTTTTCTAGACCGCTTAAAAGGCATTGAAGACCCAGAGCTTAAGCGTAAAGCTATCGGAAATGAGTTCGTTCGTGTATTCGACGAAGAAGCGAGCAAGCTTGAGAACGCAAAATGGTTAGCACAAGGTACTATCTACCCAGACGTGATTGAGTCAGCGGGTTCAGCAACCGGTAAGGCGCACGTAATTAAGTCGCACCACAATGTAGGCGGTCTTCCTGAAGATATGGAGCTGGGTCTTGTTGAGCCACTGCGTGAGCTATTTAAAGATGAAGTACGCAAGATAGGCCTCGAGCTAGGCTTACCTTATGACATGCTTTACCGTCATCCATTCCCTGGCCCGGGCCTTGGCGTTCGCGTACTTGGTGAAATAAAGAAAGAATATTGCGACCTTCTACGTCGTGCTGACGCTATCTTTATTGAAGAGCTATACGCAGCAGATTTGTATCAAAAAGTAAGCCAAGCGTTTACCGTATTCCTTCCAGTGCGCTCTGTAGGCGTAATGGGTGATGCGCGTAAATACGATTGGGTAGTAAGCCTTCGCGCGGTAGAGACTATCGACTTCATGACGGCTCACTGGGCTCATTTGCCATACGACTTCTTAGGTAAAGTATCAAACCGTATTATTAACGAGGTCGACGGCATTAGCCGTGTAGTTTACGACATTTCTGGTAAGCCACCTGCTACGATTGAGTGGGAATAGTATCTAAATCGTATACTTTACAAAATCTAATATAGTGCCATTCAGCGTTGTTTACTGGCATTTTTTATATTAGTGTCAAT
>NZ_JAHHDX010000174.1 GCF_018619335.1 Alteromonas sp. ALT199 | reverse complement strand
ATCTAGGAATTGCTAATAATATATGCCCTTACATTTCATTGAGAAAGCAAATCTTACGAACAACAGCTGAGACGGGAAGTGATAAATTATAAAATTGACATAAGGACACTCAGAACGGCCTGATTGTTGCAAATATTTTTGCATTAACAGCAACAAAGCGGTATTTTGCCTGCCTCACAACGGAATCTGCCCCCCAGGTTATAATGGAATTATATAGACCAGTGTTAAATTATGATTATCCGTAAAAGTCCACTTTACTTGTTCTCTCCGATAATATACTTGTTATTGCTTACAAGAGCTTCTTTGGACCCGATACTTCGCCTGACAGATTTCGGAGGCATAAGTGTTGGTGCATTATTGAACTTGTCACTCATTGTCTTATTCTTCGGCGGCTTAATTCAGTCGCGAGGCACCATATCTTCGAGCGTATTTAAGCTGTGGTCGGGCTTCATTGTTGTAGGGCTATTTTCAATTGTTATATCACCCACTCCTATTGCTTCTTTTCGCGCCTTTGTTTCAGTGTTGACCTACTTTTCAATTTTCTCATTTGCATATAGCTTTGTACGGTCAAGAGAGGACGTGGAGTCAATAATGAAGTTAATCGTTTACTCAAGCTTCATTCCTTTTAGTGTTTCAGCTATCCAGTTTGTATTTCCAGAATTGAGCACAACAAGAGATGGTTTCAGGCTTCATGGTAGCTTCATGCACCCTAACATCTACGCATTTTACTTAGTCTTAGTCAGCGCTGTGTGTTTCTATTGCATTAAAGCAGAATCAGTGTTTTTCTCTAAACGGTTCATCCGCCTTTGTTATCTACTAATACCATTAAGTGCGGTGTGCCTCATTGCAACTCAAACTAGAAGTGCATGGATTGCATTCTTTACCATATTTTTTGTTTATGGACTTTTGTATGAACGCAAGTATGTAGTAGTAATGTGTGTGCTAGCAATATTGGCCTTATTTTTGCCTTTTGTTCAAGAACGTATTGCTGACTTAGCCTCGGATTCGCAAATTACAGAAGGCGGCGGAGAAAAGTTAAACTCTTACGCTTGGCGACAGGTGGTTTGGGTATCGTCGTGGGAACTTATTCAAAACAAGTTGTTTCTTGGGCATGGCTATAACACTTTTTCTTATTACTTTCTAGATTTTTTTCCTCTTGAAGGTGAAAAGCAGTTCGATGCTCACAATGCCTATGTTCAGATAGCCTTTGATATGGGCTTTTTAGGGGTGTTTTTTTTCTTAGTTCTGTTTATAGGAATTTTGTTGAAGTATTTGAAACAGTTTTCTTTAGATCCTAAGGGCAATAGTATTTATTTAGCTGTAATTACTTCATTCATGTTGGTTTGCTATTCCGATAACATGTTGTTTTATCTTTCTTACTGTTGGTATTTTTGGCTTTTAATTGGTTGTGGCTGTGCATTTTTGCAAATTTTGGAAAAGGAAAAACATGCGAAAAGAGTCTAGTTTTAAAAACTTCAAGAGTGATCTAGCTCGGGCTGGCGGCCTTAGAGCGCTTTTAAGAGAGCAATCGATATATCCTATTGCATGGTATAGGTTTGGCAGGTTTCTAATGTCCATAAAAAATCCGAAAATTAGACGTTTCGTTTTGATCCCATATTATTTTCTTTTCCGTTTTATCGAATTAATTTTTGGAATAAGCCTTCCACCCGAGGCACAGATAGGAGGTGGGTTAAGAATATGGCATTTCGGACAAATTTTTATTAATTCAGAAACAATTATCGGCGAGGACTGCACATTGCGACAAAACGTTACTATTGGCAGTAAAGTAGCTGATGGACCAGCGCCTGTGATTGGAAATAATGTTGATATTGGTGCAGGAGCAATGTTAATTGGAGAAATCAATATAGAAGACAACTGTAGGATAGGCGCCATGTCACTTATAAATAAAAATGTTCCGTGTAATTCCATTGCATATGGAATCCCGATGGAGATTAGGAGCAGGGAGACAAAATGAAGGTAGCATATTTAGTTAATCAATACCCGAAGGTTAGCCATACATTCATCCGCAGAGAGATAAAAGCTGTTGAAAACAATGGGATCGAAGTAACTCGATTATCATTGAGAAGTGAAAATTTTGAAGGTCTTGGCGAAGAAGATAAAGAAGAATATAGATTAACTACTTTTATATTAAATGAGTCCAAAATTCGTTTGCTGAAAACTTTTTTTGCATGGCTATTATCTAGCCCGAATGATGCATTGACATTGATAATACTCATATTATCAATGAATAAAAAATCAAGTAAAAGTTTTTATAAACACATTGTTTGTGCTATCGAGGCAAGTTTTGTAGCAATAGTTTGTCAAAAAGATGGCTGTCAGCACATTCACGCTCATTTTGGCACTAACTCAGCTGAAGTAGCAATGTATGCTTCGTTGATGTCGAAGATTTCTTACAGCCTGACTATTCATGGGCCTGAAGAGTATGACTTCCCAGAAGATCTAAACTTAAGGAAAAAAGTAGACAGAAGTAAGTTTATAGCAACTGTCAGTAGTTTTGGTAGGTCTCAACTGTACAGGTGGATTGATAAAAAAGACTGGGACAAAGTTAAGGTTATACGTTGTGGCTTGGAACCTGCCTATTTTGAGTGTTTAGAGCGAAATACAGGCGCTAATGAAAACGTTTTTTTGTGCACGGGTAGACTTTGTGAACAGAAAGGCCAGCTCTTGTTACTTAAGTCATTTAAAGAGCATCTGAATGAAGGGCATAATTCGCATTTAATCTTAGCCGGTGATGGGGAACTTCGTAGTGAAATTGAAACCCTTATTAAAGAGTTAGAATTAGAAGAGCGTGTGACTATAACAGGTTGGATAAGCCCAGCAGAAGTTAAGACTCTTTTGGAGCAGTGTTCAGTTATGGTTTTACCGAGTTTTGCAGAAGGGTTACCAGTCGCCATAATGGAGGCAATGGCAAAAGGAAGGCTAGTAATCAGTACTTATATAGCGGGCATTCCAGAGTTAGTTAAACACCGTAAAACAGGCTTATTGACGGTTCCTGGCTCGATTGAAGACTTAACACAAAACTTGAATCTGAGTGTTTCCTTAAGTCCTGAAGAATTAAAAAGCATTGTCCAAAATGCTCACGTAGAAGTCAGGAATGCGCATAACGTTGAATTAGAAGCCGATAAGTTAGCTAAACTATTTGAGCAGTAATTATGATATTGTTAATTAGTCTATTGTTTTGTATTCCTTCGTTACTCTTTATTACCGTTTTAGTTTTAGGCTTAAGTGCAAAAAGAAAAGAAAAAATCGATATTTTAAACCACAAGCCGTGTGCGATTTTAATTCCTGCTCACAACGAAACAGAAGTTATCGAGGCAACACTTAAACATCTAATTAGCATAATAGGTAAAAATGATGAAATTTTTGTCGTTGCTGATAACTGTACTGACGATACGGCCAAAAAAGCTAGAAATACGGGCGTTAATGTTTTTGAAAGGTTTGACAAGCAAAATAGAGGTAAAGGATTTGCGTTAGATTTTGGTTCAAAGTTAATAACTAGTAATTATGATTTTGAGACGGTAGTTGTTTTTGACGCAGACTGCCTGTTTGAACCTGATTCGTACTCAAAGTTAGTAAGTAAAAGTCAAACAGCTAATTCTGTGGTTCAAAGCCAATATTTAATGTTGTCACCAAATGATGAAAGAATTGATTTGAAGATAAGTGAGTTTACTTGGGCGGTTAAGAATGATTTGCGCGCGAGGGGAATGAAGACACTTGGTTTAGGGTGCCACATTCAGGGCTCAGGATTTGCGTTTCCTACAAGCATACTAAGAGATATTTCTTTAGCATCTTCTAGTATCGTGGAAGATTTGGAGTTAGGGCTTAACTTAGCATTAAAAGGGCAACCAGCAATATATTTTGATGAAGCTAAGGTCTTCAGCTATTTCCCTGAAAATAAAGAAGGTGCAGCGTCTCAAAGGAAAAGGTGGGAGCACGGACACTTAGGGATGATAAAAATGTTTCCAAAGTATGCATACAAGGCAATTAAAAACTTTGACTTAAAAACATTTGCACTTCTCGTTGATGCTGCAATACCACCGACTATCCTTTGGATGCTGATACTATCAACATTATCAATGTTAGCGCTATTATTAAATATCTATATTGAAAATAGTTTTCTAATTTTTATTCCCGCTTGTTTTCTAATTACCACAGTTTTATTAATTTTTACTTGGTTCACATATGGAAAGAGTATTACATCGTCGATTAAGTTTAATGACGTTATTGATTTTCTATCTTCAAAACTAACCGTTTATAGCTCTTTTTTTAAAAAACCAGAAACGGAATGGGTTAAAACGAAAAGAGATGTCAAGAACGAGTTGAGCCATGGAGAAAAAAATGACAAAAGTTAAAACAGGTTTTTTCGAATTCAATGACCTTACATGTTCAGAAGCAATCGTAACTATTGATAAAATGTCTGCAGAAAAAACTCAATTTCACAATGTGATTACTCCTAATGTTGATCACTTAAGCAGACTAGTAAATCTTGAGAAAAGAGATGTACTGTGGGAAATCTATGGGAATGCTTCGTTGATGCTATGTGATAGTAAGATCTTACAAGTTCTCATGGATAAAAAAGGTAAAAAAATAAACAACGTTGTTCCAGGAAGTACTTTGACGCAAGAGTTGTTTGATGGAAAGGTATTAAATGGCAAAAATGTTCTTATTATCGGAAGCGAAAATGATGTTTTTAATAAACTTAAGATAAAATACCCACAAGTTAATCTTGGTCATATTAACCCTAGTATGGGATTTATTAATAAACCGTTAGAAGTCGAAAAAATAGTTCACGATACTAAAGAGTTAAAACCAGACTTTGTCTTCCTTGCAGTTGGCTCTCCACGACAGGAAATATTAAGTTGGCACCTATCAAAAGAACTTAATTCCGGTGTTTCATTATGTATTGGAGCTTCAATTTTATTCTTAGTCGGCGAAGAGAAAAGAGCACCCAAAATCTTTCAAAATTTAAGGTTAGAATGGTTGTATCGAATGGTAACTCAAAAACGCCTGGTAAAGAGGTATTTTCTAAATTTCTTAGCTTTACCTAAAATATACCGATTTATTTGAATAACTCAGCTCTCTTTTTTTCTGAGGTAGAAATTAAAAGTGCTTTCTATTCTAAAT
>NZ_JAHHDX010000044.1 GCF_018619335.1 Alteromonas sp. ALT199 | reverse complement strand
CCGATTCAAACGACAATCATAATAGACAGCTAATCTCTTTAGTTGATTCTATCGATAAAGATCTATCGTGAGCGCCTGGAGCAAAGTCTGATGTAAACGAAACGTTTTCCTTAGTCCAGTCAATTTCCAGCCTCCCATCTCCCAAAAATATATCTTGAGTTTTTTCGCGTAGCCTTTTAACGATGGCACTGTATTCAGGTTCATAAGCAACATTTCGACGTTCATTGGGGTCACATGACAAGTCATACAAAGCCATTTCAACGTCGCTAGCTGATGCATTGATAGCCCACCTTATATCCTCTCCTGGCTTATGGGTTTCACCTGGCTTTCCAAGCTTAGGTCGCACTTTCATAGAGAAGCCAAATCTGTTAGTTCTTAAATAAGCGCGGTCGCCTATAATTTGATTGAGCTCTCCAAGCACATAATCTCTTTTTAACTTAGGCTTTTTAATAACTTCTGCTAAATCGAAACCGTCTAAGTGGTCAAGGCTACTATCAATCTCTGCACCTGCGGCGGAAAGTATAGTTGGTGAAATATCTACGTATTCGATGAAATCGTTATATACAGTATTACGCGGAAATGCTTCACCGCGAGAATCTACCACTACCATTGCACCATGATTAGACTTGTCCCAAGGACCAAACTTCGCTGAAATGCCTTGCTCTCCAAGATGCCAACCATGATCTCCAACCGTTAAGATTATCAAGTAAGGTCGCCCCGTCTTCTCGTTATATGCTTTGAATTTCTCTATCGCTTCTCCGATTAAAGCATCTCCATATGCAGTAAAAGCGTAATAATCTCTTATAGTTTTAAGCTTTTCCTCTTTCGTCATACCATCAGTTTTCATATTTTTATACAGCTTTACTAATTGTGGAGGTAAACGTTCTAATTCAGTTTGAGAAAACTCAGGAATTTTATAGTGCTTAGACTTAAAACGGTCACGGAATGATTTCGGCGGTAAAACAGGAGTGTGAGGAAAGCCAAAGCTTAAACTAAGCATCACAGGCTTTTTAGGATCAGGCCCTTTTATTTCATCACCTAACACCGACGTATAAGTTGTATTGGGGTTACCTAAATACTTTGTAAAAGCTTTTAGTATAAAGCCATCCAGCGTTTCACCCGCCGGCTTCGGGCTCTGACCGGCTAAAATTAACGACTTTGAATTACGAGTGTAAGAGCGAACAATATCAAGTTCTTTGTCTACAGGATTAGAGGAAGAGTTATTCACCCCATTCTTGTTTAACAGAAATGATTTTTTACTCCC
>NZ_JAHHDX010000028.1 GCF_018619335.1 Alteromonas sp. ALT199 | reverse complement strand
ACTAAATACATCGAATATTCTTAATGAAGCACTTCAGTGTCTAGGTTGCACTAACAGTGCAGGAAAACTTACCCATGAATGTATATAGCAGATTCAAACTGAATATTCTGTGGAACAAGCGAAAAATTGGAGCAACTTACCCGCCGGTGCTTTCCCCGACCGCCCCGGTATATTTCTGGGTGAACTTTCCATCGAGCAAAGGGGTATTGTGAAAGCGATTTTGCAAAAGGCTGCCAGTGAAAACGCGATGCGTTTGCAAAATTGTTGACTTTACTCACTAGCGAACAGCGAGAAAAAGCGAAGTTAAAAGGGACTTACAGAGATATTATCGCAGGTCCCCAAGCCGATGATGCGATTCCCGATAGCCAAGAAGGTTTAGCGGTGTCCTCTTTGTCCCAGAAACAAGTTTCTTTACTAAAAGAAGCCATTTATACCTATGTTGGGAATATCAATGAAACCGAGGCTAAAAAATACATGGAGAAATACGCGAATGCGTTTGATAGCACTGTGATAGGGTTTTCTGGAACCACAGCATTAAATGCTGAAGACGATTATGTACGCGTTCACGGCCCTTCTCTATGGATAGAATTCTCAATGCAGTCTAATAAGTCCACAAATAAACCAGGTAACCATCCTCATTCGGTTTGGCGTGATACGCAGACCGATTATGGCGGGCAGAAATAGTGATAACTGTAAAACCGTATAAGTTTCTTACCAGTTTCAGTCACGCTTTTGTTTACAGCCTCGTCGCATTTGCGTTTTCAGTTAGCGCACACTCATTGCCTGGCAGCGAGTTAGTCTTTAAGGACATAAACTCAAAAACGGGAATAACGTTGAGCTTTCCCTTGGAAGAATTTGTAATTGCAGCGCCGCACCTAAAGTTTGTTGAAAGTGCATCTAATTTAGGTGATTTGACTAGTAACGAAGCTAACCAGCTAGCTCGTTACTTCAACCAACACTTTAAGGTCAAGTCGGTAAACGAAGGACAAAAAAACCAGTTCATACCCCCTAGCTTACATTCAATTGAAATTAACGATAGGTTCAACGAACACGTTGGCCACTATAGGCGAGTTGAAGTGCAATTTGCACTAGCCCCCAATGCACTAACATACAACAGCCTTTTTCCTGTAGCGCTGCATTTCGACGCTATTTTGCACGAGATAAGAAGTCACAGAGTAGCTGTGTTTTATGAAGACAAGCAGAACCGTAAAATAAAACTGGTCGACTTTGTTTATAGCGAAGCAGACGGCAAACCAACCGTTCACTTGTTGTCACCACATCGCTAACTTTTTACTGATTTGCTTTTAGCATCTCTGACAACGGCATAAGCTTCACCTCTGCACAGAAAAGTAGAGATTCACTATTCACCCATCCAGCACAGGTAAGATGGCTGGGATCTGTTTCAATAGGCGCAACTAGTATGTTTAAACAATCGTTGCTTTTAAGTTGTGCCAATTGCTGGTTATCGATGCACATGTTTTGCGAAACATAGATCATAGGGTTTTGAATTAAGTCGTAATTTAGGGCCTGCGCCCTTTCTAACATTGCCGATGACATCAAGGAAAGCGGGTAAAACTGTGGAAAACGGACCTTATTCGCAAACTCGTCAACATACTGTACTTGATCGGCGAAAGCGCTTAACAGGTAATTTTTAACGTTACCAACAATCATCCACTTTCGCTTTAAAAAAACACTGCCATCTAACAGCGTTCGGTCTTTCATCTTTGAAATCTGGTCTTTGCTGTATTTTAACAACGAGGAAGTAACAGACAGGTAGTCTGACTGGCGATAAAAGCCGATTAAGCTAGGTTTTCCTGACGCTTTTAAAATTAAACGTTGCGACTCTTGCTCGCCTTTCTCAGAACTGGAAACACGAGCAGATTTAATCGTTAAGCTTAGTCCGTCCCCCTCTTTCGCCGGGTTAACAAAGGTAAACTCATAAACAGAGTATCGCCTTGGTCTTATCGCAGATGCGTCTTGATTTATTTGCGTTTCTATAAATAGGCCAAGTTGGAACCCAAGCGCTATTGTACCTTGAAACGGGTTATCCAATATATGCTGCCACCGCATAGGGTCATGAAATAGGTTGAAATCGTCCGTCGCATTTCGAGCGATATCGATGTGTAATTGAGTAAGTGTATGCAATTACTATCCTTAAAAGAGGGTACGTCAACAGATAGTAAGTATCTGAAGTACCGACTTCGTGTATTCCAAAAACACTCCAATAAGAGAATTGTAAGGTCACATTTTTTTCATCTACGTTCTAGTATAGGTCATGTCAGCTATGGCAACTAATTTTAGAGCCTGGCATTTATATCAACGCGTTTTGGTTTGTTTAAAAGCGCTACTTTACCGCTATGTAAACATCAATATGGCTGCCGTTCACGTAGTGCTCGAAGTCTACAGTGAACGTTCTTTCATAATCAGCACTTCCTTGAGTAAAATATCGCCAAACATCGCTCCAGGCATCAATGGCAATTTGAGGCATCTCTCCTTGTCTGGTAAAAACAAGGTACTTCCCTGATGGAATGGTAATGTTTTCAGCGTTTATATTTTCAGGCACATTATTACCGTCAAAACCTGCCAACACCGAAAAGTTTCCGGTGTGATCATCTTCATAGTTAAAATACACCCCATACACACGTTCACCGCCTTTATAGTCTACAGCTATCGTGTTATCAAACCGTTGCCATAAACCTGGGATCTTTCCGTTTTGAGAAAACTCTGCTTCGTTATTGGTAACCACCGAGAAGCCTTTAACTTCTAACGGTGAAGAAAGATACCTAATTTCCATATCAATGTTCCTTTTACAGGTTGCTTGGATAAGCTAGTGATTTTGTTACCGCCATAATGCTCGTATGTTACGCCACTATATTGCTTTATCGTAAAAACAATACGTTTATCGCGCAGCAATGCGCGAAACGTCAAAATAAGTTGTTTTTATGATCATGTAAACACCAATATAAAGGTAGGTTTGAGCTCGTATCAAGCTCATTTTTTGATACTTTCCGCTTATCAACGAGCATTTCACTGTTAGAATAAATATAATCTATTTCTGTCCCTTCAAAGTTGTAATATATTGTGAATCAACGTTTTTTACTTGCCATAGTCGCAGTACTCTTAGCCATGATAACCATTCAATCAGGTGCGTCTTTTGCCAAGCAACTATTTCCTATTGCTGGTCCTGAGGGCACCAGCGCTCTGCGTGCATTTTTCGCTGCTTTAATTTTGACTTTAATTTTCAGACCTTGGAGGGCGCGCTTGAGTGCGAAAGGATGGCGCAACGTCATTATTTACGGTACCTGCCTAGGGGCAATGAATATCATTTTCTATCTTGCCATTGCTAGAATCCCTCTGGGCATAGGCGTAGCACTTGAGTTTACAGGGCCATTAGCCGTTGCATTTTTTAGCGCAAGAAAAAAACGCGATTTTGCATGGGCTATTTTAGCTGTTGCTGGCGTTTGTTTATTACTTCCGGATATTGGCGGCGCGTCGGCACAAAGCTTAGACCCTGTCGGCGTAATGCTAGCGCTAACCGCTGGCGCTTTTTGGGCCGGTTACATTGTATTTGGTAACAAAACAGGCAACGAAGGTTCAGGCGGCATTACGGTTACCTTAGGTATGCTAGTGGCCGCCATTTGTGTGGTACCCATTGGCGTAGTCAGTCAAGGTAGTGCCCTACTATCTCCAGAAGCTATTCTAATAGGCTGCGCCGTAGGTATTTTTTCATCTGCTATACCTTACACATTAGAAATGAGTGCTATGCGCAACATGCCTAAGCAAACTTTCAGTATAATGATGAGCGTAGAGCCTGCAGTTGCAGCTATAGCAGCGTTTATAATTATTGATGAAACCCTTACGCTATCTCAGTGGTTTGCAGTGGCTTTGGTCGTGATAGCTACCGCTGGGAGTTCCGCTACACAGAAACAAGTTCCCACACAAAAACAGCTTGAGACCCTTTCTTAGGGTTTCAAGCTCAATTGTCTGACTCTATTGACTTTACTTTTTGCCTTTCCTTTCTCTACCCAAACTCTTTGTGCTGTAATGCTTTATGAACTAAGCGGCTACCTTCCCCGTTTAACACTACATAGATAGTAAAACCAACGCTACAGGGAATGATGATGAAACACTACGCCGTAAAAACAGAAGTTGAATGGGAATGGGGCAACGGCAGTGCCACAGGCAATATAAGAGAGAAATTTACTAGCGATGTTGAACGCACTATAAAAGGGTCGTCGGTAAAGCGTGAAGCAAGCGACAGTGACCCTGCCTACCTTATTGAACAAGACGACGGTAGTAAGGTTTTAAAGTCTCACAGCGAAATTAAGAAATCGTCGTAACTTACCTTTCTATCTACTTTGAAAAAAATGCAGCTTTCTTTTTTCACTGACAGCGATGTGGTTAATATAGCAAGGTCGCTTGTTGGCAATTTTCTCTTTAGCAGGGTCGATGGTGTACTTGCCGGAGGTATGATCACTGAAACTGAGGCTTATTGTGGCAACCGTGACCTAGCAATGCAAAAACATTTATTGCGCCGCCCCTCCTCTGTAGCAACGCTTGAAAAAGAGGGCGGCATAGCCTATATCTACACCGTTTACGGCTACCACAGCATGTTTAATATCGTCACTAACAAACCCGGCTATGCAGATTCAGTGCTTATTCGTGGAATTAGACCTACCACCGGCATTGACACTATGCAGGCACGTCGAGGACGTAAAAAATCACTGAACGATTTGTGCTCTGGTCCGGCGAAGCTAACGCAGGCCTTGGCGTTAACACCAGCGCTAAATGGCGAACCTGTGTTCAACAACAATACTGTTTGGTTTGAAAGCAACGCCGATTTTAGTTCCGACGAAAGTATTGTCAGCGCACCTCGTATAGGCATAGATTACGCAAAAGAAGATAAAAGTGAAGCGCAAGGCACACGGGATGATACGACCCTACCATGGCGGTTCACGCTAACACAGCGTGGATGAACATAGCTGATGTGTTTCCATACTTTACATCATATCCATCTTAAATTTGTGCCGGCCATGAAGCTATGTTGTCAGGGCATAGGTCAGCTTACAGTCTATATACTTAAGCAGTTTGTTCACAATTCTCGGTACTGCGACATTGCCGTCAGTATTTTTTGCTTCTACAAAAATATCACAGTCATCGTACTGAATTTGTTGGCGTATAACATAGTCGTTGAGTTCATCAAACAACGTTTCTTTTAAAGGCACCATGCCGACAAAAACACCAGGTTCTTGGTCATCAACATTCCCTTCGCGCTTGATAAAATAAGCGCCTTCAATTTCTCTTTTTAGCGTATACGCCTGCATGGCATCTAACTTTGTTAATCGAAAATGCACGCTTATTTGAGGTTCTGTCACTGCATCTCTCAATGTTTACCGATTAATTTCTACTTTCCAAGGCGGGTTTACTCTGTTCTCCCCCGCCCAATAAAGCTTTATTTTATTGCCAGATGGATCTTTTAAAATAGCCTCTTTCCAAAGATAACGTTGTTCAGTAGGCGGTTGCTCAAAATGAATATCCTTTTCTACAAGCGATGTATATAGCTCGTCTAACGCTTCATGCTCAAAGTAAATCACGCTGTGATTCTGTACGCTTTCGCTTTCTAATGAGAGTGAAAAAGTAGAGGTGCCTTCAGGGCAAGTAAACCTTGCGTAATGCGGTGTATCAACAATTTGAGTGAACCCAAGGGTGAGGTAAAATTCAACCGCCTCAACCATGTTAGTAACGGGTAGTGTAACTTGATTCAATTCCATGAAGGCTTGCTCCTATCTGGTTTTACTGCAATTTGCCTTAATCTTCCCGCCCTAGATAAGCATGAATAGCGGTAATTTTACCGTATTCATCAAATGTTAAGACATCGACAACAAATAATGTTTCTGCTTTATCTACCACAATTTTAAGCTCTCCAGACACCATATTATCGTTTGTCATGGTTGATAGCACGTGTATTTCTATTGAGTCTGCGTTCGCAAAGTTTTTACGTGTTTCGTCGATTGCTAGAGATTTACCTTGTACCGAAATTTTCCAATCACGTAGTGCGATGCTATCTGAAAACATGTCGGAAATACTGTCTAAGTTCTTTTTTTCATAAGCATTAAGGTATTGAATGAAGTTACCGACCAAATTCATTATTCGCGTTCCTTTCATCAAGTTTTTTAAGAGACACTAGCTAGTCGATTTTTTGTAAGAGCTAGCACCAAGTTAATACAAACGTTACACAATTAAAAACAAGGTTGCAGCTGTGGCCGCGCCCATAGTGAGGTTAAATTGTCGTCTTCTAATAGGCGAACTCAACCACACGCGAATTTTCGCGCCTACCGCAGCCCATATCGATATGCTCGGAAACCCAATTACAGCAAAGGCGGTAACAATTGCAATGCCAGATTCCGTATAGTGCTCGCCAGGCGATGAAAATGTGCCTACGCTTGCTAACGCCATCATCCACGCTTTAGGGTTTATTAACTGAAATAATGCCCCTTCCCACCATTTAAGTGGCCTCTGTCGTTTGGTTGATTTAATTTCAATCTCATTCACTGGCCCAGTAGCAATTTTAAATGCTAGCCATAACAGGTATGCAACGCCTAGTACCTTAAGCACACTGTACAGCACAGGGAATAGGTTGAACAGCGCACCAATTCCTAGCAATGTGCTTACCATTAGCCCTGCAACGCCAATCACAATACCCAGCATGTGCGGCAGTGAACGTCTATAGCCGTATTGCGCACCAGAAGCTAATAGCATCATATTGTTTGGGCCGGGGGTTACCGTGCTGATAAATGCAAATGTAGCAAGTGCGATGAGAAGAGATGTGTCCATGACAGTCCTTATGTGTTGAGCTAAGCAACGCGTAGTGTGGTTCAAAGCAAGGTTGGTTAACCAAACGCTTGTGTTTCAACAACACAATACAGTCATATTTTTGTATGCATCATACTCAAAAATATTAAAAAACGGCCATACAGTTAATTAACATTAACGTCTGTATGGGCGTAATTCTTTCAATCTGTATGGTTAAAAGCAACTATCAACTGAGATATAGTTATCTGTATGCAGACAACTTCGTATGACAAAAGGGTTACGATGACGCTCTACGAAACATTAGCCAATGAACTTAAAACCCAGATCGAACGTGGTGTTTTTAAGGTGGGAAACAAACTACCTTCGGTAAGGCAGTTGTCAGCAGAGCATAGAGTAAGTATTGCTACTGTGCAGGAAGCCTATCGTATGTTAGAAGCTCAGCTACTGGTAGAAGCAAAACCTAAATCAGGTTATTTTGTTGCCCGTAACGCGTCGATGGACAATACCCCGCGTATGACCAAGCCTCCGCAACGTCCCATGGACGTGTCTCAATGGGAGGATGTGCTAGATACCTTGCTGAACACCTTCAACAAAGACAATGACACTCAAACCCTGTGTCAGTTTCAACATGCCATGCCCAACATGACAGCGAAAACACTGAAACCTTTGATAAAGCGAATGCATGAACTCACCAAACATCGAGCCTTAGATGGCATGATTTACGGTGACGTAAAGGGTGATGAGAGTCTGCGAAAGCAGCTAAGTCGACTAGCAGCTGCATCTGGCTGTGTGCTGCAAAGCGATGAGTTTATTGTGACTTCTGGCTGCCAAGAAGCGCTATCAGTGTGTCTTCGGGCGGTGGCGAGTGCTGGTGACGTGATAGCGGTAGAATCCCCTGGGTTCTACGGTGCTATGCAGGCTATAAAGGGCGCAGAGTTAAAAGCGTTAGAAATCCCCACTGACTCTGAAACGGGGCTAAGCATAGAGGCATTAAAACTAGCGCTTGACCAATGGCCGATAAAGGCAATTTTAGTCGCTCCAACGGTGAATAACCCGCAGGGATTCGTTATGCCTGATGCAAAAAAGCAAGCGCTATACGAGTTGGCGAGAGAGTACGACGTTGCCATTATCGAAGACGATATTTACGGCGATATAGCTTATTCTTACCCTCGACCAAAAACGATAAAATCGTTCGATGAAGACGGTCGCGTTTTGCTGTGTTCGTCGTTTTCAAAAACCCTCGCGCCTGGCTTTCGCGTGGGTTGGATAGCGCCCGGTAGCTATAGAAACAAAGTACTACATGCTAAGTATGTCAGTAGCTCTATGTGCCCAACCTTGCCCCAGTTAGCTATAGCAAGTTTTATTGAGCAGGGTGGCTACGACAAACACATTAGGGCCATGCGCCATTACTACGTGAGCGCGCGAGATGCTCTGCGTGCAGACATTAAACGCTTTTTCCCTTCAGACACGTGCATTAGCTACCCCCAAGGTGGCTATGTGCTGTGGGTAGAGCTCAACAGCCGTTACGACAGCGTTAAGCTTGCCGATGAGGCTAAAAAACATGGTATTTATGTCGCGCCCGGGCAGCTGTTTTCAGCAACGGGGAAATATCGGCATTGTTTGCGTTTTAATTTTAATGATAGTACTCAAGCTGAAAGAAGCGAAGCTATCAGACGTCTTGGCGAATTGCTTAATGCGCAAAAAACCTAGTTCACTAACCAAATATTTGGTGCTCACTTTTTCATACGACCACCGTTTTAAAAAGAGCTTGTAGCCCAGTATTTGCTTCTGATTGATCCACATCAACGCAGTTAGACCATAAGTCCACCACAATAAAATCATCAGAATTACCATGTGAAACTTTGTATGCTTACGCTAGTGAATAACAAAGATACAAACGATGAAATTGTGCCTGAAGCACATGGGCTATATCGTCTACATTTGAAGCCGAATACGCAGATGGCGATTGAGAATAAACCCGTTTTCGGTGCCAATATAACGCTACACAGTAGCGTATTAAAGCACGATCATTTTGTTGCGACACCAGACAACGTATTAGGCTGGCTAGATCACGGCGGCTTATCCCACTTTGCCATAAAAACCGAAACCAGCCACTTGGAAAATGATGACAACTCTGTGCTTCTGCCCTCACAATTTTTAAATGCTGAAGGCGGTATTTTGCGTGTTACCGCGCCCACCCGCATTTATTTGATAAGCAAAACGCCTATTGATATTAACAAAAACGGCCTGTGCCTATTTACGCCTGTGAAATAACCCCACAGAAATGTACTCTGACCCC
>NZ_JAHHDX010000121.1 GCF_018619335.1 Alteromonas sp. ALT199 | reverse complement strand
CGCCTTTAAGGCGCTTTTTTCAATACGGAGAAACTAAAAACTAAGCAACCATGGCTGCTTGAAGTTTTTTCATCGCGTTCTTTTCGATTTGACGAACACGTTCTGCGGAAACCTGGTACTTGTCGGCTAGGTCTTGCAGAGTAATTTTATTGTCTGCTAACCAACGAGTTTCAATGATGTCTTGGCTACGCTCATCTAGCGTTTTAATAGCTGAATACAAACGTTTGCTCGCTGCAGTATCCCAATCATTGTTTATTACGTCGGTTTCCACATCTGAAGATTTATCTTCTAGATACTGAACTGGCGCAAAATTGCCGGTTTCATCTTCGTCTGCTGTTAAATCAAACGCTTGATCTTGGCTACTCATCCGCGCTTCCATTTGGAGCACTTCTTTTGTACTTACACCAAGTTCTTCTGCTACCGTTTGTACCTCTGCGTGAGTAAACCAACCTAGACGCTTCTTCGCCTTACGTAGGTTAAAGAACAATTTACGTTGCGCTTTTGTCGTCGCAACTTTCACTATTCTCCAGTTTTTAAGTACAAACTCATGAATTTCTGCTTTGATCCAATGTACCGCGAAAGAAACCAAGCGTACGCCTACAGTAGGGTCGAAACGCTTTACGGCTTTCATCAGACCGATATTACCTTCTTGAATTAAGTCGGCTTGTGGTAAGCCATAACCTGAGTAAGATTTTGCAATGTGCACTACAAAACGAAGATGCGACATTACCAGCTTACGAGCGGCTTGTAAGTCTTCGTCTTCGCGAAGGCGCACTGCCAACTCGCGCTCTTCCTCAGCGCTAAGCATATCAATGCTGCTTACAGCTTGTACGTAGCCTTCAATGCTACCGCTGTGTGGCACTGACAGGGCCATAGATTGCAAATTTTTGCTCATTGTTCACCTCATTTATTGCAGCTTAATATTAGCAAAGTAACCGAAGCTGCGCGAGACCTAATTAAGATATGAAGTCTAACCAATATGTAGGTATAGTGACTATTCCCACAATATCAAGACCCAGAATAAGAAAAAAAGTTCAATAAAATGATTTAAGCATCATTTTAGTGTTTGCTTGCCAAACATATTGCAAAAGTGACATATACACTGATGCTTTATTCTTAACTTCACATCCGCACTATTTCATATTTGTTTACAATTTAACGGTTAAACATGCAGATTTGAGTTAGCCATTAAAGCAAAGTAATTATACTCTAATTTGATATCCGAAAAAGAATACTAATCTCACTCGTATGAAGCCTAACGCTTATTTATTTTTCAACATTTATCTTAAACATCCGTTCACAGTCATATCCTTTTATATCCAACGTTAAGGACCCGTGAAAAGAAGTACGGCTTCCTTTGTAACTATAACGAATATTAACCCTTGATTTTCTC
>NZ_JAHHDX010000012.1 GCF_018619335.1 Alteromonas sp. ALT199 | reverse complement strand
ATGTTTAAATGTAAAGAAGGATTTGAAATCATTAACATAATGTTTATTAAATAATGGTGATACAAGATGTGCTAGATACGTTGTCTTGTTATTTGGACAGCAACTATTTCGTGAGCGAAGGCATAGAGGGGTTGATTTAAACAAAAAGCAGCTTTGTAAAGCGCTTAAAAACGAAAAAGCCGGTGGCTATAGTAGTATAGACACCGGCTTTAACAATTCTTAGACTATTACTCTTCTCGGAAGCTATCTCCAAAGGCTTCTTTCAACCTTCTGATTGCATCTTTTAGAAGTTTCTCTGTAAGGGCTTCTGCTCCCTCGCCGTCTCCGCTTGCTATCATTTCATAAACGTCTCTATGAAACTTAACCGAATCGCTGTTTTTTCGAGGATCTTGATTGGTAATGCGAACACTTACCAACAATGCAGAATAAATCATACCTTCCATAGAAGTTAAAAATTCATTATGTGCTGCTCGCAGTACCGCTTGGTGAAATAAAGCATCGGCAACAATAAACTTTTCTAAGGAACCCGACTCTTGCTCCATTCGGATAACGGCTTCTTCGATTTCTTTAAGCGCTTCAGGATCAGACCGTTCTGCGGCCCATCGCGCGGCCTTAGGTTCGAAAGCGAGCCTTACATCCATCAACTGACTAATAAAGTGTTCATTAGGTGGCGCAGTGATATGCCATGCAAGTACGTCATCGTCTAACAATATCCATTCGCTACGAGGGCGAACTTTAGTACCAATACCTCGCCTTACATCTAATAGCCCTTTGCCTACTAGGATTTTCACTGCATCTCGAATAACGACGCGACTAACTTGATAGCGTTCTGCCAAAGAATTCTCTTCTTCTAACAAGGTACCTGGCTCTAGTGAGCCAGCGACTATACGGCGACCAATTTCCTTAGCCACTTGTACAGACAAGCTCGGCGTCATTTTGGCAGCGCGTTTTAAGTCGTAATAAACTAATTCATTCATTTAATCGAATCCGATTACATTAAACATATGATAACTTAAATCATAACACCTTTAAGTGATTCACGCTATTAGACTGGGTTCTTTAAGTCATCAGATGAGTTTGCGTTTGCGAGTCAATGTAGCTAATCGACATCATTTAGTTTATCACCAAAGTCATTTGCAACATGCACGCTTTAAGAGGCAATAAATATAATATGTATTTAACATTATATTAAATCGGCTCAAACACCAAGCGTTTACCATCGGTAACCGTTATTCATTAATTACTGTTGTAAATGTTTTAACAAAAGCCGTCGCTTTATGGCTAATTTCATCCAAAGACATTGACGGCTTATACAGCTGGGAGCCTAAGCCAAAGCCCTTCGCGCCTTTGTGCAGATAAGGAGACATTGACTCTACAGTTGCGTCAATTCCTCCCACTGGAAACAACGCTATATTTGAAGGCAATACGCTTTTCATCGCGCTCATTCCACCTACCCCCACCATCGATATTGGGAATAGCTTCAGGTTGGAGGCCCCTGCATGTACAGCATTAAAAGCTTCTGTGGGCGTTACTACACCAGGATACGTAACACATCCTGCGTCAACCGCAGTTTTAATAACATCCACATTACAATTCGGCGTTACCACGAGGTTGGCACCGGTCTCTAATACTTGTTCAGCCAAATCTAATCTAGTTACCGTCCCTGCGCCCAATTCGAAGTTTTTGGTACCATACTCTTTCACAAGCAAGCGTATGCTTTCAATTGCATTGGGGCTATTCAAAGGGACCTCTATTTTGGTAAACCCCGCACTTACCAACACGCTGGCGACATTTAAAATTGTCTGCGGAGTTACGCCCCGTAAAATAGCAATGAGAGGTATTTCAGAATTTTTATCTCTGCCCATTTTCTATCTCCTTTATAATTCTTGCTATGCCATTTAAGAAGCATGTGTTCCCAGAAAATGTGTACGTCTCTATTTGTAACTCTTTAGCCGCCAGTTCATAGCGAGCACATAAAGACTCCCCGCCGACTAGATAAATATTTCTGTGTGTTGAACTGTGTAATTCGCTGCCAATCAATATACCAGACAGATAATCAGCCACTTCGTGATCGGCTAGCTCACCAAATAGCCTTAGTGCTCTGGCCGAAAAAATATCATTAAGCAATGCGCCCTCCGTTGTTCGCCTAACCCCTTTCAAAAATGCAGTTTCGTTAACAATTTCCTGTGAAGGTAATGGGGGCTTTACTGATGAATAGTGGCTAAGTAATGCGTAAAGCTCGCCCGTAAAAAAAGTCGAAAAGCTTGAAATAGCACCGCCTTTTATATCAACGTGCTTACTGTGCGTACCTGGCAGCACAACATGCATGTTTGTCGAATCGGTTAACAGTGACAAACCAAATATTTGTACTTCCTCACCGCGCATAACGTCGCAGTTAAGTGGCGCGGCCCGGTAACTTACCCCGGGTAAAATTCTAGCCTGCGCACCCCAAGGAAGTTCAAAAGAAATTGCATTATTGATGACATCTGAAACCGATGCTGGTGCTGCAACGTAAGGTACTTCTTTCCACCCCGACGCAGAGCCAACCATTCCTGCCATTAAAACTGGGATATTTTGGTAGTCCGATGTCATCGCTTCTAGTTTATACTCTAAGGTTTCGGCAAACGCCTTGTCTTTTATCTGCAGAAGTCCTGATGGCGCTTCCACTGTGTCTATTAAAACGCCTTCGCTACTCAAACCGAAAAGACGGAAGTTACTCGTTCCCCAGTCGACAACGAATGTAGCAATATCTTTTTTACTCATACTAGCTACTTAGCCCCCATTGCATTTTGATTTGTTAATTCCAGCTCCAGTGCTTCTATGGTTTTACCCTTTGTCTCTGGTAAATAGAGATACATAACTATTAGCCCAAATAGCCCAATACCTGCGTAGAGTAAAAAGATGTTTGCTACGCCCATGTTGTCTAATTGCCAAGGGAAAAACTGCTGAATTGACCACGATGACACTGTTTGAACGAGTGCAGCGAAAGGTAGCGCTACACTGCGCACTTTATTTGGGAAAATCTCAGAGAAAATCACCCACATAATCGGCCCTATCGATAAGTTAAATGCCGCAAGAAACGCAAAAATGCCAAACAAGACCAGTGGTGCATTTACTCCAACTATTGTTTTTTCGATGATAGTGCCACTTACCAAAGGAAGCGTTTTCTTATCGAAGTTTTTACTCAACTCAGTTTTTAACGCCACATCGCTATCGAAACTTCTACCTTCGAACGGCGCGAGCAAGGTTATCGGCAACGAATTTTGTTTAAAATGTTCTGATAATTCAGCCATGGCAGCATCGTTAAATTCATAAGTCGCTTGTTTAAAGCCTAGAAAAGTCGAACCATGAGCAACAACAACGAGCAAAAGACCAGCTATGGTAAGCGTCCTTCTACCTAGCTTTTCAACAAAACCGATGGCCACTAAGGTTGCAGCAAGCCCTACAGCTCCTGTAGAGATGGTTTGCATGAATGTGTCCTCAACACTCATGCCTATCTGTTCAAACACCATAGGCGCGAAAAACAACACCGCATTCATTCCGGTGGCACCTTGAACGAAAGCATAAGCAACGGCAATGAATACAACGAAGCGTAAACCTGGGCTAAATAATGTCTTCAATTGTGACAGCGTATCTAGCTCTCTGTTGCTTGTAAGAGAGTTTTTTACATCGTTTAATAACGTCTTTGCGTTTTCTGTAGAAGCGATAATTTCGAAAACGAATAGCGCTTCTTTGTCTCGCCCTTTTTTAGCTAGCCATCGGGGTGATTCAGGAATGCATAGTATAAGAGCAATCCATACCGCGTTAGCGATAAGTTCGGCGCCTAACATCACACGCCAAATATTGTCGTTAGTTAACCACGTCGAGGTGGCAAGTGATTTAACAAGGAAATAGTTAATCACAAACGCGCACAATAAGCCGAGTCCGATCATAAATTGGTTTATTGATACGAATTTGCCTCGCTGATTAGCAGGAGCGATCTCGCCAATATACATAGCAGAAACAGTGATTGATGCGAAGGCAACACCACCAATAAAACGGCCTACAAGAAGCATTTCGTAGTTCACAGCAAAGGCAGACAAAAGAGAAGACAGAGAGTAAGTGAAGCCGATAGCAAGTAACACTCTAGCCCTTCCAAACTTTTCACATAGTGTGCCTGTAAAGAAGAGGGCTAGAATAACGCCTAGTAGCGCACAACCTACTAATGTACCTTGCTGAATAGAATCGAGTTCGAATTCAGCACTTACAAACCGAAGAGCACCTGATATATTTGCTGCATCCAACCCGAATACGAAGCCCCCAAAGGCGGCTACGAGGGCAAAAAAAGAAACATTCATGCTCGAAGAGCTAAATTTGATGGGAAGCCTCACAACTTTTTCACTTTATATACTACCAATGCAAACATATTATGTTTAAAGTCAAAGTTCCGCAACCCTAAATACACTTTTTATTAACGTTTCATTTTTTTGGAAACGTTCTCTAACTGAATTTTGCTATAGCAGTCACATAATAATATCTCTGTCAGATTCAGCCATTTTTACAGAACCACTACTTAAAACTTACTGATGTTTTTAAACGCTTAACAAAACAT
>NZ_JAHHDX010000047.1:1281-2485 GCF_018619335.1 Alteromonas sp. ALT199 | reverse complement strand
ATGCTAATGCGGTTAACGTTGCAAAAAAAGTAGCTGACCGATTAAATGAAGTAAACGATAACCTGCCTTCAAACTACACGCTTAGCGAAATTTATGACCAAAGCGTGTTCATTAAGCAAGCCATAGACAACGTAAAATCAGCGGCAGTAATGGGCGGTATTTTAGCCATGTTAGTGCTGTATCTTTTCCTCAAAGACTTTTGGGCCACTGTAATTATATCGGTTTCTATTCCAGTTTCCGTGATTGCTACCTTTAATCTAATGTATGCCAACGACATAAGCTTAAATATGATGAGCTTAGGTGGTATCGCGCTTGCTGTTGGCTTATTGGTAGACAACAGTATTGTTGTGCTTGAGAACATCGACCGCCACAAGAAGTTAAAAATGGCTGTAAGTGATGAGGCAATAGCTACTAAAAAATCAATCACTGAAGACACTAAGACTGAGACTTCTGCCGCCAGTGAAGGTACAAAAGAGGTCTCTGGCGCAATTGTGGCCTCTACATTAACGACAATGGCCGTGTTTGTTCCGCTGATATTTGTAGAAGGCATTGCAGGGCAACTGTTTAAAGACCAAGCTTTGACGGTGTCGTTCGCTTTGGCGGCGTCGCTTGTTGTCGCGCTAACACTTATCCCAGCGATGGCGCATAAGAAGAAAAAGCAACATCTAGATCACGAAGATGTATTCACTACTTCAGCGCCTACGCCCCCCACATCAACGTTTGGTAAAGTTATGTACTATATTACCCTGCCAATTCGTTGGGTAATCAGGCTTGTCTTTGTATTTTTACCTGCAGCCTTAGTTACCTTGGTGATAGGTGCATGGCATATCACCAGCAAATTACTGAGCGTTGCGTTTAAACCGCTTATCTGGGTATTTAATAAAGCGTTTGACCTTCTGGCTTCAGCCTATGAAAAACTGCTGCGCGTTAGTCTTCAAGCAAAAGCACTGGTACTAGCCATGGCCTTTCTTGTTGCTGCTGGCGCGATAATGCTTGTACCAAAACTAGGTATGGAGCTTATTCCAACCCTATCCCAAGGAGAATTCTCGGTAGAAGTGACCCTTCCTGCTGGTTCGCCTTTGGCGCGCACCGACGCTGTTGTCAGCGACCTAGCTGCGGTTGCGGTAAATAGCAATGATGAAAGCGATACCAAGGTGCTTCGCACTTATGCAATGTCTGGTACGGGTAGTCTTATCAGTGCAGC
>NZ_JAHHDX010000047.1:0-1142 GCF_018619335.1 Alteromonas sp. ALT199 | reverse complement strand
GGTAGTCTTATCAGTGCAGCGCCTAACCAGGGAGGCGACCATTGGGGCCGTTTAAATATTGTAATGCAGCCTACGGCGACCGATGATGATATGGATGCGGTAAAGCAAGCGCTTCGTGATCACTTAGCCTTTAAACCTCAGGTTCAGGCAACGTTTTCAGAGCCTGAGCTTTTTAGCTTTGCATCGCCTATTCAAATTGAAATTGCAGGTTACGACCTTAATCAATTACAGCAGTATGGCGACGCCATTGCGACCAAACTAGCCAGTTATAGTAATTTTGCAGATGTCACTACCAGTATTCGCGACGGAAACCCAGAGCTTAAAATAGCCTTCCATCACGCAAAGCTTGCTCGACTTGAGCTTGACGCGTCTACCGTTTCTCAACTTATTGCGGCTAAAGTGGGTGGACGTATTGCTACACAATATAGTGTGGAAGATAGAAAGGTGGACGTGTTGGTTAGAACGCAAGAAAACCAACGAGACGACATCGCAAGCATACGCGCCATTGTCGTTAACCCAGGCTCCGCACAACCTATTCCATTAAGTGCCGTAGCTGACGTATACATGAGCGTTGGTCCAAGCGAAATAACCCGTGTTGGACAGCAACGTGTGGCAATGGTATCTGCAAACTTAGCCAAAGGTAAGCTTGATGAAGCGGTTGCCGCTGCCAACAAGGTCATTGATGAAACTCAACTTCCTCTATCGTTAAGTGCAACAGTAACCGGACAAAGTGAAGACATGCAGAGCAGCTTCCTTTCACTACAGTTTGCCTTGGCGCTTGCGGTGTTTATGGTGTACTTGGTTATGGCGTCACAGTTTGAGTCGTTGCTGCACCCACTGCTTATTCTACTTGCAGTGCCCCTTGCAGGTGCGGGTTCCGTATACGGCCTGTGGCTTACCAATACGCCGCTTAACGTTGTGGTATTTATTGGTTTAATCATGTTGTGCGGTATTGTCGTGAATAACGCTATTGTATTAGTTGACCGTATTAATCAGCTACGCCGCCAAGGCGTAGATAAAGATACGGCTATTCTAGAGGCAGCTAAAACCCGGCTACGCCCCATTGTGATGACCACACTTACTACGGTGCTGGGTTTATTGCCGATGGCGTTTGGTTTCGGTGAAGGTGCTGAAATTCGTAC
>NZ_JAHHDX010000080.1:1640-2662 GCF_018619335.1 Alteromonas sp. ALT199 | reverse complement strand
CCCTTCTTTATAGATGGCAATTTCAATGCCTTCATTGCCGTTAAAGCGGGTTACAACATCACGGTCTTTATAGGCACTCTCTACCGCGGCAACGTCTTTAAGCTGAATATTTCTGCCTTCAAAGCGTCCAATGAACAGGTTTTCGATATCGCTTAGCGTTTCAAACTGATTCAGGGTTCTAACTAAGAACGCTTGGGCTGCGTTGTCAATTCGACCGCCTGCAGCGTTAATGTTTTCAGCACTCACCCGGTCAATAATACGGGTAATAGGAATAGACAATTGACTGGCTTTTTGCTGGTCGATAAGAATGTGAATTTCATTTTCTAGACCACCGCCAACGCGCACGGCAGCCACGCCTTCTACCGACTCTAAACCACGTTTTACCTGTTGCTCGGCGTATAAACGCAATCGCTTCATTTGCGCTACGCTTAAATGTGACGTGTCGCTTTGTGCCGTAAGGCCTAGTTTTATTACTGGGTCTAAACTGGGGTTAAAACGAAGCAGTCTTGGTTTTTCTATATCAAGGGGAAGTTGTAAAACATCAAGTTTTTCGCGCACCTCTAAACTGGCGAAATCCATGTCGGTACCCCACGCAAAAGAAAGTACCACGTCAGACTGGCTGGCACGCGAAGTGGACGTGACTTTACGTACCCCTTTTACTACGCCAATAGCTTCTTCAATAGGTTTTGAAACCAGTTGTTCTACTTCGCCCGGCGCTGCACCGTCGTAGTCGGTGCGAATGGTCAGAGTAGGGTACGATAAGTCAGGCAGTAGGTTAACCGACAGTCTACCTAGTGACACCATACCAAATAGTAATACCGCAAAGGTGAACATACTAACGGCAACAGGGCGCTTTACAGCGATATCTACAATACGCATCGTGTGAATTCCTTGTAAAACCGAATTAACCGTTAACTACTTCAACAGGGGCGCTGTCTTTCAAGTTTTGATGGCCTGCAGTCACCACTTCTTCGTTACCATTTAAGCCTTTAATTATTTCAATGACTTCGTTATTTTCAAAA
>NZ_JAHHDX010000080.1:0-1569 GCF_018619335.1 Alteromonas sp. ALT199 | reverse complement strand
CAGTAGAAATATCAATTTTCTTAACTTTGCCGTTATCGACAACGAATACACTATGACTGTCGTCAATAGTGACTAGTGCTCTGCGGGGTAACAACGTAGCGTTAGCATGGGTAGCGTATTCAAGAGACACATCGGTAAACATGCCAGCTTTTAACTTGTTATCTTCGTTGGGTACTTTTAACGTTACTTTGAACGTGCCGGTGGTTGCATCGATGACAGGGCTAATACGCTCAACGCTTGCCGTAATAGTTCTGTCACCCAAGGCTGTCACAGTCAGCATTGCACCTTGCCCAATCACTACGTTTGGTAGCTCATTTTCAGGCAGATACACAATGCCTTGAAGATTACGCTGCTGAACGATATGGAACATTCTCTCCCGTTGAAACGATTCAGTCAGGTTGCCTACTTTGGCATTCCTTTGTGCAATGTATCCATTAATTGGTGCCGTGATCGTGGCTTCTTTTAAATCAAGTTCAGCTAAGCGTACAGACGCTTTAGCTGATTCAAATTGCGAAGTCAGTTTGTCGTAAGTGTCATCACTGATAAGCTTTTTGGAATAAACTTTATTAACCTTCTCTAGCTCACTTTCAATGCCGGCTAAATCAGCCAATGCTTTTGATAAGTTTAGCTCGTAGCGGCGCTTATCAAGCTGGGCCAGTACCTGACCTTTTTCAACGTAATCACCTTCTTCTACGAAAATTTCTTCAATAATTCCAGACGCTCTCGCAACCACAAACGCTTCTTCACGTGCTTCTAAAATGGCGGTTGTATCGTAAGTGGATGTAATGTCACCGGTAACAATGGTTTGGGTTTCAACGGGAATAGCAAAAACGGTTTCTTCAGCTTTGGTAGCGTTGGCTTGGTCATCAATAGCATCGGCATCGGAACATGCGGTCATCGAAAGAGTAAGAGCAAGGATAGCACTTCCAACAAGTAGCTTAAGAGATGTTGGCGAAACCGGAATTGAAGATTGTACTGATGAAAGAAAGGTGTTGCTGTGTGTTGTAGATTCCATGGTCAATAACCCTAACGTAATTGTAGTTATATAATATTGACCATATACAGCAGCTAATATGCCAAAGATGCTAATCAACGTTAATTGTTATTGATTTCAACGGCTTGTAAGTGAGGGGAGAGGTTTTAACGAAAAGGCCAACCTTGTTGGTTGGCCTTTTATACTAATGCTTAGTAAGAATCGCTAAAAAGAGGTTGGTTCTACTATTGTTTATTAAACCAAAGTATAGCTTGTGGTGATTTCGACATTACCTGTCAGCATTAGCATGACAGAACAGTATTTTTCTGCAGAAAGTTGCACAGCGCGAGCTAGGGCTTTTTCGTTAATGCCTTCACCTGATACAGTGTAATGCGCGTGTATTTTGGTAAATACACGTGGTGGCTCTTCAGCGCGTTCAGCTTCTAATTCACAGTTGCATGCTTCAATATTAAAGCGACCTTTTTTTAGAATATCTACAACGTCAATACTTGAACATGCACCAACCGCCAATAGCACTGATTCCATCGGCGATACGGCCTTACCGCTACCGTCCATTACTGTTTTGTAGCCGCTGT
>NZ_JAHHDX010000022.1 GCF_018619335.1 Alteromonas sp. ALT199 | reverse complement strand
ATGGGGTCAGAGTACATTATTAGCTAAGACATCTGAATTTCATCAGAAAACCATTATCGTCAAGCCCCGCTATATCGTCGGTACATCATAAATGTGTACTCTTATCTCAATGTTTCAGATATACCCGCTTTGGCACATCTTTCCCTTATTGAGATGATTAACTCTTGCCTTATTGGCAACGGAGAAATGTACTCTGACCCCTTTTATTTAATATTATAAGAGACAGGTTGAAAATTGAACGGTATGGTATTGGAACACAAAACAACTAGGGAGTTTGTATGCCAGCATTACCATTTAACAATAACCCTATTTATTTGCAAGGTAACTTTCAACTTGAACCTTTTACTGCTTTACTAAAGCAGCATGCAGAACTTGTTTGCTTTGCTCTAATTGCATTTTTCTTTATTGGTAATGCCTTTATTGAAAATAGTGAAAAAGAGAGGGTCTTAGCGAACCCTAAGAAAAACGACTTCTTCTATATCGATTATAGAGCCATCGATCCCTCATCGGATGCTCGGTTTCGTTATGTGCCGCTGAAATTGCTCAAAGTAAGTAATGATACCCTCACATTTAAAGTCGGAAATATCGCTCACACAACACCCGTGTCGCCGAGTCAACATGCGAAGTTTGATAAAGCTTTATTGCTACGTAATTACTATCGTGTTGACAATCTGGTACTTAATAAAGCAAAAATAAATGAGTTAGTGGCTTCCGGTGCTATTTACGATGCTAGACGGCCTAGAAATATCTATATTAACGGTTGGATGGTTCTGCACCTTAATGAGCTAGTACCTGAGCAACCGTAAGTAATAAAACACCTATCTAAACTATGTCACCGAAGTACTTTATTAATAGAAACATCCGAAAGTGCTCAGAAAGCCCATATTATCAGCGCGTTATATCAAAATAATGTACTCTGACCCCATTACTTTTGTGCTAATCAGGCAGATCGTTAGTAGTTATAAATATGAACATTATCTACTTTTTTATTTTTACACTGCTCACGGGGTTCTACTCCGCCTTTACATTGGCAGATAGCTCCAGGCCCTATTGTGAAATTGCTCTGGGGGAACTTGTTTGGAAAAACAGGGTTTTAATCTACAAGGTGCAAAGCAAAAGTGAACTGGACAATCTTTATGCATTCGCTGAATATGAAAAGGCTGCCCTTTCTGAGAGGAAGCTCGTTGTGATAGGTATAGTCGAGCAACAACCTATTATTGTTTTTGGTTACCCTATATGTAATGTCTCTCTTGGTAAGCTAAACCCAGAAACTAAAGTAACGCTTATAGGGCTAGATAGTAAAATTAAAGCTGAATATGACACCTTCGATAGCTATCTTATTTACAGTATGATTGATCAAATGCCTATGAGAAAAACTGAATTAGGTAGTTACTGAAAACTATTTAGGCAACTATGCTAACTAATAATGAACTGCGATGGCGGTAGTGATGTTCTGTAGGAGTATATAAAGCAGAACATAGAAGCCGACTTATTTGAGCGTTTACACTTTTATTTGCCGCCTCGTTACCCTACCATTAGCGGATTGTTCGCAGTTCGTAAAATTCTATGCCCTCACTACAACCTTACAGTACATTTGGCCTTGCAGCTTCTTGTGATTCTATCCAGTCGTTTACCGACGTTGCTTCATTTCTATCTATCTTCAATACCCAAAATAATAAGACCAACAACGCCACTTATATATTAGGTGGTGGTAGCAACTCAATTTTTACCGACGATTTTGACGGCACAATACTGGTAAACGAAATAAAAGGCATAAGCCACTTCGATACTGAAAGCCACCACTATTTACGGGTAGGCGCGGGTGAAAACTGGCATGACTTTGTTACGCTCTGTATGAAAGAGGAATGGTACGGATTTGAGAACTTAGCGTTAATACCTGGTTCAGTTGGCGCATGCCCCATTCAGAATATTGGAGCGTATGGGGTAGAGGTAAATTCGTTAATCGAAAAAGTAGAATGTGTATTTCTTGAAACCGGCGAACAGGTATTATTGAGTAATGAAGACTGCCAGTTTGGTTATAGAGATAGTGTGTTTAAACATGCGTTAGCCAACAAAGTACTTATCACCCATGTAAACTTTAAATTACCTAAGCAATACGAGCTTGAAGTAAGCTATGGCGAATTAGCTGCTCTTACCGAGCCAACACCAGAAAAGGTGTATAGTAAGGTAATTGAAATTAGAAAAAGCAAACTGCCGAATCCTAGCGAGTTAGGTAATGCAGGTAGCTTTTTTAAAAATCCAGTAGTTTCTAATGCGGTTTATCAAGCAATAGCGCAGGAATATGAGTCGGTACCGCATTTTGTTGTAAGCGATAATGCTGGAAACGAACAAGAACAAATTAAAATACCCGCTGCTTGGCTAATTGACCAAGCAGGTTTTAAAGGCAAAACGTTGAATAAAGTACGTTGCCACCCTACACAGCCATTGGTACTTACTAACCTAGGTGGTGCCACCGGAAGCGATGTGATTACCATGGCGAAAAATATCATAGCAAGCGTACAGGATAAATTTGGCATACAGCTCGAACCCGAAGTACGCTTATTAGGAAACAAAGGACTTATTTCGCTATGAGACAAGCATCAAAAGCTATAAGAAAACATATACTCGCTTTGTTGTCTGATGGTCAGTTCCATTCAGGTGAAACCATAGCTCAGCAAGTTGGACTTTCACGTACCGCGGTAGCGGGTCATATTTCCCAACTTGCCGATTGGGGTTTAGATGTATTTAAAGTTAAAGGTAAAGGCTACCGGTTAGAACGAGGTTTTCCATTGTTAAGCGCTGACAGCATTAAACGCCATTTAGGCAATACAAAACGAGCGGTTATTGATGTGGAGTCGGTTTTACCTTCCACCAATACGGAAATGAAGAAGCGTATCGCGAGTAAACGAGAAGATCTTGAAAACGGCGATGTCGTTTTCGCTGAAATTCAAACCGATGGGCGAGGGCGACACGGTCGTTCTTGGTTAGCTCCAGTGGGCGGCAGCTTAACGTTTTCTATGTATTGGTCTTTTCCTGATGGTTATCAAAGTATGGCTGGGCTTTCTTTACTAGTAGGGTTAGCCGTTTGCGATGCACTTAAAGAATTTGGTGTAGAAGATGCCGAATTAAAATGGCCAAATGATATTTATCTGCAGGGTAAAAAGCTTGCCGGTGTACTTATTGAAGTAGAAGGGCAGATAGGTGCAACGGCACATAGTGTTATCGGCATAGGCTTAAATGTTTGTGTACCCAACAATCAATATGATGTAGGTCAGCCTCATAGCGATCTCGCGTCTTATTTAGGTACTATTCCAGATAGAAATGCTTTAGCAGCAGAAATTATTAAATCATTGTGGTTCTATTTACCGAAATTTACCCAACAAGGCTTTGGTCCTTTCTCTGCTTATTGGGAAGCGCTCGACTTATACGCAGACAAGCGCATTGTTTTGCAAATGGGAGATAAGCGTTTTTCTGGTATTGATAGGGGAGTGGACGCCAGCGGCGCACTTCTTGTTGAAACGCAAGATGGCATTACGCGTTTCCACGGTGGTGAAGTGAGTCTTAGAGGCAATTAACGTTTTATTTTGTTTTGCTTTATAGCTGAGCTACGAAGATTTAGGCCATTTTTACAATAAAATTACCTAGTAGCTTATCCTTGTGATTTTTAAACAGCATTTCATCTGTCCGTAATGCGCATTGCTTTGCGATTGAAACCCAATATATGAATAACATTGAAGAAAGCCACGTCATACTAGTTGATATTGGTAACACCCGAATAAAATATTCTCTACTTTGCCATGCAGAAGAAGAGCCAAATGCATGTGAAGATGCTATTTCTCTTTTCTCTTTTATCGATTCTCAGAAAAAAATTTCACATTTATACATTGCCTCGGTAAGAAACCAAGAGCTGGTCGATGAAATATCCACCATGTGTAATGAAAGAAATATTGTTTTTGTAGAAAAACATACAGAGAAAGAAGCCTTCGGCATAAAAAATAGTTACGCGAATGTTCAAAAAATGGGCGTTGATAGATGGCTTGCCATGGTCTGTGGTGCAGAAAAATCAAAAAAAGCATTTTTTGTTATGGATGTGGGTACAGCTATAACCGTCGATTTTGTCGTAGATGGTCAACATTTAGGCGGTTGGATCGTGCCTGGTTTTCAAGTTATGCGTAATGCATTGGTGGCTTCTACTAAAAAAGTGTTCGCAAATGATGAAATTCCGACCACCTTTGGGGTTGGAACCGATACTGAAGATTGTGTTGCAACAGGGTGTCATGCTGCCCTATATGGTGTTTATTTGAGCGCAATTGATTACATATCAAGCAAACAAACCGATTTTGATATAATTTTAGGGGGTGGAGACAAAAAAGTGTTTGCATTCTTAAAATCTGCTGATAACATGCGCCTCGCTCATTTGGTGATGCAGGGTCTTGCCCGCTACGCTCGAAGTGAACTTCTAAAGTGAACAGCGACGTAAGTTTTTGATTAGTTGAAAAATTGGTCAAAAAAGAAAATTGAAAAATTTTCAAAAAGACACTTGCACAGAGTTAAACAATACTCTAGAATGCGCACCCACTTGATGTAGTGCCGACTTAGCTCAGTTGGTAGAGCAACTGACTTGTAATCAGTAGGTCGCCAGTTCGATTCCGGCAGTCGGCACCATCAATCTGGAGGGGTACCCAAGCGGTCAACGGGAGCAGACTGTAAATCTGCCGGCTCAGCCTTCGCAGGTTCGAATCCTGCCCCCTCCACCACTTTCTCTATGAGGTGGCCAGAGAATTAGGATTGCGGGCATCGTATAATGGCTATTACCTCAGCCTTCCAAGCTGATGATGCGGGTTCGATTCCCGCTGCCCGCTCCAAATCAGTGCTGATATAGCTCAGTTGGTAGAGCGCACCCTTGGTAAGGGTGAGGTCGGCAGTTCAAATCTGCCTATCAGCACCAGTTTATTTCTCCCCAGCTCATGTAAAATTTCTAAATTTTTTAATGTAACTTTGCTGGGATAATAGAAATGGCAAAAGAAAAGTT
>NZ_JAHHDX010000057.1:1576-2639 GCF_018619335.1 Alteromonas sp. ALT199 | reverse complement strand
TTACAACACAGCGCCGTTTTATTTGAATGCTAAATTTTAGTCGTCTTCAGACACATCGTTTTCAAAGCTTGGGTCAATACCCATTTCTTCCATAATACGCCTTGCTTCAGCCGGAACGCGATTAGGATTGTCTTTACGCAGGTCATCATCGTTAGGCAAAGGTTGACCGGTAAATGCGTGTAAAAACGCTTCACACAACAGTTCCGAATTAGTGGCGTGACGCAAATTATTAATTTGGCGGCGAGTACGCTCATCGGTGAGTGCTTTGAGCACGTTAATAGGTATAGAGACAGTGACTTTCTTTACCTGTTCGCTTTTTTTGCCATGCTCTGCGTAGGGGTGAATATATTTACCGTTCCATTCTGCCATTGTACTAACTCGGTCTGCTCTTTTTTATATTATGAAGAGAAATTCTAAACAAGTTCACGAAAAGGTCAATTGAGCAGTGTAAACCTCTTGACGTCTAGACATATATTCTTTAATTTAGACGTCTAAACGTCTATAAATATACACTTTTGAGAGCAAAACCATGGTTTCTTACGCACAAGGTATCGATGCATTGAACCAGTCCCTGTCGGAACTGCGTGATATTGATGTATCTTTTGAATTCTTCCCGCCAAAAACGGAAGCCATGGAGCAGACCCTGTGGAAGTCAGTTGAGCGCCTAGCGCCGTTAAAGCCAAGTTATATGTCGGTAACATATGGGGCTAATAGCGGTGAGCGTGACAGAACGCACGACGTGGTGAAGCGCATTCAGCAGCAAACAGGCGTTGCAGCCGTTCCTCACTTAACCTGTGTTGACGCTAGCCGTGATGAATTAAAACAAATTGCAAAAGACTATTGGGACTCTGGCATTCGTCGCATTGTTGCTCTTCGTGGCGATTTACCACCAGGGGTAGAAAAAACAGAAATGTATGCCTCTGACTTAGTCGCCCTATTAAAAGACGTCGCCGATTTCGATATTTCTGTTGCCGCATACCCTGAGAAGCACCCCGAAGCACCAAATGCACAATTTGATTTACTAAACCTTAAACGCAAAGCTGAGGCTGGCGCTACCGAAGCC
>NZ_JAHHDX010000057.1:0-1382 GCF_018619335.1 Alteromonas sp. ALT199 | reverse complement strand
CCATTACACAGTTTTTCTTCGATACCAGTGTATATCTTCGATTCAGAGACCGTGCAGCGGCCGCCGGTGTAGATTTAGATATAGTTCCAGGCATATTACCTGTGACTAACTACCAAACGTTAGTAAGGTTTGCTGGCTTTACTGACGTGCATGTACCGGGTTGGCTACACAAAATGTTCGACGGCCTTGATGCCGACGACCAAGCAACTCGTAACCTGATAGGCGCTAACATTGCCATGGACCAAGTGAAGGTACTGGCAAAAGAAGGGGTGAAGCACTTTCACTTCTATACTCTTAACCGTAGCGAACTGAGCTACGCGATTTGCCATATGCTAGGCTTACGCTCATCTACCTGAGCCCTCTAGGATATGGCTGCTTTAACTTAAGCTGGATTCAAAGCGGCGTATTGTGAAGCTTCACTAGCAGGTGGGCTACTCAAATAATGCGCCTTTTTTAAGAGAAAAATCACAAAGCCTACATTTACCTTTTGCCACTAAGGCCTACCCCAGTTACCATTTAATACTTGGTGTGTTGAACTAACCATACCTTAAAGCCTCACATTAGCATGGCCACTATTTTTGCATTACTTTAGCGGTAAGCAGCGCCTTCAGGAGAAATTGAGTGGATTTAGACAAGGTTAAAACCCTATATAACAATGTTACCCCTCAACTAAGAGAGCTCTTCAGTATTTTTGTAAAACGCTGCAAAGAAGACAATATTACTATTTCTGCTGGGCACTTAGCTTATGTAACATTGTTATCTTTAGTACCTTTCATTATGGTTACTTTCACCATAATGTCAGCCTTTCCCGCGTTCGCCTCGGTTCGAAGTAAGCTAGAGCATTTTGTCTTTAGCAATTTCGTTCCCACCGCTAGTGATGTGGTACACAAATATATGACAGACTTTGTGGGCAACGCCTCGCAAATGAGTGCCATTGGCATCTTGTCACTTTTAGTCGTTGCGTTAATGCTGATATCAAATGTAGATAAAACCCTGAATAGAATTTGGCGTACACAAAGCAACAGGCCCATTGTGTATACATTTGCTATTTATTGGATGGTAATTACCCTCGGTCCTATGCTTATTGGCTCTAGCGTGGTGGTTAGTTCATATTTAACTGGTCTTGCAGCGTTTACTGAAGAGTACACGCCAGGACTGGGTACCTTCTTACTTAGCCTTGTACCAAGCGGCGCAGCCATGCTTGCGTTCACCATTTTATATATGGTGGTGCCGAATAGAAGAGTGTTTGCTCGTCATGCATTTGTAGGCGCCATTGTAGCTACCATTGCTTTTGAAATTACTAAGTCAGGCTTTGCACTTTATGTGACGAACTTCCCTTCGTACGAGCTTATTTACGGCGCCCTTGCGGTAGTGCCTATATT
>NZ_JAHHDX010000004.1:1261-1516 GCF_018619335.1 Alteromonas sp. ALT199 | reverse complement strand
GGCGAGTCGTCAGAAACCTTGCTAAATATTTCAGAACAGATCATCCCCATTCTTTCTTCTATTGAAGGGCTAGAAGATGTAAAAGCCGATACGGGCTCTACTCGTGACGAGGTGCAAATTCGAATAGACAGAGAGAAAGCAAACCGCTTCGGCATTCAAGTTAATGATGTGGCTAAACTGATTGCTACGGCGCTACGAGGAAGTAATTTGCGGACATTCCGTTATGGTGACGCCGGAGAAGTGGCGGTGCAGCTT
>NZ_JAHHDX010000004.1:0-985 GCF_018619335.1 Alteromonas sp. ALT199 | reverse complement strand
GTCAATATTGGATTTACACAAGGGCAATCGGTAACGCTGAATATGATTGCAGATTTTTCTGTGGTGCCTCAGCTGTCGCAGATTAATCGCAACTATCGTCAAACCGCGCTAGCTATTGGTGCAAATTTAGAAGGTGAAACCACCACCGAACAAGCTCGTGAACGCATCAAGAACGCATTAGCTAATATTGAATTGCCTACAGGGTATAAATGGACGCTAGACGGCAGCTTCTCTCGCCAAGATGAAGCTAACGCTGTAATGCAAATGAATATGCTATTAGCGCTTTGCATGATATACGTTGTGATGGCAGCGCTGTTTGAGTCGCTTATCCTTCCAACGTCTGTAATCACTTCACTACTGTTTTCCTTCACAGGTGTTTTTTGGGCATTCATGGTTACTGGAACATCTATGTCTATCATGGGTATGATTGGTATGCTGATACTGATGGGCATTGTGGTTAACAATGGCATTGTGTTGGTAGACAGAATTAATCAGCTTAACAACGAAAGCTTGTCGCTGTATGAGGCAGTGATTGAAGGTTGCATGACACGTATCAGGCCTATTCTTATGACAGTAGCCACAACAGTTTTGGGGCTTGTCCCACTTGCTATGGGTAGTACTCGAATTGGCGGCGACGGTCCTCCCTACTCACCAATGGCCATTGCAATTATTGGTGGTCTGGTGTTCTCTACCTTGACCAGTCTATTTTTGGTACCTCTTGCATATGTATTGCTACTAAAACTCAGGTTTAAAACCCAACGACTGTTTAAAACGAGCAAAGCGCGTGTAGCCACGTATATAAAAATCGTTAATTAAGATGCATATTTAAACGAGCAACAAGACGAAAAGCGGTTCTAGTTTCAACATTTACGTCAACGTGATTGACGAAAAGTGTAAGCTAGCCCGCTTTTTCTGGATTTACAGTAACCGCAGTTAACCATACCGATCCGCATAGATCATTGCCAACTCAGAAGGCGCTGGCAAG
>NZ_JAHHDX010000024.1 GCF_018619335.1 Alteromonas sp. ALT199 | reverse complement strand
GCCCACTAACAATAAGTTATATTAAGTAAACGTTTGATTGTGTTTAGACTATTATCGAAAAATATCGCTAATAAAAATGTACAAAAAAGGAATAAAGCGTGTTTTCAATTCATGTAGCGCGAACCATAAATAAACCTATCGATGAGGTTTTTTCCATATTAAGTGACCATGCTAACTACGCGCAGTTCAAAGCTATCGAGCAGTCTAATTTGTTGGTTAAAGGTAAGCATGAAACAAATGGGCTAGGGGCTGTTCGCGAGATAATTTCTGGGGGCTCGAATCTGCACGAAGAGATAGTGGCCTACGACCCGCCGTATAAACTGGGCTATAAAGTGGTAAAGTCTAAGCCCTTGCCATACGACCACCAGTTAGGTGAAATAACGCTTAAAGATGAAAATGGAAAAACGCATGTTACCTGGCGCTCGAAAGGGCACATTACCATTTTCCTCTTAGGAAGCCTTTACTTCGACAAACAGATACAAAATGTTGGAAGCCGTGCTTTCGGCAGTATTTTAAAGCAGATTGATAATATGGCGTAATGAGGCGTTTGCTTTATAAAATAACGGGTTAAATCTGCGACAAGTAGCGCACATTCAAGCACCAGATAGTTAGAAGGAACTGCCCTTTTTAGTAAAAGGGCACGGCACCAATTTAGCATTGGCTCGTCGTCAGCCAGTCAATCGCCAGAAAAAGCCTGTCATCGGCACAAGACAGCGTTCACTTCTTTTAAAACGTCTGCATATCGGCAGTGTTCAAAGCTGCCGAACCCTTTAACTTGTCTTATTTTCAAGCGACTAAACAAAGGCATGGTCATGCCGGTTAGGAACCTGCAAAAAATGGAAGGTGTAATTGGGCCTTCAAACTTACCATTTAAATGCGCTTTTAGCGCTGTCATAGCTTCTGATACTTGCTGATTATCTGGTGTTGATATTGGTGATGAATAGCTAAGCTTTGCCACATCGCCTTTGCATACACTGCAATGTCCACACGCCTTTGGTGCTTGAGTATCATCAAAATACGCTGATAAGTTATGACTCAAACAGGTGTTTTGTTCGAAAAAGCTTACTAGCGCGGCGATGCGTTCGACTTCTTTTTGCTC
This sequence comes from Alteromonas sp. ALT199, assembly GCF_018619335.1. Classification (GTDB taxonomy): domain Bacteria; phylum Pseudomonadota; class Gammaproteobacteria; order Enterobacterales; family Alteromonadaceae; genus Alteromonas. The sequence goes on along the minus strand of NZ_JAHHDX010000024.1, from coordinate 59,561 downwards.
GTTTTCTGCGAAGTAGTTTGCTAGTTTATTGACCAAATCGCCATCTTGCAGCAATCCATTATTAACCCGGTATACGTCTGTGATTAAACGCGATGCGAGCTCTATATAGTTGTGTTCGTGTAAATACTCTAACGCAGTAACCACTCTTGAACGTTCAGCGCCGTAGTGCTGATAAATACTTTCAAAATCGACAACGCCCCATACTTTTTTCATGTTTGAATGCGTAAATACAGCATCTAGAAAACGCGCTCGCTCTTCTGAAAACAAGTTTAATATAGTGGCTTTATCTGAAATAAAGCGGAATTTGTATTCTGCAAAATAGGCATACAAAGGACGAATAACGTTAGCCAGTTCAAGCTGTACTAACAGAGTTTTAAGCGGAAGCTGACGAATATTACTCGCACTCGACAAATTATTTATCTGTGTTTCCCATTGGTAAACATTATTATCAATACTAACTGATGAGTTAGTTTGGTTAGCTGCATATTGTTTGGCTTTATCTTGTTTCGCTCCATCTCGCGTTACTCTTTTTTCCATTGCAGGGGATTGCGACTTAATGTCGTCAATTACGCGTTCTATAGCGCTTTTATCCGGTGTGTCGCCATACACAAAGTTTTCTATCGTTACTAATCCGTCGAGGTTCGCGAGTACGGTACAGTTTGCTGCTTCGCCATCCCGTCCGCCTCTGCCAATTTCTTGGCTGTAATTTTCAATAGATTTCGGCAGGTCGTAATGAATAACAAAGCGTATATCCGACTTATCTATGCCCATGCCAAAGGCAATGGTAGCCACAACAACTTGAAGTTTATTGCTCATGAAAGCTTGCTGGATATTTTGCCTTACTTCATTGTCGAGGCCAGCATGGTAGGCTTTAGCTGCAAAACCTTGCTGCTGTAAGAAAAGGGCAACCTCCTCTGCACTATTTTGCAATGTGACGTAAACAATCCCTGCACCTTGTTGCTTTTGAATTTCTTCAATTAAAGCTCGGTTTTTGTTTGGCTCGAGCACAGGACGAACATATAAATTTAAGTTAGGTCGATAAAACCCTGTTTGAATAATATTATTAGGCGCAATATCAAATCGCGCCGACATATCTTCCTTTACTTTCTTAGTGGCCGTTGCAGTAAGTAGCAATACCAGTGGGATATTTAACTCTTTTTGGTAGGCTGGAAGTTTTAGGTAATCAGGGCGAAAGTTATGGCCCCATTCAGAAATACAGTGCGCTTCATCAATCACTAGCATACTTACTCGAACAGACTCAATGAACTGCCTAAAGCGCTCGTTCTTAAATCGCTCCACCGATACCATCAATACTTTACATTGCCCTGAACGCACATCGTTCATCACTTGCTTGTTTTGTTCAAGAGTTAACGTGGAGTCAATACTTGCCGCCGCAATGCCTTTGCTATGTAAAAACTCTAGTTGATCTTTCATCAGCGCTAATAGCGGAGATACAACCAGAGTTAAATGTGGCAATTGCGTAGCTACGTACTGGTAACATAGTGATTTACCCGAACCAGTCGGAAAAATAGCCAACGTTGAATGCCCACTAAGTAGAGAGTCCACCGCCTCTTTTTGCCCCTCGCGAAACGCTGAAAAACCAAAAAGCTGCTGTAAAATATTGGGGTCAGAGTACATTAATAAGCTTCCAAGTTACGATATAAAAAATGGGATCAGAGTACATTAAGTTATTTCCGAGTGCTCAGCAGTCAGCTGCTGACTGGTATGCGGTGGTCTACCTAAAGCTTCGTACTTTAAGCGGTGCCCAGTTAGGCTTTCAATTTGCTGTTTAAATGTATCGCTTCCCAGCACTAGTCCTCTTCGAGTACCATTTTGAATTTTATCAATGACAGTTTGAGGCAGTTCATCATCGAACCGAGCTCGGTAAGCCACAAGACGCTGGTGTTCTGAAGCTCCTAAATTTAGGTATACAGGATGAGGACTGTGCAGTGATGAAAATGTGCCTAACGCATTTATTCTGTAGCTAGACCATTTATATTCAACCGGTTTTTCGACCATGTTTGCTCTTACAGGGTTCAGCTCGATATATCTGTAAACTGTGAGAAGATATTCGTCGTTAGAGACCAGGCTGGAATGAAACCTACCTTCCCACAATGTTCCAGAGCGCTCATACTTGTGGTTAAAGTACCTCACATACATGCGACCAAGCGCTTGCATCATCTTGCTTACACCAAGGTTATCAAGTTTGGGTGTGCAAAGTAAATGAACATGATTGGACATCAATACCCAAGCATGTATGCTTACATCAAATTTTGTAGAGAACTTTTTAAGCCAGTTTATATAAGCGATGTAGTCGTTTTCACACTTAAAGCATATTGAGCGATTGTTACCTCTTTGGATGACGTGTTGAGGATAGCCTGCGGGAGCCAAACGAGGTTTCCTTGCCATATTTTCACCAAACCCCTTTCTATATTCTCTCTACTAAAATGAGTGAATTGAGTAAAGGCTACAACCCTGTACCTACCAAAACTGGTCTAACGGGCAAGCAGGAAGGTTGAAATAAATGGCTTAGTTAACTCTCCCAAACTAGAAAATGTACTCTGACCCCATTATTCATATCCCCAAGGGGCGCTTGGCGTTGCTATGGGATTTTCGAGATCAAAATCTACCTGTACTTCGCGGGCAGGGCGAATTAGTCGATAGCTAAAGCGGTTAGGGTAAATCATCATTTGCCACACGTTATCAGTGGATGCTGCTATCCCAGATTCTATAAATAATGCTTTTGAATAGGCGTCTGCGAGGAATGACTGAACTTGGGCGTATCCTTCATCTACAGTGTGCCCGCCGTACATGGTTGAAGAGTGGAAACTGCCGTCTTTATTTCTGTGGTCGTGTTTTAACATAAGGCCAGCGCCAGTCTTTGTTAATATCCAGGTGCGGGACGCGTCGTCACCCACGTGAAAAGGAATTTGAATTTCTGAGTCTGTGCACTTTCGTACTTGCATAACAAGTTCTGCATCACCGAAGGTATTACCAACATTATCCTTACTCACTTTCCCTTGAAACGCTTTTCCGCAGTGCGCTTTTATTGAATTAAAAAACGCGTCGTGGGTAGGAATTGAGACCAAAGGTGCAGCTTTACCAAACGCCACATTGCTTATTCCAGTAAGCCCAAGTAATAGGTATGCACAAAACTTCTTCATTTCTCAATTCATCATAGCAAGTTGATAGAGGCATAACAGTGTAACCCAAGTAATGGGGTCAGAGTACTTTATCGGTTAATGCCATGTCGCACTGTGTGATGGGAAAGTAGCAGTATTACTTGATGCAGATGACGGGGTGGCACGCGGAAGTTTTCGCAAAAAAAGTACTCTGACCCCATTTTTTTGCTGTATAAGTGGTCGAAACGCATATCTATTAGAAATATAAATATTGCTGATAGTGGTGGCGTGTTAGCGTAGCAGCACATACAGCGTTTAATTTTTAGGGCACAAGAGTCAATATGAATAAATCTAAACAACTATTTACGCTAATTACGTCAGAAGGTGAGCTTCAGGTATCGCTAAAAGAAGTTGATGTTCCAGAGCCGAAGGCACATGAAGTGATTGTGCGCATGGAAGCCTCTCCGATAAATCCTTCAGATATGTGGCCTATGTTTGGCCCCGCAAGTCTTGATAAAGCGACCTTCGATGCGGATAAAAATGCATTGGTTGCACCGGTACACAAGCCTTTGCTAAGCCGTATTAAGTCTCGTCTTGACCAAACTTTACCTATAGGGAATGAAGGCGCAGGTACTGTAGTTGCGGCAGGCGACAGCCCTGAAGCGCAGGCTTTGATGGGTAAAACCGTATCTATTCTTACCGGCGCAGCGTACACCGAATATGCGTGTGTACCTATGCAGGCATGTTTACCTCATATGGATAGCACTACGCCGCAACAAGCAGCGTCTTCATTTGTTAACCCGCTTACTGCACTTGGTATGGTTGAAACCATGCGTATGGAGGGGCACAAAGCCCTAGTTCACACCGCCGCGGCGTCTAATCTTGGGCAAATGCTAAACAAAATTTGTTTAGAGCAAGGCGTAGAGCTCGTGAATATTGTTCGTAGCCAAGAGCAGGTAGACCTACTTAAAGGTATTGGCGCGAAAATTGTGCTTGATTCCAGCAGCGAGAATTTTAAAGCTGAACTTTACAAAGCCATCGACAGCACTGGCGCCACGCTTGCGTTCGACGCCATTGGCGGCGGTGAGCTAGTTAGCGATATCCTTACTATGATGGAAGCGTCGGGCAGTAAAGATGCAAAAGGCTTCAACACCTATGGCTCTGATAGCAATAAACAAGTGTATATTTACGGCGGCTTAGATTTCTCGCCGACCATTCTAAATCGCGCTTACGGTATGACCTGGAGTATTGGAGGCTGGTTATTAATGCGCTTCTTAGGCAAGCTTGATAAGAAACGCGTGGGCGAGCTATATCAAAAAGTAGCTACGGAGATTAACACTACCTTTGCTTCATCGTACAGCAAAGAATTAAGCCTGGAAGAAGCACTACAGCCAGAGAATGTGGCTTTGTACAATGCGAAAAAGACAGGCACTAAGTATCTGATCGTGCCAAGCAAGGACTAATCAGCAGAATGTTCGAATAAGGCAATCTGAGTTTTAGTTAAATCAGAAAAAGGGTCTGTTGATCTTCGATGTACAAACTAAGGTTTAAAGTACATTAAAGAACAACAGACCCTTTTTGTATTCATTATCATTCAGCCAACAGTAAGCGGGAAATACGCTTAAGGTGATATGAGCTAAAAGTAACCCAGATAAAAGGTATTTGAGACAACATGCCTGAAGGTCCTGAAATTCGTCGCGCTGCGGACAAAGTCGAAGCGGTAATAAAAGATGCTCATTTAGAAAAAGTAGAGTTTGGGTTAGCGCAGCTTAAACCCTATGCTAAGCAGCTGGAAAGCGAAAAAGTCTTGCGTATGGAAACCCGTGGCAAGGCGTTAATCACCCATTTTAGCAATGGGCTTTCTATGTATTCACACAATCAGCTTTATGGTGTGTGGCATACCTGCAAACGCAATAAAATGTCTGACACTAAACGTCAGTTAAGAGTAGGGCTTCATACTGAAACACATAGTGCTATTTTGTACAGTGCGTCCGACATTAGTATTTGGCCAAAACAAACCATTCACGAGCACCCTTTTTTGCAGCGTGTGGGGCCTGATGTACTCAACCATTCGGTAACAGAAGAATTGGTGTTAGAACGACTACGTTCAAAAGCGTTCTATAATCGAGCACTCAGTGGCTTATATTTAGATCAGCGCTTCATGGCAGGGTTAGGGAATTACCTTCGCAGCGAAATACTATTTGCAGCAGGTGTTCATCCTTCACTCAAACCTTCTCAGTTAGATGATGAGCAGTTGCGCAGCTTATCACATCACACCTTAGCCATATGCAAACGCAGCTATGAAACTGGTGGTTATACCGTGTACACAGAACTGCGCGAAGTGCTCGAAGCAAAAGGCATTAACTTTGAAGGCACGCGGTTTATGGTTTTCGACAGGGAAGAGCAACCTTGTAGAGTCTGCGCCACGCCAATAAAGCGACAGGCGTATAACGGGCGACGCCTCTATTTGTGTGGTCAATGTCAGACTAAATAGTGATTGATTAAAGGCATGAATAAGCAAAGCCACACAATTTTCGCTGTTTTGGTTTAACTCGAAGCTCAACTTCGTTATAACAAAGGTCAGCTTAATTGTAACAATTGTCAATTGTGTGGAAGCGGGAAGAATTTCAAAAAAAAAGCGACGAAGAGCGTCGCTGGGATAAGCCTGACGTAGCGCGAACAATTAGCCTTATTCAAGTAAAGGTTAGCGTGTTTCTCGCTTTACAAACATGAATACCAGCATCACGCTTAAGCCAAATATAGCAATACATAACGACCCGATAGTGGCATCTCTGAAGCTAAAAAATTGGGCCACTGTACCCGCACCGATAGTACCTAACATCATGCCCACGCGGGTAGCATTTGAATAAAACGCTGATGTAAACCCGGTTAAGTCGGGCGCTTGTTGTTGCAGCAAGGTCAATCCAATACCAGCATATAATCCGTAAAATAGGGCATTTAATATTTGAAGTGTTAAGAGCTCCCAACTTGATTGAGAGAAATACACGCCAACGTAAAAGCAACAGCCAAAAATAAATGCTACCGCCATAATGCCAGCAGGGGGAAAGCGTCGCGCTAACTTTGCCGCTAGCAGCATAGTAGGTATTTCAAGCGCGGCTACCACGCCCATCATCAGGCCAGGTAAATTTTCCGCTAAGCCTAGCTCATTCATAACGTACAAAGGCATAGAAGATAAGTACATAACGTTACCTGCCATTCCGGCAAGTATGGCCAAACCAACCAGCCAAAAAGGCAGCGACAGTGAGCCTTTAAGGCTTGTGTTAAGTGACTGTTGATTGGCTTTTTGGGGCGGTACTACGTTAACAACAAATAGCGTGGCAACAATTACGCAAACGATAGCCACTGAAAAAGATGCGGCGAAACCAAAGTTGGCAACCAAGGTAAATGCCAGTGGCGGGCCTACCACCCAAGCAAGAGATATCGCAGCACGCACTTTTGAGTTAAATGCGGCTAAATCGAGGTCTTGGTTTTTTGCCCATAGCCCCGAAACAGTTAACATCTGAGATACAGCCCCGGCACCTACCGACATAAACAGAACGCCTGCTAGAAACACGTGCCAAAATTGTTCGCTGAAGATAAACGCGACCATGGCAATGCCTACACAAACCATGGTTAACCCGTAAAGACGATTAGCGTTAAAACCTTTGTCAGCTAAGTGACCTAAGTATTGGCTAATCGCCAAGCCTGATAACGTTACGGAAACCATATAAATGCTGATGTAAATGGGCTCAACGTTTATCTCGTCAATAAGAAAGTAGCTCATAAGTGGCGTAACAAATGACGAAGTTAACCCAGTTAATAGACTTAACAGCAGAAAGGGAAGCTGCGGTGAAAATGCGTGACGCGATGACATGAGGATACGAGCTCCAAGGGGCTGTTAAACGTGGTTGACCAATATTCGCAGTGAAAAGGTCGCAACCCTTAATAACGAGGGCGCATTATAAGTGCTGAATTTCTCATGTCTATGTCGTTAATAGTATTCGGCCCAGATGGCTTGTTATCACCTGCTTTCTAATGGATAAGATGAAAAAGGGGGAACGGCACAGCAAAGCTTTACAAATCTATTGTTCGCTAAAGCTGTGCTTCTTAAACGCTGTTATTGGTGAAGAGTGCGCAGAAGCCAAATGTGTGCGCTTGTTCTATAGAAAACTTGCAATCTCGCTAAGCGATTTCTTATTTTTGGCGTGAGCAGGAATGGTGGCATTATCTGCTGGGTAGCCTGCAATAATGAGCATGTAAGCGCGCTCGTTGTCTGGTCGCTGACAAACATCGGTTAAAAAGTTCATAGGTTTTGGCGTATGGGTCAAGGTTGCTAAACCCGCGTTGTGAAGTGAGGTAATAAGCATACCCACAGCAATACCAACAGACTCATGTACATAATAGTTTTGGCTTTTTTCTCCAGCTTCCGTTTCACCAAACTTCTGACTGAACACCGCAATCAGCCAGGGTGCTGTTTCTAGATAAGGTTTACTTGCATCGGTACCTAAAGGCTTGAGGTCATCCAGCCATTGTTGCCCAGCTCGGCCGTTATAAAAGCCTTGTTCATGCGCTTCAGCCTGTTCGCGTATTTGTTGTTTTACTTCGGGCGACTGTATTGCGGCAAAATGCCAAGGCTGATGATTCGCACCGCTAGGCGCAGTACCAGCAGTCAAAATACAATTTTCTATGATTGCCTTTTCAACGGGGCGGTCGCTAAAGTGACGAATACTGTGGCGACGCTGCATGGTTTTCAAGAATTCTTCGCTCCGAGTAAGCATTTCTTCTTTAGGGTATTCAATAAAATCATTGAGTGGTGAATGGTCGTGAGGCTGCATTTATTATCTCTTTTTTGTTTTTTATTACTTTATCGCTTCTGGCACATTTTTAAAAACAAAAGGGTAAAACAAACGGTATAGTTCAGAGCAAAAATAAAATCACGTGAACACGCATGCACAATAAAAAAGCGATTCACTCAGGCAAAAGTGAATCGCTTTGGTGCAACCGGTTAGCGCTTGCAAGCAACGATTAGTGACGCTTAAACGGCGGGCGTTTACCTCGTTTCTGTGTGTCAGCTTGCTCTTCGAGTACTTCAAGTTGAGCTACGTCGTAGACGGGCATCATTTTCGTCACTCTGCGATATGGGGGCTTGCCGCGCATAATGACGTCTTTCACTTCTAAATACTCAATAGCGTCTTGTCCTACCGATTCTAGTTGTGCGACATCGTTGACCGACAAGCTTACGATTTTGCGTTTAAACGGCGGCTTACCTGAAAAATCAACAACTTGTACATCGACAGTTTCATCATTCGATGCAGACATTGCCTGTGCTGCATTTGCAGAAACGCCAAGTAAAACCGCGGTAATTAATGAACCCAATACATAGCGTAATTTCATGTTGTGTCCTCTTATTGAATTGCTACTTTAGTCTATTGTATGACCAAAAAAGTTCTAAACAATGGCGATTGGTGATAGTTATTTGCTATCACCCGGTCGCTTATAGGAATTTTTAACAATCAACGAAACTGCGAGTGAGTCTAGTGATAACGGCCAACGATAGAAATTAGATGATAAATCATAGTGCAGGAAAAATGGGAGGGCGCACCGTTTTGGTGCTATGGCACTGCGTGGTTTTAAAGACTGCTGGCTAAATCAATCACTTAGCCTTTGGTCTTTATCTTGCTGTCACCTAATACCTATTTAGAACCGGCACAAGGTACACTTGCGGTGAAGTTAAAATTCAAGGTGCCGTCACTGGCGCTATCAACTTTATTGTTCGCTTTTACATCAACAGTGTCGGCGATAGAACAAAGTATTCCACTTTCACAAAGTAAAGGCGGCACGCTTTATTTAGAGGCAACCTTGGAATCGAATGTGAATGCCTCATTTTTATTGGATACGGGCTCAAGTCTGCTGACCCTAAATCAAGCTACCTTCGATGCTTTAACACGTAACCAAAAGTTGCTTGCCACCCGAACTTCGGCCGCAAGAATGGCGAACGGAAAGATCGTCAAGATATCTCAGTATCAATTAAACTCTGTTCGGATTGGTAACACGTGTGAAGTCGGGCCGGTGGAGGTCGCTGTGCTTCCGAAAGGAAATAACATTTTAGGTATTAACACGTTATTAAGGGTTGCCCCCTTAACAATAACGTCTGATTCTGTGATATTAGCGGGGTGCAATTAGCCTTAGTTACAAACGCCAGCTTTATTAAACGCTAAATTAAACGCCAACAAAAAAGCGAACCCGAAGGCTCGCTCTCTATCTTTATTGCGCGATTAAATTAATCGTCGCACTCGCTAACGTCGCCGCCCATTTGCTCTTTCATTTTCACGCAAGCTTCATGTGCTTTCTTCGCTGCTGCATCTTTAAATTCACCTGCTTTTTCTGCAGTTGCGTCATACGCGTCAGAGGCCATATCTTTGCCGTCTTCATATGCGTCTGAAGCCATCTCTTTGCCATCTTCATAAGCATCAGAAGCCATTTTCTTACCATCTTCGTAGGCATCAGATGTTGCATCTTTGGTTTCATCCCAAGAATCTGCAGCGCCTTCTTTAGCCTCTTCATAGGCTTCAGAAGTAGTTTCGCCTGCTTTTTCCATCTCTTTGCTTACTTCGCTTTTAGTTTCTTCGCTAGACTCTGTACAGCCCATTAAAGACAGTAGTAGTGCTAACGCCATTGCTTTAGTTTTCATTATGAAGCTCCTTTTACTGGGATAGTGGCTATTTTTATAACCGGTCAACATGGTGTTCGAACATGCAGCATAAGGCTAAGGGTTACTAGCCATTTAATATTAATGTTTGGCAAGCTGAATATTCAACCAACCCAGTCTAGCTTACTTAACGAGTAAAGTGTAAGTAGACTTTATGTGGAAAAATGAAAGGTTTATAACAAAATTTATGCGATCTATAGAAAATATATGCGTCGTAAGATGAAGTTTTGTGATGCACTACGCGGGTTAGTCTTCTGGACCTTGGGTGGTGAACACAAGATGTCGGCGCATGCCTTTCAAAACTACACCTTTTTTAAGTAGCGCTGCGCTTAATCGTCGCTGCCATTTTTTTAGTTCAGGCTCGGCCCGTGACAGCGTCTCTTCGTTCTCGAATTGAAATCTTAGCAGTAAAGAGCCTGGAAATTGATGATATTGAACGTCGAACCAACATTGCTGCATACCTTCAAGTTCTTCAATTCCTTGTGCTTCCAAGCTATTGGCTATACTGAAAACCAGGGCTTGTTGTTTAAGCTGAACGGCAGAGAGCTTTTTCACTACAGGTGTTTCTCGATAGATACTTCAACGCTTTCGGTGACATCGGCACCTTCAATGGTTAACCAGACTTGCCCATCTTGAATGGTAACCTGTATCTGCATAGAGCGATGGACAGCATTAGCTAACGTAGCGGCTAGCGGCTCTGGCAAAGTAAACACTGATAGGTTTTTTCTTGTCTGTAACTTGTTTTGCTCTTTCTTCCACCAGGCATCAAAGCTATTGTCAGCGTAAGAATAAATCATCATCTGTTGGCTTTGATTACAGCCCTTTTTGATGCGCTGTTCTGACGGTTGACCTAACTCAATCCACAATTCTATTTCATCGCTAAAGCTCTTCTGCCACAAGTCGGGCACTTCGTCGTCAGACAGCCCTTTGGTGAACTCCAAACGTTCGTGAGCATTAACAATAAAGGCGATAACTCGCAGCATCATGCGCTCGTCATTTTCTGATGGGTGTCGTGCAATGGTAAGGTTGTGATCGTTGTAGTAGTTACGATCCATATCTGTTATTGATATGTCAGCTTTAAAAATGGTCGCTTTAAGAGCCATGGTATTCCTGCTTTGTTTTTATTAAGGCTTTCGAAAAACCTTGTGTGCTATGCGAACAAACGCTATAGCAAATTTTGACGCTATATTACCAGTAAAATGTGCTGCCTGCTGTAGCTAAGAGGCCTATAACCCAGCTAAGTACGTGTTTATTTTCATGCGTAATGAAATTTTAAACAATCCTTCTCGATCATGTTCCTAGGCATCGCGCGAAGCGCGAATAACTAAAACGGTAAACAAGCCACAATAAAAATATAAATTTGGAGAGGGATTAATGAAAAGACTCGTCGCTATGGCAGCTATGGTGTTCGCCTGTATTGCAGGTACATCAAATGTACACGGTTTAGAGCGGGGAACCATTGCTGAAGATGCAAAATCGGTGACGCCATTACTTAATGGCCAGGTTGCGCCTAAAACAACGCTTAAAATGGCTGACGGCTCACCAGTAAGCTTACAAGCGCTGACTATGCAAAAGCCCAGTATTGTACTTTTTTATCGTGGCGGGTGGTGCCCATACTGCAACGAGCAGCTCGCACAGCTAAAAGATATTGAAAAAGACTTAATAGACATGGGATACCAGATTTTGGCAATTTCGCCTGACTCACCTGCGCGTTTACAAAAGCAGAAACTTGAAACTGAGTTTTTAGTTACACTTTTATCTGATGATAAACTAGACACCATTCGCGAATTCGGCGTGGGGTTCTACGTGGATACCATGACTGACTTAAAGTATAAAACCTATGGTATTAATTTAACAAAAGATGAACGCGGAAAAAGCGTGTTGCCAGCGCCTGCTATTTTTATGCTAGATAAAAAAGGGAAGGTGTTGTTTAGTTATGTGAACCCAGATTACAAAGTTCGCCCTTCGGCAGAACTGGTATTAGCGGTAGCGAAAACCCTTAAAAAAGAAATGTAATGAGGCGAGCAAGCCTTATCAAGGCATAGCCCCAGCCCCTTGATAAGGTATCGCCCCCACCGCTTTAAAAAGCCGTCAGCACTTAAACGGCAAGTAGAGTAGCGATTTGCGAAGCTAGTTTTTTAGGTGCAATGTGGGTATCACCCTTACAGTCTTTTACTACCTTCAACAGTGCTTTAAGCAGCGGTTTATTCTCTATATTACGCTGACACACCGCGTGAATAGTATTGAGCGCTAATGTACCTCCCAACGTTTGCAAATCGTCAATGTTCAAATTTTGCAAAACGCGATTTGCCGTATAGCGTCGCCATGACATGTGGTAGCTGTCAAAATCGCACGTTAGATCAACACTGAGTGCCACTTGAAGCGGCCAACTTAAAGGCCGGTAGTACAACAGGTGTTCGGTAAGCAAAAAGATCTCAAGTGCGTGCTCAACAAATAAACAAGGCTTAGCGTGTTTACTTAGTTCAACAGTTGGGAACACATCTTCATCAGCAAACATCGACGTCACAAATTTAAAGGTGTAATAGCCATTACCATGAATGGCTAGCAGGAACGATTCTATCTCATTTAGAAGAGCTGCGTCCGAATGGTTACCGATGCACTGCAACGTTAAGTTATCCAAAAATAGCGCAACTATTGGGTAGCGAGCATTAAGCTCTACCCATTCGCTGTCTGTTGAATAACGTTTCGCTTTTTGGCTTTCTAGGTAACAGTCATAGCAGTCCAAATCGACAGAAGCGTGGGGCGAACTTGTCGAATAAACATACCCTGCCCACGCCAACATAGGCGATGAATTTAGGCCGAGCGCTTTTATATCTTCAATTGACGTACCTAGCGAACAAACTACTTCCACCAAGCCATGGGAGGCCATCACATCTAGCCCCATAAAATCGGGGGCTTCTTGCATGTGTTCGAATGAATACGCACCATTACGCCAGCCTGCTAAATAGCAGCCTTCTATACACTTTCCGCACATAACTGTGCTCCTGCTATTTACGTTGTAAGGGGAGATGACCGAATAGTCTTAGGTGGAAAACAGCTTTTGTACAAAACCCACAATCAAAAATTGGGAGAATTTGGCTTTGAAAAACTGCGCAAAGCATCAACAAGCATTGCGTCGACTCGAGGGGTGAAACTTAAAACAAATTTCGTTTCAAAAAAAGCACAGTTTTGTCCCGCTTTAAAAAAAGTTATTTTCTGGCAGAAAGCGAGGTTTAATGAGGCAAGTGTTATAATTAGAAACGCTCTCATCCAAATCGTATTGCTATGATAAACAACACACTTCCGTTATTAGATTTACACCGCCACCTAGATGGTAATGTGCGCCCGCAAACTATTCTTGAGCTTGGGCAGCAGTTTAATATTAATCTGCCCGCTAACTCGATAGAGGGGTTGCGTCCGCACGTTCAAGTAATGAAAATCGCGCCGGATTTGGTCTCGTTTTTAAATAAGCTAACGTGGGGCGTTAAGGTTTTAGGCGATCTTGATGCTTGTAGAAGGGTGGCTATTGAAAACGTTGAGGATGCGGCAAGACAAGGGATTGATTACGCAGAGCTGCGCTTCAGCCCTTACTTTATGGCTGAAAGTCACGGGCTACCTACACAAGGTGTGGTTGAAGCTGTCATAGACGGTGTGAAAAGTGCAACGAAAGAGCACGATGTTAAAGTTAACCTGATTGGCATTTTGTCTCGCTCCTATGGCGCAAAAGCATGTCAGCAAGAACTAGATGCAATACTAGCGTGCAAAACGCACATTACTGCCATTGACTTGGCGGGAGATGAAAAAGGCTTTCCTGGAAACTTGTTCGTAGAGCACTTTAAACAGGTGCAGCGAGAAGGGTTAGCTATAACTGTGCACGCGGGCGAGGCGGTGGGCTCTCAGAGTATTTGGCAAGCTATCGATGATTTAGGTGCTACGCGAATAGGGCACGGCGTTAATGCCATTTATGATATTAAGCTAATGGACTATTTGCGCGATAAGGGCATTGGTATAGAAAGCTGTTTAACCAGTAACATACTCACGAATACGGTAAATTCATTACAAGAACACCCGTTAAAAACCTTTTTAGAGCACGGCATATTAGCCTGCCTCAATACCGACGATCCAGCCGTTCAAGGTATAGAGCTAGATCACGAGTTTGATATAGCGGCCAAGCAAGCAGGCCTTACTCCTTCTCATATTAAGCAAGCGCAGGAAAACGCCTTAGCAATAGCGTTTTTAAGCGAAAGCGAGAAAGCCGCGCTTATCAAGAAAGTGGGGTCAGAGTAACGACACTGACCCCACTTAGGTTTGTGGAGAGCACTGTAGACCGATGTGCGGCGTCAATTGAAAAACGCAGCTACAAAAATTACATAATTAACCAGGCCATAATTAACCAAGCTATAACTAACAAATGCAGAGCGTTTACTCTGACCCCAATTTTAGTTCAACCACCAGCCGTAAATGATTGTCTTGGGCGATGGTATGAAATGGGTAGCAAGTGACTAAATACAGCCTCTTTTGATTTAGCTGAACATTCAGCGTTTGGTTTTTGATATCAGCAATACGCTTAGACGAGATTCGATAGGGGTGCCATATTCCATCAGGCGTTTGAAGCTGTAGCGCATCGCCAACTTTTACTTTCTCAAGAAAGGCGAAATGCGTGTCTTTATGACCCCCAATAACGCTGCTTCCACTACCTAGCTCTCCTGCATTAATATGTCTTCCTGGGCCAAAAGCCAACGCATTTCCTTGGGCGCCTTCAAGTATGAACAAATCTGTATTGCTGTTAGGGTGTATTATTCGTCCTACAGGCCAAGTGTCTGCCCACTGCCAAGGTTTAACTTGAACCCCCGTTTGTAAGGTTTCTGTCCACGCTTGTTTGATTAACACCTGGGCTAACTCTGCTTTTAGCGTTATCCACGCAGCATTACTAAACCCAACAGTCGCAGCCGCAATAAGTAATAAACTTATGAGTACTTTAAACTTAACCATTATGCGTTACTCTTTCGTCTTTTTTAAAAATACGATATTGCCTTAAAAGAAAGCGGTGAGTTTCACCTGAGTAAAGCAGTAGCAGTAAGACTAGAGAAAGAGCACCAATAGCGAGATGAAAATTAATCCCGGCAGAGGTTTGAGGGTAGCTAACGGCGCGCATTTGTGTACCCTGCGGCATCAGGTTTTTTATATTCTGCGATTGAACGTTAGCCGATTCAGGTCTTGATACCACCTCTTCAATAGCAACAAAGCTGGTGTAAGCAGTAATGAGCTTGTGTGGTATGGCTACATCAATTATGTCGCTTTTAACGTCTTGTTCATCTCTGCCAAGGGCTTTTTCATCCATTAACGCCGCAATTTTTTTGCGTGCCCATGCAGTGCCTATTCCGTTGCGTTGAGGTAAGCGTGCAGGTGAAACTTGCGATGCATCATTTCTGTGGTCACATGTTAAATATTGCGCCTGGATACTGCGCTGCCATTTATGAAGATTTCCATTTTTGTCGGTCAGTTTACCAGTGAGAACTACACTATTGTCTAAGATATTGTTTTTACCCTTATCACTTTTGTGGTTAGCAACATCTGCAAAATCAGCCGCTTTCAGATTTATTAGCAGTGGTTCGCCGGCGTACAAGTCCGGTAGGCGTTTGGGGTAAACTTCAACGCCCTTGTTAAACCGCATACTTTTAGGCAGCGTTAACGAAAGGTTGCTTAGAACAGGGCTTTCAAGCTTGCTGAACAAGTGCTCCATTTCTTTTTGTATGTTACTCGCGCTGTCGATAAAAACGTAACTACCACGTCCAAATTGTGCAGCGCGGGTCATAAAATAGCTATTAGGTGCACTTCCAATCCCCACCGTAAAAAGCTTTGCGCTTCCTAGCTCTTGTTCAATCAGCGAGTATAGGGCTGCTTCATTTCCAACAGCGCCATCAGTAATAAATATAATTTGCTTGATGTAGTTTTCTTTATGTTGTGCGGTTAGTGCCTCGCTCAGCGCGCCGGCCATTTCAGTTCCTCCATTGGCGCTCAGTCTGGATATAAAAGATAAGGCGGTATTTATATTATGCGGCTTAGTATTAGTGGGCTGGCTGAACAGTTTCGTATAGCTAGAGTTAAATGCCACAATGTTAAATCTGTCTTTTGCGTCTAGCTTTTTAATTGCCATCTTTAAAGCGGATTTGGCATCTTCAATTGGTCGCCCTCCCATCGACCCAGATGTGTCTATGATAAAGGTAACATCACGTGGAAAGTCTTGAAGATCGTCAGGGATAACTTGAGGCGGTGTTAACATAACTAGCGCGTAGTGGTCTGAATCTATATTTTCAGAAAAATAGGCAGCCTGCGGGGTAGCATTTTTCAGAGGGCGCCAGTGCAACCACACATCTTTATTCATGGTGACGTGTTTGTCATCAAGCCGAACGCGATATAGATGCTTAGTGTCTTCAATAGAATGCCAGTTAAGTTTATGGCCTTTGCTGTAAATTGAATTAAGAGGCATCCCCGCATTTATAGTTGCATTGAAAGAAAGCTGATTCGTATTGCTATCGGGCAACGTTGGTAACATAAATGGTGTTATTTTATCGGCGTCACTAACTTCATTTGTGGGTAGTGACCACCCGGAAATGAATGCGTTACTGCCAGTTACACGGCTATCGTTGTGATTTAAGCTTTGCGAGGCTCGTTCACTTTTACTTTTAGCTTCGTCGCTATCCGCGTCATTGAGATTTTCTTCTTCGTGATTGTTTGCTCTAACGTCGTGAGGGTAAGCATGTTCAATCAAATTGGTATCGCTTAAATTTCTTGTAGGAATGCCCGGGATATAACGAGGAGTAAGGGTTGTAGGAAGGTGAAAGCTAAATTCTCCATTATCAAACGCAACCTGCTGTATGTACTTTATCGTTACCGTGATCTGTTCACGTGGAGCAATGTTGGCTAGATGCTGGGTGAATAAGTTAGGGCGCTGTTGCTGCGTTAAACTTGCTTTTTTGCCTGCCTTTTTTGCTGCTTCAAACGCTTCTTTAGCTTGTGATTTCGGCTTTATTTGCCCACGGATTATCCTATCGCCAATAAGCATTTCCATACTATTTATCGCCGCATTTTCATTTAGAGGGAAGGTATAGAGCGCATGTTTCCATTCATCACTATTGTTAGTAAACGTTTGAGAGTAGGTGACATGTGCAATCATTCCGTTTACTTGCAGGTCAACGTGGGTTGAATGCAAAAGGGCTGGTGTAGATGCTTTATCCTGGCTTTGCATCATTAGCTCTCCAGACGCTGCACGACTTGCAGGGCTTACCGCTACACCCAGTAAAAAACATAAAAATGATATAAGAATGAGCAATAAATGGTGGCGAGATTTAGGCGAATGTTGTCGCTCTCGAAATAAGGGTTTATGCGTATTAGTAGGGTTGAAGTAGTCGCGCTTGGGTGTTTTTAAAAATAGCATGGTACTAGCTCGTTTGGGGAGGCGATGCTTATTATTAAACGCTCAGAATAGGGCGAATTATGAACAGTGATTGTGGCGAGTTGGTGAAGAAAAATGGCGAAAGAGTGTTTTTATCACCTACGTCGGTGTTTTCGAAAAGTACGACACGTAAATGAACTAATCGGCAATGCAAACGATAACAGCGTTCAAAAATTAGAGGGTTTTAAAAGCGCTAGTCTAAAAAGCGCGTTCAGAATGAGCCGCAATTTGGCAGATGCGGCTAAATTTCTATATTCCGCCTAGGGAAGACGTGAAGCTTTTTAGCGCCAAGGGTGCAAAACAGCGTAGTGAGAAAAATAACCGTTGATGTTGATAGCAATTCAGCATACCCATCAAAGCTGAAATAATATGAGACGGTTTTAAGCATAAACACGCTTATTACAATGATAGAAAGCATGTAAGTAACATACTTGAGTATTTGTATTATCGAGATATTCATAAAATAGCTCCTAAAAGCGGAGGCTTGAAGCCCCCAAGATCTTTATTCGTCAGACTCGGTCGTGCGTTCTGACATTTTGTCGCCAATTTTGCCACCTGCGTAACCTAAGCCACCAGATAAACCGCCTAAGGCAGCGCCGCCCCAGCCTGCAGCCATACCACCTAAAGCGCCTGCGCCTACTGAGGCCATAAAGCCTGCAAAACTAAAATCGCCCCAACAGTGCTCTTCACAGCCGCCGGAAACGTTCTCTATTTCAGTAAAACTTAATTCTTGCATTGTATAATTCCTTTTATGAGTTTACCCAATATTGGGTAAGGGAAAAGTTACACAAAACTCTGAATATATATAACTGAATAGAAGTATAGTTTTGCAACATTTATTTATTTTGCGAGACACGTCTAACTTGCCACGCGTACCATTTATTTACCGTTGCAATCAACTTTCTATATTACGGGCTAATGCTAAGTTCAAAATCGCTAACGCTTTAGGTCATCTGGTGTATGGTCAGCAACAAAAGCATTTCGCTCGCCCATGGGCTTGTCTTCGCCTTTGGTACTGTCTGCTGTTGTCTGAAGCTCTATTGCCGAATTCACCTCGGCACCAATAAGAATGATATAGGCGCTAATGTATAACCACATTAGTAAAATGATAATACCGCCCACCGAACCATAGGTTTTGTTATAGCTTGCAAATTCACTCAGGTAGAAAGAAAAACCATAGGATGCAATTAGCCACAATATGGTGGCAAACAGTGAACCCGGTGTCACCCAACGCCATTGAGCTTCACGTCGATGTGGAGCATAGCGGTACAACGCTGATAAGGCTAAATTAAACAAGCCGAGCATGATAGGCCAAGTTATCCATGTGGCTTGTTCAGCGCTAATAGCCTTTGCCGTTAACCAAACAATAGCTTGTGGCAAAATGGTAATGCAGGCTAGGGCGACAATGACGGTTAGAATCATAAATATTGTACAGGTAACCCTAGCAAAAATACCTTTTAAAAAGCTCCGTCCCTCCGATTCACTGTAAGTAATATTACACGCTTTTATAAGTGCATTAGCGCCTTTGCTGCTGCTCCAAAGTGAGAGCAAAAGAGTAAATAGAAAGCCCCAGCCTAGGGCCGTGCTGGATTTTTCGGTTAAATTGGTAAGCTGTTCTTCAATAATATACCGGCTATCGGCTGGTACTACGTTTACAAGCAATGACATATGATTTTGTAATTCTTGGGGTGAAACCATAAGCCCATAAAGGGCGATTGTTGCACCGAGTAATGGAAATATCGCCAGTAAACAGTAGAAGGCAACACCCGCGGCAATAAGGGGAATATTGTCTTTTTGAAGACTAGTGAATATACGTTTTATTATGCTCCACCAACTTCTCAGTGAAAGCTCGAATGCAGATCTTGCGTGGCTAAATCGTCCCTTGCTCATAGTTCCTCGAATCTTTCTAAATAAGTACGCGGTTGTGTATTTTCATACATGAAAATAGTGAAGACGGCTTAATCCTCTCTGTAAATCGTTCATATGGCGTGCAAATAGTTGTTGGATGTTTTGAAAGGCTTTAGCCTTGGTATTTTTATGTAAGTTACATTAAAACATAGGGTTATAGGTTTTTTGTGGTGGTGGTTTGCAATTTGCAGCTTGTTTTTTACTACATTGAATTGATAAGTGCCGCTTAGCCGTTCCGGAAAAAGTAGGGCTTTAGATATTCGTTAAATATTTAGTAAAGGAGTAACACCTATGAGCAACACGCAAAATCTTCAGGGTAAGAAAATTGCCATTTTAGCAACTAACGGTTTCGAGCAAAGTGAGTTAGTTCAGCCTAAAGAGATGTTCACCGAACGCGGCGCACAGGTTGAAATTTTATCTATCGAAGATCAAACGTCTATCAAAGCGTGGGACGAAGACAACTGGGGCAAAGACGTAGACGTTGATTTACAGGTTACGTCGGCAAACCTTGCTGATTACGATGCCCTTGTACTTCCTGGCGGTCAAATAAACCCAGACGTACTTCGCACTAACCAAGATGCGGTCAATTTTATTGCAGAAGCAAACAGCACCGAAAGCATTAAGGCAGTAGGTGCAATTTGTCATGGACCTTGGTTATTAGTGGAGTCGGGTTTAGCGAAAGGTGCAACCCTTACATCATTTCCCAGCATTCAGACGGATTTGAAAAACGCGGGCGCAAATTGGGTAGATAAAGAAGTGGTGACTGATGACAAGTTAGTTACAAGCCGTAACCCTAGTGATATTCCAGCCTTTGTTGAACAAATTAGCAAGATGATCGCGTAATTTACAGCGAAGTGCTTGCTTCTCTTTACAGTAGCTAAGTTGTGAAAAGAAGCAGGCTTAAATGCATCGTTGCTACTTTAAAAAGGGGATTGATATGACAGACACTAAACCACATGACAAGGTTATTGCAATTACCGGTGCTTCTAGCGGTATTGGAAAAGAAACGGCAAAGCAGCTGGTTGATAAAGGTTACAAAGTTGCGCTTATCGCGCGAAGTGAAGATAAGTTAACTGAACTTGTTGATGAATTAGGCGAAGAGAATGCTCGCGCTATCAAAGCTGATGTAAGTAACTTTGATGAAGTAAACAGCGCATTTGAACAAGTAAATGGACATTTTGGACGTATAGATGGCGTCTTCGCTAACGCTGGACGCGGTGCCAAAGCTGCCGGTATTGAAAAAGGCGATGTAGAAGACTGGGATGGAATGTTAGGCGCTAACGTTCACGGTTTGCTTTATACCGCTAAAGCAAGCTTACCTTATCTTCAAAAAACGAAGGGGCACTTTATTATCACAAGTTCTGTAGCTGGACGGGTTGCGCTTAAAGGCTCTGTTTATGGCGCAAGTAAGTGGTTTGCCTATGGTTTCGGTCAAAACCTTGCTGAAGAAATGCGTGAATGGGGCGGTCGGTGCACAACTATCTGCCCTGGTATGGTAAATACGCCATTTTTTGACGAGCCTAAGGAAGACAAACTTCAGCCCGCAGATATTGCGAAGTCGGTATTGTTCGCATTAAGCGCAGATGAGTCGGCATGTGTTCGAGAGGTTTACGTAATGCCTGCGAAATAACAGTGCATAGTGAATTTAGATTACTTTCGCCAAAGAAAAGGGGTTAACTGCCCCTTCTTTGTGCGAGTCTTACTTCATGAATTGCGACATTTTCTTTTTATCTATTTCCATTCCTACGCAACTTGCCTTATTAATTTCATGAAGCTAACCAAATTAGTCAAATAAAGTATTTTCCCCTTCTTGTTACCCCTAATCTATATATGACGATAAGCGCGAATTGAGACAGATAGGCGATAACTAATTTTATCGTGTATTTCTGTGACTTTTCGAAAAGGCTTTACCAAAAGGCCCGCCGCGCAACAACAATGATAGGAAAAAAGAATGTCTAATGAATTTGCGGGTAAAACCGCCATAATTTCTGGTGCCGCTGGTGGCATAGGGCTAGCCTTGGCAGAAGCGTTTGCGAAGCAAGGTATGAATATCGTTATGGGCGATATTGATAACGTGGCTCTAACAGCGTCGAGTAAAGCCTTGCGCGAACAAGGTTTTGATGTACTGACTTGCGCCTTAGATGTTACCGACTTTTCTCAGTGGGAAGATATAGTTGCTAATGCTAAAGAAAAATTTGGCAAGGTTCACATGGTGGTCAACAACGCGGGGGTAGGTGGTACGCCGGGTAAAGTAGAAGATTCAGAGCATGAAACGTGGCGCTGGGTTATGGATGTTAACGTAATGGGCGTACTTTACGGCGCACAAGCATGTGTACCAGCCATCAAAGAACACGGCGAAGGCGGCTGGGTATTAAACGTAGCGTCCATGGCGGGAATGATGGGAATGCCGTATGCAGGTGCTTATTGCGCTTCAAAAGCGGCAGTTGTATCTATGACAGAGAGTTGGGTGCCAGAACTCAAGCCTTTTGGTATTCATACCTCGGTATTATGCCCTGCGTTTGTGAAAACCCGCATTCATGAGTCGTATAGAAACAGACAGCAGAAGTACGCTGTGGCGGCTGAAAAACGCATTGATAAAGAGAAGCTTAAAGCCGGCGCCCAAGCGGCTACCAAAGCGGTTGAGTCGGGTATCGCTGCCTCTGTATTAGCTGAGCGTGTGATAGAAGCCCTACAATCAGAGCAAACTTATATCTATACCCATCCTAACTATCGCAAAGTTACTACGGCTAGATTTAAAGCAATTGATGGTGCATTTGAAGATGCAGAGGCAAGCCCAGTTGTGGGTCATTTGAAAGACGATGAAATTATTACCTTTTAAAGCAAACTCACTATTTGACGTAAGTACTTGCCTTAACTTGAAGTGTAAGCGTTAACCTGATTGCGACCGTTAGCTTTTGAAAAGAATAGCGCTTTATCAGCCTGCTCGATAAGTTCTGTGGGCGATGAAGCGCCAAGTGTGAGAGAGGTAACACCAATACTGCAAGTCAACTTTATTTCCCCAAAGGTATGACTTTCCATTTGTGTTCGTACTCTTTCACTTAAACTTAACGCATTGGCTAATGAAGTGTTGCGTAACACCATACAGAACTCTTCGCCGCCGAATCGAGCTAACACGTCGTCGTCTGAAATGTTTTTGCGCAATACGTGCGCTACGCTCCTAAGTGCGTCATCTCCCCTATTATGACCAAAGTCATCATTTATTTTCTTAAAGTGATCAATGTCTATCATCACAAGACACGTCGCCTTTGAAGAAGGTAATTGAGAAAATAGGTTTTTCAACGCGTCAAACAGGTAACGCCTATTATAGCATTCGGTTAGCGAGTCATGAGTGGCTAGATAGTGAAGCTCTTCATTTTTGCGCCGCGATACAATGTAACTTCGATATAAAGCTAAAGCGACGGTCACTAAAACAATGATAATTAGCGACAACATAATTTTTGCGTATCGCTCTTTTGATAGCTGAAGGTTGGCTATTTGTTGCTCTTTTCGCGATAGTTCAATTTCGTTGTTTTTTCTGGTTATTTCTAACTCGTCTAAACGAGTCTGTTCTTTTAACGCTTCTACTTCATTTTCCAATTTGAACGACAGTAATTTAGCTTTTGCTTTTTCAAGAAGCTTTTCGCTATTTTCAGACTGTATTTGCTCACTTAGCGTTAGCTCTTTTTCTGCGAAGGCGAGGGCGGCTTGGAACTGGCCAGTAGCAGAGTAGAGCTCTCGCAACCCTTTCAATGCAGCTAAGCGATAGGTTTTATTTTGTAAGCCTTCAGAATACGTAAGCGCTTTTTTAAAAGTGCGTTCACTTTCGGCTAAGTCTTGTTGCAAGTAAGCGTCACTTAATGGCAGAAGTGCTTTTACTTTAAATAAGTCATTATCAAGCTGATTAGCAATATTTAAGCTCGTTTGATAATTGTGAACTGCCTGTTTGAGGTTACCTTCACCTTTATAAGCGTCACCGATGATCCTAAATACAGCGGTTTTTTTCTCAGGTGCGTTTTGAGTATCGTAAATAGCCATAGCACGGTTAGCGTAGTCACGTGCCTTTTGGTAGTTTTCTGCTATCACTTCGATTTGCGCCAGCTCTCGCAAAGCGGTAGCGATGGTAGCGGGGGGAAGTAGGTCAGTAGGGTACTTTAGGGCGACTTCATAAAACGACTTGGCTTCCTCAAAAGAAGCCAAGCGCACATACAGATGGGCAATTTCGTTCGCGGTTTTTGCTGTCCCTACCGCATTTTTTTCACGTTTGAAGTAGGCGTAAGCTAGCTTCAGATGCTCAAGAGATAGTTCGTAATTTTCTATGTAACGTAAAATAATCGCCGCGCCCATGTGCGCTTTGGCCTTGCCTTCTTCATCGTCAATAGTCCCGTGTATACGCAAGCTTTCCATGACCAGGTTCAGCGCAGTATCTAAATTATTAAGGTAGCGTTCTGCTTCCGCCAAGGTATTTAAAGTGCGTGCGATATTGCGTTTACTATCAATGCGTTTGTAAGTGGCTAACGCTTTTCTGTAGAAAGCCGCTGTTGCCTCTCGCTGTTTAAGCCTTTTATATGATTGAGCAATATAGGTGTAGGTTCGACCAAGCACAGATAAAACGTCTTCGCTTGTTTGTTCTTCTAATCTTTTAGAAATCGTAAGAAAGGTCGAAATGGCTAGTTCGTAGTCACCTTTCTTATAGAGAGTCAATGCATGCTCTTTCAGATCTTCAATGCTGGCAGAGTTAGTTTGAACTGAACTGTTCTGTTTTTCTGTTGCAGATAAGGACGCGTGCACCT
The DNA here is from genome assembly GCF_018619335.1 of Alteromonas sp. ALT199. GTDB lineage: Bacteria > Pseudomonadota > Gammaproteobacteria > Enterobacterales > Alteromonadaceae > Alteromonas. Next base: position 35,576 of record NZ_JAHHDX010000024.1, on the reverse strand, counting down.
CCACCGGTACACCAAGTGATAGCATCAAAATAAAGAAACAAAAGCTGCTTGAAACCAATTTCACGAAAACTATGCCATTTCCAAACACTAACTAAATACAACGAGCACTAAATACAAAACAATGTACTTAATCTGTACAGTGTATCAGCAAAAGGTTATCAACACTGCCCCTCTTGTGCGTTTTTTGTAAGGTTACTGATACAAAGTATTACCTATGCTTTCTGTGCTGAGGGGTAAATTAGAAGTCTTACCTAAGGGAAACAACGCGGTCGCACGCTTTTTCCAACTGGCCTCTATCATGACTTATTAGGAGCAAGCTGCAGTTAAATTCCCTACATTTGTCGACAAGTAGCAGCGTAATTTTTTTACTAGTGATAGGGTCTAGCCTTGACGTGGGTTCGTCTGCAATTAGCAGCTTGGGTTTTAGCATCAATGCTCGTAAAAGTGCCACTCGTTGAAGTTCACCGCCGCTGACGTCTAATGCTGTGCGCCCAAAGATCGTTGAATCTAAACCAATACTTGATGCCAACTCAACTGCGTCATGCTCAGGTATTTTATGTAGCTTCAATAAATCATCAATTAAACGCTGTAAGGTTACGTGTTCTGCAAACGCGCTGGGCGGGTCTTGGTATAGTTTCAGTTTTTGGTGGCGAGGTAACGGATAGTGGAAACGAATTTCACCTTTGTAAGGAAGAAGACCTAGCAAGGCATCGCCTAGAGACGTTTTACCACTACCACTTTCGCCACTTAATCCAACGATTTCGCCTTTCCCTAAGGTAAAATTAACGTTTGAGAAAATTTCTTCAGCGCCTCTCTGTATGCTTAGATTCTCTACTGTTAAAAAAGGCTTAAAGCGGCTAGACGCTGGGCTTTTACTTGGCCAGTGTTCAGGTGATGAAGATACCAATAATTTTGAATAACTGGTCTTTGGTTGAGAAATAAGTCGGTGCGTATCGTTTTCTTCAATAAGCTTTCCATTTTTAAGCACTATACATCTACCGCCCAATGCTTTTGCAACTGCAATATCATGAGTGATAGTTAAAAGCGTTCCTTCGTTAGCCTTTCGCTTTAGCTGAGCAATGATGTCGATTTTTCTGCTAGCATCAAGCCCTTTGGTCGGCTCATCGGCAATAAATAATGGAGCTTGTGTGGCTGAAGCGCATGCAAACGCTACACGCTGCGCCATTCCTCCGGAGAGTTGTGAGGGCACTTTTTGCCAATGTTTGCCAAGTGACCATTGTTCGAGCTCTTGTTTCGCACGGCGGCTCGCGGCGTGTTTATCTTGTTTCTGGTTGAATTGAAACACTTCGGCAAGCTGATGGCAGACCTGCATCATTGGGCTTAGCGAACGCCATGGCTCTTGAGGAAGCATAACCATGCTTGTGCCCCACATTCTTTCGCGCTGCAACTTTTTATTGATAGCAGGGAGGTTATCACTAAGCATATCTATACCGTTGACGGAAACAGTTCCCCTCGCTTCTAACGAAGAAGGTAAGTCCCCCATGATAGCTTGTGCCAAAAGACTTTTTCCCGCCCCAGTTTCACCCAATACTGTGAGCGTTTCACCTTGAGATAGGATCAGTGATAGATTTTCAATTATCGCTGTATTGCCCGCGTAAATGCTTAAGTCTTTAATAGCTATAAGTTGACTCACGCGTTGTGCTCCGGCGTTTTGCTGGTAGGCGATTTATTTATGGGAGATTCAGCGCCTGTATGCGCAGGTGTGTTGGCAAGTGCGGGAGCAGACCGCCAATAACTATGTAACGGATTTCGGCTGCTATCTTCATCATTTATAAGTAATTGAAAGCCTAATACCAAGGTAAATAACGTTGCGATTGGTTGAGCAAGCAGCCAAGGAGTCTCGTGATAATAAGGGAAAAGTTCAACAATCATTAAACCAAGTTCCGGGCTAGGGGGCTTTAGCCCTACATACACAAAGCCTACCGACGCCATGGCGATGATAGAAGTCGATGCACCAAACGCTGCAAGAGAAAGCACGTCTTTTTTTATGGCAGGCCAAATATGTGTTTTAAATAAATAACCCTTGCCGAAGCCCATGAGCATATCGCACTCAAGGGCTGGGCTATCTATTATCGTTAACGTGCTGGCGCGTACTAAACGAAAATATTCAACAGCCAAGACGATAGAGATGGACATATAAAGCATGATAAAAGAGCCAGGCACTATCGCTGCGAAAAGTAAAACAAGTACCAACCCTGGCAGCGCTAAAAGTGTGTTAGCAGTAAAGTTAAGAAGTGTATCGACCCAACCTTTACGCCAAGCGGCGATCACGCCTGCTGCTACCCCCATTATTGATGAGCTAAACACGCAAAGCGCAGCAAGTGACAACGATATACGAAGTCCTTCTGAAACCCTAGCCAACATGTCCCTGCCATAATGGTCGGTGCCCAAAAAATGCTGTGCATTAGGAGGCTGTAGTATAGCGTTTAGGTTTTGTTTGTTGCCGTCTTGCCCCAATAATATAGGTTCACCTAGTGAAATCAGCACAAGCAAGCCCAATAGTGAAATGCCAATTATCTTAGTGACTGAAAAGCTTTTCATGGGTGTTTACCTGTATTGTCTCTTACTCTTGGGTCTAAGGCGTACTGGCTTAAATCGACAAGCGTATTAACTGATACAAACAAAAAGCCCATTAGCAGGGCAGTGCCCTGTAGCATAGGTACATCACGTGCAAATACCGCGTGAGATAAACCATGACCAATTCCCGGCCAGGCAAAAAGACTTTCAATCATAATCACGCCTTCAATCAAGCCAATAAGTTGAACCCCCATAAACGCTAATGCCGGCACGACGATGTGGGTAGCGCGTGACGTCTGAATGCGTGAAAAGGGCTAAGCCCTTTAATTTTTGCAAAATGAAAGTAACCAGAGTGAAGTGCACTAACAGTGCTATTGCGAATAACACGGTTTGAAATAGCGGCAAGAGATAACCCAAGCGTGATAACAGGTAATATGGTGTAAACAAACCCAGAGGAACCTGCCACAGGCAACCAATTCAGTTCTAATGCGAAAATAAATATGAGTATTAAACCTAGGCAAAATACGGGTTGGGACCTAAGAAACGTAGAAAATGCCAGTACTGAATGGTCAAACGTAGAATGCGGATTATTAGCGCTTTTTATTCCGCTATAAATGCCCAAAGGAAACGCAATAAGTGCAGATACTATAATCGCGAGACCAGCGAGTACAAGCGTATATGAAAGTTGGTTTTGAAGCTCGTAAATAATAGGAGCGCCAGTCACTAAACTTGTTCCTAAATCTAGCGTTGCTAAATCTGCCATCCATGAAAGGTACTGTTCAAGTCCACTTTTATGCAGCCCAAGCTCTTCGGCTACGGCTTTTGCCGCACTGCTTGATACTGCATCATCGCCGTATCGACCCGCTGCAATTTTATATGCCATATCGCCAGGCAGTGACCGAGTTAATACAAAGGTAAGTGTACCTACGCTCCAAGCCATTAGAAGCGCTTGAAGCAGACGCTGATAGAGGATCTTTTTCATTGATTAGGCGCTATAGTCATTTGTGAAACACGAAAAGAGCGTTCATAGGGGTCGAAGCTGAAGTTTCTTAACCTATTCGACGTTGCAGTTTGCTGAACATAATACATAACAGGTATAAGCGGTACATCTCTACGGATTTCACTCATGACAGACTCAATAAGGCGGTTGTAGGTCTCATCGTTTGTCGTGCGGCTTAACAGATTCAGGTTGCTAAATACGGTGTCGTTGCGCCAATTCATTGGCCCCCAGTCGCCACCTTTTATTGTTGAGAAATCGGCAAGCATTATCCCCAAAGGGTCAGGGATATTGGCGAAGTTTCGCGCCATGAGGGCTGTTTCCAATGTACCGTCTGCATGACCCGAGGGGATAGCGCTAACATTCTCCATATGGACCGAAAGCGCTACGCCAATTTGTGCCCACTGGTCTTGTATTGCTGTGGCTATAGTAATGAGTTCTGGACGGTTAGCATAGGTAATCATATTAAGCGCTAATCTAGCGCCGTCTTTATAGCGATACCCATCATCAGCAAGCGCCCAACCGGCATCTGAAAGTAGGTCGCTAGCTTGTTGCTTTGCTTGTGCCGCAGAAATTTTCTTTAGCGTTTCATCAGGTGTTAATTGAACGTGCCACTGGCGAATATTAGGGCCAAATAATTGGTCTGCGGCGATGTTGGGAGTGCGCATCACACCACGCGCTATGCTCTCTCTATCGAGCGCTAGACTAAGTGCTTGCCTAACTTTTACGTCTGTAAGAAAGGGGTGACCACTGTTAAGTTTAATTAGCGTTGTGCGGGGAATTCTATCGCTAAACACGTTAACGTTGTTATTGCTTCGAAGCATGGTTACTGAAGCAGGGTCTAGGTTATAAACGATATCTGCCTGACCTGTTCTAACCATCAGGGCGCGCGTTTCAGAGCGGTGCCCTGTTATATATTCTACGTTTTCAATATGGGCGGGCTCGCCCCAATAATTGTCAAATCGTGTGGTAGAAATATTGTGGGGGGGCTCGAAGTGGGAGATTTTATAAGGGCCCGTGCCAGCAAGTGTTTTTATTCTGTTGAATTTTCCAAATGAAGAAGGGGCAACAACAGCCGTGGTGTAGTTACTTAGTAATGAAGGAAATGGGCGGTAACTTTGATTCAATGTGAAAGCAATAGTGTTGTCTGACGTCACTTCCATATCAGAGATTATGTTTTTGGGAAATGGTGTGGGCTTACCAAATGCAACCGCGAGACTTTTGTAGACAGCGTTTGCTGTCATTAATGCTCCGTCATGAAAGTGAACATCAGCGCGAAGTGTAAATTCCCATTGAGTAAAATCACTATTGCTTTTCCACGAACTCGCTAATCCCGGCACTAGTTGCCCCAGGTTGTTTACTTCAACTAAGGTTTCTAAAACTTGCATTCTTGTAAACATATAGCCCGTGCTGGCGGGGTCATTATTAACGGGTTCAAAAGGCCCACTTATGGTTATTTTATTTGCAGGCTGTGGGGGCGTGCAGGCACTAAGCATAAGGCAGGTTACCAGTGCTAACATTGTTATAAGCTGAATCTGCATATCATCTTGTTATCGTTATTTATTGGTGGGTGATGTTAAATAAAGTGTGGCGGGCGCTCAATGTATTTAACTCTAGTATTGTGCTGTTGGTCGTGTGTTACATTGTAACTTTGAGTATTAATAGTAATGCTATAGCTGGTAATACTACAATTCAAACAGAGCATAATGCTCTACCAACACACATTGGATAATAATAATGAGAAAGCTTCTAAAAGCGGCAGTTGCGGTATCAATTGCACTTTCATGCTCACCCACCTACGCAGACAAAGATGATAAAGACGGTATTTTCAGTAGCTCAACGTTTAAAGCCATGGAGCTTAGAAACATCGGGCCTGCCTACATGTCGGGCCGAATAGCCGATATTGCAATTGACCAGAACGATCCCTCTACTTGGTACACCGCGGTTGGTTCTGGCGGCGTCTGGAAAACCACCAACGCGGGCACAACGTGGGAGCCCATCTTCGACGATCAACCTGTTTATTCTATTGGTGATGTGACTATTGCACCAAGCAACTCAAATATCATTTGGGTTGGAACGGGCGAAAATAACGGTGGTCGTCACATCAGCTTCGGCGACGGTGTTTACAAGTCGTTAGATGGCGGACAGACCTGGAAAAACATGGGGCTGAAAAAGTCAGAGCACGTTTCAGACATTATTATCCATCCTACCAACCCAGATATCGTGTGGGTTTCAGCTCAAGGGCCACTTTGGAGTGGCGGCGGCGAGCGCGGCTTGTATAAAACTACCGATGGTGGGGAAACTTGGAAGCAAGTGCTCAAGCCCACTGACAAATGGACGGGCGTAACATCCTTACTTATCGACCCGCGCAACCCAGATAAACTTTATGCGGCTACGTGGGCTCGTCAACGCTCAATTGGCGCCTATGTAGGTACAAACGAAGGTGCAGGTATTCATACCTCAAACGATGGTGGCGAAACCTGGACCGAGCTTAAAACCGGCTTGCCGCAAGGGAATATGGGTAAAATAGGCATGGCTATATCGCCTATTAACCCAGATGTGATCTATGCCACTATTGAAACCGATAATCGCGGTGGTGGTTTTTATCGCTCAGCCGACCAAGGCGCGAGCTGGAGTAAGATGTCAGATGAAGTGGGCGGCGGAACCGGCCCTCACTATTATCAAGAAATTTTTGCAGATCAGCATCAGTTTGACCGCGTTTATATCGCCAGCAACTACAGTAAAGTATCAGACGATGGCGGTAAAACATGGACGCCTATTAATACTAAGCGCAAGCACGTAGACGATCACGCTATGGCATTCCATCCTACAGACCCAGACTTTGTGTTAATGGGGTCTGATGGTGGTATTTACATGTCTCACGACAGAATGGCCAACTGGCGCTTTATGGCGAACCTTCCACTAACCCAGTTCTATAAAGTAGCGCCAGACGACTCTAAGCCGTTTTATAAGATTTACGCTGGCGCACAGGATAACTCTACACAAGGCGGCCCTTCGCGCACTAAGCGAGAAGAGGGAATAAAGAACAAAGACTGGTTCTTAACGTTAGGTGGTGATGGTCACGGTCCGGCGACAGAGCCGGGCAACCCAGACATCATGTATTCTCAATGGCAGCAGGGCAACTTAACCCGCGTGGATATGAAAACTCGTGAAGGGGTATACATTAAGCCACAGCCGCTGCCAGGCGACCCAGCGGAGCGATATAACTGGGATGCCCCTATTAATGTTTCAGCTCACGACCCAGCGCGTATTTACTTTGCTTCGCAGCGGGTGTGGCGAAGCGATGATCGCGGTGATAGCTGGACGCCAGTATCAGGCGATTTAACGAAAAACGGTAATCGTATGCACTCGCCATTGATGGGGCGTACATGGTCGGTAGAAGCCGGTTGGGATTTATATGCCATGACCGAATTCCATACCATTGCTAATTTTGCTGAAAGCCCAGTGGATGAAAACATTTTGTGGGCAGGCACTGACGACGGGATAATCCAAGTCACCACCAACGGCGGCAAGTCGTGGAAAAAAATTGAGTTAGACGACATTAGAGGCATTCCTGCTAATTCGTATGTGAATGATATTCGCGCTGACTTATTCGACCCAAATACCGTATATGTCGCGCTGGATAACCACAAATATGGCGACTATAAACCCTATCTTATTAAATCGACTAACTTAGGTAAAAGCTGGACTTCATTGGCTGAAGACCTGCCTGAGAAGCACCTAGTTTGGCGTATTGTGCAAGACCATGTTAACAAAGACTTGCTCTTTATCGGTACAGAGTTTGGTGTATTTTTCTCGGTAGATGGCGGCAAAGATTGGGTTGAGTTAGACGGTGGTATGCCGACCATTTCAACTCGCGATGTTAAAATACAGCGCCGAGAGAATGACTTAGTGGCAGGTACCTTTGGTCGAGGTATTTATATTCTTGATGACTACGCGCCGCTGCGTACGTTAACGAAGAAGTCTATGCAGCAAGATGCCATTTTGTTTGGGCCAAGCCGCCCAGTTAAATGGTTCCAGCTAGATGACAATCACACTGACTCTGACGGCGACGACCGCTTTGTTGCTGAGAACCCTGAGCACGGTGCAACCTTCACCTATTACCTTAAAGACAGTTTGCTTACGGCAAAAGAAAAGCGCCAAGAAGCAGAGAAGAAGTTAATAGAAGATAAGAAGTACCCTAAATACCCAAGCTGGGAAGTCGTGGAAGCAGAAAACCAAGAAGCGGCGCCTGCAGTCTATGTTGAGGTACGCGACAGCGACGGAGACGTTATTAAGCGCGTTGAGGGTAAAGCGAAAAAAGGCTTACATCGCATTACCTGGGATATGAAGCATACATCGACGAGCCCGCTTACTGGTAAAGAAAGCAAAGACAGAGGTCTTATGGCGTTGCCCGGCACCTATACTGCTACCTTGTTCAAGCGCGTCGATGCTAAGGTAACACCACTTTCTGAACCTGTTTCGTTTGAACTTAAGCCTATTGTTCAAGGTGCGCTTGAAGGTGCTACTTATGAAGAAATAGCTGCCTATTCAGACAAGGTAAGCGGGGCGCAAAAACGTGCACTTTCTTCAACAACAGTGCTGACGCAGCTTAAAGATACAATGGCTCTGTTGCGCACAGCTATCGACCGCACGCCAAATGATGTGGCTAAACTTGAAGCCCAATTTGCTGCGATTCAAGATGAGATAAATGAAGTGAATAGAGCGTTTTACGGTCTTAAATCTCGCGATAGAATGGGCATTAAGCCTGCAAATATCATGAGCCGTTTGCGCTATGCACGTTCTGCGTTAGGTTCATCTTATGGGCCTACACAGCAGCACAAAAGTCAGCTTGGTTATGCTCAAGACAGCCTAGATAGCGTGATAACGCGCATCAGTACTCTGCAAAATACTGCGGTACCTAAGCTGCAACAAGCTGTGGTTGATGCTGGTGGACCGTGGACTGCTGGCCTTCCTGTAATCGCTAAATAGCGGCTGACTAGCCTAATTTTTAGTCTAGTTTTTAGTCTGATTTTTAGTCTAGTTGGGCTTAGCACGCGGCAGTAGCATTACTGCCGCGTTTTTCATTTCATTTTTAACCAGATTTTTCGGTACGTACTTTCATCGTTCTTACGTATCGGTTAGTGAGACCTTTATTGTTTTCTTTTCTGTCAGCTCAACGTTCTTCAATGTTTGTTAAAATTTCATCAGGTTTACCTGCATCTATTATTTCGCCTTTTACATCTTCGCCATCTATATGTTCGTCGCGGCTTTTTGCAGCCTTTTTGTTATCACTTTTATCGACAGCGAGCTTTGCTCGAAGCGAACCATTTGAAAGCGTTGAACGCTATACGGTAACAGCTACGCGTCCCTATTATGATGAAGCGCTGTCACGCATATTCCCTCAATATGCGTTTGATAAAAGTAGCCTGGTTTCGCCTTTGCACGCTAATGATGTGCTACTTCAATCGCCGTCAGTATCGTTAAATGGGCAGGGCGGGCAGATACAAAGTATTAGTGTACGAGGGTATTCGCGGTGGCGAATTCAAACCTTGCTGGATGGTGTACCTATTGTCAGCGATAGGCGCGCAGGCTCAAGTGTAGGCTTTATTCCGCCTGATTTTATTTCGTCAGCCACAGTATTACCAGGCGCCGCTTCCACTTATCTAGGCTCGGGCGCTATTGGCGGCGCGGTGAATCTTTACCTAGAATCACTCCAAGAGCCCTATTTAAAAGTAGGCTACAGCAGTAATCAGCAGATGAAAGCCGTGAGCTATGCCGGTACCAGTGCTGCCGATGGCAGCAAAAATGGCGCAAATGGCAAAGAAAAGTCGGGGGTTACAGATTGGAATATCTCATATAGAAGCGCGAATAACGGTGAGGATGCGAACGGAAATACACTGTTTGATCAATTTGAACAAACAGGGGTGTTTCTCAGGCACAGACCTGAAAATAGCATTATAAAAGAAGCCTGGACACTATATTCAAATAACAACGATATTGGTAAATCCAGCAGTGACTACCCTGCAAGCAGAAGAACAATCTACCCAGATAATACCCATTGGCTTGGCAAAATAACGTTTGAAGATAATTTATTTGCTGGGAATATCTGGTGGCATAAATCAACCTTAGATGCCTCGGTCTTGCGACCAGGAAGTCGTACAAATGACAGCGAAAACAAGGCATTTGATTATGGCTTCAATATGAATACGCATACGCAGTTAGAAGACTGGGATTTAAACTGGCAGCTTCAGGTATCGGGCCGTGAAGGCGTGGTGGCTGATGAAAGGGAATTTACGTTAACGCCATCAGAAATCGTATTGCCCGATACTGCGCCGTCAGACTTTTCACTAGGCTCATTTAAATCTGACCTAGCGTATGAAGTGCGTACGCTTGATGCCAGTGAAGTAAATACCGCAGCCGTTGTGGATGCTTCACGTCAGTGGCAAAGCTTTTCACTTGCCATCGGTACAAGGGTTGATTGGCAGCGACAGTCTGATGATTCAAGTGCCAGCCCAACCCAGTCTAATGATGCCCAGCCTAACAACGCCCAGCCTAGAAGGTCGCAATCAACCACGAATTTTAGTGGCTATCTGGGCGCAAATTATCAGCTTTCATCACATTGGGCGGCTAGCGTGTATGTTTCTAGTGCATTTCGAAACCCATCGTTAACTGAGCGTTTCTTTGCTGGGGAAACTCCTCGAGGTACCGTGCTGGGAAGTATACAGCTTGAAACCGAACAGGCCCTTAATAAACAGCTAACCGTGGCCTATAGCGCAAAACACATTCAGGGCTCGATTGAAGTCTTTCATCAGCAAATTGATAACTATATTGAACGCATTACAGTTGCTGAAGATGTACTTCAATATGCTAATTTAGATAGAGCAACCATTGAAGGCGTCAGCTATCAGATTAGCTGGCAATTGCAAGACAGCATCGTAGATGCTCGACTTAGCGGCATGTGGATTCAGGGTAAAGACAATAGCAAAGACAACTTCGGCAAGACCATTGCAGATATACCGGCAAACAATCAGCGCCTAGATGTAGGTGTTAATTGGCAAGACACGCGATTTTTCACGGTACTAAGCTATCGCGCCAGTAAGACCGACGTTGCAGACGGAGAGCAAGCCCTTAGCGATGTTTTTACTCTAGATATTGGCGCAAACTGGCAGTTAGGAGAGGATATGCAACTTCAGGTAAGCTGGAGTAACCTCACTAACCAACACTATTATACCAGCGCCGATGACAAAGCCGCGTTTGCTCAAGGAGAAAGTGTACAGCTGGCAGTCACTTACCAACTATGAAATATTAATCGGTTTACGGTATTTCTTTTTTCGATATTTGCTTTTTAGGGTGGTGTACAGCATAACCAAACCCGTTATCCACAGTATAAAGAGTAACAGGGCAGCCGGTAAAAACAGCCAAAGCTTGGCGCCTTCAAAAAACCAGCTGCCGTCGTGAATGGCTTCAATAGTGTCTGTGCGCCGATAGGCTACCTGAAGCACATCGCCGGTTTGTGCATTGAGCTGCACTTCCCAGTGGTTCTTGCCACGCACCTTTATGATACCTTTTCCGGGGCGAACATCTAAACGGTCGATATCGTCCCAATCGTTTAAGTTAGCTTGGCGTATCTGTTTTACTGCATCAAGCACTTCCTCAAAGGAAAGCGTTGGCGCGCCGTTTTGGCCTTTTTGCGTAGGCGGCTGGATCCAGTCGAATTCTTTTTTGACCTGCAATAACAAGCCGCTAGCGATAACAATGACCACAGGAATAAAGATAACTAGCGATAGCCACAAGTGAATACTGCGACTGTTTTTGCGAAAAGAAGCGGGCATGGAACAACACTTAAAAAAAAACGATGAATACATCGCATACTATACGGTAATCTCGATAGGCAGTAAAAACCGTCTAGCGCGGGGTTTACCCGTTTAAACGGAAATACTTAGCGTCATTTAATGGCAGGATGGTTAAAGTGAAGCTTAGTATCGCAGGTAAGTGAAACAACCGACTTGGTTAATATAATTTCGCCAACTTCTTGCCATTGCGCTTCATCTATTCCTGCATCGTTAAAATTGGCAGTATATAAAACCCAAGACAGCGTCTGATTAGGGTAATGTTGTAATGATAACTCATCGCGAAAATCATCTTTATTTACCAGCGGTGTATCTGAGCTTAATGCTGCTCTTAGCCAGTGGGGGCCTTGTTTTTCGGTTTTTATTTCAGCTTCGCTTTTTGTTTCAAATTCGCGCTCTATCTCTATTTCTTTCGAAGTTGTTGGCGCTGAAATGCTCAGTTCTAACGTACTTTCTTCTGTATGCTCCGCCACTCTTGAGCTTGCATCACCGACCTTTACTGCTGCCAGATGAGATACTGGTCTAAACCGCGCATTAGCTTTTTTGCCGCTAAACGCTTTATCGGCTTCCTCCAAATCGCTTTCCAATCGATAGGCGGTAAGCAATTGGCTAAAGGGAGGCAGCTCACCAAGCGCTGGTTCGTTAGTCATAGGCAGGTTTGCCACATACTTTGTTTTTGTACCGCCAAGGGAGTGCATAAGAAATATGTTCTCAGTAAGTGCACTATGGGCATAAGGAAAAAGCTTAATCGCTATCCCAAATGCTCGCTTATCCTGCTGCTTTGTTTCGCTTAAGCTGACGGATGCTCTAACGATAATAGGTATCTCCGTACCCGCTTGAAAAAGCCCAGTGTAAGGACTGTTTTGATTTATCTTCCAAGTACCGGAAAAGCATATTCCGTTGGCTTGAAGTAGCTTATGTTTGGTACCTAATTCGATAAAATTTGCATTTGATGAAAGGGTTCTTTGAGCGTGTTTTAGCAGTATGTTTTCGCCGCTAACGTCAAAGTGTTTACGCGATACCTCATATTGCGGAAGGCTGGAGTAAGGGTCAGAAAAAACAAGGCTTTTCACTTCCTCGAACGCACTCAATTGTGTAGCTACTTCTAACTGTGCTTCACTAGTTTCTGCATGACTTGTTACACAATAAAACAAAGTGGTTAGTGCAAAAAAACGGCATGCCTTGAAAGTATTTTCAAATGTAAAAGGTCTTTGTTGATACTCAGTAGTTTGAAAAAGGCACATTAAAATGGCGTGCTCCCCTGGTACTACAAGAAATCAACAACTTGCTTCTACACGAAAGCGAATGGGTGAACATTTTACTCCCAATCAACTTTTGGGGCGAACGCACACCATTGGCTGTGTTGCTGTTGAAATCACGCAAAAATGTAATCTTGATTGCACCTTATGCTATTTGTCAGAGCATTCGCAAGCAGTTCGTGATATTCCCATTCAAGAAGTATTTAAGCGTTTAGACAACGTGCTTAAACACTACGGGCCTGGAACCAGCGTGCAAATTACTGGGGGCGACCCCACGTTAAGAAAACGCAGCGAGCTTATCGATATTGTTGCTTATGCAAATCAACTTGGCTTACATACGGCGCTTTTTACAAATGGTATTGCTGCCACAAGAGACCTGCTCACTGAGTTAGCCGAAGCTGGGCTTAACGACGTTGCATTCCACGTAGACACCACACAAGAGCGCAAAGGTTATGATGATGAGCAGTCGTTAAATGCTATTCGTGAAGATTACATAGCGCGGGCCAAAGGTCTGGGCCTTATGGTTATTTTTAACACCACAGTGCACACCGACAACTTCAAAGAACTGCCCATGCTGGTGGACTTTTTTGTACAACACGCAGGTGCAGTTAGTTTTGCTTCGTTTCAGCTTCAGGCTGAAACCGGTCGAGGCGAGTGGGGGGCACGAACTGATGTGGTCGACCCGCTTACTGTAAAAGCGGCCATTGAAAAAACGATATCTAAAGCTTTGTCGTGGGAAAAGGTACGTATCGGCCATAGCGATTGCCACAGCTACATGCCCACTTTAGTTGCCGATAACCAAGTCTATTCGGTAGTTGACGATAGCGAGCTATTCGCCAAGTTCATTGAAGATTTTAAGCATATTCAAACTACCCGTCAGCACGGTAAAGCAAACATACTAAGAGATTACATCAAGGCCTTAGTTATACGCCCTTACTGGATTTGGAGGCTAGTAAAAGCAACGTCGGCAAAGTTGTTAGAAATGCGCGCCAGTTTAATTAAAAGTCGCGGGCGTGTGCACAAACTGTCATTTTTCGTTCAAAATTTTATGGATGCCAACGAGCTTCAGCAAGACAGAATAGATGCCTGCTCGTTCATGGTAATGACAGCTGACGGCCCTGTATCAATGTGTAAACACAACGCAGAGCGCGACGAGCACATATTAAAGCCCCTCTCTTACACCAATCATCGGGGGCAGGTTAAACAATACCAACCTTTAGGCAAGCGCTATCAAGAAGATAACGTGATCCCTATTCGACTGCTTACCAATGATGAGCCTGTTCACGAACCCATCATTGGGGCCTCAAACGAATCAATCAGTGAGTCACCTAAGGTGTTAAATCAAGGGCCAAGTCAAGAGTTAAGCCAAGAGCTAAGTCATGAGTCAGTTCACGGGGTAAACAACGATCTTGGCGCTAGATCAAGTAGCGTTCCCCCAAATAAACAAACTTCAGAAATAGGATAAGGAAGAAGCCATGCAGTATTCTAATTCGCCTAATTTGAACCGCGCTTTCGGTGAAGCATTGTGGATGTTTGCCTCATGGGTTTTGGGGTTTTCCTTATTACTTTTTGTACAAAGTGCCAGTGCTAGCGAACAGCCAAATGAAGTAAATTCAATGAGTGCTAACGCTGAAAACCAAGCGCTTGTTACGCTGAAGCAAGCTTATAAGCAAGCTACCCAAGACTGGGAATACGTATTAGCAAATTATGTTGATGAAGAAGGGCGAACTAATTTCAAGGCCTTGTCTGAGGATATTGCGCCGCTTGAAAATGTCGTATCTTTTATTGGCTTTGCTAGTCCAACAGCAACACCTGAATTATTCACTTCGCCAGAAGAAGTAATGAGCTATCACATCAATAGCTACAACGCATTGGCAATGTATGGCGTGGTTGAAAAAGGTATTCCAGATGGCTTTACAAGCTTTTTCTCTCGCGCCGCTTTTTTTAAGTTTCGAGATGTGGTGATTGGCGGGAAAGTCACTAATTTATACGACTATGAAAATGACGTGATAAGGCCGTTAAACGAACCAAGGGCACACTTCGCGCTTAACTGTATGGTGAAAGATTGTCCACGACTACCTAAAACGCCATTTTACCCAGAGCAATTAAATGAAATGCTAGAACAGCTTACCTATGAATTTTTCAGCAAGAAAAAGCACTTCTATTTAGATGGTAAACGCAAGCGAGCGTATGTGTCAGAAATATTAGATTTCTATACAGAAGACTTTGTTGCGTCGGGCAAAGCTCGAGACTTACCCCAATATATCAATAAATATATTGAGCAACCTATACCTTCGAACTACAAGCTTCGCTTTATTGATTACGACTGGCGTATTAATGCACAGCCGGAACAATCGATGGTTTCAACATCTATAAATAGAGACGTAGATAATGCTTCGAGCCAAGCTGCAAAGAACCCCATAGTTAAAGCTGCCCTTACTCTGCACTCTAATGAGAGTAAAACCGCAGGTTTAGCGCATGTTCCAGCGTCTGAATTAGCACCGTTGCTAACGACAAACTCATTATCCAATGAATCAGCAGGCGCGCCTTTCATACTTACCAGCACGCCTAATCAAACAACCGTCTTGGAACTTTATACATCCCAAGGTTGCAGCAGCTGCCCACCGGCTGAAAAATGGATTTCAGGCTTTGTAGATAGCGAGAAGTTGTGGACTGAGTTAGTTCCCATTAACTTTCATGTGGACTATTGGGATTATTTGGGTTGGAAAGATCCCTTCGCTGACAGTGCTTTTAGTAAAAGGCAACGAGACTACAAGCGTGTAGGTAAAGCCAACACTATCGCCACGCCCGGTTTTGCCCTAAATGGCCGTGCTTGGAACGGTTGGTTTCGCGGGCAGCCGTTACCGAACAAAACCGCCCCTTTGTCTGGCGTACTTCATGCTTCGGTAGAAAACGACAACATAAACGTGACGTTCAATAAAATAAACGCCAGCAAGGGGAGTTCTTTGTTAACGGTTCACGCGGCACTACTTGGTTTTGGCATAGAAACATCGGTAAAGCGAGGTGAAAACGCAGGACGGAAACTCGTTCATGATTTTGTAGTGTTAGATTATAAAAAAGCGGTGTTAAGTAGAGAAACTGACAATACTCGCGCATTTCAATATGAGACAAGCTTACTTTTGCCTAGCAATACGCATGTAGAAACCACAAAACGCGCCCTGGTTATGTGGGTATCCTATGTTAACGACCCTTCTCCAATTCAAGTCGCCGCGTCTTGGTGGCAATAAGTTGCTAAGTTTATATGACGTAAAGGGTTATCGCCTAAAAAGTGAATTGCACCTTGCGTCTTCGGCTATCCCACGTAAAGTAGATATTATCGGCATTTTTCGGGGCACGGTGTTTGTGCTACCACTTAATACCAATCAGCATAGATAATTGCCCACACAGTAGGTAAGTATCTATGCCGACAGGTGAAAACAAAGGTTTCAAAAGATGAAGCAAAATGACACCCCAAAACCGCAAAAAATATTGCAAAAGGTATCGCAAGAACTATCGCAACAAAAAGAACCTAACATCCCTCAAGAGGCGTTCGATTGGTACGATGAATACGCCCACGGTGATATAGACCGTCGAACGTTTTTGACTCGCCTTGCTTCCCTTTCAGTAGCGGGACTAACCGTGAGCGCTATTGGTGGCGCACTTATTCCTGATTATGCCAAAGCAGAGCAAGTGTCGTTTAACGACCCAGCTATTAAAGCTACCTACGAAGTCTTTTC
Source organism: Alteromonas sp. ALT199 (assembly GCF_018619335.1). Lineage (GTDB taxonomy): Bacteria > Pseudomonadota > Gammaproteobacteria > Enterobacterales > Alteromonadaceae > Alteromonas. The sequence continues at coordinate 19,192 of NZ_JAHHDX010000024.1, read as the reverse complement.
ATCGCCCAAAGGACATGGGGAAGGCGGCGGTTATTTAGTGCAGCCCACGAGCTTACCTGAATCTGGCGTGGCGCCATGCGTATTAGTGGTGCACGAAAATCGCGGGTTAAACCCTTATATAAAAGATGTAGCTAGAAGACTTGCTATGCAAGGTTATGTGGCTTTTGCTCCAGATGCGCTGTTTCCGCTAGGTGGTTATCCGGGAAACGATGACGATGGCCGTGCTATGCAAAAGAGCCTTGATAAGGACAAAATAGAGCAAGATATGGTAGCGGCAGCGCTGTGGTTGAAAGATCATGAAAAGACAACAGGTAAGCTTGGCGTGGTAGGTTTTTGCTTTGGTGGGTATATTGCTAATTTTCTAGCGGCCAGTATACCCGACAAATTGAATGCTGCCGTCCCTTTCTATGGGACACCAGCAAAGCAGCCGTTAGTAGGCCAAGTAAAAGGCCCTTTGTTAATTAACTTTGCTGAAAACGATAAGCGGGTGAATGCAACATGGGAAAGCTATAAAGCCGTATTAGAGGCAAACGACGCTGAGTATGAGGCCTTTACTTATGCCAAAGCACAGCATGGCTTTCACAACGATTCGACAAGTCGTTACAGCCCTAAAGACGCTGAATTAGCGTGGCGCCGAACGATAGACTTTTTTGATAGACATTTAAAGTAGTGACTATTGAAGCGGCCTTATTAGGCCGCCTCTTTTTCGTTTAGTTATAGCCGGCGATTATTTTATCCATAGTGATGGGGAAATCTCGCACCCGCACCTTGCACGCGTCAAAAATTGCGTTAGCGATGGCGGCGCCAGCACCTGTAATGCCTAGCTCACCGATACCTTTCGCACCAACGGGTGATGCAGCATAATCTGGCTCTTGTAAAAAATCTAAACTTACCTCGCTAATATCTCTATTTACAGCAACATGATATTCACCGAAGTCTGGGTTTACGAAGCTTGCCGTATCTGTGTGATGGTGGATTCCTTCGGTAAGCGCATAGCCTGCGCCCCATACCATCCCTCCTTTTATCTGAGATGCCGCGGTTTTTATATTCAAGATTTGACCCGCGCTAAACAATCCATACTGGCGAAGTAGCCTAACTTCACCTGTGTATTCATCTACCTCAACTTCCGCAAAATGCGCGCCACAGGAGTACTGCTCATCGTCACTGGTGTCGTCTGCGGATACTTTGCCGCTTGCTGATAATGGGAAGTCGCTGTGAGACATAAAGTCGTCAAGCGAGTGCACGTCAGTCGTACCATTAATGTCACCTTTTGCGCTAGGCACCAACTTTATTTGCCCACCTGAAATGTGCACTTCCGCTTGGCTAAGGGTAGGGGGAAGTGAGCTTTTAATATTCGCAATAAGAGCTTCACACGCCTTTTTAACCGCCGAGCCAGAGCTAGCTGCGCCAAATGAGCCGCCTGAACCGCATGAGGCGGGGTAGCGGCTATCACCAAGTTTTACCGTGACATTGTCTACCGACGTATTTAAGGTGTCTGCGGCAATTTGGGTAAGAATGGTGTAGGTTCCTGTCCCAATATCTGTCATATCAGTACGAACCGTTACCTCACCGTTTGCACTTAATTCCACTTCCGCTGAGCTTTCAACAAGCACATTCATACGCATAGCGCTGGCTACCCCATGACCAATTTTTTTCCCTGGTGTGGGCTGTGCTTTATGTTGCCATTTGAAGTTCTGCGCACCTTGGCGAAGGCACTCACCTAAGTTGTGAGTAGTAAACCGCGTGCCTTTCATAGGGTGTACGACAGGCAGGTTTTTTATGCGAAACGTCAGCGGGTCGATACCTGCTTCATGCGCAAGTTCATCAATAGCCGACTCAAAAGCCAACGAACCAATGGCGTCGCCGGGAGAGCGGGTAGAGTCGATAAGCGGCAGGTCAACGTCTTTGACTCTATGCGTACTTTCAATAAACTGTGATTTATAGGTAACCCGTGCGCCAGCCCCCGTTGCTTCGGCAAATTCATAGCCTTTAGCCTTTGGCATAGCGCTTTTGTGCTGTACGCTCAGCAGGGCATGATCATCACCACAGGCAAGGTTTATCTGTTGTGTACTGTGACCTCGGTGAGGGGTGTTATAAAAAACCTGGCGTCTACTTAATACAACTTTGACCGCACGTTCCAAATGCCTAGCACCAATACAAGCGAGCGTTGCATCGAAATGAAGACCTAGCTTAGAGCCAAAGCCACCACCTACAAAGGGGCTTTTCACTACAATGTCTTCTACATCCATTTCAAGAGTAATAGCGAGCGCTTCTACAGCCGTTGCAATAATTTGCACACTACAATAGACCTCAAGCTTTCCATCTTTAAAGTCGGCAACCGTGGCGTGGGGCTCCATAGCGGCCGAGATTTGGCTTGGCGTGGTATAGGTTGTGTGGATGCTTGCGCGAATATCGCGCTGCTGTGGTTTGTTTCCGCTAGATGCATCTGCTTCAAACCCACCATCTAGCGACTCTGGCTTTTGCGTAGCATCATCAAACTCTGTGAGTAAGTCTGGTGTTTTACCATTTATGGTATAGCTAACTAGACTTGCAGCATAGCGTGCTTGCTCCAAAGTGTCAGCAATAACTAATGCCACGGGCGCACCAAAATGACGAATGTGAGGCTCGTTAAGTACGGCGCGACTTTGGGTAAACCTACTTTCATCCGCAGGCTTGCTAAATGGCTTAAGAGGCCCCGCATTAATATGTGTGATCACCGCGTGTACGCCATCGGCCTGTTCTGCTTGCTCTGTATTAAGGGATGTGATTTCACCTACGGCAGTGTCACTTGATACAACCCAGCCTATTAAAGGAGCGCGTTCGCTCATATGCTCTGCAGCATACCTTGCTTGCCCTGTCACTTTTGCAGCGCCATCAACCCGGCTAACTGAGGTTCCTACCGTTTTAGCGTTATGCGTTGTCATATAAAGCTCCTTCATGCTCGGGGTGCTTTTCCTGATGTTCTGCTATCTCTAAAAGCACTTTTTCTAACGTCCTGCGCAATAGTTCTGGCTTGAAATCGTTACTGCCGTAGGTTTTTGCACTGGATAATTCAGCTTCAGCCGCTTGCGATATAACTTCAGGTGTTATCTCAGCGCCTTCAAGAACACGAATAGCCTTTTGCGGGTACCAAGGCTTAGTGCCTACACCACCAAAGGCGAGTGTAAGGTCTTTAACACGTCCGTCATCAATTTTTAAACCAGCAGCAACGGAAACAAGGGCGAATGCATACGAGGAACGGTCGCGTACTTTGTGGTAGTACTGCGTGCCATTAGCTTTCTTCTCTATGCTGATATGGGTGATAAGTTCATCATCTTCTAAATGATTTTCTATGTGTGGTGTGTCGCCAGGCTCACGGTAAAAATCCCTTAGCGCAATTTGACGAGTGTTGCCATTAGGTTGTTGGGTATGCACTTGTGCGTTTAGGGCCATCATGGCCACCGCCATGTCGGAAGGATGGGTGGCAATACAATGTTCACTGGTGCCAAAAATAGCGTGAATTCTATTCATACTGTTAATTGCGCTGCAGCCTGTACCAGGTTCTCTTTTATTGCAGGCTTTCGTTGTATCGTAGAAGTAATAACAACGGGTACGCTGTAATAAGTTGCCGGCCGTCGTCGCACGGTTTCTTAATTGAACTGTTGCTCCGCTTAATAAAGCTTGTGCAAGTATTGATAGGGCAGGCTGCGTGTGAGCAAATTTAGCTAAGTCAGAATTGCTCACCATGGCGCCAATATAATAGTGATTGTCGTCTTCGGTTATAGCGTTGGCTTTTTCCCATTTCGCTAGACTCACTAATGTTTCAGGCGTTTCTACCTGCAGTTTCATTAAATCAATAAGGTTGGTGCCGCCGGCCAAAAAACGTGATGTATTGCTAAGGGGGAAATTATCTAACGAAGTGTCGCCGTTGTAATGATGGAGATTAAATGGCTGCATTATTGTTTCTCCAAAGCAATGACATCTGTGATTGCGTCCACAATATTCGGATAAGCGCCGCATCGACAAAGATTACCGCTCATGCGCTCGCTTATGTCTTCTTTAAGAGATGCTGTACTATTACGTGAACGGCTGTAAGTCACAGCGCTAGGGTCTTCATTACTTAGCTCGCGAAGTAAAGATATCCCTGAACATATCTGACCAGATGTACAGTAGCCACATTGAAACGCGTCACGCTCGATAAAGGCTTGCTGCAAGGGATGAAGGGCCTCATCTGCACCGTTACCTATACCTTCAATGGTTGTGACTTCAGCGTCTTCTAATTGAAAAGCAAATACCAAGCATGCGTTTATGCGCTCGCCATCGGCAATGACGGTACATGCACCGCACTGACCGTGGTCGCAGCCTTTCTTTGTACCAAAAAGAGATAAATGTTGATGAAGAAAATCTAACAGTGTGGTTCGTGGATCATCAGGAAGACTGACGTCTTTCCCATTGAGATTTAACGTTGCCATGGAAGTATCCTTTTACCAATGAGCTCAATTTCGGTACTCCAATGAAATGAGCGTAGCGAGATCTGTAAAGTGGTTACGCGAGGAATGTTGATTTGGTCCACTCATTGATGGTTCTGTCTTTATCGCTGCGATAGATGCAAATGCTTAAGTGGTGTAAAATGTAAAAAAGAGCGGTTGGCTCTTTACTTTTAATCTATACCATTTATTAGCTACTTCACTTTTCAGGCCCATTTTCATGATTCATAACGATGTTCTACGTCGCCTACGCTATGCACTTGCTATTAACGATACCGCCACTATCAGCATATTTAAGTTAGTTAATTACGATATGGAATTAGACTACTTACATGCGGTAATGAAGCGGGAAGAAGAGGTAGGGTATTTGCCGTGTCGAGATAAGATCATTGCGCTTTTTTTGGATGGTTTGATTATTAAAAACCGAGGTCGACAAGAAGGACAAGCGCCACAAGATCTCGGGCCTAAAGAGCGATTAAGTAACAACGAAGTACTTCGCAAAATTCGTATAGCAATGAGCTACAAAGACGAAGATATGATTGAAGTACTTCAACTGGCTGGCTTTAGAATTAGCAAAAGTGAACTTTCTGCATTGTTTAGAAAGCCAGACCACCGTAATTACAAACCAGCGGGTGATCAAGTGGTTCGTAACTTGTTGCAAGGTATGGTGAAAAAGTATCGACCTGAGTCTACGCGAAAAGCATCGGACAAGGCACCGAAAAGCGCAAGTACTTTTGACACTAAACCAAGCTCACTTAATAAGGGCGATAACAGGCAGAAAGAAGCGAAGCTGAAAACAACACCTAAAAGCACCAGTGCAAAAGTGTCGCCGGTGAAGAAGGATGATGCGGGTTCTGTTTGGGGAAAGCTCTCTAAAAAATAAAAGCTCTCTAAAAAATATCTACTTTTAAAAAATAGCAATGTCTAAAAATAGCAGACGTATAAAACGCATCTGAGGTAAAGCACGTAGGATAATAGACCAAATGCGGTTGTTTAAAAGAAAACACCCCTCAATTCTATGACTCTTTTTAGGCAAAGTGATGCTACTTTGCCTTTAACAATCTATTACGCTAAGGACGACTATTATGAGCCGACACTTCGAACAAGCCGAAGGCCTTTATGAAGAAAAAGATGACGCGACAAAAGGTTTTGTGTTTAATCAAACCATGCTACGTATTGCAGACCCTAAGCGCTCATTAGATTTTTACACACGAGTAATGGGCATGACGCTCATTAAGCGTTTAGACTTCGAAGAGATGGAATTTAGCCTGTACTTTTTGGCGGCCGGGGATGATTTTTCTGAAATTTCCAACGATGTTGAGAAGCGTACCCAACAGACGTTTGGTCGCCCAGCAATGCTTGAATTAACCCATAATTGGGGCGATACGCCAGAAACCGTTAGCTACCATAACGGCAATACCGAACCTAAGGGATTTGGTCACATTGGTTTTCATGTACCTGATGCTGAAGCAGCCTGTGCCAGATTCGAATCCCTAAATGTTCCTTTTCAAAAAGGCCTCAATGATGGCTCTATGAAGGGCATTGCATTTATCAAAGATCCTGATGGCTACTGGATTGAGATTTTTGACGCATCAAAAGTTGCTGAAACATGTGCGCCACACTTGAAAAAGTAACGGAAAGATCTTAAGGGCTCTTGCGTGTTGCTCGAAGCGTTTAGCTAGCCGAAAATTTCAAAAATATGTCAATAGAAGAGGGTAGCCCAGCTAAATCGGCTACCCTTTTTGTTTTTTAGTTCGCTTCCAAGGTTAACTCAATACCGCTAAATTCAGTGTGTAAGTCGTGCTGGGTATTTAGCAAGAATAAACGGTTTGCTTCAATTTCCCCTTCATTGGCTAAATAACTTTTTACTGCTTTACTGCGCGCATCAGCTAGCACAACTAATTCACTTTCTGGAATGTCTATACTATTGCGAAGCTTGTTGTAACGAGCAATCGTCAGCGCTCTATGCACGTCTTCTTCGTTAATCACTTTATTGACGACATCACTACTAGTTTGAGCTTCGTCTTGAACTTGACCTTCACTTGCTAGCTCAGGGTATAACTGTGCCACCATGTTCTTATATTCTTGATCAAGGTCGGGCGTAAACATCTCTACATAGTGTGACAAAAGGGCGTCGGCTAATGGACCTTCCAATGGGATGCGGCTGCCCGTTAATGGCTCATCTTGCGAGCTACCATTGTTGCTGAGACTTTCAACTTCACTACCGGCAGAAGTACCCTTGTTTGTACTCGAATTGCCGGAGGTAGTAGTGGGATCAACAAGCCCACTTTTTGCGAAAAGCGTGGTGTTTAACTGACGTTGAGCCAGCGTACTTGCATCTGATACAGCATCAACCGTACCTTCGATGTTTACTCTAAGCCCAGGGCGTTTTTTTAAGGCCTCAGCTAGGGTGTTCAGCTTTTCCTTAGCTTCAGCATTTAGCTTGTGTTCTCCAAACGTAAACGCAACACTGTCGAGCTCGTCATCACTGCCAACTAGGTTTGCCAGCAACGAAAACGGCGCGGTCACCGCCTTGGTAATGATATTGCCAATAGCATTAAGGATTATGGAACCAAAGCTGAAATCTGGGCTGTCTACGTCTCCAGATACATCTAAACCTAAATCTATAACGCCGTTACTATCTTCTAGCAGCGCGATAGCTAGCCCAAGCGGCAAACTTAGTGCTTGGTCAGAATTAGATTTTTTACCTAACGTTAGCTGGTCGATAACCACATGATTCTTACCGTCCAGCGCTTTTCCGTTAAGTTTGTATTGCACAGCTAATGACAACAAGCCTTTGTCAATGTAATAGCCCATGTAGGTGCCAGAATAGGGGTTAACTGAAGTAAGTTCAGCACCTTTTACTGAGAAGTTTAAATCTAGGTCTAGATCATTTTTTAGCGGGTGAATAGTACCCGCTAGTTTTACCGGTGCGTAGTTATCTATTTTTCCAGTGATATCCACATTAGCTGGCGTATCTGAACGCGAGTCGATGCCTGTTACTTTCCCGTTTAGGCTTTCTATCGCCGATGCGAATTTTGGTGTTAATGAGTGGTCAGCAAAATAGGCTTTACCGTTTTCAATTGAAATGGCGTTAACGGCAATGGCAAGCTCTTCAGCGTTTGAAGAAGCCTTTTCACTACTTGCAGATGCTGCCGAATTTGTTGAGTTCATGCTGTCAGGTTTGCCAGCGATATCATTCTTAGCGGTCTGCTCTTCATTGTTGTCTTCTTTTGAAGCAACAACTAGCTTGCTCACATTAGTTTGCTTAGCTTCGTCAATAATAAGTCGAGCGAAGGGCGACTGTAGCTGAATATTGTCTACGCTTAGCTGATTCGAGGCGCGGTTAAAATTGATATCGTCCACATTTAATGACTGCCATTGCAACAGCGGTTCTTTGGCATCATCCAGAACACTTAAATCAGTAACCTTCGTACTCGCTTTAACGTTTAATGTCTCAGTTCCCTCATCACCCACTGCAGCGTCAAATTCAACATTTAGATTGAATAAACCCTCTTCAAGGGTGACGTTGGCGTAGGGTGAGACATATTGCTGAAATTGATTAAGTGCTATTTGCTCAATAGCTGCTTTGCCCTTTACCGTTTGTTCCGCAATAACTAGGCTTCCGCTACTTGTCAGTATACCTTTTGACGTATTGCTAAAAGCCTGAGTGTCAGCAGAAAATTGCAGGCTTGTGGTATAAGAAATGGGTTTAGAGAAGTCAGTGGTGATCTCACCGCTTTTAATATCAAAATTACTGATTCTGTAATAGGTGCCGCTACTTATGCTGCGCTCTTCCATATCAATAGTTCCGTTATTGAATACAAACTGCTGCAGCGCAACCTTCCATGTTGTCTTTTGGGCTAATTCCTGTGCTTGTCCTTTTGTTTGCGCTTCTTCGCTTGTTGGGGCATGCGAAACGCTTTCTGCATAAACATCATTGTTAGCTTCAGATACTTCCTTGGAGCCTGCTTGATCAGCGTTGTTATCTTCCATTTTCGATTTAAAAGGCAAATCGGTGTTTGCGTTGGTACTCTTTTTGGCATTGGAAGACGTTAGGCCTTTAGGTGTAAATAGGCGTTGTAAATCGAGGCCAGTCTCGTCAAATAAGCCCGACACCCTGACATCGTCTAGCGCAACTTCAGCAATATTTACCTGCCGCTTTGCGCCGTTGACGTTGATGTCGTGAATGGCAAATGCAGGGATGGCTATAATCTCTTGCGAGATGCTGGCGCTGTCTTGCGCGCTTGATGATGTGCCTGAATTAAATACCAAGTTATTGACGGCAAATTCACCGCGTTTTAGTAAGAACTGAAACGCATCTTCTCCTTCAAAGGCTTCTGCCTGAAGGCTTAAGTTAACCGTGCCGTCTACTAGTTTGGCTTCTATCAAATCTTTTGATAGCGACCAAAGCGGTGCCAAAGCAACGTCGCTTATAGCTATGTCGGTGGTAACTTTAAGCGGAGATAATTGAAATTCACCTTTAATGTTAATTTTACCTTTTTCGGCGGTAAGCAAGTTGAACTGATATTGATTAAACGCTGCTTGGCTATTGTCATGAACACTAATCACGGCATGCGTATCTAAGTCTTGCAGTGCAACTTCCAATTCCGGGTAATCAAGCAAGGTATCGGTAACCTTGTCTTCTAAAACAATATGGCTGTTGCTTAGTGAAAATTGACCTAGTGTTACTCGAGGAACTTCTCCTTCAGCTGCGTCTTCCTCTTCTTTTTGCTTTTGTGTACTACGCTTCTCAATGTGGGAAAGAATATCGGAAAAGTTGAATTTTTGTGTGTCGTTATCGGTATTTAAACGTGCCACTTTTGCATATGGCGCATTGATAGTTAACGACTCAATCGCAGGAGTGAGAGTAAACAGCGATTGCCAGAAGCCGATGTCTAAGGAAAAATTATCGACACTTAAAAAGCGATTGTTTGACGCTTTATTCGTAGTGTTGTTTTCACTGCTATTGTTACTCAGCTCGTCATTGTCACTGGTGGTTGATGGCTTAGATTCTGGATAGATGACAAAATCAGTAATGCCTAGCTTCAATAGAAAAGGGTTTATTGCAATATCTTTTACCGTGGCATTTCGACCTGTATTTTCTTTTACTAGGTTAGGTAACTTTGCCTCTAGCACCGCAGGGGTCACTACACCTAAAAGAAGGGCATAAGTAAGATAGAAAAGGACAAAGTAGGTAGAAACTCGAAACCACGTTGGCTTCGCTGAAAACCAGGATATTGCATTTTGCATAGGCGATTAGGCTGCGTAATTGAATATGAATAGGTGAACAGGGTCGCTATTAGAAATATTTAGCGCTGTCCAAAAGAAAAAGGCGTGTTGATTTTTGCTAGACTGCAAACGTCAACACGCTTTTATAGATTACAGAGCCGCAAGCAAATTATCTAGGCCAGATTTAAACAACGCCTGAGTTTCTTCATCAGCATTTACATTTAAATAAGAACTGATTTGCGTAGCAAAGCTGGCAATCATATCAGTTGATAGGCCTAGCGCCTCAAACTGTTGCTTTAAATCATTTACAGATTTAAGTGTAGAGCTATATTCAGACGCTTTATTAAGCAACCCTGATAGTGACGAGCTAGAACTTGCTGCCGTATCGGTGCTAAGTGAAGGCACGTTCTCAAGCAGGCTATCAATACCGGGGATACTGTTTGCCAGCTGTGTGTAGTCGGCACCAGAAAGATTACCTTGAACATAGTTCATAATAGACGCAATGCCGCCTTCTGATTGCGTTTCAGATACATTGAGATTGTCAGACACTGCACCTACTAAGCTGGATAAGTCGATACCAGACGCTGCACTTGTCGCCATTTCAGTTAGGCTACTAGTAGTGACAGTTGAGTCAGCTTTTTTATCGCCTAAAAGGCCTTTAAGCTGGTCTATATTGGCATTTGCGTTCGTTGTAAAAACTGTAAGAGCAAGCACTGCAGGTGCTAAAGCGAAACGGTTCATAGTAAATTTCCTTGTTGTACGCCAAAAAGTAAAGGCTACATGGCGTGAAGCGATTGCAAACAATCGTAGTTATTAGCTATCGATTATCTAAACCTTCCATAAATTAGAAGTATTAAGGTATGTGATTACTTATATTCTACCTTAGTGCAGCGGTATTTTCTTTAGGTGAAATGTAAAGGCGCTTTACAGTTTCACTACACCGCAGGCTGCTAGTTGTTTTGCAAGTAGCAAGTAGCAAGTAGGTAGCATGCAAGTATTGCGAACTAGATAAGTGTGAATTAGTGAAAAATTAAGTCAATTAGACAAAACACTAAAAGGAGCAATGCGCTCCTTTTAGTATTCTGATCGTTTGTTGCTTAATTACTTTGTTTGGGAGGGATAACTATGCGCTCTGCATCTGGAGAAGCGTTCTTTTCTGCACTTGTTGTATCGAGTTGCGAGCTCAGTTGGTAGTCTAATTGAACGAGGAGTCCTGTTTGCCTAACGCCTTCGCCACCCTGAATGCGCGGTTTATATTCCCACTGTTTTAGCGCAACTTTAGCACTTTTATCAAACACGCCTGCCGGCTGAGATTTAACCACTTTTACATTATCTGTCGCGCCTGTTTCAGTAATATCGAAAGAAAGCACAACGAATCCTTCCAGATCATTTTTTGCTGCGTTTACTGGGTAGCTAGGTGGAACGCGTTTGATAGGCGAAGCTTCATTAACTTTCAATTTATCCATGTTGGCTTCAGCTTTTGGTGGCGATGGAGGCACATTAGCCAGTGCGGTATTAATAGTAAGTAGCGCGGCAACAGAAAGTACGCTCGCTGCCAGTACTTTACTGCTGCGCATAGGTTGTTTTATAGCATTTAGACGTTTGATCATAGTCGTCTTTTCTCCAAAGGTTGGGTACAAATTTATAGTGCGTGAACAATGCTCGGCACACTGCACAAGTGCTTTTGCATAGGTGAGTTTTTCCTTTTCTGTCTTGTTTTTTAGTACAGCATGATCACAAGCCAGCTCTTGGTTTATTCTGAAAGATTTAAGCGCAAGCCAAACTAGTGGGTTAAACCAAAATAGAATGGCAATAGTTAGCGCTAGCGTATTCCACAGGTGATCACGATGTTTGCGATGAACATTTTCATGTTCCAATACCAGCTTCTGTTGCTGCTTTGAAAACGTGCTTTTAAACGAAAAGGGGATAAGCACTTTGGGCGCGATAAATCCAAACAGCATGGGAGTGGCGGCTTTGCTAGAATAGTAGGCATTAGTGTGGATAGCGCGTCGCTTCCCTACAGATGCCCATGTTGTAATATGATGCACTAAAACATAGGCAGTAATAATGCTTGCGCCTATGGCCCAAAGAGTAAACCAGGTTTCAAACGCAACAGTGCTCACTGCAGGTTTAACACCGACCACGTAGCGAGCAAAGCTATTTGATGGGATGCTAACCATCGACAGAGGAAGGTTATTAACTAGCAGGCAACCTGGTATTAGCGCCCATAATCTATACATTAAAGAGGCACCTAATTTAGATGTGAAAAAGTGCTCCGAAACAATGAGTAAAATGAGAGCGAGCGACAAAATGCCTTGCTGGGCAATAATCCAATCAATCATTGTTTTCTTCCCACTCTTTAATAAGCGCTTTCAGCTCGTTCACATCTTGCTTAGACAGTGAGTTTTGATTTGCAAACCCGGCGACCATAGGCGCGATTTTTCCTTTAAATAGTCGGCTTACAAAACTCGTGGTTTCTTTCTTTGTATAGTCTTCTCGAGCAATCAGCGGATAATAAAGGTACTGTCGCTGTTGTTTTTCAAAGCCTAATACTTCCTTTTTTACCAAGCGCCCTAACAGCGTCTTTACGGTTTTGTCGTGCCAGTCTTTTTTATAATTTAACCGTTCAACAACTTCATTGGACGTGGCAGGGTGGTCGTCCCACAGTACGTCTAATACTTCAAATTCGGCGTTAGAAATATCGGGTTTGTCTGACTTTTGGCTCATAGTGACGAGATCTACTTTATTGATTACAGTTGTAGTCGATGTATTTAGATTACACCTGTAATTCTAAAGTGCAAGTGATTTTTGTGTGTTTTTAAATCAATTATGGTGAGTAGTAAGTAGGGTGTAAGCTAAGTACTTAGTTACTAATTAGGTATAAAAGCGCCTAAAGAAAGGTGAAGTAGTTGGCCCTAGCTTTTAGTTCCTGAGTTACGCTGCGTGTAAAAAGATGGTGCAAATTATTTTCAATAGAGGACATTAAAATTGAAATCGTTTGACTCTAAAAATTCGCCTAAGATGCGGGACTGTTGATTTCCCCTCGGTACCATTACATAACATAGCGGTTTAGGAGATACTTCTTGAAGGTCGTACCATAGGGTATCGAGTACATCATTGCCGAATTTCAAAAACGTTTCGCCCCAAGATGTCTTATAGATAATGGCCACATCTTCAACCGTCGCTTTCTGACGTAAGGTAGGGAAGTTAACAATAGCGAAACACGCGGTTATACGCTCCCGTGCAAGTAAGTCGTTACGGGGGAGGGTGGATACTTTGACCGGCGGAAAATGTTTGCATAAATGCTTAAGCAGGTCGTTAAGGTCTAGCTCACTTATTTCGCCATAGTTGTAGTCTAGATAAACTTTACTACCTGTGTCGATAATCTTACTTGATACCAGCCAGACCATTAGCGCAATAGCGCTGGGCGCTTGGGATATTTTCTGTGCTTCATCAATAATGCCAGATTTACTTAACAAATCACCAGCATAGGCAGACCAAACTTCATCACCGTTTTTAAGCTGGCGCATGGCGATAGTGATTTTTTCACAGTAAAGGCTTTCCTCAAAAGCGCGCCGCAGAAATTCTATTTTATTTTCTTTTTTTGCGTAATACGTGCTCAAGCGCCTACCAAGAACCGTCATGTCTTTTTCATCCATTACTTGCTGATGGTGACCAAGTTCTTTAGAAATTCGTCTATAACACTTTAAGAGAAAACTGTGGACCCGACGGCTTAGCTGTACTCGCTCACTAAACGTCCAATCTTGTTGGTTGTCTAAATGATGGATATGCTTTCGGCTCCAGCCCCATTGCCTTGCATAAGACGCTAATATCCTGCGTTTAAAGTTTGGCTTTTCTCCCTCGAAAAGGGGCTGGCTTAGCGAGCATGCGCACTTTAAGTACAAGCATTGTTGAAGTACTTCAATGTCCTCGGGCTGGCCGTTGGATTTGTAGTGAGTGATAAGTTCGTCGAACATTAGCGCGTAAGGGTCAATGTCTGCGACACGGCCCGGCGCTTCAGCGCCGCGGTGAACATGTTTTTTTAGTAAGTTACACAGCGGCTGCCCATTAGAAATGTTGGCTAAGTACACTTCAAGTTTTGCCATTTTTAACACTGACTTAAAGGGGGAATCCATAGCTTTCCCCAATTGCCAAATGGCTGCGCCAAACAGTTCGCTTGCGTCAAGCTTTTCAAGATGTCCCAAGTCCATAAACCAGTCCAAATCTGGTGAGCCACCCTTTTCAAGGCTGTTGTAGATGGTTTGGTACTGCTTTTCGCTGGTTTTTTCTGGGGTAAGCCACCAAAAGGGAGCCTTGCCTGCAACTACAATATTAGTGCTGTAAAACTCGGCTTTTAAAAACAACGCTTGTGCTGAGCCCGCACTTTCCCCCTCAGCAATACCGAAGTCGTTTTGTTTTACTTTATCTATTTCAGATAAAAAGAAATGTACTTCAATTCCAAAGGTTTTATCAGCCCATTTCTCAATAGCGGTAAGCTTTTGTTGAAGCAAGGAAAGTTCTTCATCTGAAAACTGATTGCCGTCGATGCACACCCAAAAATCAAAATCTGAGTCATCAGTTTGCGCAATAGTGCCCACGCTGCCCATGAGGACAAGCGATTCTACAGCCCGTTGCCTGGGCCAAATCTGTTTAATATCAGAGAAAAGATGGCTGTCAGAAGGAAAACATCGTAATAGCGCTTTTTCTATATCAGATCTAAATGAATAGTTATTGATGCCAAAAGGGACGGTTTCGCCTGACGACAGTGGTGCAATATAACCCGGAAGGGCTTCGTGATTAACATGTACAAGAAAGGGTAGCACATGAAAAAGTGGCCTGTGTTTTTCAGGCATGAGGGAAAGCGCGCGCTCAATTCGGGCTTTGTTGTACCTTAATACTCGCAATAACCTAATGGTTAGGTTTTTTTTTACGGAAAGCGGCTGTTGCGCGGCCATTATGTTAATCTGTACTTCTTCATGCAGCCAAGCATAACGCTATTTATCATCAACTTCCTCTATTTTCGGCAACTACACAACCTCCACAGTGTCAGTAATTTTTTGCAAAACGAAAACATGTGGCTAATCTTGTGGCAGTAAAGGGCGTTTTTTCAAAATGTTTTATGCTTTAGTAGGTACCTTTTTGGGTAAAGTGATTTCGACCTTAAGCCCACCTTCTTTGGGGCTATGCATAACAAGTGTACCGCCGTGCTTTTTCACTGCTTTTAGCGCTATCGTTAACCCTAAACCAAAGCCTTCGGTATGCATCCGATTCCCAGCTCGGTAAAAAGGCTGCATCAGTTTTTCAATCTCAGCGTTATCAACGCCCACGCCATTATCTTCAACAACAATGACTACATCGTTTGCACTGGCCGCCACGTTTACGAAAACAGTCTGCCCCTTGTTAGAGTATTTACATGCATTACCAACAATGTTGTCTAACGCCTGATGTAAAGCTTCGGGGAAGCCGTTAATAATAGCCTCAACTTTTGCCCCATCATCTAAGGTCAACGTAGTAGGAATACCTGGATAGTTAATTGCCATATCGTCTAAAACACGATCACATAAAGCAATTACATCAATAGGCTCTGCGTTCTGCGGGGTCTTTTCTAACGAAGAAAAGTTCAAAATTTGCTGAATGAGTTGGTCCATTCGATGGCAGTCACTGTGTATTTGCAGTACGTGTTTGTTCTCTGGTTGATGCTGTTCGATTATTGCTGCAGACGCCTGCAGTCGAGCAAGTGGAGCACGCAATTCATGAGAAACGTCATGCAACAACCTTTGCTGCGCATCTATTGCATCAGCGGTTTTGCTAACCATAAAGTTGATGTCAGCAGCTAAATCGCCAAATTCGTCGCCACGAGAGAGAAGCTGAGTAGGTACCTGAGATGGTATTTGTTCGTTAGCGTATTTTCGGCTAAAGGCGCCTAAATACTTAATGGGTTTGACAATGCTCCAACTAAGTAAGGCGCTTACAAGTGCCGAGGCTAAAAATATGAATACAAACTGTACTGATTGAAAACGATTGAGTACTTGCTTATAGATTCGCGGGGTTTGCGGTTGTCTAAATTGAACTATGTATTGCGTGTTTGAAGGGCCATAGATTTCACGTGTTACCCGTTGGTCCTCAGGCACCTTATTCATTCGGTAGTGATAAATTACATCGCCATTTACCGAAGAAATTAGCATGGGGATCAGCTGATTTTCTCGACCATTTCGTCGTTTAATCCACTCTTTAATCTCGTTTCTAGCCCTGCCTTTTGTAAACGTTTCATGCTCGTATCGCCATACAATTCTTTCTGCCTGATTGGTCGCATCGTCAAAAAAACGTTTGGTATAGTTACTTGAGGTATATTCGTTTACCAAAACGTACCCAGTAGCTGTCATTACCGTTAAGCTCGCCACCCAAAAACTAACAAAAATTCGCCAGAATAAGCGCTTAACTCCTAAATTTTCCTTTAAGTCTGCCCATTTAACGTTACTAACCATGCTGCTTACCTACTATTCGGATTGCTGCGGAACGGTGAGCATTTGATAGCCAACACCGCGGACAGACTGAATGACGTTAGTGACGCCGACTGCCGCTAGTTTTTGACGAATGCGACTTACGTGAACGTCCATCGCTCTATCATAGGCTTCCAATGGACGTTTCAATACTTCTTGCGTTATCTCCTGCTTGGAAATGGTTTGCCCTACACGCTCCATCAAGTAGCTAAGTGCGTTGAACTCTGCCCCTGTTAGTGCAATTGATTTACCATTAACCGTTGCTTGACGTGCACCTGAATCTAAGTAAATACCATGCAGCTCACTTTGCGAGGTGGCTGGTGTTGTCTTTAGGTATTGCGTTCTTCGAATTATAGCGCGAATACGGGCTCCAAGTTCTCTTGGGTTACAAGGCTTAGGAAGGTAATCATCAGCGCCTAGTTCGAGCCCTACAATTCGGTCTATGTCATCGCCACGACCTGTTAGCATTAGAATTGGGGTTTGCTTTTCGGCTCTAACCGATTTTAATACATCAAGACCCGACATGCCGGGCATCATGATGTCTAGCACTACAGTGTCATACTTGTCGGTGTTTAGTAGTGTTTTTATCGCTTCATCACCACTGTGAATGGCATCTACGTTAAAGCCATCGCCTTCTAAAAACTCTTGGAGTAGGGCACACAGGTCTTTGTCGTCATCAACGAGTAGAATATTTATTTTTTCATTTTCCATAACCTAATACTAACCCTTATAACCGCACTATTTTTTTAACTTTACCGAACTTTACACTAGCTTAACCCTACTTATCGATTGATTCACGCATACTTAATTCCGTCGATGAAACAACATTATTTTTAAACGTCATGCATAAACATGGCAAAACAAGTAGGAAGATTAAGATGAAAAAATTAATTACCGGTGTTTTATTAAGTGCATGTATCGCAACCACTGCTTACGCAGGTGGTAAGAATTCAGATGAACGCAGAGGTGGAGATTTCTTTCCTTTGCATAAAATGGAAAGAGTACTTGACCTAACCGACGAGCAAATGACGCAGTTTCAAGTATTGAAAGAGGAGCTTAAAGCTGAGCGTCAGGCTAAAAGAGCCGAAATGGGTGAAGAAGGTAAGCGCAGGAAAATGAATGCGCTGGCGGGCCTAAACCCAGATGACGCGGACTATCAAGAAAAGGTAAATGCGATTGCGGAGCAAAAGGCTGAAAAACTAAAAGCACATTTTCTTAAGCGTGCCGAAATTCGCATGAAGGTAGCGGATATTCTAACCGATGAGCAGCTTGAAAAGTTTGATAATATGAAAAAGAAGCGTGGCAAAAAACAGCGTCATCACAGCTAGTTTAGACCATGCTTAACAAACGAAAAGCGCCTTTAAGGCGCTTTTTTTGCGCTTCGCAATACGAGTATTAGAAGAAGCTGGTAGCGATAACTAATTTATACTAATTCAGGCAATATCGCTGTTATGAGGTGATCTTTCCCCTGAACTAGCACCAATATCCACTCTTATTTCTGAAACGCTTCTATAAGAGTTTTAGTTTGGCCTTCAGAAGAAAAAACGAAGCCATTTTGATTAAATATCAATGTATTATCAGATTTGACGGACGAGCGGGCATCTTTTAAAAACGACTGAATGCTCTGTTCGTCAACACCTTCATCTTTAAGTGTAGACGCAAAGTTGGTGGCCTCACTCCATTCAGTAAACTGTGAAAGTCGAGATGTCTGCTCAATAAGTGAAGTAAGGTTAGCGTCTTTTTCTAGATACTGCTGAAGGTGTAATGTAGCTCTGTCTAGTCCTAGCGTATTGTCATCAGTTTCAACAACCAACTTGCCTTTGTTAATCGTGAAATTTTTATCATCCGTAACACCAAATTTTGCCGCTAAATTGTTTAGTTCTGAGGCAAGTCTTTGCCTATTAAATTCAAGGTAGTTTGTTAGTGTAGTGCTATTGAGTGTGGCGTCGCCATTTTCCACCTTTTCAAGGAAAGCGTCAATTTGATTGCCCTGCAATTCGCTTTTGAAGCTAACGAATGCATCGCTAAGGGCATGGGCTTGTTTGGATTTTTCTACAACGTCTTGAAGGCCGCTTTGGGCATTGTTTGAGTCGCCTAAATAGTTGAATAATGAAGGCGACGAAGACAAGTAACGGTATGTGGTATCCACTTTAGACTCTACTTAGCTGAATTCATGTTAAATGCGCATGATAGGTGTTGTTTTAATACACCTCATACGCAATTTAAACGCCAAGTTTCTTATCGTGGAAGATTTTTCGAGTATTGCCGGGGGTGGGATTCCCCATGCTATATTCTTTTGTTCCCAATGGATAAAAACACTATTTATTAGGTGGGAACTGCGCAAGCAGCTTTATCACAAGCTCATCGAGTTTATTTTGAATACTAATACTATCCTTTGCTTCTAATTCAACCGTTCCTGATGCGCTGTATATAAACGTGCCGTCTTTCACCATATCAATTTGAAGCCCTTGATGTAGTGAAGTTTGCTCGCCCACAGGAATGCTGAAGATACTGCCCAGCGATATACCACCAGAGCGCCCGAAACTACCGGTGCCAAGCCCTAAATTCAAGGTTGTGCCATCTTCTTTAGTTGCGGTTGAAGGTAAGTAACCCACCGCGATGTCGGCACTTTGTTCTGAAGTCGGGGTGAGGCCTTTCTCAATTAACCTCTCGGTAATTGATGAGGACAAGTGATTGGCTAATGTTGTATTTATTGGATTTAACGGTGGCTGAATATAAAAGGTTTTAAGATCAGCAAAGTTCTGAGTTTTATCTATGTTCACCTGAGGTTTATTACTACTGCAAGCTGCTAGAGAGAGCACACCTACCATTAAAAGCAGTACTATTTTTATACTTTTTGTTATTTGCATGATGCTCGTTTCACGTTTGTTCAATGTAGTACTTTGCATAATCAACTCACTGTAAATTACTGCTAATAATAACGACACGTGATTAACAGTAAGGTTTATTAACTATTATCTTAAACGAGTACGT
>NZ_JAHHDX010000066.1 GCF_018619335.1 Alteromonas sp. ALT199 | reverse complement strand
AGGTAGTTGAATGATAAATGAACTTAAGTCTATGGCTATCTTTGCAGAAGTTATAAAGCATGGCTCATTTAAGAAAGCTGGCAGTTCCTTATCTTTGTCGCCATCGGTCGTTAGTTACCACGTCGCACAATTAGAAAGAAAAACAGGGGTTGCGCTAATTTACCGCTCAACGCGCAGATTAACGCTGACGCACGACGGTGATCTTTTTTATCAGAAAGTCCTCAATATGCTGGAGGCCGCTAGTGATGGCATCCAGCTGTTATCTGGTAATCAAGAACAACCGCAAAGAAAGATTAAGGTCAGTTTACCTACAGCCCTAAGTCGCTCCTTTATAAATGAAAATATCGCACGTTTTGCGAGTCATTATCCTAATATCAAACTGCATATTGATTACTCTGACAGCCGAAAAAACATAATAAAGGATGGCATCGATTTGACTATAAGAGCTGGGGAGCTCGAGGATAGTGACTTTATCGCAAAAAGAATTGGAATGTTAAAAAGAGTGTTAGTTTGCTCTGCTCGACATTATCGACAAATTTCACACCCTGAAAGTATCCAAGATTTAGAAAAATTAACTTGGATTGAGCTAGCTCAATTGTCAAATGAGAGGTTATTTTCACGTTTACACGAACATAAAACTATAACCTTTAGAAGCCAAATAACGGTAAATAGCGTTGAAGCAATATATCAATACTGTCTCTACGGAGCTGGTCTGGCAGTGTTAGCAGAATCCCAAGTAGAAGACGATATTCAAAAAGGACGCCTAATCCATCTACTTCCAGAGTGGCAAGTAATGCCCATTCCTCTTTTCGCCATATGGCCTAAAAACATCACGAGTAAGAGCATTGTCAAACGACTGATTTCTTTCATTAGCGTTGATTCTGTTTGATGTAAAATAATAGACAAATAATTCTTAGTCTCTTACCGTTTCATCGCTGAGTGCAGTCTTATAATACTTGTTTGGTGTGAATCATAGACGTTGATGTGTTGCTTGGTATTGTAGGTCTCGATTAAACAAGACAGGCACTTTATACATGGATTTACAGATAGTAAAAGCTGATTATAAAAATAAAAAACACACTCGAGATATCCCGTTTCTTCTAAACGAATACGCTTGCGATCCTATGGGAGGGGGGCACCGCTAGCAGAATCAACTATGAAAAACTTTTCAACTCACAAAACTAGACAGGCATATTTGCGTACAGTCCGAGAGCAAAAAGAAGCAGTTGCTCAAACTGCGTAACTTAACCATAGTTTGGATCTTATTAAGCGGTATACTTCTGTCTGCAGCTTATGAATTTACCATAGACGCCGCAGCGCCGATTGGCGCGTTTACCATTTTTTCTGCAGGGCTTTATGTTCTGAGCAGACATTCTCAGTTGCTTATTGAATCTGACGAGGGAGTAAAATCCCGCAGGAGATTTTGGCACCCTAACTTGGGTAGAGCGTGCATTTTACTGGGGGGAGTCGCGGGATATGCTGGGCTTTTTATCGGCCTTATAAATAATGGACGGCTAGTGCTCTAGCACTGGTCTAGCATGTTGTCCGAATTTTACTCAGTGAACGCCTAAAGACAAATGCCAACGCCAGTAGTTTAGTAGTTTAGAGTTTAAACAAGACAGGCATGTTTTGCTTATGTTTGGCTATAGAGGGCTAATATATGGCTGGTGCACTTCGTTCCTAATTTTACTTCATGCAATCGCGTCACGCAGCTGTATATTATTTGGGTTAATTCATTGAAAGAAAAAGATTTAATTATTTATGATGGGGTGTGTAACTTCTGTAATGGAGCTGTCGCATTTATTTTGAAGCGCGACAAATTGGAACGCTTTATTTTCTCTCCAATGCAGTCAACTTACGCTCAGGAGGTTATAGAACGCTATAAAGTCGATACAGTAGGTGTTGATACTTTCATGTTGGTTAAAGAGGGGAGAGTCTTTCTGTGGTCAGACGCAGCACTTGAAATCGCCAAAGATTTAAGTGGTTTCTGGTTTTTGTTCGGCATATTTAGAGTTTTACCAAGCACATTTAGAGACCTGTTCTATAAAGCCTTTGCTCGTAATCGCATCAAGCTTTTTGGTGGTACACAGCAATGCCAAATACCCAGTAAAAAGGTACTAAAAAGGTTCAAAGGCCTAGAGTAATCGCTAAAGACATCATGTTACAAATTGGTTTAAGCCTTAAGCTTAAAAGTTGACTAAACTAGTTTAAACAAGACAGGCATCTTTGTGTCTTTGGGTTAGGCATTTGAAAGGATAGTTAAAATGAAAGGCATTTATCGAATTCTTATCGCTCTGGTTCTTCTAATTGCAGCTATTGCATCTTACAGTATGGGAATTCAGTCAGGTGTGTTTCTATTCATCATTTTAGGCCTTGTTCTAGAAGGGGCATTTTGGTTCGGCATGTTTTCAACCAAAAGGCGGAACGAAGCTTAGCGATATGTACCAGCACTTTTAGAATTATAGAAGATAGGCTCTTTATGTAATATTTAATTATGCCTGTCTTGATTAGTTTCTGGAAGCACGAGGAGTCGACGTGGCTAGTTACCCGTGCGTACATATGGCTCAATATGCTAAGTTCCAGTGTGATCAACATCCAGAGCCAAAAGATTGCCATGACGCCACGATAAAATATAACGAAATATTTGATGAGTATTCAATTCCTCATGGGGATGGTGTCAGCCAACTAACAATAAATAATTGCCCATGGTGTGGAACTCAACTTCCTGAAAGCAAGAGAGATTTATGGTTTGATACACTAGAGTCAATAGGTTATGACAATCCGTGGGGGCAGGAAATACCCGAAAAATTTAAATCAAAATCATGGCGAGTACACAACTAACAAATAGCTCAATCCGACCTCCAATGCGTTGTTTGTTTTACGCTGGTGATGAATTTGTTTAAGTTAGATTAAAAGGTGCTTGGGAGCCTGATAACCTGTTTGATCTTCTTGATGCAAAGGAAATGTGGTTAGAAGAATTTGATTCTATTCAGCTTTAGTTTAGTCGTTTTACATTGGAGGTTTCTAGCGAGTGTTTCACTGAGTTAGGCTATGAGAGCTTCGAGTGACCTGCTCATAGTAGTAAATGAAATAAGACAGTCATCTTTATGTTTTAAGCTCTGTTTGCCTGTTTCTGTTATTGAAATAGTCTTTTTAAATGAGAAAGGAATCACCATGCACAGACAGTTACTATTAATAAGTTTAGTGTTGCTCAGCGCCGCTAGTGCTGCCGACGAACTTACTCCTACTAAATCCGGAATGTATGATGTCGGGGGTTTTAAACTCTATTTAGAATGTTATGAAAATGACAAACCAAAGCTAATACTAGAACAAGGTTTTGGTCGCTTTGGCTCTGATGGCGCCTGGGCTAACAATATAGAAGAGCTAACAGGCTCATATAGTATCTGTCTATATGACCGTGCTGGTTTAGGGAAAAGCGAAAAAGGGCCAGTGCCTTTTACAATTAACGATAATGCTAAACGTCTTCACGAACTTTTATCAACGGCTGGAATTTCGCCTCCTTATTACTTCGCAGGCGGTTCATACGCTTCTTATATAATTACCGCGTACAACAACCTTTATCCCGGCGAAGTGCTTGGCGCTGTTTTCATTGCGCCTCCAGCGTTTGGTTATTTTTTTACAATGGGAACTCGGTGGCCCAAGGACTTCGAGACCGACAATGAAGAGTTGAAACGTTACATCGCATTTGAACAAAGTGTTTTAGATCCAATGTTCGAGCGTGTACCGGAAAACGTCGACCATATGAAAAGTTATGAGCAGCTTTCGGCTTCCGACGACTTTGGCTCTAAACCTATTATCGTCATTCGTTCAAAACACACCGAGGAGTCATACGACCCTCCATTTGTCCCAGATGAGATAGCAGCGCGGATGGAACAATTAGAAGAAGGCGCAGAGCACTATTTTAAGTCGCTCTCATCTGATGTCGAAGTAATTTATTCAGAATCAGAAAGGCATCACCTTCACATCTCTGACTCAGAATTAGTTGTTTTAAAAATTAAGACGTTGGCGAAGTAGTAGTGTTTCATAAAGCGCTTTATTCGCTTCCTTATGTCTTTGATACGCTCACACAAGGCAACTTGGCAATCATAGCGCTAGGTTTACGAGGCAAGGCTTTGACGCGTTAATTATCTAAGGAGTAAAAATTGAATCCAGAGGAAAGGAAGAAAAAAACAGAAGCGATTCTTTCTGAACGAAATATTCCGTATATTGATTGGCTTCCGTTAACCGAAGATGAAAGTGAAGTTGACCCGAGAAGTACTCAAGATATAGGTGAGCGCATAATCTGTCTATTTTGCTTGGTAGGGACAGCTTTTAACGAAGGCGATACTTCGTTCATTGAATATTTGAAGGAGTATGATCTTTGAAACTGTTTGTCTGCAGAGGAGACTGACTACTTATCTAACCCAAGCTACGGAAGCCAAGCACAAATAAATGCTAGCTGGCGTCTTGAAGCTCTATATCTACTTGTGTGGGCAGTTGGATTGGTTCCAGAACTACCATTTCCAACTGAGCAAGCGAGTGTAAACGAGTTCATTGGCTCTTTGCCGAGGTTTGATGAAGCGCCAGATTATTTTATACGTTCTCTAAAGCTAAGACCCAAATCTGAAATCATGGATTCTTCCGACCTCACATATCGTTTACATTGGGCTGTGCGGCAGCATGGGGCTTCTCTTGAACTGGATGGTGGGGTTGTTCAAGAGAGACACCATGCTATAAATTGGCTTACTAATTATGACGGTGAAAAATGGGATTGGGTGGCAACAGACACCTAGCAAGTACTTATGATGCTCGCACTGCTCCCTAAGACAATGAAACATGTGAACTGTTGCTTCTTTTCAACTCTTCGTTTTGTGGTATGGCCTAATCGGACTGTTCGTTTTCAGAAGTTTATCACAGAGGTTTTTTATGAATCTTAATGCAACATTTTTGGACCAAGTGCTGTTCATCCTGGCCTTTGTTGTTATTTTTTTACCATCAAATTTGCAAAAGGAAAGACTGACAATATTGGACTAGTGGCTATTTACGCTGTCTTGCTCAATTTCTTCATCCCGCCTGTTGGGTAGTTTTATTGTTATCGATGGGCAAATAAATAACTGTTTAGACGAATTTTGAACTCAACTAACCTAGGGTTATATTTAAACCAATTGAGTATGAAAGGGAATAAACAAGACCGGCATTTTTGTGTTTTTGTGTACAAAGTTATACATTTTGTGCCTGTCTTGCACCCTATTACTAACCCTATTTTATTAAGCAGTTGTATCAAATCACAATATTCGAAGAGCAAAGGTAGATTCTAAAAATGAAGTGCCCAAGAACACAAACCACGCTGAAAAGAGTCACCGTTGGTAAAGTTCCGGTTTTTTTCAGTAAAGCGTGCGGTGGCGTTTTACTAGAAAACCAAACATTAAGTGACTTTGAAAACCCGCAAGAAAAAAGAGGGAATGTGTTGGCAAAGCACCTTAGTCAGTTTCATTACGAGCTCGATTCTTTAAATAAACGGATTTCCTGCCCCAAATGCCCTGATACCATGATGTTGCGCAGGTTTTATAGCCCGCTGCATGCGGTAGAGATAGATGAGTGCCCGGGCTGTGGTGCGATTTGGCTAGACACTGGCGAGCTAGAAAAAATACAGTCATTAATGCTAAATGAAAAAGAACGCGCACTGCTAAGAATAGAGCTAATGAAAAAACATGAAAGGATTGAGGTGAAGGGTATGCCTCATACTCATGATAACTGGAACAAACGCGGAGATAAGGTCGATGCTTTTTTTGATATAGCATCATATATCTCTAACAGTTGGTAGGTTCAACTACTCATAGACATATACTCGTTCTCAAAAAGGGTACTCATTTCGGGGCTGACTTATAATGAAAAGCATACTGTCTCTTGCGCAATATGTTAAAAAACGAAATGGCGTGCCGTTGGGTGCAAGTAATTCAATGAAAAACATGCTTTCACGCTCTTTTGGTGCCTCTTCTTTCCCAGTTTTTTGGCGATATTGGAATCCTATCTGGGGTTACTATTTATCACGTAATGTTATGCGCCCAATTACGAATATCCTGCCTGTTTCTTTAGCTACCCTTGTAACATTCCTTGTTAGCGGTGCTCTTCACGATATCGCAGTATCAATTATAAAGTGGAAAATCGTTTTATTTTTCACGCCGTGGTTTGGGTTAATGGGATTAATAGTCATTTTTTCTAAATGGGCTGGGGTATCGTACGGTCAGGTTAGCTGGCCTGTTCGCGCATTAACTAATGCATCGTTTATTTTAGTCTCGCTAGGTATAACGTACTTTTTGGAAACCTTGTATGCTTAACATCATACAACTAATCAGACATGGAAAGTGAAATGTGGTTTAAAGATATTGAGTTAGAATCTGAGAATATAAAGCTCACCCCGTTAACAATGGAACATGCAGACGCTTTAGTGAACGCAGCAACCGACGGTGAATTGTGGAAACTATGGTTCACCTCTGTACCAAGCGCTGAAATTATTGATGATTATATTACGTCAGCATTAGAGCAGAAAGCCAAAGGGCTATCGTTACCGTTCGTGGTTATAGACAAAGCGAGTGGAGAGGTTATCGGTTCAACACGCTTTTGTAATGCTGACCTCTTAAATCAAAGGGTTGAAATTGGTTACACCTGGTACAGCAAAAGCTATCAGAAAACATCATGTAATACCGAATGTAAGCTACTTCTTCTTACACACGCTTTTGAAAGCCTCGAAGCAATCGCTGTAGAGTTCAGAACGAATTGGCATAACCAGGCTTCACGATCCGCTATTACTCGTTTGGGCGCAAAACAAGACGGTGTGCTTAGGCATCATCAGAGAATGCCTAATGGTGGTTATAGAGATACGGTTGTGTTTTCAATTATTAATACAGAGTGGCTAGCTGTTAAAGAGAACTTAACCTTCAAGCTTTCAATGTATAACTAATGAAGAGTGTAGTGCTGGTATTGTTTCGTTTGTTTAAGGCTATTTAAAAGGAAAATCAATGGAACCCATCAACAAGTTCTGCCCTAGATCTGGCAAACCAGTAAAACCAGATTCGCTGACCGAATATCGTGGCTATATGGTAGGCTTTTGTAATCCTGGATGTAGCAGCGATTTTGCTAAAAACAGCCAAGCAAGCCCAAACGATACTCAATACTTTGATGTGTTAATAAAAGAAAAGTATGGAAAATAAACGCTTAAAAGCTTTCTTCTCGCAAGTACCAAATGGCTTTAAGATGGGACAGAGATTTGACTAAAATTTTAATATTCGGAAATTCCGGTTCTGGCAAATCTACGCTAGCGCGCCGTTTGTGTGAAGGTCACGGTTTAGCGCATTTAGATCTCGATACCCTTGCATGGAAACCCACTAGCCCGCCTGAAAGAAAACCGATTAAAGAGTCGGACCAAGAGATACAGGCTTTTACGGCTTCTAATGAGACTTGGGTAATTGAAGGGTGTTACACAGACTTACTGCAACTTGTAGTAGCGCAGTCTACTGAGATTATATTTATGAATTTATCCGTTGAGTTGTGTATAGCTAACGCGAAATCAAGACCTTGGGAACCCCATAAGTACAAGACTAAACAAGCCCAAGATAATAATTTACCAATGTTGATAGATTGGAT
>NZ_JAHHDX010000033.1:1331-4183 GCF_018619335.1 Alteromonas sp. ALT199 | reverse complement strand
TTCTTGCGAGTAAACCAGCGAAGATACAAATAGTGTGGGTAGAAAAGCTATAGCAGAAAAAAGCGCTCTATTTTTCATGTTGTTACCTGTTAGAAAAAGCATGGTTCAAGATAGCAATTTATATAACTATTCTGAACTTTTTTGTTCTGGAGAATAAATATTTTTCATCTAGCGTTAGTTTCAATAGTCCTTATCTCCTGTAGCCCTTTACCTTTGATATAAAGTTTCAAACTCTTAATGCAAACGTAAAAATATATTTTTATTTAAGACGATTTTGAAGAATAAAATTTCAAAAGCACCGCATAATATTAAAAAAATAGAATCAAATACCCGCTCTACACTGATATTCTTTTTTCCAACGTTCGAGGTTTGCACTGTTCAATTTATGTTTCGAACTTTGAAAGCATGCTTTAGAAATAGTGAGCAAACATTGCTATGTTTTAGGTGGAGATAAAAGTGTGATGAAAAACTGGGTTTCAAGAGCAATAAATACCATAAATGCAGATTATCAACGCTCGGCTGATACGCACTTGATCAAGTTAGAACAAATCGCCTTTGAAGATATTGATATCTATCTTAAAGATGAAAGCACGCATCCAACAGGCAGCCTAAAGCATCGTTTAGCTCGTTCACTTTTTCTTTATGCCCTCTGTAATGGAAAAATCGTAGAAGGCACTACGGTCGTTGAAGCCTCATCAGGCAGCACTGCGGTGTCTGAAGCTTATTTTGCAAAAATGATTGGCGTGCCGTTTGTTGCCGTCATGCCTAAATCTACCGCCCAAAGTAAAATAGCGCTTATTGAGCGATATGGTGGACAGTGCCACTTTGTAGATTGCTCTACACAAATGCATAGCGAAGCCACTAAGGTAGCGAAAGAACTTAACGGTTATTTTATGGATCAGTTCCTTTACGCTGAACGCGCTACAGACTGGCGCGGAAACAATAATATTGCGCAAAGTATCTTTGAACAAATGCAAGCAGAGCCCCACCCCGTGCCGCACACCGTAGTCATGAGTGCGGGTACAGGCGGCACATCTGCCACCATTGGCCGTTACATACGGTACAAAGGGCTCTCCTCAAAACTTGTTGTTGTAGATCCAGACTTCAGCGTGTTTTTTGATAGTTTCAAAAACAAAGATCACACGCTTACCGCTACCCGTGGAAGCCGTATAGAGGGGATTGGACGCCCTAAAGTAGAAGCCTCTTTTCAGCACGATGTTATAGACGACATGATTGCAGTTCCCGATGCCGCCAGCATTGCTACCATGCATTGGTTAAACAACACGATGGGAATAAAAGCCGGCCCCTCTACTGGCACCAACCTATGGGGCGCATTAAGTATTGCCAAACAGATGAAGCAGCGAGGAGAAGCTGGCTCTATTGTTACACTTATGTGCGATAGCGGTGAAAGGTATGTTGATACCTATTACAACGCTGAGTGGGTAGAAAAAAACATTGGTTCTTTAGATAAATATACCGCCAAATTAAAAGACATCGGTGCCGGTGTGTAAAATGTATGCAGCCGGTTTCAGTAATTTAAAGTGCTAGAGCGTTATATATCGCGCAGTACTTTATACAAAGTGTTTAACAATATACATTGGCAATATTCTTTTAAATGACAAAGCGCGCATAATCATGATCAAAATAAAAAACGTTGTTAGTTGTACCGTTGCATTAGTCACAACATTTGTTTCCCACAACGCCTTTGCTAGTAGTATATCTACTATTGAAGGCGCCAATACGGGCAGCGCTAAAACCAGCCAAGCTGTAGTTGCCAGTTCCACTGACATCGCTAACAGCAATTATGAAAGCGTTTTTGCTAACCTCGCCCTTCACTGTATTCATCAAGAGTTTCCCAATGTAGTTAAACACATGATGAATAGTGGTGATGACGTTAAATTACCAAGTAAACTCTACCCTGCTTTTTACGGTTGTTTAGACTGGCACTCGTCAGTTCATGGCCACTGGCTTTTAGTAAGAATGCTAAACAAGGCGCAAGGCGCGGTAGATAAAGATGAGATAATTGAAAAGCTTAACACCAGCTTTACGCCCGAAAACATTCAAGGTGAACTAGCAAGCCTTAAGCGTGAAAACAATGCTTCATTTGAGCGCCCTTATGGTCTTGCTTGGTTTCTGCAGTTAACCGCAGAATTGCGTCAATCTTCACTACAAGAAGCAAAAATATGGCTCAATACGCTACTTCCGCTTGAGGAAGAAATTGTGACAAGAGTAAGCGCGTGGTTACCCAAGTTGGCTTACCCCATTCGCACAGGCGAACACAGTCAAACCGCTTTTGCTTTTGGTCTAATGTTAGATTGGGCAAAAGCTGCAGGCAATAAGGAGTTTGAATCTCTGCTTACCTCAAGAGTGAAAGACTACTACCAAACCGATACACAATGTCCACTTGCCTACGAGCCTTCAGGGCAAGATTTCCTATCACCGTGTCTCGCAGAAGCTGACCTAATGCGTCGAGTAATGTCTAAAAAGGACTATAGCAAATGGCTTTCTACGTTCTTCCCTGGCCTCACTGCAAAGACATCAAATTGGCTTGCTCCTGCTACAGTGACTGATAAAACTGATGGTAAGCTAGCTCATCTAGACGGGCTAAATATCAGCCGTGCGTGGATGATTGAAGGTATCATGAGCGCGTTACCAGACGATGACGCACGCTTACCAGTACTGGAGAAAACGCTAAAAGCACACCGTGAAGCAGGATTAAACGCTGTGTTTGGCGATATGCACTACATGGGAAGCCACTGGCTTGGCAGTTTTGCTAGCTACTTAGAAACGCAGCGTGGATTGAATTAGTTTATATCCTACTAAAGTGTGAGATGAATGGGCACTAAAGTGCT
>NZ_JAHHDX010000033.1:0-1202 GCF_018619335.1 Alteromonas sp. ALT199 | reverse complement strand
TTCGTCTCTTTTCCCCGCCATGGCATCATCAATCCACGGTGAAATGAATAAAGCGATGCGATGGATATTTTACTTGTTGACGATCACGCAATAGTGAGAGAAGGCTTTTCTACGCTGTTAACTTCGGTACTTGATGATGCTGTTGTCACCAATGCTAAAAATGCACAGCAAGCTACAAATGCACTTCGTGCCAACCATTTCGACCTCATTATTTTAGACATCAATTTAGGGACCACCAGTGGGCTCACGCTAGCTGAATATATAATCCAGCGCTGGGAAGACGCAAAAGTACTAATGTTTAGTATGTTCGACGATATTTCTATTATCGATAGAGCAATGAAGCTTGGCGCTATGGGATATGTAAGCAAACAAAGTGAACCAGATGTACTTATAAGCGCAGTGACCTCTATCGTTAAGGGCCGACGTTATTTGGAACACACTACTGCAATTGAGCTTGCCACATTCAACCTGTCCCATTCTGGAGGCAACCTGACAGATCTGACACAAAGAGAGTTAGATATATTCCTTGGCATAGCGAACGGTCAATGTCGAAAACAGGTTTCCGAAAGTCTCAATATTTCTGAAAAAACGGTTTCAAACGTTATCACCCAGCTCAAGCGAAAACTGGATCTACAGACAAACGCCGAATTCGTGCACCTTGCCATAAAGCAGGGCTACATAAAAATTGCTAGTTAAACAACCCTCAGTAAGAAATGTCGGGAAAACTTCCCTCTACTTTCGTCTACTACATACACCTCTTTGGTACTGATTTTTTCTTTATATTAATATATTTCATTTAAATCAGAGCATTAGCACTTTCACTTTTAAAAAATGTGAGGGAAAGTTTCCCGCCTTCTGAAGGACAGATTCCGTTTATTGGGGCCTTCACTTAGTTACATACTGTTAACACAATATCAAGGTAACAGTGGAAACAAAACTATGGCAAATTTCTATTCAAAGGCTTCATTGGCCTTAAGCGTAATTATTGGTTTAGGTACAAGTTCTCATTTATATGCAAGCGATGGCGTGACATGGGCAGATATTGAAAATGATGCTAAGACGCCAGAAAACGTATTAATGTATGGTATGGGCCCCGAGGCGCAGCGGTATAGTGGGCTAGATCAAATTAACAAAGAAAACGTACACATGCTATCGCCGGCTTGGGTAATGAGTTTTGGTGACGAAAAGCAGCGGGGGCAAGA
>NZ_JAHHDX010000062.1:1534-2128 GCF_018619335.1 Alteromonas sp. ALT199 | reverse complement strand
TTGCTTAATACGTCCGAAAGCTTGCATCTGCTATCCTTGATACCGTTATTATTTTCAG
This sequence comes from Alteromonas sp. ALT199, assembly GCF_018619335.1. Lineage (GTDB taxonomy): Bacteria > Pseudomonadota > Gammaproteobacteria > Enterobacterales > Alteromonadaceae > Alteromonas. The sequence continues at coordinate 2,070 of NZ_JAHHDX010000062.1, read as the reverse complement.
TAAATGTGTCTTTTATGGGGCGATTTTATAGAAATTCCCTGATTCTTTTCGCGATACTCACGGCTCCGAGGGTGTCGCCATGCACGCATAAGGAGTCTGCGTCTACTTTTAACGTATTTCCCGACGCTGTTGTAACAGTACCGGCTTCTATAAGCTGTTCAGCCTGGGCCAGTGCTTCGTCTTCATTTAGTACCGCACCTTCAATAGTACGTGATTGCAAAAAGCCTTCGTCTGTATAACGTCGGTCAGAAAATGCCTCAAAGTAAAGTGGTAGTCCCCATTCTTTCGCCTCTTCTCTGATCACGTCATTTTTCGCTGTTGCTTGCACCATTAACGTTAATGGCTCTCTCAAAGACTGCTTATTTATTTCAGCAATACTTTGCATGACGGTGCGCCTAACCATCACATCTTTCATCATATCATTGTACAGCGCCCCATGGGGCTTCACATAGCTCACCTTCATGTCAAAAAGCTCAGCCATACCGTTTAACGCACTAATTTGGTACTGGATCATAGCCATCAGTTCGTCGGCCGCT
>NZ_JAHHDX010000062.1:404-1350 GCF_018619335.1 Alteromonas sp. ALT199 | reverse complement strand
GTCGGCCGCTATAGCCATACTTCGCCGGCCGAAGCCTTGAAGGTCTGGATAAGCGGGATGTGCTCCAATTTCTACACCGTGGGTTTTCGCAAGAAATATAGCTTGTTTCATCACCAGCGGATCACCAGCGTGATAACCACACGCAATGTTCGCCTGATCAATTACTGACATAATGGCCGATTCCACCGGCATTGACCATGCGCCAAAACTTTCACCTAAATCGCAATTTAACTTCATAATGGTTTTGCTCTTACCCTCATTCCAGTATCATGTTACCTGTTCTTTTTAAAAAGTCAGTGCTGATGATAAATATTGGAAAAATTAATACATTACGCGTGGTAGCCCAATACCCTTTTGGCTACGCTTTAGCGCCACTTGTCGAAAACGATGGCGCAAACGACAGCGTAATAGAAATAGACGATGCTGATGAGCAGCAAACTGTTACCCTGGCGATTGACGAAGTAGAGACTTCGCTCACAGATGGCCAGCAGATAGACGTATTTGTAGCCACAGATCAGCGCGGCGATCTTTATGCCACCATGAAGAAACCTCTTATTCAAGTTGGCGAAACCAAGGTACTTAAAGCGGTGTCTGCCACCAATTTCGGCGCATTTTTCGATTGGGGTTTAGAAAACGATTTATTAATACCCAACGATTACCAAGCCCAACCTGTTAACCCAGGTATGTATTACGTTGTTCACACCTTTTTTGATGACAAAACCCAGCGCATTCTAGGCGCTACCAAACTTCACTATTTCTTAAAGGAATCTAGTGCCTACCTTAATGAAGGCGATACGGTAGATTGTTTGGTTTATGCTAAGACAGATTTAGGTTTTAAGGTGGTTATCAATGAAAAAAGCTTAGGGCTTATTTTCCACAGCGACGCCTTTAAGCCACTTAAAATTGGGCAAGCGACTGAAGGCGTAATTAAAACCATTCGTGACGA
>NZ_JAHHDX010000062.1:0-252 GCF_018619335.1 Alteromonas sp. ALT199 | reverse complement strand
GGTAAAGTAGATATTGCCCTTCAACGCGTAGATAAAGGTGGCCGTGATGCACTTCAGCAAGCCATTTTAGATGATTTAGAGGCCCACGGTGGTATTTCTACGCTAACTGATAAAAGTGCGCCTGACGCAATATACTCTCACTTTAACGTGAGTAAAGCGGCCTATAAAAAAGCGTTAGGAGCCCTGTATAAGCAAAAGAAAATCACGCTTAGCCCGGATGCCGTTCGACTTATTAAGGCCAATTGACCTTTG
>NZ_JAHHDX010000040.1:2288-5066 GCF_018619335.1 Alteromonas sp. ALT199 | reverse complement strand
TGTGAAAAACAAAGGCGTTAAACAAGCGCAATAACTTAATCTAAACTAACTCAACCTAAACTAAGCTATATATTCCTAGCGTGATCAAAAAAGGTGGCACTGTGAAGTGACCACCTTTTTCTTTTGCTGTACAACTCATTTTTATTTGGGCAGTTTTACTGCCAATAGATTAGGTATTTATCTAGCGCTTATCTGTGCCCATCTTTTCTTCTAAGGTCGCATCGCTAGCACTATCGTTAATGTCAGTTTTATCGATAGCGCTATCATCAATGTTAGTTTTATCAATAGCAATAGTATCGATAATCACAGCGCAAGCAGCGTCACCCGTGATGTTCAGCGCGGTACGGATCATGTCAAAAATTCTGTCGAGGGCAAACAACAAGGGTAAGCCTTCAATGGGAATGCCAGCAGCAAGTAATACTGCAACGACCAAGAATGACGGGCCAGGTACACCTGCTTGCCCAACGGCCCCAAGGGTAGAAGTTAGAATAATGGCCACATAAGCACCCATTGATAAATCGATATTAAAAAGCTGCGCAAAAAATACCGCCACTAAGCCGTAATAGATGGCGTTACCGCTCATGTTGATAGTAGCACCTAACGGCAATACGAACGACGCCGTTGCATTTCTTACACCGAGTTCGTTTTCCACAGTATTCATAGTAACAGGCAGCGTTGCCATAGATGATGCAGTTGATAACGCCACTGCCTGCGGCTTTTTCATCGCAACAAGAAAAGACTTAGCCGAGGTTTTTGTGAATAACTGAACCAATAGGGGGTAGACCACAAAACCAAACACTAAAATAGCAGCAGTAAACACTAAGAAAAGTTTGAACACCACCATGAGCGCGGAAAAACCGAATGTGCCTACTGCTTCTGCCATCAAACCAAAAACGCCGATAGGGGCAATTTTCATTACGCAGTTAATCATCCACACCATGGCATCAACAATGGTGTTTACCCCATTTAAAATAGGCTCTCGGTTCTTTTTAGGCTGCTTGGAAAGGGCAAGACCGAAGAATAAGCAAAACACTAAAATTTGTAGAATGTTAGCGTTAGTTAATGATGCAAACACATTGGTCGGGATCATGCCTGTTACGGTTGCCCAAAAAGAAGGGAGTTCACCTTTAGAGGCATATTCGCCCGAGAACATGCTCTGTACCGATGATACGTCGATACCTATACCCGGCTTAAATACTTCACCCATTATTAGCGCAAGTGCTACGGCAAGGGCCGAGGTTAAGCCAAAATAGGCCAGAGTGGATAACCCCACTTTTCCTGCGTTGGTGCTGTTACCAAGCCCCGCTGCACCAGAGATAAGTGCCACGGCCACCAGTGGAATAACCAGCATTTTTATAAGGTTGATAAAAATAGCTCCCAAAGGTGCGAACATTTCAGCGCTTTCACCCATAAAGGCGCCAACGGCAGTACCGATGAACATAGCAATGACAACTTGCACGCCTATGTTGCTAAGTAAGGATTGTTTATTAGACACGTCTAGAACCTCTTAGAGTGTGTATTTGTATTGGGAAGATAGTGAACGGTCTGTGTTATCAGTCAGACTAAACGGCATTCCTTGCATCACAAGGTGTCTAACAACACCTAATTTAAAGGAAATGAACTAGGAGTTCGCTTTAAGCGCCACTATCGGTAATGGGATAAATGAAAAAGCTATTTCACGGATTTCTTGTCGCTGTCGCCACTATCATTATGTGCTTGCGACAACGAAGTACCATCGCCGCGCGTTTCATTCTCGGCATGTGGGCGGTCAGTACCTCTGTTTGGATTGTCGTTCTCGCCACGGTCCGCGTCACCGTCTTCGTCATCATCATACGGCTTGGAGGGTGTAGGAAATTTAAACTTAGCGCTGTATTTAAGTAGCGTGATATTTCCAATAACTACGCCCAATACTAAAACAATAACGATAATGACCCAGGTAGTGCTCATAAAAATTCCGTAGGCTAGCGCCCCTTGTTCAAAACGTAGCGATTATACAAGTTAGATAGCTGCGGCAAAATACATGCTTTACCTTCTATATCGCTTTGTTCAATGGCTTGTGTAAAGCCGTCTAGGTTTCTGGCATTTTCAAAGTTACTTGCTGTGCTTTTAAAGCTCAAATGCCAAGGTTCAATGGCCACACCTCCACGGTTGACTGAGAAAGGTCGGTAGAAACCGAACTGTTCCATATTATCAGCTAGCCAACAGGAAAGATTATGGCAAGGGCCGCCGCTAAGGTATTCGCTTTCTACAAGGCTAAAGTCGCCGCCCCAATTATGCACAGCTGCTCTGTCATAAACGTCAATATCGGTACCCCAATGATGACGACTGCCGCCAGGTAGCGCAGACCAGGTCAAAATAGCATGCAGTTTTTCATGGTCACTTAGCGTTTCGAAAGACAGTTCTGTGCCGTTGTCATCAAGAAGTTGCGCTTTCCCCGTCCACTTGCGGTTAAAAATGGCGGTTTGCCTGTCGAAATCGCGAAAACTACTGACTAACTGTAAGTCTATACCGTCATTTTGTGCAGCATCTTGCATAGCAAGAAAGGGCGAAATAACCTCTTGGTGAAGCCTATGGCCATTGCCAGCATCAACAAGATAATCGTTGTGCTGGCCTAGCCATGCTTGTTGCGGTATCTGATTCATGATCAACAATAAAGGCTATTTAGCCAGTAAGCGTTCTAAAATACCGAAATACATATCGGCAAGCTGCTCTAGGTCAGCCATTTTTACGCACTCGTCAATTTTGTGAATGGTGGCGTTAACCGGGCCTAGCTCTATA
>NZ_JAHHDX010000040.1:0-2205 GCF_018619335.1 Alteromonas sp. ALT199 | reverse complement strand
CTGTGCTCCCGTAGGCGCAATAAAGCGGCCATCAGATGTGCCGCCGGCAGTAGAGAGTACCGTTGGTGTACCTTTAACTGCTGCAATCGCACCTTGGGTTGCGTCTAATAGCGCGCCTGTATCGGTCAAAAATGGTTGTCCATTAAAGGTCCAGTTTATCTCGTACTCAAAATTGTGGGCGTCTAAAATAGCGGTGACACGTTCAATAAGAAGTTGGTCGGTCACTTCTGTTGAAAAACGGAAGTTGAAGCAAACGTGAAGTTCGCCAGGGATCACGTTGCCCGCACCTGTACCTGCGTGAATATTTGAAATCTGGAAGCTGGTAGGCGGGAAGAAGTCGTTGCCGTTATCCCAGTGTGATTTTGCTAATTCATCAAGGGCTGCCATGGCGCTGTGCACAGGGTTGTTAGCTAGGTGAGGGTAAGCAACGTGACCTTGCACACCTTTTACCACTAAATCACCAGTTAATGAGCCTCTACGTCCATTTTTAACAATATCACCTACTTCGTCTGTTGAAGATGGCTCACCAACAATACACCAGTCAATCTTTTCATTTCGCGCTTCTAGGGTGTCGATAACGCGTGTAGTACCATTAATAAACGGGCCTTCTTCGTCGCTGGTAATCAGGTAGGCAATGCTTCCCTTGTGATCTGGGTACTTGTTCACAAATTCGCGGGTGGCGACTAACATAGCAGCAAGGCTGCCTTTCATGTCGGCAGCGCCGCGACCGTGCAAATAGCCATCAACTTCTGTCGCGGTAAAAGGGGGCGTTTTCCACGCCGATTCTGGGCCGCTAGGCACCACATCGGTATGACCAGCAAAACAAAATACAGGCCCTTCTTTGCCGCGGCGAGACCAAAGGTTAGTGGTGTCTTCAAACACCATGGTTTCATTATCAAACCCTAATGCGCCTAAAAATTCCCCCATGGCTTCTTGGCAGCCTGCATCTTCTGGCGTTACAGAGCGACGGTTTATTAATTGCTTGGCAATTTCAATAACAGAGTCGTTTAACAAAATATTTCCTCATACTGTGCAGGCTTAAACCCAATGTGAAACGCGTTGTCGTGAAAAAGAATAGGGCGTTTAACTATAGCGGGGTGAAGCTCAAGCAAGGCAAGCGCTTTGCTTTTATCTAAGCTCGCCTTCTCTTGTTCTTCAAGCTGGCGGAAGGTTGTTCCCCGTTTGTTTAACATCGCTTCCCAGCCAAGCTCAGATTCAGCGCGTACAAGGAAATCGTTGTCGATACCTTCTTTGCGGTAGTCGTGAAAGGTGAAGGCGATATTGTTGTCTGCTAACCATTTCTTGGCTTTTTTGATGGTGTCACAGTTTGGGATCCCATAAAGGATTGTGCTCATGGTTATTTATTCCGTACTACTTTGTTGTTAATTGATGATGAGACAGCTGCTAGCGTGCCAGTAAGTCCAGTATTTATGCCGGTGCATGAGAAGAAAAGCGCTAAACGCGTCTTGAGCACCAACAGTATTTCAGCTGTCGACTTTTCTTGTTTGCTACATCATACAAGTAGTTGATACGTTGTTAAACTCGCTCGCGATGGTTTTTGAAGATGAAAGCCTATGTTTAGGTTAAGGATGAAGTTATAGATAGAGTGTTAGAAGTGTATCTTCACCGGCTTCTACAAATTTTTGGTGCGTAGGCAGTACACCGATAAGCGCCTGCGCATTAAGTAAGGTGAGCGCACAGGTGTTGTTTACACCGCGCTGTTTTAGCCAAGCGGCATTTACAGTAAAAAGTACCTGTTTGGGTTTAATTTGCTCGCCCGGCTTTAACGAGCTGACAAACTGTGCGCCATTAAGATGAGTTGTATCGCCGCCGTATTTAATTTTGCATTTAAGACCAGCGGTAGACTGAATGTCGATAGCGTAATCTAGCGGTGAAACGCTTAAAACTTTGCCAGCAAAAGGCGAAACCACGATGTTTGAATTAGAGCTTATTGCAGCACCAGGGCCCATAAACCCCTTTTGAAAAAAAGGGTCGTTAACATCTGTAAGTGAAGCAACTTGCCCTGTAAACGGGCTTAAGGTAATAAATTGCTTTGCAAAACTGTCTGGCGGGTATTGCAGCTGCTTAGTATTCACGAGGTTAATTGTCCTCGCTTACCGAGTAACCAGCTTTGTTAAGCGCAGAAATCGCATCTTTTAGTTTGTTATCTTTAACTAAAAAGAAATCGGTATCGAAGGTAGATAC
>NZ_JAHHDX010000122.1 GCF_018619335.1 Alteromonas sp. ALT199 | reverse complement strand
CCATAAGACCGGTACTGTATTAGCGACAAATGTTTTAAAAGAGATAAGTGACTTTCTCGGATTGAAAATTTGTAGAGTTTACGGTTATTGTGACGAAGTTCCAGCAGGATATGATGTAGTTATTTTTGAACATAGTTTAGTGGGTAGTAATATTCTAACTTCGAGTTTTAGAGGTGTTCACATAATACGAGACCCAAGGAGTGTTTTAATTTCAGGGTATCAATACCATCGACACACAGAAGAACTTTGGTGCAACACGAAGCCACTTGTTAGCTCATCATCAGAAGATATAAAGTTTCCCTTTGTTCCATATAGTCGAGAACACGAATCGTTAGAATGGAAGAAAAGGTACTTAGATGATTTACAAGGCATGTCATATAAAGATAATCTTAAATCCTTAGAAACAGAAAAAGGGCTTGAGTTTGAATTAGATAGATATGCGTCATGGACCATAGAGGATATGGCTAATTGGAACTACGATATCGATAATGTCTTGGAAGTTAAAATGGAAGATATTCTTCAAAGTTATGACGAAGTTTTTTTAACAATATTCGACCATTTAGGCTTTGTTGGGAAACTCCGTGAAAAAGCTCAGAATATCGCTAAGTCACACGATCTTAACAGAATGAGTGACTCAGAAATAAAAGCTAACAAACATATTCACAGTAAAAATCACTCTAAGTGGGAAAGTCTGTTAGATGACGAAACTTTAGATATTTTTACAGAAAAGTACGGCGAAACTTTGAAAAAGCTTGGATATACTTAAGGCAATTGTTTTCGTTAACGTGTCGCACTTTTAGAGAGCTTTTTGTAACTGCCATTAAGTTTACATGCTGTTTGATGCGTTCGACAACCCCAAGTTGTATTACTCATTGCCTGACATCAGTTATCGCTGCGTATAAAAAATTGAAATTTTTCTCTATATTTGTCACTTCACGTATAACTTAGATAGACATAAATAATGTTGTTTGTAGTGATTGACGCAGAGGACAACTATGAATAAAACTTTAGTCTACAGAATCTTAGATCATCGGCATATTAAAAATACTTCTATGTTGGTAGAAAGGTTGATGAACGTTGTCTCTAACAGGGAATAAATTATGTAAATTACTGAAGTTGGAAAACTAACTACGCCGACATGGAAGAATTTGACGCCAAACGATTGAAAGAGCTTGATGAGGAAAATTCAGAGCTCAAGAAGATGATCGCTGACGTTAGCCTAGAATATAATGCGATTAGGAATTTTGGGGCCAAAACGTTGATGTTATCCGAAGAGCAAGAGTGCGTCAGCATTCTGGTTGATGCAGAATATATATCGTTAAGGCTTGCCTGTTTGTTGGTATTGGCGTCCGACCTTCTACCGCCCTAAACGAGACTGGCGCAAAGCAAAAGCAAGCGTTTGGCTTTGTGTCTTAAATTAGGGGAAGTGGGCACAAGTTTTTTATTGTTCATCTGCCTATCTTTTAGGTGTCCGTCCGGTAATCCCCACATTCAATTCATAAATTAGCTACGGCATGGTGTTCTCTTTACTAAGGAGAATGACCATGCAGCAACATCAACGAAGAGAAGTGCAAGACTGGCTCAATTTATTCGAGCAGCAAAAGCAAAGCGGACTCACTGCGGTAGAGTTTTGTCGTCAGCAGCAGATTAACGTTCAAACTTACTATACCCGACGTCGCGATATTCGGCTTCAACGAACAAGCAGCAAGTTTGTTCAGGTGAAACGTGAAGTCACGAAGGTTGAATCCTATACCGAGGAAATGGGTGGCAAACTTCTCTTGCAACTTGGAAATGTCCAACTTACCGTGCCAACAAATATTAACCCTCACTGGGTTGCTACTGTGATGAAGGCATTGGCCGAATGAAGATGTTCGTAGAGCCTGCCGACATTTACCTGTACATGGATATCGTCGACTTCCGCAAATCGATTAATGGCTTAATTGTCGTCGTTGAGCAGGATATGAACTTGAATCCGTTTCGCGATGCGCTGTTCGTCTTCTGCAACAAAAAGCGCGATAAGGTCAAAATACTCTATTGGGATAAAACGGGCTTCGCACTCTGGTATAAACGCCTCGAAAAACATCGCTTTAAATGGCCTGTCGATGCGAACTTAAAACAGATGCATATGAGTGAACAGCAGCTACAATGGCTGTTATCGGGCTACGATGTCGTAGGGCATCAGCCGTTGCACTACAACGCATCCGGCTTATAACCTGTGATCATAAGTAGCGATTAACGATCACGAAATAGTCTTAATAATGTAAGGTAATCAGCAGCTTAATACGGGATAATAGCGGTATGAACGAGAAAGAATACCAATCCCGCATCGCTGAACTTGAAGCGCTTCTTGAAGAGAAGAGCGCGCGGATTGCCTATTTAGAAGAACAGTTCCGTGTTGCCCAGCACAAGCAGTTCGGAAAAAGTACTGAAGGCCACCCTGGGCAAGGTGAGTTGTTTAACGAAGCGGAAGAACTGGTTGTTGAATCTGAAACAGCCGAAGAAACGATTAGCTATACCCGCAAAAAGCCCACACGTAAACCGCTACCTAAAGACCTGCCTCGTGAAGTTATCGTTCACGATATTAGCGACGAAGAAAAAATCTGTGGCTGTTGTGCGGGCGAATTACATCGCATTGGTGAAGATAAGTCAGAGAAGCTTCAGTTTATTCCTGCACAGGTTAAAGTGATAGAGCATGTTCGCCCTAAATATGCGTGCCGTACCTGTGAAAAGGACGGTATCAGCAACACGATTAAAAAAGCGCCCGTACCTCACAGCGTGATCACAAAAGGCTACGCAACGCCAAGCTTGTTAAGTCAAATCATCACCAGCAAATATCAGTATGGGTTACCGCTTTATCGACAAGAAGCGATGTTCAAACAGCACGGTATTGAATTAAGCCGTAAGACGATGGCGGACTGGATAATCCGCTGTGCTGAGTTGTTTAAACCGCTTTATGAGCAGCTTCATCAACACCTGTTAAAGCAACTTGTTATCGCGGCGGATGAAACCACACTAAAGGTTATTGAGTCTGAAAAAGCGAACAGCTATATGTGGCTGTACGCCAGTGGCGCAGACTCTCCTAACGGTAATATACCCGATGCAGAGATACTTAATATCGTGTTGTACGACTACCACAATAGTCGCGCTGGGCAATGCGCAGTAGACTTCCTTGATGGCTATAACAGCTACCTGCAAGTAGATGGCTATCAAGGCTATGAGCAAACGCAAGCCACACTCATTGGTTGTTGGGCACATGCACGCCGTAAGTTTATCGAAGCCAAAAAAGGTGCAGGAAAGAAAGGCAGTGGCAAAGCAGATTGGGCGCTCAATCACATCCAAAAGCTCTACCGCATCGAAACCCAGTTGAAAGATAAAACGGTGGAAGTGCGCTACCTTACCAGACAAGAAAAGAGCCTACCGTTGCTCAATCAGCTTCACGTATGGCTAATGAAATCAGTTCAACAAGTGTTACCGAAAACTAAATTAGGTGAAGCGATACAATACTGCTTGAACCAATGGGAAAAGCTAGCGCGTTACACGTTAGACGGCCAACTAACTATCGATAATAATCGCGCTGAACGCGCGATTAAACCGTTCGTCATCGGCAGGAAAAACTGGTTGTTTAGCCAAACCGTTACAGGTGCAAACGCCAGTGCAATGCTCTACAGCATTATCGAAACGGCAAAGGCCAACGACCTCAATGTGTTCGAGTATGTGATGGCTTGTCTTGATGAACTCAGCAAGCCTAACGTCGGTGTTGAGCAACTGCTACCATGGTTGTTTGCTAAGCGCTAGGTGGGATTACCGGACGCTTACTCTTTTAGTCTCTGCTGACTAAGTTATTAACATAGGCAGAATTATTAGGTCAGTAAGAGTTTTTGCTTTTGTAGTAACTTGGAAGCCCCTAACCCTGAAATACTTGTAAGGTTTAAAAGTCGTACTCAAGTCTTATATCTAGAATGAAAAACAAACATCATTACTCTAAGTAGCTGCCCAAAAAGCTTAAAATTGATATTTTTTTACCAACAAAAAAAACTTTCTTTTTTTGAAAAAAGCTTAGTTTCAAAGCTTTAAAACTTACAGCCAGTAATTTTCCTTTCTCTAAGTATAAGAATGAAGTGTCTAGTCTTTCATTGGATAGACATATTTTATTTTTATTGATTACTTCAGCAAAATTATCT
>NZ_JAHHDX010000089.1:3050-3696 GCF_018619335.1 Alteromonas sp. ALT199 | reverse complement strand
TTTGCGCCAAAGTTTCAGGGTTACAAGAGATATACACAATATTATCGTAATCCTGGATCATTCTTAGCGAATCTTCATCTAACCCAGCTCTTGGCGGATCGACCAATACAGTGGTGAAGTTATATGTGCTTAAATCAATGCCTTCCAAACGACTAAATGTACGCTCGCCCTTCATAGCCTGAGTAAATTCTTCAGCCGCTAACCTAACAATTTTTACATTTGTCAGATTATTTTGCTCAATATTAAACTGAGCAGCCTGCACTGAAGGTTTAGCTATTTCGGTACCCACTACATTATCGAAGTGAAGCGCTAGCGGTAGAGAGAAGTTACCTGCACCGCAATACATTTCCAGTAAGTCGCCAGAGAGCGGTTTCACACAATCTAGCGCCCACTCAATCATTTTGCAGTTCACCTCAGCGTTAGGCTGAGTAAAGCTGTTTTCTATATGCTTGAATATAAATTCTCTACCGCTTACCGGCAACCGTTCAATAACAAAATCGTTGTCGATAATAAGCTTTTGTTTTCTAGCCCGACCAATGACGCTTACTTTAGGAAAGTGAGTCTCAAGTGTCGCTTTTAACTCTCTTGCAGCCACTTGCCATTCTTCATCTAACTGACGATGGTATAAAAGGCTGATAACAAGCTC
>NZ_JAHHDX010000089.1:1737-2884 GCF_018619335.1 Alteromonas sp. ALT199 | reverse complement strand
CTCGCCAGACAGCGCAGAAAGGTAGTCGATTTGAAATAGCTTTTTTCTGAGTGCGTCATTTGGTCTTACTTTTTCAAGCAATAGTGTCATCGCATCGTTTATTGCCTTACATGCAGGTGGAAAGCTATCTACGCGATATTTTTCTTTCGTTTCCTGATTAAACATGATGTGAAATAAGTCATCACCCTCATGCCATACTCTAAACTCTGCGCGCATACGGTAGCGTGTTGGCTGTGATGGAAATACAGAAAGCTCAGGAGCATTGAATGGAGAAAGCAACGCGGCGAGACGATTTACTTTTTCGTCTAACTGATCTTGGTAGCGTTGTTGTTCATTACTGGTCATTAAATTCTCCATTCATTGTTGAGGTCGCGAATTGTAGTCCCTTAAAAAATAACTGCAAGAAGCGGTATCTACTTCTTCATTATTATTGAGAGTAAGTTTCTAAATAGCTTTTAGAAAAAAACCTGTATTAAAATTAAACAATACTGATTCTTGGCCGATAATAGGAATGAGGATAGTGAGGATCAAATTATGAACGTGGGTCAAATTAAAGCTTTTATGGGCGACCAAAAGGTCGATCAGAAAGCGGAACAAAAGGCAACGGTTCACCCAAACGAGGCGTTGAAAAAGCAGTTGCAGCAAGATGGATTGCAGCAAGCGCTCGAGTTTTCGAAGCAACAAGCTGCATCTGTATCTGTTTCAAGTAGCCAAACCAGTATTGGCTTAAGTGTGGTAAGTAGTAGCCTTAATGAAGCGTTAGAAATTGACGGTCAAAAGCCACAAGAAACCAAAGAAAAAAATATTGAAGAAAAGTCGAGCAGCCTTTTCGACTTCGAAAAAGTTGCCAGAAATGTACTTAAGTTTGTAGGCGGTGTCATTAGAGGTGCTGCTAGCGGTGGTGCGAGTGACGAAAAGCTTAATGGTTTATTTAGCCAAGCGAGAGAGGGAGTTAGTCGAGGCTTTGCTATGGCTGAAAAAGACCTTGCGGGGTTTATGAATGAAGAGATTGAACAAGGGGTGACAAAAAGCCGCGATCTCATCGACACTGGTATCAATGAGCTAGAAACTGATATTTTTGGCCGTCAACAGCCAAATGGAGTTGCACTTTCGTCGTTAGACACTGTAGCTGCAACTGATGAAAAAA
>NZ_JAHHDX010000089.1:0-1592 GCF_018619335.1 Alteromonas sp. ALT199 | reverse complement strand
TGATGAAAAAAATGGTAGCTTGCTGATTAGAACTAAAGACGGCGATGAGGTGAGCTTTAGTTTCGAAAGTCTTCGTTCGTTTCAGGCTTCTCAGCAACTTAACTTTCAAGCTCAGACATCACAAGAACAATCTGGTGAGCAAGGTGAAAGCAGTGTTTCAGCGTCCTACTCTCAGCAGGCGTCTTACCAATATTATGAGCGTAGCGGTATCAGTTTCTCATTAAAAGGTGAGTTAGATGAAGATGAGCTGGAATCTATTGCTGATTTGGTTGGACAAGTTCAGGATCTAGCTGACACCTTCTACAGCGGAGACATAGACAAGGCCTTTGAAGAGGCGCTTGATTTAGGTTTTGATGATAAAGAGCTAGTTGGTTACGCATTGCAGCTAAATAGAACTACACAAACTGAAGTATTGAAGACATATGAGAACATTCAGCATTACAATGAGGACAATAGCGATAACGCTAAATACGGTAATGTGGTAAGCCCAGTAGCCCAGTATCTAGAAAAGATGATGGATACGTTTGCTAATGCAGAAAATAAGCTGGCAAGTAGCGATGACTATAATGCTTTAATATCTGGTCTAATAAATGAAATGAAAGATGTGCAGGTGCCTGACTTGATATCAGCTATTAATAGATTTCGCTCTTTTAATCAGACCTTATTAGACGGACTACCGCAATCTGCAGAAGCGGGCGAGTCGTAAACCTTCCCCCATATGAAAAAGCCCGGAGCAAAATGCTTACCGGGCTTTTTTACATGCGAGTGAAGGCTATTCGTGATCGACTTTATCTTTCGCTGGTCGAACCTTTAACGTGCGTTCTTGAAAGATTGAGTCGTTCGTCTTATCAATAACGCTATTCAAATCGTCTGTCACTACTTCGATAAAACCGTAACCTTTTCGTTTTCCCGTCTTTCTATCCTTCATCAAACGAACAGATTGCACTTCAATATAGCTACTGAAGTATTCTTTCACTGCATTTTCGTTTGCTCTATAAGGCAAGTTACCTACATAAAGGGTTTCTACTGCTCCTTCATTAGAGTGTGCTCTGGCATCTGAGGAAGATGGACTTTGAATAAGAGACGCTAGCCAAGGAGTAACGATCCCGCTTATCAGCAGAGCTGCTGATACGGTTAGTGGAACGTGGACGTTTAAACTAGCAGAAGAAAATAACAAGTAACCTGCAATTGCAAAAATAGCGCTAATAACCGCGCATTGGATAAAGCCAACTTTCATATACCTACCTTTCTATTGTTTATTATGGTGTTGGAGGCTGTACATAGTTTACTCATTTGTAACAAATTGAACAATAAAATGTGAAAAAACTAGTCGAAAGATGCATTGAGCCAATAGAAATGATGTAGAAATGAGCGGTTAACATCAAAAGTGGCTTAAAAAGCAAAAAAATCCAATTTAAGTGTTGATCTTTTACAAGAGGTATCTATAATGCGCTCCACGTTCTGAGGGGGCTTCGAGAAAAACAAAGTCAACTCAGCAACAAGTGCAAAACCAAGTTTTCAGACAAATAAAAAGTTTAAAAACAGGGTTGACATCGAAAGCAAACGATGTAAAATGCGCACCTCACTCGAGC
>NZ_JAHHDX010000009.1 GCF_018619335.1 Alteromonas sp. ALT199 | reverse complement strand
GCTATTACTGGAATATAGCCCTCGAGTTCAGACTCCGCCATGCGTATATGACGGCGTAATGCGGCTAGAAAAGTAAAGCGATGAGCTAGTACATATTACAGGGCTTTATAGTGCGAGTACTCGTCGCTTCCGATATCTCCGGTACCACCACCAACGGGATTGCCGTGGTCTGATGACATTACATAGACATGCCTGTCTTGTTTAGCCAACAAGCATGCCTGTCTTTTTAAAGTCGTCAAAATTCAACGGCTTTCTCCTTATGCCAAACGCCCGTATTTGCGGCTTTTTTTGAGCGCAGCGGAAAAACAAGACCGACAAAAAGCGTTTGTTAGAATTAGCTAATGGCACCGCCAGCTGCCCCAAGAAGACTAATCAAGCTAGCTTTTTCACTAATTTCCTCGCCGACTTTATTTAGCTTCTGGCGAAAAGTTAAATATTAGCATGCCTATCTTGTTAAATCTTTTGTTTAGCAATTGCTAGGGAAAAACGCAGAGGTGCCTGTTTTATTTAGATCTTATGAATTTTTATATAGTTTTCTTTGTCTTTTAATATAGCTATACAAAAAAACACATAAACATGCCTGTCTTGTTTAGTACTTTGAGAAGAGATGTAAAATTTATCATGACAGCCATAATTCGAAAACAAAAGTATCGCGTTATATACAAAGGTGCCTGTCCTGTTTAGTCACTAGAAGAAATGTTTTGACATTCTACGGAGTAGTTTGCACGCTATCCTTTATATTAGGCGTTATCGGTGCTCTTCCTATTTTGGTACTTACTTCGTTTTCCAGTTTATTGTGGGCAAAGTACTTATTATCTCGCTACCGTAAAATAAGCGGGGAGGAACCAGAAACGAACTAGTTAACATTGATCTAACTTCTTTGAAACCTAACCCGCTCCGGCGGGTTTGGCATTCAATAATCGAGGGTTGTTACCGTCTCCGCGATCGACGCTCAGAAAATTGTTGTAGCGCTACCGAAGCCATCTCACCAAATTTCATTTCAAGCACAACTTGCATAAGCCGTTCTCTATTCGAAGGAGTGTGGAAATAGCTTTTAGGCGTTTTTGATTCCAGAATGGGGATTTTGGTATTTAGCCATTCTTCTCTGAGCACGACTACAAATATGCCTGTCTTATCAAGCTGACTTCCTTTTCAGTCTTTCCAAACACAAACATGCCTGTCTTATTTAGTTAATATTTTCCATCTATTTCTCTACAGCTTTGTACGTATACTCGTACCCGTGGCATTTAACGCTAAGCTTTGGGGCGCTAGCACGTGGGCTAAAATCCGAGCGAAGGGAGTGCCAACAGCGTATTGTTATACGCCGCTATCACGAAGATGCTTTTTGATTGACTCTGAAATAGCATATGTATGAAGTTCATTTTCAGTGGCTTCGATGGCATCAGACAAGGCATGTGCCAAATCGAGCAGGACACCTTTGTTCATATCCCAAATCCAGACACAAACATGCCTGTCTTGTTTAGAATTAGGCGACCGTAGGGAGCGAATTTGATGTGGTTGTTATATTTCATTTATACAAGGCTTTCTCGATGATAATTAATATTCTTTTATAATTCGTTACGATCACATACATTAGCAGAGCGTAAAATGCATCTTGAATAGGAATGCGCGGCAGAGATAGGCCGCCGAGACCAAAATAAGAGATGAAGTTATAAGTAATTACTAAAACTAAAATACTAGCTATTTTTGTTTTCTTTTCGGCGTCAATATTGTCACTAGTCCCACTTTCCATGCCGACAAGATAGTCGGCACCTTTTTTCAATGAAATATATATAACGATCAGAATACCCAATATGACGGTAAGGATTAAACCTACAATGAAGTATTCCCACCATCCATTGCGCGAACTTCTAGCTGCGAATTCGGAATCAACTATTTCCCCTGATTTGGATATTTCTTCTAACTGTATCTGATTACTCGGGCTGTGCGTTATTTCAAAAGACACCTGACCTTTTGGTCTTATTGCTGGGATCTCAATTTTTTTAAACTTGCCATTAACATCTTTTACCGTGGCAGTCTCAGAACTTGGGTCAATTACAATGCTACTTGCCGATATGTCTTTATCAGAATGAATTGAAACCGTTATTTCCTCGGCAGGACCACCACCAACGTGACGAATATTGTATCTAGATGTAATCAATGTGATTTGCTTTCTGACATTATCAGGCAAACCCCTCACGTTTGTTTGGTGATATTCTTTTACTAATCTTGGAGTCTTTGCTTCTTCGAATACTTGATTAACATATGGCTGGCCTACAATCGTAACTAACGCGCCAAAGATTGCTCCTATTAAAGCAACTATGATTCCGTGTTTGAAACTCGATTTCTCATTCTCTGGCATGTCAGTAATTCTCGTTTGAAATATAACGCTTTGCTAAGCGGCAATAAAATAGCTGGCAAAAATTAGCGAGGAACGAGCAAAAGCCAGCTGTTTTTTGTCCGTTTAAGCAACTTGTTATAGCTCTTTGCTACATGGGGATTTTCCAACTTGATGTTGCTCTTCTGAATCTAGGGTCTTCAGTTTTCGGGGGCACGTAGTATTCATCATCGATGTTAAAAGATGACGCCATAGAATCTCTTACTCCTCCTAATCTTTCAATAGAAGTCAATTCATTTGCCACATCTTTAAATATCGTAGAAAACGCTTTGGTTCTTTGCGATTTCATGAACTCAGGAGTGCTTAATGCAAACTCCTTATCCGGCAAAGGAGGAATACCAGCTAGAGCAGTTAAACCATTAATAGATTTGATTAGAAAACTACCTTGAACTCCTTGTGAGGAAGGAACGCCAAAACTACGCTTGATATCACCAGTTATCTTATCTATGTCGCCCATTAATTTGGTTACTTTAGAATTTGCTGATGCGATACCATCCTCATCATAAGCTATTTTAATTTCTCTGATTACTTCTCTTGCTGTAATAAAGTGATCGGATTTTTTCAGCTCAAGCGCCGACGCAATAACATTATCAATCCCACCTGATTCAACTGTAAGCCAAGCTGAAAAAATAGGGAGATCCATGGAAATAGAGCTTGCTCTGCCGTGATCTAATATTTCAGAGGTTGTTGTAGAAATTTTGTTGCTCAGGCTGCCTATTAACTTAGAAGTATAATCGTGACCAAAAGCCCCGGTTTTTGACATCCAATGCATTTGATATGCGTGTCTAATAGGGTGTATGAATGAGTCCGCTTTTAAATGCTTAGCCGCCATACTGTAATAAATTGACTTATAGGCTAACCAATTTAGAGATGCTATAAACATTTCCAACGGGCGAGTTATACCACCATACCCATTGGTTTGGGATTTCATTTCTTGAATTGTGTGATGATGACCGTCAGAGCCAACCAATTTTACGTCTGTAGACCATCTTCCTTTTGTATCACCAACATCAGATAGTTCGTTAAAGATTGATGCACTCAGCTCACTATATTTCTCATACTCAGGAGTGTATGGCTGCCCTAACATTTTCAGCGTTAGATAATAGACACTTGAACGCATATCCCAAGTGCAAACCATATTAAGCTTTAACATTTCTACTAGCTTTTTAAAGTCATCATCAACAAACTCCCCCCCTCGTAGTTCAGGTTTAATTTGCTGAGCTTCATTTTTTGCTAATTGATCAACACCTGTTAACCCCAGATCATCTTGTGGTAGGAATCTAATAAAATCGAAGGTGTTAATTCTAGATTCTCTGTGTTCGGGTTTATAATTATCGATGCAAACCAAATCATCATAGAAAAGAATTGCTTGAATAACATTTTCAAATGCAACTAAATCGCCATTTATTGTGTCTGGATTTTTGACTAATATCCTTCCTGTAACTCTATCTACAGCTGTAAGTGATGCATTGTCAATTAATGCGTAAGACATGAATACTCCATTTCGATTGAGCTATAACGCTAAGCTTTGGGGCGCTAGCACGTGGGCTAAAATCCGAGCGAAGCGAGCCAGCCCACGTGTTAGCGTCCCAGCGACCGGAGGGAGTGCCAACAGCGTTTTGTTAGGCGTACAAAGGAACGTACGCAGCTTTGCTGCCACCACTAACCAAATAGACCGCTTATTTAAATTATTGAATTTAAGATAAAACAACCCTGTGCGAAATGCCAGATGTTAACGACATTGCTGGATAAAAGAGCGAGTTTAGAATACTGGTGATGTTAAATGTTGGCGTTACTGTGTTGATAAAAAGCGCGTTGCTAAAGCCGTTGAAACTACCGTAAAAGCAAGCTGTAAAGACGACCTAGCGAAACAGCCTTGATGCTGTAATGTCACAGCTGATCATGTTTTTAATGCTGTAAGTAAATGACGCCTAACAGTTTACTCGTCCCCAAACCGTCATGCTAATCCACACCATTTTGGGGCACTTCTCTTTTTTCTTCTTACAACTCTAAACCATAACCAACAGAGAAATAAAGAAAAATCCGTAATGTCGTTTTTAGCTCATTTATTAAAAACACCAAATCGACATGCAGATGATTTCGGTGTATTTAACGCTACACAAACATGCCTGTCTTGATTAGTCATGCCTGTCTTTTTAAGTCTTGAAAAAAGAAAACAAAGCTGCCAT
>NZ_JAHHDX010000118.1 GCF_018619335.1 Alteromonas sp. ALT199 | reverse complement strand
ATTTACTGTGACACATAACTTTAAGCTAAGGGGCGCTAGCGCGTGGGCTAAAATCCGAACGAAGTGAGTCAGCCGTGTTAGCGTCCCAGCGACCGAAGGGAGTGCCAACAGCGTTTTGTTAGGCGTACAACTGAAAGTACGCAGCTCTGCTGCCACCACTAGCCAATTAGACCGCATGTTTAAATTATTAAATTTAAGATAAAACAACCCTGTGCGAAATGCCAGATGTTAACGATATTGCTGGATAAATGAGCGAGTTTAGAAAGCTAGTGATGTTGAATGTTGGCGTTGCGGTGTTGATGAAAAGCGCGTTGCTAAAGCCGTTGAAACTACCGAAAAGCTAGCCGCAAAGACAACCTAGTGAAACAGCCTTTATGCTGGAATGTCACGATTGAACCCACTTTTTTAAGCTGTAAGTAAATGACGCCTAACGCCCCAATAACGGGCGCAAACGCGTAGGGCATAATAGCGAAGCGGCCCTGCGTGTTTGTGTCCCAGCGAGCGTAGCGAGTGAGTTTATTGGATTGTTAGAGGTCATCTTTGACACTGCCACTGAACTGCTTTTTGACTGCAAAAAAGCCGAAGGCTAAAAGTGTGGCAGAAAACACTAAAAAAGTCACAAACGGCCAATTGGGAAGATCATTTGTCGATGTATTGAAAAGCCAAGCCGCAGGTGCAAACGGAATCGTGGCAACTAATAGCAATAAAAGCGCAATTTTTTTATTGCGGTTTTGAAGTTGTCTAACGGAAAAGAGACATAAGGTCACGGTGATAATGCTTAGCGGAGATAAGAATAAACTTGGTATAAGTACGATAATGCAATAAAGCTCAAACCAACCGACAGCAGGGTGAGCAAATACCACGCTCCCGTTCCGGCTTTCTTTGGTGAGATATTGATAAATCTGTTTGGTCCGGCTAAACACTCTTGACCTCTAACGCCCCACTTAGGGGCACAAATACGCAGGCTATAATACGGAGCGGAGCGATGGGAGCCTGCGTGTTTGTGTCCCAGCGAGCGCCAGCGAGTGACTACAGTGGTTTGTTAGGTGCCGTTGTCTAAGAATGGCGAATGGCAATTTTCAATGAAAAGTCCCTTTTTCTCAATACGCTTGATTGTATATTCAGAAGCTGTAGGTAC
This sequence comes from Alteromonas sp. ALT199, assembly GCF_018619335.1. Classification (GTDB taxonomy): domain Bacteria; phylum Pseudomonadota; class Gammaproteobacteria; order Enterobacterales; family Alteromonadaceae; genus Alteromonas. The sequence goes on along the minus strand of NZ_JAHHDX010000118.1, from coordinate 904 downwards.
ACCAATGTACGAATAAAAGTCATAGCCAAAATGGACATATGCATGTTTTGCTTCAAATTTACACCAATATTCTGAACGCAACACTGACCTAAACGCATTGCCGAATTCATGTTGAGGTATACTGCCAGTCTTTTTGAAAGGGCAGAGTTTTTGATAGTCCTCTAGCCCTACAAGTTTAAGAGAAGTTATTTGGTTATCACTTAGCAATAACTTTAGGCTTTCAATGTATTGCCGCTCAACTACTTCATATTCTTTGATATCGGTTAATTTACCGACATCTGAGAATTCAGTCCATTCATCGAGCAAATATGCACCTGAAATATCTCGGTTTATCGGATTGTATTTCGTGATTCTATATTGCCTCATAGGCACCTAACTTTAAGCTAAGGGGCGCTAGCACGTGGGCTAAAATCCGAACGAAGTGAGTCAGCCCACGTGTTAGCGTCCCAGCGACCGAAGGGAGTGGCTTGAGCGTTTTGTTAGGCGTACAACTGAAAGTACGCAGCTTTGCTGCCACCACTAGCCAAATAGACCGCGTGTTTAAATTGTTGAATTTAAGATAAAACAACCCTATGCGAAAAGCTAGATGTTAACGACATTGCTGGATAAAAGAGCGAGTTTAGAAAACTGATGATGCAGAATGTTGGCGTTGCGATGTTGAGAAAAAGCGCGTTGCTAAAGCTATTGAGACTACCGAAAAAGCTAGCGGTAAAGACAACCTAGCGAAACAACCTTGATGCTGGAATGTCACGGTTTAAACCATATTTTAATGCTGTGAGTAAATGACGCCTAACTTTTAAATAAGGGGCGCAGGAACGTAGGGCATAATGGCGAAGCCGCCCTGCGTGTTTGCGTCCCAGCGAACGTAGTGAGTGTGTTGATTGGGTTGTTATATGACAATGCT
>NZ_JAHHDX010000071.1 GCF_018619335.1 Alteromonas sp. ALT199 | reverse complement strand
GGTTTCCTTGGGCACATAACGTTAAGCTTTGGGGCGCTAGCACGTGGGCTAAAATCCGAACGAAGTGAGTCAGCCCACGTGTTAGCGTCCCAGCGACCGAAGGGAGTGCCAACAGCGTTTTGTTAGGCGTACAACTGAAAGTACGCAGCTATGCTGCCACCACTAGCCAAATAGACCGCGTGTTTAAATTATTGAATTTAAGATAAAACAACCCTGTGCGAAATGCCAGATGTTAACGACATTGCTGGATAAAAGAGCGAGTTTAGAAAGTTGGTAATGTTGAATGTTGGCGTTACGATATTGAATAAAAGCACGCTGTTAAAGCAGCAGAAACTACCGTGAAAGCAAACTGTAAAAACTACCTCGCGAAACAACCTTGATGTGGGAATGTCACGTCTGAACCCACTTTTTTATGCTGTAAGTAAATGACGCCTAACTTTTAAATAAGGGGCGCGGGAATGTGGGGCATAATGGCGAAGCCGCCCCGCATGTATGCGTCCCAGCGAACGAAGTGAGTGACTTAATTTTTTTGTTAGGTGGCATGCTAAATACTACCTTGAATAAACATTGCTAACACACCCAACGAAAAATAAATAATCGGCAACAAATCCCAGTATCCATAATTACCATGAGTCTTGTAACTACGGACTGATTGCCAAACTGACAATACAAATACTAATAAATACGATGCTGCACTAGCGAATATTTTAATGCTAGAGACTGTTGGCTCACCAGTGAAGCTAGCTCCAAATGCGACGGACATTAAGGATATAAATAAGGTTAGCGGCAACAGGATGATGCCCCCAATTAATAAACTAAAATTCCTTGTTAGCCATGCGTACACTTTGGCACCTAACTTTCCAATAACGGGCGCAGGCACGTAGGGCATAATGGCGAAGCCGCCCTGCGTGTATGCGTCCCAGCGAACGTAGTGAGTGAGTTTATTGGCTTGTTATGTACGTGCCAATTACAACCGCACAAACTTTGTCACCTTATTCTTTAAAAGACGAACAAGTTCGGGCTGCATGCGCTCGTAATGGTCTGGTATGTCTAAGCAAGCCAGTTTTTTACCTTTAAGTAGATCTTTGTACTTTTTGGCGACTTTGATTCTGTGAGATTTTTCCATAACTAAGATGGCGTCGGCCCATTCAATAAGATCGCCTGAAAGCGGTGTTTCGGCATCTGCATTTGTGCCGCACCCGATTGCGTTGATTCCTTCATATTCAGAGAAAACTTCCTCACCGGTTGGGCTACGCAAACGATTTTCTGAACAAACAAATAATAGGTTCATATTTCCTTGAGTACATAACTTTTAAATAAGGGGCGCAGGCGCGTGGGCTATAATGCGAAGCAGCCCACGTGTATGCGTCCCAGCGAAC
>NZ_JAHHDX010000038.1 GCF_018619335.1 Alteromonas sp. ALT199 | reverse complement strand
TAAAGGACATACAAAAATTTAAATAATTTAACGATTTCATCACAAAGCGAGAAAATCGCTCTGTTATTATAAATTATCTTGTGTAATATGGGTTTAGGTTATCAGCAAAGCTTGGTTTTATCGGGCTTATCATGCATAGCGCAGTCAATCGCGACACTTCGTTTTCTTTTTATAATTCTATCGATACCCAGTTGTCGCTTTTTTTAAAGGAGTTTATAGGAAATGGCAGATCAAAGTTCTCGGTACATCAGTAACCTTACTCGTGATACATATGCGCTAATTCTCGCCGGAGGAAAAGGTTCCAGATTACACGAACTCACTAATTGGCGGGCCAAACCAGCACTTTATTTCGGCGGAAAATTTAGAATCATCGATTTCCCGCTTTCAAATTGTGTTAATTCAGGTATCCGACGAATAGGTGTTGTTACTCAATACAAATCTCACTCTTTAATTCGCCATCTCGTTCGGGGTTGGGGCCATTTTAAAAAGGAACTTGGCGAATCAGTAGAGATTCTCCCAGCATCTCAACGCTTTTCTGATAGTTGGTATGAAGGAACGGCCGACGCTGTTTTTCAAAATATCGATATTATTCGCGATGAACTCCCCAAATATGTCATGATCCTCTCAGGCGACCATATATATCGCATGGACTACGGTGACTTGCTAGCTAAACACAAAGAATCAGGCGCAAAGATGACCGTCTCATGTATGTCTGTACCTCTGGAAGAAGCAGCTGGCGCTTTCGGCGTAATGTCTGTTGATGAAAACTACCGTATCAATGGCTTTGAAGAGAAACCTGCCAACCCTACTCCGCTTCCCAACGACCCAACTTGCTGCTTAGCATCTATGGGTAACTATGTATTCGATACTGAGTTTTTGTTCGAACAATTGCGCGTAGACTCGGAGAATATGGGCTCTCAGCGCGACTTCGGGAAAGATATCATTCCTTCGATTATCGCTGATCATCCTGTATATGCCTATCCTTTTGAACAAAGTGGTGGCGACAATGCCTATTGGCGCGATGTAGGTACCATCGATTCATTCTGGGAAGCCAACATGGAAATGGTTGCTCCGGTACCTCAACTTAACTTATATGATAGAAAATGGCCCATCTGGACTTACCAAGAGCAGCTTCCACCAGCCAAATTTGTATGGGAAGATCACGACAGGCGAGGTGAAGCCATAAACTCTGTTGTTTCTGGCGGCTGCATAATTTCGGGCTCTACACTTCGCTCTTCTATTTGCTTCTCTAACGTACGCGTACATTCGTACGGACTTATCGAAGACGCTGTGATTCTCCCTGACGTGGAAATAAAGCGCCATTGCAAATTGAAAAAAGTGATCATCGACCGCGGTTGCGTTGTTCCAGAAGGGACCACAATCGGTTACGATCATGAACAAGATAAAGCCAGAGGCTTCCGTGTGTCAGAAAAAGGCGTGGTACTTGTTACACGTGAAATGCTAGGTCAGCCAGTGGGTGGCTTAAGTAAGTCAACCGAGCACGATTGATAGACTTTTCAGAAAATAGATAAGATTGATTTTGGCAAAAAAATGCCAAAATCAATCTAAATAGTGCTGATTCTAACGCATCAATACGCCTCGTCAGCCCATTGCGTTATCTTTCGCTCTATAAAGCATGCAACTTCCTCCGGGTGCTCTAACGGAAACATATGTCCACCTTCTAAAATCTCGTGCTCTATAGCATTGTGCTTCATAAGCCGCGAATACATTTCTGGCTTACATACATTACTTTTGCTTCCCGTGACCAATACTGCAGGACACTTTAATTTACCCTTATACTTGCCTAAATTGTGGGGCACATTCCGAAACAAATCAGCCTCTACATCAGCTCGAAATGTTAGTGAAATACTGTCTCCCTTATTAGCTGTAACAGACTTCACATAATCGCGTACACATTGTTTATCCATATCTCTAAACAACGACTTACCGTGAAAGTACGCTACCATATCTGTACTGCTAGGCCAGCTTGTTTTACGTATTTCCGCTAATTTTGCCGGTGTTAGTCTATTGATTAAAGGCGTATGTTTAGCAAATTTAAAAAAATGACTAAGAGGCCCTACAACCAAGGGAGGGTCAAATAATATGATCCCCCTGAAGAGCTCTGGTGCTTCACACGCCGCCATGTACGTTATTACGGCACCAAATGAGTGCCCGATGCCGAATACCCCCCGCGGATCCTTGTTTTCTTTCTTTATGTGTTTAATTAGCTCGTGAACCTGGTTGCGCCAGTTGCCATTTACTGGAAGCAGAGGGTCGTGGCCAAAACGTTCGACATGCAGACGGTTAAAATGACTAGGTAACGCTGAAAACACTGCATTATAACTTCCTGCAGGGAATCCATTTGCATGGGCAAAGTGAAAACTCAACTCCGACGATGACACCAACATACTCCTTTGACACAAAAATAATAAAGGGGCTTTAAATCAGCCCCTTAGCATGAATAGTTGATAGTACTACAAGCCCCTGGCTTCTGCCATTTCCCAATCTTTGACAATTTTAGTACTTGTCCAAAGAAACACAGCAATTGAAATCGCATAGGGAATTACAAGGTAAATAAGTGCTTGTCTCAAAGCTTCTGTTTCTCCTAGTGAGGGCACTAGGGCTTGGCTAATAATACCTGTAAGTGTAGGCCCACCACCTAGCGCAATAATGTTTAGAACAAAGAAGAACAGCGCCGTCGACATAGCTCTGACATTGAGTGGAGCAAGGGTTTGTGCCATCGCAAAACTTGGTCCTAAGTAAGAGCCACTCGTGAATAGCAGAAGTGCCATTAACCCTACAGACAACCACAAATCTTGAACTTGTAGCGACGCGTAAAATGCAGGAACACCAATAATTAACGCTATAGCCGGTATCAGTGCATAGGCTTTCTTATTGTGCTTGCCCCATCTGTCAGCAATATAACCACCTAACCATACGCCTAACGCATACGCAGTTCCATTGATAATACCAAACACGATAAGCAACTGCGTGATGTCTAGGCCTGCAAACGCTCGCACGTAGTAGTCAATTACCCATGTCGATATAGCATAGTTACCGAAAGACCCAAATGAAATCCCCAGCGCCATTCCCCACCATGTAGGAATTTTCAGCAGCATTTTTAGTGATGATTTAACACTTGCCTTAGTCGCATCACCATCACTGGGTAAAGAAACCGTTCTTTTAGGCTCTTTTACGGTAAGCTTAAGTAAAATGGCGAGCAATACACCGGGTATACCAACGCTATACATCACCGTACGCCAGTCAGCAGAACCGCCTTGTAAGAAGAATGCTGAGGCAAAGAATGCGAGCATAACGCCAAAGGGAATGCCTAAAGAGTAAATCGCCAAAGCGCCTGCCCGCTTTTCTTTAGGGAAAAGATCAGAAATTATACTGTGTGAAGGTGGACTACCGCCAGCCTCACCAATTCCCACGCCAATACGCGCAATGGCAAGCTGCATGTAGTTGCCAGCCATGCCTGATGCGGCAGTGAAACCACTCCATAACGTCAATGAGATGGCAATGATATTCACGCGACTATAACGGTCTGCAAGCCAGGCTATTGGTATACCCATAACCGTGTAGAGTAAGGCAAAATAAATGCCTTTGAGCCAACCGAGTTGCGCGTCATCTAAACCCAAATCAGCTTTAATAAAGGGGGATAAAATGCCAATAATTTGTCTGTCTATAAAGTTAAAGGCATACACCAAGGTTAATATAAATAGAACGTAGTTGCGGTAACTTCTAGATGTTCCAGCTTCAGTAGCAGGAATACCTTCAACGTGAGTATGGGCCATAACAGTCCTTTTTTGTGACAATAGCCCAGTCTATGCCTTAGGTAAAAAAATAAACAACTTATTGTTACTTATTTGTTAACATAACGAAAATTTCTAAGTGAGGCTTTTCGTTCTATAGCGCTTGAGGTACGATGACTTCAACATAACTCATCAGACCAGACGCACAAATATGACAGTAGATGAATTGCTTAATATTCCCCAATTATCTCAAACATCAGAAAAGACTTGGAAAGTTGACGGACTAACTATTCCTAAGAAGTGGGGGCAAGGACGAACTGCGTTTGGCGGAATTTCTGCCGGTATGCTGTATAACGCAGTGAAGCAACAAGTAATTGATGACCGTGTTCTTCGCTCTTTTACTACCAATTTTGTTGGCCCTTTATCTCTTGAGGCTCCATTTTCTATCGAAGTAACCCTACTTAGAACAGGAAAAAATGTTTCACAATACACTGCGCATGCTATTCAAGAGGGTAAGAGCTGCGTTTTCTCGCAAGCTTGCTTTGGTGTAGCTAGGGAATCGGGCATTAAAGTTGAGAATACCGAAAAGCACGACATGCCTCTGCCAAACAAGGCAAAGTTTATCCCACAAATACCTAAAGTGACGCCAAAATTCTTACGCTACTTCGATTTAGCAATTGAAGATGGTGGTATACCATTTACACGCAGAAAAACTAGCCACTATCACGGTTTCATGCGCTTCAAACAAGCCCCTGAGGCCATTACTGATGCTCATATCATCACCATGATAGATGCTTGGCCACCTACACTTTTACAAATGCTGAAATTGCCAGCGCCTGCCAGCACTGTAAGTTGGAACTTGGAGTTTATACACCCACATAAACCTGTTAGTCCGACTGATTGGTTTGCATATAAAGCTCAAACTAGGCAAGCAGCAGACGGATACGGTCATACGGAAGCGACGATATGGGATAAAGACAACGAAGTGATTGCAATTAGTAGACAAACCGTAGCGATTTTCGATTAATCGCTACGGCCTTACTTGCTGATAAACACTCTAAATTTAATAGAGCATAAACGCGTTAGGGTTAAACAGGGAAATAACCGAAATACACTGTAAATTGGTTATATCTAGCGCGTCTTCTAAATCTTCGCGATTTAGTGATAATGCTTCGTGAACCTCAGGTTTCAAATTGTGATAGCTTGGATATATTTCGGGGTTTACGTTGTCTAACGCAAGTACATATGAGAGCTGAAGAATTCTATCGTTGTCACTACACGCTGCGTTTTCATTCTTGTGAATACTGGCAATGGGCGCATAAATTGTGCTTGGAATATCCCACTTTTCAATCAGCTTTGCTGACAAATCAGCATAAGTAAACCCTAATACGCCAAACTGAAGTTCAGCGGGGCTCACGCGTGTATTGAACGCCTGACAACGTTTTGCCGACTCGGGCATTAGTGAAACGGTAACAAGCTCACCAACGTTGTGAAGCAACCCCGAAACAAATAGTCTTTCTGGTTCGCGAATATTACGCAAATCGGCAAAATATTTCGCAAGCAATCCACACGAAACACTCTGTTCCCAGAATTTATCTAAGTCTATAGCTTGGCCGTCAACATCGCTAAATGCCTGACTTACACCATAAGCAAGCGCTAAATCATATGTTGAACGTGTACCAACAACCTGTATGGCTCGTGTTACCGTGTCTATTCTGTTAGGAAAGCGATACAGCGCTGAGTTTGCCACTCTAAGCAATTGGGTAGCTAATGACGGGTCAAAAGCGATAATGTCGCCGATGTCGTCAATGCTCGAAGCTTCGTCATCCATACAAGCTTTCAGTCGAGTTACCGAATCCGGTAAAACAAAGAGGTCTTCCGCTTTCGAAACTAATTCATCTAAATTCATTCGTGCACTCTCTTCAATGCAGCCGTTATCATGTCGTGTTAAAGGCACCTCCATTAGCCTTTACTCTGATAAGGTATAGGCGCTAAACCCTAGAAGGTCAATTATTAGTACCTAGTTAATAAGTATGATTTCTTTACTAATCAGAAAGTTAAAAAGGCCTTTAAAAATTATATTAATATACACTACATGCCAAGCTATATAAGTAGCTTATTCACCGCTGAGCGTAATCAATTGCGGTAATCCCAGAGGTTAAATAATACTCTGTTGCTA
>NZ_JAHHDX010000056.1 GCF_018619335.1 Alteromonas sp. ALT199 | reverse complement strand
ATCATAAGTTGTAACATTGATAATAAAAACTGGTTAAAACTTAAGATCACTTACAAATAATCATCATCAGGGCAATTGCAATTTACACAATAAAAGTGGGAAACATCGATAAAATTTGTACTGTTGTCTTATCTATACGATGTTGAATAGGGAGATGAAGGCAGGTATGTCATACTGAATTAACACTTTCTTTGCCCTAGCCATAAGGTGATTTATGCTTAAAAATGTAAAGGTATTGCTGATTCATGGCATGCTGTCATTGTTACTCTTTTCACACGTTTCTCTTGCACAGGGAACCGACGCCAATTCGCTAGCAGTCCCAGCATTTGATAAACGCTTAAGCACAGTGGAATATCCATTCGATGTAAAAACATTTAGTTTCTCTTCACAGGGAAACGATCTTGAAATGGCTTATATGTTTTTTCCACCTAAAAAAGACAAGCCGGTTGTAACACTTTTTCATGGCAAAAATTTCAATGGTTCGTATTGGGAAAGTACAGCTCGTCTTCTGCAAAATCAGGGCTACGGCGTGCTTATTCCCGACCAAATAGGATTTGGGAAATCATCTAAGCCTACTCAATATCAGTACAGTTTTGCCACGCTTGCCAATAACACGCGACAACTAATGCAGTCTTTAAATATCGAAAAAAGCATTATTGTAGGGCATTCCATGGGTGGTATGTTGGCTACACGCTTTTCGTTACTGTCCCCCGATAAAAGCGAAAAGCTAATACTCATTAACCCAATTGGTCTAGAAAATTATCTTCTATATGAAAGTTACACCGATATAGAAAAGGTGTATCAAAACGAGCTTAAAAAAACGCCGGAAATGATCGTTAATTATCAAACAAAAAACTATTACGACGGTGCGTGGAACAATACATACGCCAAGCATGCCGAATTTTTGCAAGGGTGGATAAACGGCCCAGACTGGCAAACGCTAGCACGGGTTAATGCGCTTACCTACGATATGATATTTACACAGCCGGTTATTGAAGAGTTTGATAGTTTAACCCTGCCAACCACTCTAATATTAGGTACCCGTGATCGTACAGCGCCCGGACGTGCAAACAAGCATAACGGCGTAAGTAGAGAATTAGGTCGCTACGACAGATTAGGCAAGGAAGTAAAATCACGCAATTCAAACATCCATGTTGTTGAATTGGAAGGGTTAGGCCATTTACCTCACATTGAAGCTTTTGAACGCTTTAAGGTGCCATTTTTAGACGCATTGCATGACTAATTTCTGCGTAGTCATTACTTTCTAAAAAACCGATGGTAAATTTCTGGGGCGCGTTTAGGTATTTTTCTTTGCCTTTGCGCCCAAATCCGAAGACGGTCATGACCGTCTTACAAGAGCGTTATTTTACGCCCTGAAACACCAGCTTTTGAACCCGCCTACCCGTATTTACTTCAGTGGTGTACAGGTTTCCTTCACTATCGGTATCAATACTGTGTAGCCATATAAATTGACCTGGATAGCGACCGTTTTTACCTATCGAGCCTAGCTTTTCATGAGATTTTCTATCGTAAATCCAAATACGCCCGTTCATCATGTCGGCAACGTACAAGTATTTCCCATCGGGAGAAAATGCTACATCGGTTGCGGTACCTAGCCCCCCGGTTTCAGGGCGTACGGCAAAGTTTTTTACAAAGCGGATATCACCGCTTTTTTCCCGTTTAAATATTTGAAGGCGGTTGTTTCGACGATCGCAAACGTAAATAAACCCGTCGCTGTCTTGATTAATACAATGCACGATATTCCCAAATAACGGGTTTTCCGGGTCTATCCCCTGCTTTTGCGGCTGGGTAGCTTGGGACTGATCGAAATCTCCTTCTCGAGTGGGCCCTAATGGTTTTTCCCCATAAGCACCAAGCACCTGAGTCGCCTTCTCTTTTTCAACGTCGAAGCTTGCAATGCGGGCATTGATATAGCCATCAGCAATCACTAACTGGTTGTGATTACTGTCCATAAACATATCTGCTGGATTGCCCAACGTGTGCAGGTCCATATTACCTTTGGTCTGTCCCCGCCTTCCTATGCCTTTTACAAACTTGCCATCAAAGTTAAAACCCACAGACACATGGTCGTCTTTGCCATTGCCAGCTAACCAAACCGTGTCATTCTTATCAACAAATAGCCCGTGAACGTTCACTGGCCATTGGTTTACACCGTCTATTGTAGGCGCATTGCTTTCACCGCCCCATGCAGTGGCTACCTCACCATCAGGCGTAAAGCGAATAACATGGGGGGCAGGTTCACAGCAAACGGCCAAGGGTGGCGTTGCAGCAAGCCCTGTATCGGTTTTACCAAGGGAGTTGGGACGCTGCAATATCCAAACATGATCATATTTATCGATAGAAAGGCCAGACACTTGCCCTAGCATCCAAGTTTCTGGCAAAGATGGCCAGCTTGCATCAACGCTAAATTGCGGCATAGGCTTGTTATCTAACGGATAGGTTGCCATGGGGATTAGTAGTGTTTTATTTTCTGATAACGCAGCGCTTTTTACTGTTTCGAGACCGTCTGACAAAGAAGCGCCTTGTGGCGGATTGGCAAAAGTTAAACCATGAAAAGCAGAGACAGTGCTTAATATAGTTATACAAAGAGAGCGAGCAAGTATCTTAGTCATTAGGTTTCCAAATAGGGCAGGAACGCCAAACAGTAAACATAAACACCATGCTGCTAAGTAACTGAGGTAATTGCAATAAAAAACGTCAACCTGTATAAATTTTACGCTAGAAAAGAAAAGCGCCGGGTAACTTAACGTTAACCCGGCGAAAAGGGCCTAACAGACGTCACCCTAATCAGCTTCTATCTCACCTTCTTCAATGGCCACAACGCGACGTGCTTCAACGTAAGTCTTTATAGCCCAAAGTGTCTCTTGATCTAAGATAGGATCGGTTTGCCCTTCCGGAATGCCTCCAAGTGCAGGCATGCCTTTCGCCGAGCCAAAACGCAGGCGCTCAACGAACCATTCGTCGTCTTCAAAACTTTCAGGGTCGAGTTCACGAAGGTCTGGGTTTATTCCGCCAGACTGCGCGTGTAAGCCGTGACAGCCTGCACAGTTATTCGCATAGGCTGACTCACCAAATTTGATAACTTTCGTTTTGGTTTCTTCATCAAGGCTGCGATAAGGGTTTTCAAATACCCAGCCATTTTCAGACTCATCGCCATCAGTAATTGGTGGCATAGCTGAACTATCTGCTCCTTGAGGGATAACATTTCCGTGTGCAAGCACGTGGCCAGAAAAGCCGGTTATCACGAGTGCAGCAAACAACATCGATATTTTTGTTCTCATAATTAATACATCCTCAAAAGACTATGAATTAAGTATACGTATGAAGATATAAGGGGTAACTCTACTTTGGTTTTGAAAGGCTCCTCCTTTGGTAGGAGGCCACATTGATAGCTATTGATAGGGGGCTAATTCACTTTAGTTGCTTGTAGGGCGATGTTAGATCCCTTAAAAATTAGTGCTTTTAATTCACTGTCGCGTGTAAACAAATAGGCTGCTACAAAAATGGCCAGCACACTTTGATACTGGCCATTGAACTAATCAACATTGACACTTACGGCGATTAGTTTTTTGCCACCTGCTGGTAGCGCTTAGGCAATTTAAACGTCCACACGGTGCCGCCTTGGTTGAAGTGCTTCACGCGTTTTGCAACTTCACCGCCCCATAATGGTACTGCGCCGCCCCATCCAGATAGTACAGAGATGTACTGCTCACCATCCATTTCCCATGTCACTGGGGAGCCAACAATACCTGAGCCAGTTTGGAACTTGTAGACTATTTCACCGGTTTTGTCGTCAAAGGCCATAAGATAACCTTCAGGATTACCGGTCCAAACCAAACCACCACCTGTGGTTAACACGCCGCCCCAAAGAGGAGAGAAGTTATTATAGCGCCAAACGGTTTCACCTGTTTTAGGGTCAATCGCTTTAAGTACGCCGATAAAGTCTTCATTCACTGATTTAATGGTGAAACCGGCCCCTAGGTACGCTGCACCTTTCTTGTAAGAAGTAGGCTCATTCCAGATATCCATTTCCCATTCGTTTGAAGGCACATAGAAGAGTTCAGTATCCTTTGAATAGGCCATTGGCATCCAGTTTTTACCACCTAAGAAAGCAGGACGAGCAACAACCTGTGCGCCTTGTTTACCATCAGCAGATTGCGCTGGGCTGCCTGGGCGATTTTCGTCGACGTAAATAGGTCGGCCTTTTTCATCTAGCCCCTTTGCCCAGTTCAATTTGTCAACGAACGGGAAGCCGCGGATAAAGTCACCGTTTTCGCGGTTAAGGACGTAGAAAAAGCCGTTTCTATCGGCAGTTGCTGCCGCTTTCACGGTTTTACCGCTTTCTTCGTAATCAAACGAGATAAGCTCGTTAACGCCATCGAAGTCCCAGCCATCGTGCGGCGTGGTTTGGAAGTGCCACACAATCTTTCCGGTATTAGGGTCAATAGCTAAGCGCGACGACGAGAAGTAGTTATCGCCCGGACGTAGGTGAGAGTTCCACGGTGCAGGGTTACCCGTACCGAAGAATAGCAAGCCTGTATCTGAGTCGTAAGTGCCGCCTAGCCAGGTTGCAGCGCCACCGGTTTTCCATAAATCAGCAGGCCATGTTTTACCTGGCGCGCCGCCTGAAATTCCATTTTCGGTTTTCTTACCGTCTTTCCATAGATACCCCATGTGCCCTTCAACGGTAGGTCTAACCCATAGCTGTTTACCAGACTTCGCGTCGTAAGCATACACTTTACCGACGATACCGAATTCACCACCGGAAATCCCTGTAATGACTTTTCCGTCAACTACAATAGGCGCTGCAGTAATGGCGTAGCCCGCTCGATAGTCTTCAACCTTTTTCTTCCAAACGGTTTTGCCCGTGTCTTTATCCAGTGCTACTAACTTGGCATCCAAGGTGCCAAATATAACCAGATTATCGTAAAGCGCTACGCCACGGTTTATCACGTCACAACAAGGCATAATGCCGTCTGGTAAACGCGCCTCGTATTGCCATAACTCTTCTCCGGTTCGCGCATCTATGGCCCACACCCGAGAATAAGAACCGGTTACATACATAACACCATCTTTTACCATTGGCTGCGATTCTTGCCCCCGCTGCTTTTCACCACCTAAAGAGAATGCCCACACAGGGCGTACTTCCTCTACTGTATCGCGGTTAATCGCGGTTAGCGGGCTATAGCGCTGAGCTTTCAAGCCCATACCATACGTCACTATGTCGTCAGTGGTAACGTGGTCATTTTGAATATCTTTGTCAGTGACAACAGCATGGACAGGAGTTAACGCACTTGCACATACCAGCATAGATAGAGCAAGTTTTTTAATTGGCATATTATTATTCATAACGGTTCCTAGTTGCATGTAGGCCATAAATGGTCTGTTTCAGACTATTTGTTAGGATTAGCATAGCTAGGGGGGATGTCGATGCCTATGCAACAGCGGAGTGATTTGACTCCTCCTTTAGGAGGAGGAATGAAGGGCTATTTTCCCTTTTTCTAACGCCTTTACGCTTTCACGTCGTTTTAAAGTAATGCGTGACTGATAACGGCGCTAGAGGTAAGAAGGCAATTGGCCATAGAGTTATTGCCTAAAGTACTATCGCTCTGAACGCTATTGGTCACATGCTTTTATACTGAATTATCTTATTCTGAACTTTCAATCCCCGCAAAATAAGGCGGCATCTCATAAATGGTTTTGTATTTCTCAAATAGCCGTTGCATATCGCCCTCTACCACCATTCGCGTAATTACATCACCAATTTCATAGCCTAGCGCGCGATAATTAGTATGAACAGCAAGTCCTATATCCCACTTTTGCTTTCCAATAAGCGGAAACGCGTTGCTTGCAAGGCGATATTGCTCATTATCAACAAACTGACTGAGGTAGGATATTTGCGAGCGCAATCCCATTACCGCCTCGACTGTTCCGGCTTTCATTGCGTCAAACGCGTCTGCGTTTGAACTATAGTGCGATGTTTTTTCTCGCAATCGGCCGCCAAACGCTGACGTTAAATAAAAGTGGGGAATGCTGTCTATTTCCGCACCAATGGTGTGATACTGAAACATGCCCATGGTTTCTACTTCTGGCAGGGTTTGAGTGTTGTGTATGATTTGCCAGCCTTCACGATGATAAGGGGCAAACATATGAACCAGCTCATTAACCAACAAACCAACGTCGTCGCGCTTTTGGGAAAAGCTAGGGTCGTAAGGCGCACGCATCATCACATCAGCCTTAATACGGTGGATAATATGGCCCTTCCATAGGTAATTCCTGAAATCGTCCTCTGTCGTTTCACCTGGTGTCATCCATATCAGCTCTAGCTCAACATCAAGGGCGCTCGCGATTTCTCGGGCGATATCAATATCAATACCTGTGGGGCTGTCGTTTTCAATAAATGAAAATGGAGGATAGTCGGTGTACACCGCAATTCTAATTAAACCGCTGTCTTTAATATCGTCTAACGATCTTGCTTCCCCGAACGCAGAAAGCGCAGAACCCGTTATCAGGCATAGTAGAAAGAAAATAACTCGAAAAGGTTTAACTAACTGCACAGCTTACCCACTTATTCAATCGAACATCTTAAGCATACTAAGGGGTTAGCGCGATTTTACTAATGCTACTTTAGCGCCATAGCATTCCTCCTTTAGGAGGATGTTCTTCGGGAAAATTGCCATATACCCTTATGTCAGACAAACAGGTATCAGCAAAAGCATGCAGCTGAGCTCGGGGTGGTATATGGCAAAGGGTGTAAAAAGCACGGTTGAAACACGATTAACCGATAAGCGCTATCAAAAATGTGTAGCGTCACTTTTTTGTTGCGTTCTGTTGTCGTTTTTAAACAGCGCGCTCGCGTTTAATGAAGCGCAACCTTCACAGACTCAACAAGCTGCACCACAGGCCTCTTTTGCCACTATTGTGGTCATTTACATTAAAGTTGCGGGCACATCTGTACCAGGCACACCAGACTATTTAAAGTCCCCCAGCAATGAGGGGATAGCTGGCGCAAGTGTGGCGATAAAGGATGCCAATATCACGGGAAAATTTCTTGATTATCAATTTGAATTAACTGAAATCAGTGTGCCTACTATCGGGGAACTGCAAGCCTCTTTAGCTCAAACACGCCAGAACTCTGGTTCAAGTGCTTACACAAATCACAAAGACATTGGCAGCAAACGGCAAGACAACATTGCACCTATTGTTTTGTTGGATATGCAGAGCAGCGACAGCGCTGATGATGCCTCGATTGAACAGTTAATTACAGCTATTCAAGGTACATTGTCTAATGCCGTATTTTTTAACGTAGCTAATAGCGATGATTTACTGAGACAAAATTCATGTCGCCTGCCCTTGTTTCACACAATCCCCAGTTATCAAATGAAAACCGACGCCCTAGCCCAATGGTTTCGCTCTAAGCGTATTGACGAGATATTTGCAGTTTACGGAAAAACCGCTGACGATGCTGCGTATTTAACCGCGTTCAAACGCAGCGTTAAAAAATTCAAGCTTTCACTTGTTGAAGCTAAGCAATGGCGCGACAGTTTTGATTTACGCAGAGCTGCTTTTGCTGAAATTCCTCAATTTACGCGAACAACAGAAACCTATCAGGCTGTTTTTACTGCCGATAGCGCGGCGCAATTCGCGTATAGCCTACCCTTTAACACCTATTATCCTGTACCTGTGGTAGGCGCTGCCGGCCTAAAAGCACTAGGTTGGCATTTTACCCACGAACAATGGGGCGCCCGTCAGCTTCAAAGCCGTTTTAACGACGGGTTTAACAGGCACATGAATGAAGTCGACTTCGCCGCGTACCTTGCGGTAACGGCGGTGGCAAATGCTGCGCAGCAAGGAAGCGATTTAAAGCAGCAGGGAATACTTAAAACCTTGCTTAGCGACCACTACACGCTGGGTGCCTATAAAGGTCGTCCCCTTTCTATTCGCCCCTACACCCACCAATTTCGTCAGCCTATTGCGCTGGCCCACGAAGACGCTTTGGTGACTCATGCTCCCCTTGAAGGCTTTCTGCACCAAACCAACGAACTGGACACATTAGGCGCAACACACACTACCTGTAAGGACAAGTTATGAGCTATCGCTTTGCACTCTTGCTTGGCAGTTTAATGGCAGCCTTTGCCTTAGCACTTCCTCAAGCCTTTGCACTTCCTCAAGCGTATGTCACTAACGAAAAAGACAACACGCTATCTGTCATTGATATGACGACATTTGATGTGGTTGAAACTATCGAGGTTGGAGAGCGACCCCGAGGGTTTATTTTAAGTGCAGACCAGTCCCACGCGTATATCTGTGCCTCCGATGCTGATCGCATTCAAATTATGGATTTGTCTACCCATTCCATAGTCGGCGATCTTCCCTCAGGTGCAGATCCTGAAACCATAGCATTACATCCTAACGGCACCACTATTTACACAGCTAATGAAGACGATGCCCTTCTTACTGTTATCGACATTCCAACGGCTCAGGTCATTTCTCAGATAGATGTAGGCGTAGAGCCTGAGGGGCTAGCTGTGAGTCACGACGGCAGCATGATGGTGGTAACGTCAGAAACCACCAACATGGTGCACTGGATAGATACACAAACTCATAAAAATATTGCAAATAGCTTGGTTGATGCAAGACCCAGAGATGCTCACTTTACCAAAGATGACAAGTACCTTTGGGTAAGCTCGGAAATAGGTGGCACCGTTAGTATTTTCGATACTGCTACTAAGCAAAAAGTGAAGACCCTTTCTTTTGCCATTAAAGGCGTTTATCGCGACAAGGTTCAGCCAGTGGGTATTGTGCTTATGAAAAATAAGCCCTACGCCTTCGTGGCGCTTGGTCCTGCGAATCGCATAGCGGTCATCAATACCGATACCTTCGAAGTGGAAGACTACATTTTGGTTGGGCGACGAGTGTGGCAATTAGCGTTTAATCAAGATCAGTCTTTATTGCTGACCACTAACGGTGTGAGCGGTGATGTTTCTGTCATCAATACCCACACGTTAAACGTAGAGCATACGGTAAAAGTGGGGCGTTACCCTTGGGGCGTGGCGGTTAAATGGAAATAGCGGTTCAAGCGGTTTCACATCAGTACGGCGGCCACCACGCGCTGGACAATGTAAGCCTTTGCCTAAAACCAGGCTTAACCATGCTGCTTGGACCAAATGGCGCAGGCAAAAGTACCTTATTTGCGCTTATTACGGGCCTTCAAAAACTCACGCAAGGTAGTATTACCTTTGATGGTGCTACCCTGTCTCAATCTCGCACAAGTATTATGGCGAAAATGGGCGTGGTATTTCAGCAAAGTACCTTAGATATCGACTTATCAGTAAAACAAAATTTGTCCTATTTTGCTTCGCTCCACGGCATAAGTACCACAAGTGCGCTATCTCATATTCAAGGTCTGCTCGACGAGCTCGACCTTACGACCAAGCTCAACACAAAAATTCGAAACTTAAATGGCGGGCACAGACGTCGGGTCGAGTTAGCTCGCTGCCTAATTCACAAGCCATCCTTGCTGCTACTAGACGAGCCTACCGTTGGCTTAGACATAGAATCCCGTCACCTTATTTTGCGGGTAGTACAAGCGCTCGCTCATTCCCAAAACGTAAGCGTACTGTGGGCCACCCACTTATTTGAAGAAGTGAAGCTCAACAATAATCTGATAGTCTTATCAAAAGGCCGAGTGTTAGCCCACGACCAATGTGAAGCCTTGTTAGCCAAGTATCATCAACAAGATATTGAGCACCTTTGGCAGCATTTGATGCAGGAAGGCTCCTGATGTACTGGCGCTGTTTTGTGGGCGTACTTACCCGAGAGATGCTGAAGTTCTGGCAGCAGCGCACACGCCTGTTAAGTGCATTGGTGCGCCCGCTGCTTTGGCTATTTGTTTTTGCCGCAGGCTTTCGTTCTGCCCTGGGTCTTTCAATGACCGAACCCTACGAGAGTTATATTTTATACGAAGAGTATATTGTACCCGGGCTTGCCGCCATGATTGTGCTTTTTAATAGCATGCAAAGTTCATTGTCCATGGTGTACGACAGAGAAATGGGCAGCATGAAAGTACTGTTATTGAGCCCGGTTCCCCGCCCTTTTCTGCTAGGCAGCAAGCTTATAGCCAACACCTTAGTAAGCGCTATTCAGGTGTACATCTTCTTTGCCTTTGCGCTTCTGCTGGATGTACGTCTATCTGCGTTGGGATACGTTTATGCGTTGCCTGTTATTGCGCTAATGTCATTGTTTTTAGGTTCGTTAGGATTATTACTGGCAAATTATATTAAGCAGCTAGAGAACTTTGCCGGGGTAATGAACTTTGTCATTTTCCCATTGTTCTTTCTATCCAGCGCCTTATACCCGCTTTGGAAAATGCGTGAGGCCAGCGAATGGTTGTATCAGATTTGTGCCTTTAACCCCTTTAGTAGCGGCGTAGAATTACTGCGATTTGCGCTCTACGAAAAACTCGAACACAACGCGCTTGCCGTTGTACTTTGCCTTACGGCTATCACTTTTATTTTCGCTGTGAGAAGCTTTCGCCCCAAAGCCTCAAAAGGGCGATTCTCGTGATAAAAGCAAACCTAATCTGGGCTAATGAAAGCAACAAATTTGAAACGTTAGACGATAGTGACTGCTTACTTATTTTAACTACGCCCGAGTTATTAGCGAGTCAACTATTTCACTTTTCAACACCCGCTAAGACATACATTGAGCAGGTTTTTGACGATGAAGGTTTTGCAGGAAATAAAGGCCAATGTGTATTCGTACAAGGCCTTAAGGCGTTTAAAACAAGTTACATCCTTGATACCGAAAACAGCGGAAAAAACAAAATTAGCCAACAATTAGCTGAAGTAAAACGAGTACTGTTTTATGGTGTCGATTTTGCGCTTTTTGAAGCGTCAGATGCACCCAACGTCTCTAGCCGTGCCTCGACTTTATCTAAAACTAATGACCCTTCCATGGTTAACCGCTCAAGCTACGCTAGCGATTCCAATTCTGCGTTTAATTCAAAAAGCAGCAGTGACTTGAGCCAAAATGACGCGCCAGCATTTCGTTACGTAGAACAGCAGTTCGATGCATTGTTTAAAAAGCTTAAAAGCGTGTCGGTAACCTTGGAAAAACTGTCGTTTATGGCGCTTTCTACCGCTGAAACAGCAAGCAATGACCCTGTTAACACCATTGCAAGCCACTCACCATTTCTGAGTGCGCTACTTAGAAGCTATTTCAAGCACGGTTATCACTTTAAAGGCTATAAAACGAATAATTCGTCGATTTCCAATATTCAAACTCGTAATGGCAACGACAACGCAAATAATGTTGAAAAAAACGACGCAAATAATGGGGCAATTAACCAAGCACTTGATATTAGGAGCACGCTGTCTCTTGCATTAGATGCCAAGCATTTTAATACCGCGAAAAAGCGTCGCGTTTCACACACTATGCGCTATGAATCAGCCCTTAATGACGCGATGACGAGGGCTAAAGATCTCGCTCACATGCCGGCCAACTTATGCACCCCAGATTATCTGGCCGAACAAGCTCAGAATCTGGCGCAAACCTTTAATACGGTGTCTTGCGATATCCTCAATGAAAGTGCGCTGAAGCGGTTAGGCATGAACGGTTATTTGGCGGTAAATGCAGGTTCACAGTTCGCTGCCACCATGCCTATTCTTCGCTACGCAGCCAAAGGTTTAGAGAATTCACCGCCGGTAGTGTTAATTGGCAAAGGTGTAACATTTGACAGCGGCGGCATAACGTTAAAACGCAGCCCTGATATGCGCCACATGATTTACGACATGGCGGGCGCCGGCTGCATTTTGGGCGTTATTCAGGCTGTTGCCACACTGGGGTTAAATATAAATATTATTGGTATTGTGGCGAGCGCCGATAATGCGATTGATGGCAAAGCCTATCGCCCGGGTGACATCATTACTATGCACTCAGGAAAAACCGTGGAAGTCATGAGTACCGATGCAGAGGGACGTATGCTTATGGCCGATGCAATCAGCTACGCGAAGCAGTTCTCCCCTTCGGTTATTATTGATGTAGCAACCCTAACTGGCGCGGCTATTAGCGCACTAGGGCACAAAGCCACTGCGCTTTTTACCAACGCTCCAGCGCTTGAAAATGCGTTAGTTGAAGCGGGTGAACAGGCTAACGACAGGTGCTGGCCCTTCCCACTTTGGCCAGAATATCAAGACGCCATCACCTCTCAACACGCGGATATGATGAATACGGGCATAAACTCTCCCGGTGCTATTACGGCAGGCTGCTTTCTGTCTCGTTTTGCTGATGGCACGCCGTGGGCTCACCTCGATGTGGCAGGAACCGCGTTTACCTACACCAAATCGTTATCGGCAACCGGCCGCCCTATTCCTTTGCTCTTATCTTACTTAAGCAGCTGCGCTATCGAAAATAACCAATAAATCATCAAAATTCATGACAGTTCTCCTCCCTTAGGAGGATATCTGTTAACACATATTCAACATATACTCAGTCATGCGTTTAATCATAAAGAAGAGGAACAATTATGTGGACTAAACCCCAATACACAGAAATGCGCCTTGGTTTTGAAGTAACACTTTACATCAATAACCGCTAGGCAACGCCCTCTGGGATGATGAACAAAAAGGCTGCCAATGCAGCCTTTTTTTACTTGTAGTATGGAGTTGTTATGCACGTATTGATTCTTGGTGCTGCCGCCGGGGGTGGATTTCCGCAATGGAACTGTCACTGCCCAAATTGTAAGGGTTTACGCAAAGATAAAATAAAGACGAAAAGCAGGACACAGTCGAGTATTGCTGTCAGTAGCGACGGCAACAATTGGGTTCTCATTAATGCCTCTCCGGATTTAAGGGAGCAGATAAATAGCCACCCGCAGCTGTGGCCCGACGACCATGTGTCTCGCGGCACACGCATTAGCGCAATAGTACTTACCGACAGTCAAATAGACCATACTACAGGCCTGCTTACATTGCGCGAAGGCTTACCCCTTCCCGTTTATTGTACCGATGTTGTGGCCGAAGACCTAACCACCAGCTTCCCGCTTTTTACCGTATTAAAACACTGGCACGGCGGACTACAGCAGCATTCAATTAACACCGATTATCATCAACGCTTTGTACCAAAAGGGGCAGAGGGCCTGACTTTCCAACCTGTGGTATTAGAATCTAATGCGCCCCCTTATTCGACGTATCGCGACAACATTGTGCCGGGCAACAATATCGGCCTGAAGATAACTGACGACACCTCGGGCAAGGTGCTTTTTTACGCGCCGGGATGTATGCAGGCAAACGACACAGTAAAAGAGGTGATGCGCGAATCTCACTGCGTGCTATTTGACGGTACGCTGTGGGCCAATGAAGAAATGATAGATCACGGCTTTAGCAACAAGCTGGGCACTGATATGGGACACATGCCGGTTAATGGAAAGGGCGGAGCCATTGCGCTGCTAAATGAATTTAACGTTGAGCGTAAAGTACTTATTCATATCAACAACACAAATCGCGTGCTTGACGAAGACTCCAGTGCTTATCACAGCCTGTGTGAGCAAGGTATTGAATTGGCTTACGACGGTATGGAAATTGAGGTGTAGTAATGACAGAACACGCATGGTCTAGACAAGAGTTCGAACAAAAACTGAGAGAAAAAGGCGCTTACTACCATATTCATCACCCCTTCCATAAACGTATGAATGAAGGACACTGCAGCGTTGATGAAATTCAGGGCTGGGTGGCCAACCGACTGTATTATCAAATGGCGATACCGGTTAAAGACGCGGCAATTTTAGCGAATTGCGAAGACCAATCGGTACGCAGAACTTGGATCCAACGAATTATCGATCACGATGGACGAGAAGGCGAGGACGGACTTGGCGGCATAGAAGCCTGGTTGCGGTTAGGCGAAGCGGTAGGGTTAAACCGCAGCGAGTTACTCGATGAAACCCACCTGTTGCCAGCGGTTAAGTTTGCAGTGAATGCCTATGTGAATTTTGCCCGACGTGCGTCGTGGGAAGAGGCTGCCTGCTCATCGTTAACTGAAATGTTTGCCCCTGAAATACATCAAAGCCGATTAGATACCTGGCCTGGACACTACACATGGATTGATAGTGAAGGCTTTACCTACTTTCAAATGCGTTTAAGTCAGGCACGCCGTGATGTGGCGCATGGCCTGCAGATTACCCTAGACCACTTCGTTACTCGCCAACAGCAAGAGCATGCGCTCAATATACTGCAATTCAAAATTGATATTTTATGGAGCATTGCAGATGCCATTTGCTTTGCCTATGAATATAAGAGAAAGCCGTTTGATGGTATTGCCGACCAGCGAGTGTGCCACAAAGGGAGGTTTTAATAATGTCAAAATTACAGTCGCAAACCGAGCACCACTTAGATGCTGATATCGTCGGTGCTGATGACATTGGTTCAAATAACTCGGAAGACAACATTGAAAATAGCAGCAGTCACAACAACGAAGGCAACCGAACAAGTGACAAAATAGCCTCTTTAAACCCACTTTTTCGCATGCAGTACGAGAAAGCTCAAGGCTGCCATGTTTTGCTGTTCCCCGAAGGAATGATCAAACTTAATCCTTCTGCGGCAGAAATTCTTAAGCGTGTAGATGGCCGTAATACGGAAAATGCTATTTGTGCTGAACTTCGCCAGGCCTTCCCAGATGCACCTGATGATTTAGAAGAAGATGTTCATGCATTTCTGGTTCATGCCGAGCAAAAGAAGTGGATCCGCTATGACGAATAACATAGACGTTGATTTACAAACCGACGTACCAAATAGCATTACGCCCCCGCTATGGCTCTTAGCCGAAATTACTTATCAGTGTCCTTTGCATTGCCCGTATTGCTCAAACCCAGTAAACATGGAAGAAACATTCAATGAGCTCTCTACTGAGCACTGGGAGCGTGTACTGCGTGAAGCGCGGGAAATGGGCGCCGTGCAATTGGGCTTTTCTGGCGGAGAGCCATTACTTCGAAAAGATTTGGAGCACTTAGTCGCTTACGCGCGCGATCTGGGTTTTTACACCAACTTGATCACCTCTGGCATTGGCATGACTGAAAAGCGCATTGCCAAACTTAAAGAAGCTGGGCTTGATCACATTCAGCTGAGCTTTCAAGCAGCCAATGCCGAAGTCAACGACTTAATAGGCAATAAGCGCCATTCATTTGAACAAAAACTCAAAATTGCGAAGCTGGTAAAACAATACAACTATCCTATGGTGCTTAACTTCTGTATTACGGCGCAGAACATTCACGAAATAGAAGACGTGATGGCGTTAAGCGAGCAGCTTAATGCTGATTTTGTTGAGCTGGCTACCGTACAGTATTACGGCTGGGCCTATGAAAACAGAGACCATTTGCTACCTACATCACAACAGCTACAGGAGGCTGAGGCTGCAGTGAACCGCTATCGCGCGCAGCAAAACGGTAAAGGGCCAACCTTCATATTTGTGTCGCCCGACTACTATGAATCTCGCCCTAAGGCGTGCATGAATGGCTGGGGCACAACGTTTTTAACCGTAACGCCAGATGGCAGTGCCCTTCCGTGTCACAGCGCAAAGATATTGCCTCTTCGCTTCCCTAATGTGAGAGAACGCTCGTTGCACGATATTTGGCACCAAGACTTTAGCTTTAATCATTTCCGTGGCGATAGTTGGATGCCGTCGCCCTGTAGGGACTGCGATGAAAAAGATAAAGACTTTGGCGGCTGCCGATGTCAGGCCTACCTGCTAACAGGTGATATGTATAAGACGGATCCGGTTTGCAGCAAGTCGCCCGATCACCATTTGATGAAAGGCATTACCGATAAAGCAGGTACTGCACCGTCGAAGGCACTACAGTATCGGAAGGTGGAAAAGCCGATTCCCATCCTAGAAGTAAGTGCTACAAGGTAAGTACTAGGAAATAAATGGGGTGCGATAAGTACGAAACAAAAAGAGATACCGTTAAACCGCAATGATAAAAGTGTATGTCTGAATTTCATTTCATTGATGCCGGCTCTGGGTCAAAAGTGCATAGCGTTGTTTTTGCGCTAAAAACCCCTGCAGCAGGCCACACTGGGTTGTCTCATTTAGCTGAGCACATGAGCTTTCGACGCTCTCACCAATACCCAACTGCCCACGAGCTTTTTACGGCCAATACACTTCTGCCTGTTACTATTAACGCTACCACACTCGCCGAGTACACGTTCTTTTTCGCTTCGTCTGAAAAAGCGAACGTGCTGCTTGATGCTGTAAATTACCTGTACTGTGGCCTGCTTAATCGGGATTACGGTAACGATGAGGTTACCTTAGAGCGAGACGGGGTTATTTTTAACGAGCTCGCCATGCTAGAGGCAAACAGCGACTATGCATTAAACGCCGCTATTCGATTAGCCGATACCAATAGAAATGCCTATCAACACGCGGGTGGTTTTACACAAACCATAGGCAGCAACAGCATTAAAGCGCTCCAAGACTATAAACGCCAGTGGTATCAGCCAAACAATATCACCACGCTGGTTTACAGTGATTCATCCCACTTTTTTGAGCAGTGCAAGGAGGTTGTTACAGCCGTGAGCGCGGAAACAGCCCTGAGCGGAGAGTCAGCCCTGAGCGAAAAAACAGCCCTGAGCGAGAAAGCAGCTTTGAGCGAAGAATCAACACTGAACAGAAACGCCGCACTGAGTCAGCACGCATCTCAACGCGAACACTCACATTTAGACAAAGAAGCCTCTCTTGATGCGCAAACGACAAAAGGCGAAAACGAATCAATAAGGCATGTATTAACCTGGTGGTTTCCCCAGTGCTTTCTCGATGGCTTACAACAGCAAGAAGCAACACTTAGCACCGTAGCTGGCCTTGAAAACACCTTATTTATCGACCCAGAAATCAATCGGCATGGCAATTTTGCAATTCGCCTCGTCACAAACGAAGCGATGAAGGAAGTAGCAAGCGAGCTTTCGATAGAAGCACTTCCAAAGCTTTCACAAAATCTGACACACAAGCTCGTGAGCGATGATTATGATAAAAGGCTGCGACAACTAAAACATGTGGTATCCGCGTGTCTTGCATCATTTGATATTAGGCCTTCAAAGCCAATGCCAGACACTGATAAACACGCAGAAGGTGTGGGGGCGGCTATTCGCTATTTTGCGCAACTAACAGATGCGTTGCGTTCTAACGAGTGTGCCGCCAAAAGCGCTTATATGGCGAGTGCTAATAAGGTATCGCTCTCCTATTTGGGGGCTCTACCTTCACCTGAAAAGTCAATCGCTCTCGAGCGGATTAGAAAGGCATGCAAAGACTTTTCCGCGCAGGCCAGCGCCTCCAATAGCGACAAGTCACCTTTAATGCCGCATCTTACCTCTAAATACCGACATTTTGTTGGGTTAGAGCACTTGCCTGCACTTCCACGTTTATTGCGGCCACTCGCCAGCAATACCACCAATTTGAAACGCTTTAACACTGAACACATTGCTTCGCACTTAACGCCGTTTTCCATTCCATCGCCCTCAATAACTCTAGAGTCGGCTTCTCTAAATTCTGCTTCTGGTTATTTGGCCTCGCACTGGGTGTATCGCATCGCGTTCTATCAACAGTCAAGACTACAAGCGGTACTGGCACACCACCTTTTCTGGCAACCAAGAATTTTAGGAGAATGCTACGCACTGGGTGCTGCAACCTATGAAAACAATCTCTATCTATTTGGCGCCAGTGATACAAATATCAGGCAGCGAGAAAATTGGTGCCAAAAGGTTTTATCGGGTCTCATCTAGGGGGCTTCGGGAAAAAACACTGCTACCAATTTATGATACTTCCTCCCACTTAAGGAGGATATTTTTAAGGAATGCTTAAGGCAATACTGAGAGTATAAATAATAACGAAGCAGTCAAAACCATGCCTACGCGAATTTCTACCAAAAGCATTAGCCAAAACTTTGCACAAAAGCCAACATATCAACTTTCTCATTCACCATTTGCTCTTGCGATTATTGCGAGCGCGGTAACCTATGCGTTTAGCGCTGCCGCCGGCGCTAACGATACATTAGACCAATACGAGGTAATAGAGGTACAGGGAGCGACGCCACTTAGCGCTAACAGCAATAATTCTGCTGTATTCGGAAACGTTCAAACACTGACTCAAGATGACATAGAAGGGAGCGTCAACCGCTCATTGCCAGAGTTGTTAAAAACCCAGCTGGCGAGCGTGAATCTGAACGATGTTCAAAACAACCCGTTCCAACCGGATCTGCAATATCGTGGATTTACTGCCTCTCCTTTGCTTGGCCTTCCTCAGGGCATTTCGGTGTACTTGAATGGCGGTCGGGTGAACGAAGCGTTTGGCGATACCGTGCATTGGGATCTAATGCCTCTAGATGCTATAGATACCGTTTCTCTATACTCTGGTTCAAACCCGCTGTTTGGTCAGAACACGTTAGGTGGTGCACTAGCGCTAAAAACAAAAACTGGGTTTAGTTTTGACGCC
Organism: Alteromonas sp. ALT199; assembly: GCF_018619335.1. Classification (GTDB taxonomy): domain Bacteria; phylum Pseudomonadota; class Gammaproteobacteria; order Enterobacterales; family Alteromonadaceae; genus Alteromonas. The sequence continues at coordinate 13,506 of NZ_JAHHDX010000056.1, read as the reverse complement.
AATGAAATCGATTTACAGGCAGGGCAATTCGGCCAAAAAGCCGCTTCTGTAGAATCGGGTGGTCATAATGATCACTGGGCATATTATGTGAACCTGAATCACTATGAGGAAGATGGCTGGCGTGATTATTCACCTTCCGAAGTTCAACAAGTTTTTACATCGCTTGCCTATAAAAGTGACAAGATGTATATCGACATGAACTTGTTGCTTGCCGATAACGAGTTGCTCGGCAACGGTGCGTCGCCTATTGAACTACTCGATATTGAAGGGAGAGAAGCGGTCTACACCCACCCCGATCAGACTAACAACGAACTTACGCACGTTAATATAACCGGTGACTTTGTTTTAACTGACACCTTATCTTTAACGGCAAATATGTTTTATCGCGACACACAAACTCAGTCAATAAACGGCGATGACAGTGATTTCGGTGCCTGCCAGTTCGCTGATGGACGCGTAACACTTTGTGAATTCGAAGATGATGACGATGATGATGATCCGCTTGATAGTGATGGTGATGGCGACGACGATGATGACGACTTGCCTATTGTGGGAGAAGGCGATGATATAGAGGCGGTTGAATTTATTGGCTTTGATGACGACACTGCGCTCGCTGATATATCAGATGTGGACGCAGATGAACTTGACGGCACCTACAACACAGGCCGCACAGATGCAAAAGCTACTGGATTATCTTTTCAGCTAGCCAAACAATATGCCTTAAGCGGCTTCAGCTCAGAGTTTATTGTAGGTGCCAGCTACACCAAAGGAGATGTTAACTACGCCGCTGATACTACATTTGGTATTTTGGAAAACGAATCTGCACAAGACTCACGCACCGTTTTACCCATCGATGGGCTCATGGCACAAGAAGCCAGAGTAAGATTAGATGTAGACACCACCGCATGGTCGCTATTTTTCATGAATAGTACTCAGCTCTCTTCAGCCGTATCACTCAATCTTGGTGGACGTTTTAACCGAGACCATATTGTTATGGAAGACCTGATTGATGACGGAGAAGGTTCATTAGACGGCAATCACCGTTTTACCCAGTTTAACCCAGCGGTGGGCGTAGACATTTCCATTGATGAGCAAAGCCAATTGAACCTAGCAATCAGCCAATCTTCCAGAACGCCAAGTCCAGCGGAGTTAAGCTGTGCTGATGAAGACGACCCGTGCCGCCTTCCGAACGGATTTGTAGCCGATCCTCCTCTTGATCAGGTGGTGACCCAAACCATTGAAGCGAACTACACTACGCACATCAATAACATCGACCTTATGCTAAATGTTTTTCATAGTAGAAGTAAGGACGACATTATCTTCCAACAGGCTGGCTCTGTTGCTTCTCGCGGATACTTTATCAATGTTGACGAAACTCAGCGTCAGGGTGTTGAGTTTAGTATCGGTTCTACGTGGCAGAAACTAACGTACCGCTTGAACTATAACTATCTAGATGCAACCTATGAATCAACATTTACGTCATTTAGTCCCTTTAACCCTCAGGGGCCGGACAGGCTAGTCACGCCGGGCAACAAAATTCCAGGTCAACCAGAGCATTTAGTAAAGCTTTACGCAGATTACGCCTTAACGGAGAAAGCGCTATTAGGGGCGGAAGTAATTTCTGCATCTAGCCAATACTTTAGAGGCGATGAGGCCAATGAGAACGAAAAAATTGAGGGCTACGTTGTTGCGAACGTCTATGCATCGTATCGTTTCAACGACACATTCACCGCATCACTACGTGTGAACAATGTGTTCGACAAAGACTATGAAACCTTTGGCACTTATGGCGAGGCGGATGAAGTGTTAGAGGACATTTATCCCGATGTAGAAGGCGCAGAGTTCGTTGGTCCAGCACAGCCGCGAATGGTCAGTGTAAATGTAAAAGCGAGATTTTAACATCGAGCTGATCTTTACTACGCTTTCAAATATCAAAAAATAAAAAAAACGCGACTTATTTCCATTAATGAGTCGCGTTTTCATTTTCTATCAAATTAATTTTCCCGCTACTAAAGAAGGAGATTAAATCGCCTTAGGGCCAATGGTTCAAAATTCTACAGAACTTATTATCAATTTACTGGATACCGAAAGCATTAAACCAGTCGAAAATAAAAACAAAAAGCCACTGAAATTAATCAACACTACCAATATTGGGACAGTAAAATGAAAAAAAACACATTTACAAAAACCTGTTTATCTATTGCCATTTTAAGCTCCGTTAGTAGCCATAGTTTTGCCCAAGACGAGCCCTACTCGTGGAATATCTCGGGGTGGATCAATGAAGGCTTAACTTATTACGACGACGGTGTAGGTAGTGACGTGGCACAACTTTCAGACAATGGTACTACACTGGGCAGCCGTATTACGCTTTCCGGGAATTATAAACTGGAAGAGCAGGGTTTAGACGTAGGTTTTGAAGTTATTATTGAACCTCTTTCTGGCGCACCAAACTATGCCGGTGGTGGCCATCAAACTCCCCTTCTATTTGCAAACCAGGATAATTTAGATACCTTTAATGGCGGCGATATTGGCCTATTAGGCAGCAGCCTCTACTTTGGCGGTGATTGGGGTAAAGTCACTATTGGTTTACAAAGTTTGCCCACCGATAATATTGCCGTTCTAGCCGATCCGTCTGGCACTATCTGGTCAGGAATCTCTCCATTATTTAGAGCTAATGGCTTCTTTATTCGAGGCGTCGAAGAAGGCTCGACAAACGTAGCGTGGGGGCAATTTGCCCAATGTTTGGCTACGCCTGGCTTGGGTATAGGGCTAGACTGTAACGGTATTTATCGCAACGGCGTACGCTACGACCTACCTCAGATGGGTAACGTTAGTATTGCCGTAGGTTATGCAAACGATGAAATCTTTGATGTTGCGGTGAAATACGCTGCTGAACATGAAGGCTTTAAAACCAATCTTCACGCAGGCTACTCAGTGAACAAAGATGGCGGCAGTAATGTTGGCGGCAACAGTTCAACTACTCTACAAATGCAAGCAGGTGTAATGCACATCGAATCCGGCGTGTTTGGGGTAGCCACTTACCAGACGGAAGAAGCTGACGATGCTATTGTTGGTTCGGGTGATGATACAGATGCCTATTACTTCAAAGCTGGCATTAGAAAACAGTTTAATCGCTTTGGTGATTCAGCATTTTACGCAGAATATGCAAGTTATAACGACCAATACGGCATGGCTCATTTAGATGGCGTTACCGGCTCAGAGCTTAGTCAGTGGGGTATTGCAGCAGAACAATATTTTGGCTCGCGCTTCTTGGTGTATGCGAAATATGAAAATCTCAGTTTAGATATTGATGGTTCACAAGCAGCGCAAACTATCTATAACAGTGCAGAGGACCTAACTCTTATCCAACTGGGTGGCACTGTATTCTTTTAGTCGTGATTTAAAAGATCATTCATTTATCTAATATTGAAATTCATTTTATTTTTTCTGTTATTTTATATTTGTGAAATTCGCCTTTTCAATGTTTAAAATATGAAAATCAAAGCGCATATTTTATTAAAATAGAATTTAAAATGAAGTTCAAAAAGTTATGAAATAGAAAAAAGCGAGATTCACTCTCGCTATTCCTATTGAAAAGGAAAGAGCATGAAAAATACGTCTCTATTTTCATTAAAGTCAACTAGTTTAATTCTTGTAGTACTAGCTTTCATAACATCAGTACAAAGCGCTGACGCCCAAGTTATATTTCAAGAGGACAAAAACAATTTCATTACCCTAGTTGAGAAGCCAGACGAAACAGAAACTAAAGATCGTGCTAACCAACACCCTTTTGCGCTGCACGAGCAGGATGTTGCCGCGATTCTCAGTGCGATACAGGTAGTTAAAAACAAAAATTCGTCAACGCCGCTTTTTTCAGGTGAACAGATTAAATTACTAGCCGCTCATTTACCTCGGGCATTAAGCCAAGCTAGTGGTCAGCAAGACGTAATCTTCGCCCTAGGTAAAGAAAAGCGTTATTTGGCAGGTCTTAAAACCCAAACATATTACGTTGCAGGCAGTATCTTCGTAGCAGACAACCAACTTAACATTCTAATTGGCGAGTACGATAAAGTGGCTAATAACGCATACGAAATGGCTTACGATCCCACATCTCAAGGCCTGGTGAAATACGACTTTAATTTTGGTAAACGAGAAAGAGCAAAATTCTCATTTAATCGCCCCGTTTCTTTTTCCGTTTCTGGCATTGAATTAAAAACAAAAAATCGCTTCGACTGGGTTGTTGCACCTACTCAACTAGCGTTAGCAACCACAAAAAGAGAGGAAAAATTTTCCCCACCGAATAGGGAAAACACGCCCACTACCAGAGACAAATCCATTTCAGCCACATTACCCACGGAAGACGAGGTTATAGCTCGTTTTAAACGCTTAGACGCACTAAAAAAGGCAAAATTGATTAGTGAAAAAGAATACGCGCAAAAAAGGCAACAGCTACTTGATGAGCTATAGAACAAAAGTCTCTTCCGAACGGGTCGTTCCCGCTTTTATATTATAAGCCTTTGGTCTAATAAGCCTGAATAAATGTTATATTAATGTTAACATTGTGAACAAGTTAAGTGACAGTTTAGCTTTTAATATTTAAGACAATTTGGTCACTTAGAAACGTTTTATTCGCACCATAATTTTGTCTTACAAAAAACACTTATTATGTGAGTAAAACGTCAGCCCAACCAAACCACAAGGCCCGCGGCAAATGTCGCTTTTTTAGCTGAGGGGAAGACGATGCACCGTATCCTGATAATTGACGATCACCCTATTTTTCGTCACGCAATGATTACTATTCTAGGGAAAAAGTTTCCCGACTCAGAAACCCTCGAAGCCAATTCAATTTCTGAAGCGTTAACTTTACTTGAGCAAGACGCAAGCTTCGACTTAATCATGCTCGATTTAAATATGCCAGAAACCTGTGGTCTTAACGGGCTTTTAGAAATTCGAAACCAACACCCTAATGTACCCGTGGTCATAATTTCCGCTGAAACGGAAAAACAAAATATTCTGCAAACCATCTCTTATGGTGCTGTTGGCTTTATTTCAAAAAGCAGCAAAATTGAAGAAATTGCCACGTCTATTGAAAGCATTTTTGAAGGGAATGTGTGTTTACCATCAGAGATATTGAGAACACCATCTACTAGAACCCGCATGACCAATGACAATGGTATTTCGCCAGAGCAAATTCGCTCATTAACCCGAAAAGAACTGACCGTGTTGAAGTACTTAACTCAAGGATTAGCTAATAAAGTGATTGCCTACGAACTTAATATTTCTGAAACTACGGTTAAATCTCATGTTTCGTCTATTCTTAAAAAGTTGGGTGCTAGCAATCGAGTGAAAGTAGTGGCCAGTGCCGCGAATATCGACTTCAACCAATACGTTTTTAATTAGGCGACTTTGCCAGTAATAAACTCGCGGGGCAGCAATAATCAAAGCGTGCAGCCCTTAGCGGCCTATGGCACTAGTCCCCTCTATATTTTTCCGCTAGCCTCTTGTCTAAAAGGAAATTTAACGATTTCTTTCCACCTAAAGGTTAGAGGCGAATAGAAAAACCGTCACCTGCTTTTACTCTTAGCCGTTCAGGCTCGACACCAATGCAGCTTTAAGCACAGATGAATTAATGGGTTTGTGCAACAGCTGAATATCGGTCCCTTCAAGTTCATTCGCTAACGCTGTTGAATGATTAGCTGTACAAATCATGATAGGCATTGAGGGTTCGAGTCTTCTGACGCGTTTTGCAATGTCTAAACCGGTATCCTTTTCGTCTAAATGATAGTCAACAATAAGCATGTCGCACTCGTCGAAACTGCCACTATTTACTGCATTACATTGATCAAAACCTGAAAAGGTTTCGACTTCCATTCCCCAATTCGCGAACAAGCTTTGCATTGCAATACGCATATTGGCATCGTTATCTATGTGCCAAATACTTTTATCTAGGACGTAGTCAGGAAGCGAAGGCTTACTCGTGTATAGATAATCTTGCTCTTGGTTTGTATCACTAACCTCTGTAATCGGTAATGATAATGTAAAGCATGCGCCAACCCCCTCTTTCGAGCGCACTCTAATATCGTGCTGTAGCAATTTACTCATTTTATCAACGATGTATAAACCCAACCCCAAACTATATGAATAGTTGAAATCGTTTTCTAACCTAGAGAATTCTTTGAAAATGACTTTCTGATCTTCTTCACTTATCCCCACGCCCTGATCATAAATACTTATTTTTAGGGTTTTATTCACTTCTCTTGCAGCCAATAGTACCTTGCCATTGGCACCGTATTTCATTGCATTTATTAATAAGTTTCGCAATATTCGCGATAGTAAATTTACGTCGGTCACCACATAGGCTTCTTTTAAGCGATAGCGAAAGTCTACGTTATAATCTTTGCTGATATGCGTAAACTCCTCAGCTAGCTGCATAAGCAGTGGCAATACATTCTCTTGTTGTTTATCAGGCTGTAGCACTCCCGCGTCAAGTTTTGACGTTTCTATAAGCGTACGGATTAGGCCATTCAAATCAGACAGTGAATTATCGAGGGCTGCAACTATAGTGCTGGAAGAGCTATCTACTTGATCTTTTAATGTTTCGTTAAACAATATGGCGGCACTAAGGGGCTGCATCAGATCGTGGCTAATCGCTGCTAAGAATTTGCTTTTCGAATTGATCGCTTCTTGAAGAGCAATATTAGCGTGATTGAGCTCACGCGTACGCTTTTCAACATTTGATTCTAACTGCTCTTTCGCCGCTTTAAGCTGAAGTTGACTTTCTACCTGCTGAGAGATGTCGGTTGCCAATACGAAGTGCCCCGTAATATCTCCCGACTCATTAAAATGAGGCAAATATACTTTCTGTAAAAAGCCAACGTCGCCATGGGCGTTTTTTTCCTTGCTTTGAAAACTCACCACCTCGCCTTGCTTAACTCGACGCAAATACTGAACAAGATTGGGGTAAACATCTTTAAGGTGGCTGCGGTTCATTGGCATATCGATGATGTCTTGCTCACTGACGCCATACCAATCGCGATAGCCTTTGTTGGTGTACTGGAACTTCTTATCAGTGCCTATATAGGCAATAAGAGCCGGCACATTATCAGTGATCATGCGGATCCAGCTTTCGTTTTGCTTCAAGGTTTCCGCATAGTAATGCTGAGACGTAACATTGGTAAAAGCACACAATGTATTGCCATCAGGCAGAGTGGTGATGTTGCGTTCAACCACTAGGTCCTCTCGGATAATCTGAGTGCTCGGTCCTACTGGATTTAAATTTAGCCCGCTCCAGTGCCGATTATTTTGAAGGGCGTAAATATTACTGCTGCTCACCAATACGTGCTTTGGTACGTTTGATTGCATCAAAAACGTGTTATTCCAAAACGCGATACCGCCCTCTTTATCAATCAGCAATATTCCCACTTCGATATTGTCGATAAGGCTTTGCAGTAGCTTGTTTTTCTCTTTAATGACTTGCTCGTAACGATTCGACTCAAGCAGTTTTACTTCAGTAATATCATTAAACAAAATAACATTGCCGCCTTCTTGGGTGGGTCTGTTTGTCACCTGATACCAGCGTCTATTCAACAACTGATAAATCATTCTACCCTCTACGTCTGCAGGCAACGCACGGCGGATAACGCCAGAATGTTTAGCAGATTGAGTGATATCGTAATAGTTATCGCCAATTTTTGGGGTAATGGAAAGATCGTCCCAAACTGTCTCGAAATGTCGATTAAAGAAGATGATCCCGCCAAGTTTATCAAGCAATACCATTGCCTGATTAGTACTTTCAATAGCATCGTGTAAGCGTTGTTTAACCTGATGAGTCTCTTCGTGAGCTCGCACTAAATCTGCATTAGACTGCTCAAGCTTTTGCAGGACAGACTGTAGTTCTTCAGTTTTCTGACTTACTTTTTCAGAAAGCTGGACCGAGTGCTCGAATGCGCGGTAACTGTGATGATTAAATCCACCTTCTTCCATTCGATACATAAGTGCAGCGTTAATTTTTTCTAGTTTTTCATTTTCACGTCTTTGCTCGCGAAGCTCATTTTGAAGTGCTTCCACGTCAATAAAGTGCTTATTGGGCTGCAAAATACACCCCCGTAAACGTTTGATTTAAATGAACAGAGTGTATGTGTTCACCATACGCATTAAATCCAGCTATATTGTATCGTTGCTGTACACGTCTAATCTCGTTGTCATTTTCGCCTTGTTGAATTTCGAGCCTTCGCAGGAAGCAATCGCAAGCGTAGACAAACTCAGGTTCTCCGAGTTGAGATCGAAGTTTGTCTAGCTTACCTTCTAATGCTTCTATGCAATCGCCCAACTGAACAAAGGTCAGAATAATGCCTATATCTACTGCGCAGTAAAAAGTAATTGCATTGGTCGCTAAATCTACTTTTTGAATAGAGCGAATGAAATATTTCCCCCCCACTAATACTGCTAATGGGAAGAGCGAGAAAACATCTGGCGTTAAGTCTTCTGCTTTCATCCCCAACAAGCTTGCGTAATACTGCGCAGCGGGTTCACCGTTAATCTCATAAACGGTTCGCGATTCAGGATCAGCATGGGTTACCACCAGCTTCGATACTGGCGAGTTAATGTGGTCAATTGAGAAAACGGTAAAAGGCTTTCCCGTGCCAACAAGCAGCAATACGGCGGCGTCTCGATGAAATGCACCATTGTAGAACACATAGGTGGCTTCTAGCTTTAAATCGTCGCCAGCGCTGCCGCCTAGATGAGGAATATTTCCAAACGCAGTCGCAAAGGTTTCAAGAAAGTGTTCTTCATGGCGGGTAAGCCCATCTAGCACGGAAATAACAAAGTGCTGCTCTGTATCGTAGCGACGTTCCCTCCCCTGTAAGGCTCGGCGCAAACCACTGGCGATATCATGGGCTTCATCAAAATTTACTTCACCTAAATTTGGCACCATCGCCGTGGCAATAGAAAATTCGTTTTTCAAAAACGCGACAGCCAACAGCTTTTCTGTTCCGTAGCCATTTTTATTAAATTCTCCAGCACTGGTACAGCCAACAATGTTTACGTGCGGAAAACGTGTAGTGATTTCCTTTGCTACTGTGTCTAAGTCAAACAACGTGCTGGTGTGAAAGAGTAATAACTCTATTTCATCGCACTTAACGTTAGCTAAAATCTCGTTGGCCACATCGCGGCAGGCTTCTTTAGCGCCGTACAAGCTAGCTTGGTTGTCATTGTTAACCTTGCTATTAGCAGGTTGACTAAGTGCGGACAGGATTGAGGTTTTTGACACGAGTTGGCACCTTTTTCTTTTTATATTTATCTATTTTGCACAAGTCAGGGTTATCTAACGTAACCACACACTCAAGGCACTGAATACATTCAGCATAGTCAATGCTGCCGTCTTGTTCTATAGCATCAATACCACATTTCTTTTGTTTGCACAGCTGGCAAGGGCTACCACAGGCGTCTTTTCGGGTGAGTAACTTAACTAAGGGAAAGCGTCCTAGTATGGCAAGCCCTGCTCCCAGCGGACATAAATAACGGCAGTAAACCTTATGAATTTTCAAACTAAGTAACAGCAATAAAACCGCATACAATACAAAGGGCCAATATCGAACAAAGTGCAAGGTTATGGAAGTTTTGAAAGGCTCAATTTCAGCGAGTTTCTCAGCAAGGTTTAGCGAATAAAATGAGCACGAAACTAATCCAATAAGTAATACATACTTAATTTTTTGCGCCCGTTTGTGGTGCTGAGGCTTAATTCTAATTTGCTTGATCCTGAGTTTTTCAGCCAAAATCCCCATCATTTCTTGGAGTGCGCCGAAGGGGCAAAGCCAGCCACAAAAGAGCCCCCGCCCTACAATAAACAGCGAGGCAAATACAAAGCTCCACAAAATAAAAATAACCGGATCGAGAAGATATACCTCTAACGAAAATCCATCGACAATATCCAGTAGCAGTGTGTATATGTTGACGACAGACAGTTGCCCTTGGGCGTAAAAACCAATAAAAAACAGCACGAACACAAGGGAAAATGCCCGCACTGTATGCACAAACTTCGTGTAAGGCGTTAAACTTTGCTGAAATGCAAAAAACAACGACAGCGCAACAAGATAAACAACGGTGATGCTTATCTGTAAGGTTCTGTCCTTCCAAATTTTCTGCCATAACGGAATGGGTTTCGCTAACTGAGCTTCAGAATTTTCCATAAATAGTTCACTAGGCAGCGTCACCTTCATAGGGAACATATGCTCATCTTGCTCGAAGAAGCTTGGCTTAAACGGCACACTAATCGCGACTTCCATTTCTTGATCAAGTGACAATCCGCCTTTCGACTTTACTCGAAGTACTTTGATCTCGTTGTACTTGGGCAATGTCTGTGAAAATGCAGGGTCATAAAAACTGTAAAAATCGATATCGCGGATAGCTGTGGGAAAGCCCCCTTGGGATATGCGTAAATGCTCTGGCGTGGTCTGGGGAATAAACTCATCGCTAATAAAACTGAACCCCTTCGTATTTAGTACTAACAGTGCCATTTCGCCCGGGTTTAAGTTTTCTTGTAGCCGCGTAAACTCTTTCTCATCAAATAGGTTTTTCCCCACTATAGGAAGACTTAAAAACGCATAGTAATGTTCGGCGATGATGTCACCGTCAAGAGCAAACTCGCTTTGAATGTCGTCAACCGCTCGAACCACTTCTCTCGGTAGATCTCTCGTGTCTTGTCGAGTAATCAGGTGCCTTTGAATATAGCCCTTATCCACCAGCTCTCTAAAAGTAAGAGGTTCGTAAAACTCTGGATTAATTATATTATTGCTAGGCGCGACAAACCCATCTAGCTTAGCTCTGGCAACCGCTAGTGCTGCTGTCACAATAGTATCGTTGATTACCAGCACTGATACAGTAGCTTTAGTAACCCCATCGAAGTATGTAGCGTCTTTTCCTACATTGCTTTTTCCACCAATGATAAAGCGCTCTTTAACACTATGCCCTTGGTATTGCGCAACGAAATCGAACATAGACTGCTCGCCAAGACCATGCAAAAAAATTGGCTCGCTGTGCTGCTTTACAAAAAGATCAACGAAATTCCCTTGGGTATCTACCCCTATTACCACGTTAACGGGTTTGCCTGAAAATCCTATAAAATCAACAAAGTCATTCGACTCGAAGACATACCCGAGTAATTGTTGAAGCTGATAGACAGGCGTCACTTTTATGTCGGTGTGCATTTCCCCTACTCGTGTAGCGTTAGGGAATATTTGGTGAATGTCTTTTGGAATGTCTGTTGCGTCAGATTGCGCGTTCACACTTGCGCTAAGAAGTAACAAAAAAATGAGTGAAAAAAATGCGATACGCATATCAATAGCGGGCGGCAGTGTGGCGCCGCCCTTCCATCTACTTAAAAGAAACCAAGCGGGTTAATGTCATAGCTTACCAATAGATTCTTCGTCTGCTGGTAATGATCTAGCATCATCTTGTGGGTTTCGCGGCCAATGCCTGACTTTTTATAGCCACCGAAAGCAGCATGCGCAGGGTAAAGATGATAGCAGTTTGTCCAAACACGGCCGGCTTCAATTGCTCTTCCTACACGAAACGCAACATTAGCATCACGGCTCCAAACTCCCGCTCCTAAGCCAAAGCTCGTATCGTTAGCAAGTTCAATTGCCTCTTCTTCTGTTTTAAAGGTTTGAACAGCGATAACAGGCCCAAAGATTTCTTCTTGGAACACTCGCATATGGTTCTCGCCTTTCAATATAGTAGGCTGAATGTAGTAACCATCATCGAAACCAGGTAGCTGCTCTTTCTCTCCACCGGTTACTACCTGAGCGCCTTCCGATTTACCTATATCGATGTATTTAAGAATTTTATCGAATTGTTCATTAGAGGCCTGCGCCCCCACCATGGTGTCTGTATCTAAAGGGTTGCCACGTTTTATCTTCTGAATCTTTTCTAAGACCTTTTCCATAAAGGCATCGTAGATATCTTCGTGAATAATTGCTCGTGATGGACAAGTACATATTTCACCTTGATTGAAATAACCCAGCACCAACCCTTCAGCACACTTATCGATGAACTCAGGCTCGTGATCCATAATATCTGGGAAAAATAGGTTTGGCGACTTACCGCCAAGTTCTACCGTAGATGGAATGAGATTTTCAGCAGCGCAACGAAGGATGTGACCACCAACAGGCGTAGAGCCTGTGAATGCAATTTTTGCAATTCTAGTACTAGTTGCAAGAGCCTGCCCGGCTTCTGCTCCAAAGCCATTAATGATATTAAGGACACCTGGTGGAAGTAAATCTTGGATCAACTCCGCAAACAACAAGATAGAAACAGGCGTTTGCTCAGCTGGCTTCAAGACAACTACGTTACCTGTCACAAGCGCCGGTGCAAGCTTCCAGGCGGCCATAAGTAGCGGGAAATTCCAAGGAATAATTTGACCAACTACACCGTAAGGTTCATGGAAGTGATACGCTACCGTATTTTTATCAATTTCGCCGATAGTGCCTTCTTGGCTGCGTATACAGCCTGCGTAATAACGGAAATGGTCAGCGCAAAGTGGGATATCAGCATTAAGCGTCTCGCGTACGGCCTTACCGTTATCCCATGTTTCGGCTACTGCAAGTAGTTCAAGATTCTCCTCGATGCGATCGGCAATTTTAAGAAGAACGTTTGAACGTTCGGCTACAGATTTTTCTGCCCAGCCTTTTTTAGCAGCGTGAGCTGCATCTAGCGCAAGCTCTATATCTTCTGAAGTTGAACGTGGAATTTGCGCTATATCACTGCCATCAACAGGAGACGTTGCGGTAAAGTATTCACCTTTAACCGGCGCTACCCATTCGCCATTGATAAAATTACCGTAGCTTTCTTTGAAGCTTACAACTGAACCTTCACTTCCTGGCTTTGCATAGATCATAAGAGATACCTTTTGAAAACGTTGCGCGTACCACGCGCAGTAACTTGGTTTGTTGAGTAGTTTGATAATGGTACTTTTACGCAGTGCCTACCATGATGCGATAGACCGATTTGACTCCTACTTTAGGAGGGTAAACCTATGGCTACTTCTCACTATTGTCGATAATTGGCACAGATTGAGAAGCCGACAGTTCTGCATCACCAATGTATCCGTGCTTGGTGGCAATCGCCGCAAACTGAGAAGGCACAGCATCAAGCTTTCGCTTTATTACAGTGAGTGCGTTTGACACAGTTTTAGCCGATAAACCTAATTCATCGGCTATATCAAAGCGGGATTTATTCATCGCAATAGCAATAAATATCTCAAACTCACGTTTTGTTAATTTGGTGGCGATATCGACGCTGGTATCTAGAAGTTGATTGGCTAGATTCACAGCTAGCTCTCGCTCAATATATTTCTGCCCTTTTGCAACGACTTTGATCGCTGATATCAATATTTCTGGCGAGCTGCTTTTACTGATGTACCCCATAGCGCCAGTTTGCATAGCCCGATGTAAGATCACACTGTCTTCAAACATACTAAAAAAAATTATTTTTAATTCTGGGTGCCGT
>NZ_JAHHDX010000006.1 GCF_018619335.1 Alteromonas sp. ALT199 | reverse complement strand
AATCTAAGTGTAGGATTATTGTTTTAAATATCAATAAACTAAATGCTGGTCGGATGTGGCAGCTTTCAACGTAAAAGCCATACATATGTTGCTCAACCATTGTTCACAATTTATCTACTAGTACAAGACATCCTAAACATACTTAAATTTAAATATATAAAGCCTCTTTCATTCATATCAGTTATGTTGAAAACAGACGGTTGTTCCATTTCGTTATCCTTGTACTATGACCTCAATGATCACGCTAAACATGTGTGATGCATACTAATAATATAGACCCTTCACAAGAAATGAGGATGGATTATGCAATCGTTTTCTACTTTTATACCCCCTGAACGTACCTTAATGGGACCAGGGCCATCCGATGTTAACCCTCGAATATTGAATGCAATGGCTAGGCCGACGCTAGGCCACCTAGACCCTTTGTTCATTGAGTTAATGGATCAAACTAAACAGCTTTTGCAATATGCCTTTAAAACTGAAAACGCACTTACTATGCCTATTTCGGCCCCTGGTTCTGCAGGAATGGAAGCGTGCTTCGTTAATTTAGTAGAGCCTGGCGATAAAGTACTGGTTTGCATTAACGGCGTGTTTGGGAATCGCATGGTAGAAAATGTCGAACGATGCGGCGGTGAAGCTATTTCCATTAACAATACTTGGGGTGAGCAAACCGACCTGAACGCAGTAGAAGATACACTTAAAGCCAACCCAGCTATAAAAATACTTGCTTTTGTTCATGCAGAAACCTCAACAGGTGTACGTAATGAAGCAAAAATGCTTTGCGAGTTAGCTAAAAAATATGATTGCTTGAGTATCGTTGATGCGGTTACTTCACTTGGTGGCATTGAATTAAATGTTGATGGGTGGGAAATTGATGCCATCTATTCAGGTTCTCAAAAGTGCTTAAGTTGCGTTCCGGGCATTTCCCCTGTTTCTTTTAGCGATAGAGCCGTGCAGGTTATTCAGAACCGAAAAACAAAAGTTCAAAGTTGGTTTCTAGACATGAACCTGATTGTGGGCTATTGGGGGCAGGGCGCGAAGCGCGCTTATCACCACACAGCGCCAGTTAATAGTATGTACGCCATGTACGAAGCGCTTCTAATTTTAAAAGAAGAAGGGCTAGAAAATGCGTGGCAACGACATGCTCTAGGTCACGAAAAACTTGCACAAGGTTTAAGCGACCTTGGGCTAGAGTTAACCGTAGACAGCGCTTACCGTTTACCACAGTTGAACGTGGTTAAAATTCCAGAAGGTGCAGATGATGCTAGCATTCGCAAGCAACTGCTTGAAGATTTCAATTTAGAAATAGGCGCCGGATTGGGTGACCATGCGGGTAAAGTGTGGCGAATTGGTCTTATGGGCTATGCATGTAAGCCCCGTAACATAGACCATTGTGTTGCAGCGCTGCGCACAGTACTTAAATAAAAGCAGCAATAACAAGATCTTCAAAATTATTTTTATCTAATTAAAACATAACGTGTTTAGTCGAATACTCAACTGAACACGTTGATTTTCTAACCGCAAATAATTAAGCAAGTAGCCAGACACCCATAACGTTTTGTCTGAACTTTCTAGCAATGTACGCGTTAATTTGGGCCTTGCCTTATAAAAGCCGCACTTTACCGAAGTCATATCTCTTATCGTCTTTGTTCTCTGCTAAAATATTGGCTATTGTGTATATTCATAAACTATTCAGTTATAAACATTTATCCTTTATGCAAGGTAATTAAAATACCATTTAAAAAAGGAATCTCTATGAACATGTTTACGCTTACAAAATCAGCTAAGTTTGCAAAAGCCCTGGCAGTAATTTTGTCCACTTCATTATTTTCAGCTCAAGCGGCTCAAGAGGCTGTAATAAATGTACAAGGCGTAGGTGCGGTAGAAGTAACACCAAACGCCTATTCTGTGACACTGGTTGTTGAAGAAGAAGGGAATACAGTAGGTAAACTAAATACACAGCTCGATGTAGACTTGCGTTCTATTGTTAAGTTCTTGCTCAACCAAGGCATAGAAGAAAAGCACATTCAGAGCATGCAGGTACGTTTACAACCACGCTATGTCAATACACCTCAAGGCCGTAAACAAGAAGGCTTTACTTTATCGCGGGATATCACCGTTACTTCTACTGACCTTGAGACTTACGACAAAGTGCTAGATGGCGTACTTAAACGTGGTGTTGATCGTATCCAACAATTTAACTTTATTTCAGTTGGCAAAGGCGATGCATACCAGAACGCGCTCATTCGTGCAGTGAAGGATGCAAAGCAGCGTGCACACCTATTAGCGAAAGAATTAGCGGTTGAAGTAGGTGAAGTTGTTGCAATCTCAGAATCTGGTGGCAATATGCCGATTCCAGTAATGCGCGCCGAAGCTTTTTCCAAAGACATGTCAATGTCTTTACCCGGTCAAGAGCGAATAGAAGCGCGGGTTAATGTGTCTTTTAACATTGTTCAATAGCAGGAAATCCGTTTGAAAGAACAACAGTACAGTCAACTAATTGCTCAAGCAAAGAGCTTAGTTTCTGGCGAGCACGATCTTATCGCTAACATGTCCAACATCAGTGCGCTACTTTTTAATAACCTTGAAGAAGTGAATTGGGCGGGCTTTTATCTTTTCAAAGAAGAGCAACTGGTACTAGGACCTTTTCAAGGACAACCCGCTTGCATTCGCATTCCGTTAGGAAAAGGCGTGTGTGGTACTAGTGCAAGCACTAAAACAGTTCAGCGCATAGGTGATGTACATCAGTTTGCAGGTCACATCGCTTGTGATGCCGCGTCTAATTCTGAAATTGTTGTTCCACTTGTACTCAATGATAAGCTTATCGGCGTACTTGATATCGACAGCCCTGTTTTTGAACGCTTTAACGAAGAAGACGAAAAAGGGCTCGTCGAAATTGCTCAAATTCTCATGGATTCGCAGAAATAATTATGAAATCCAGTGTCGATATACACGTTGTTTTATCCACATTTGAAGATATGGAAGACTTTCACGATGACCCAGATGAGGCATCCGAACGTTTAAATTTTATTCTTCATGCGATTTACGACAATGCTGAAGAAGATATTGAAACACAGCGTTTAGAGCAAATTTTGCACTACGCATGGGAATCTTGGCAACAAGATAAGCATTTATTAGAAATAGATGACGACGAATTGCTTGATTGGGTTGACCACACGCTGGCAACTTGGGATGATGCAAGTAACGATGAAATCTCCTGAATAATTTAGAAAGTTAATGGAATCACCAGAGAAGTTTACCAATAGTAAGGAAGTGATAGCTTTCCTTGCAGAGACCTTTCCGAAATGCTTTAGCATTGAAGGCGAGGCACGCCCACTTAAGATCGGTATTTTTCAAGATCTTGCCACTCGTTTAGAAGAAGAAGAACGCGTTAGTAAAACACTACTTCGTTCTACACTTCGTCATTACACCAACAGTTGGCGCTATCTTCATAGCATCAAAGAAGGTACAAATCGCATAGATTTGGACGGTGTAGAAGGCGATGCAATTGAAAAAGAACATGCTGATCACGCGCAGCAGCAGCTAGAAGAGAGCAAAGCGAAAGCGGCTGAAAAGCGCAAAGCTAAGCTAGCCCAGCAGCCTAAGCGCAAAGATAAACGTCAATTTAATCGTCCAAAAGGTGAAAAATCTGCGAATTCGGACCATGCTGATACTAAGCGCGGAACTAAACCGAAAAATAACAGACCAAACACTACACCACCTGCGAAATTGACAGATAGCGATTTAAAGCAAGGCACGCAAGTTACCGTTAAATTAGGTAAAGCACCTATGCCAGCAGTAATTACCGAAGTTGCTAAAGATGGCATTCACGTTCAGTTAGACTCAGGCATGGTAGTTAAAGTAAACGCAGACGCTTTACGTTTGGCACGCTCCAAGAGGTCGTAAAATATGAGAGACATCCTTCGAATTTCCATCGCAAGTGCTTTCCTTACCGTAGGGGTAGGAGCAGGCGCAGTTACATCAACACCCGAGGTGGACGAGCTTCCTATTTTACAACAGGAATCTCAACACAGTGTTGCTGCAAAGCGAGTAAGCGCACTTTTTACAAGGGCGCACTACAAGGAAATATCGTTGGATGACGTACTCTCGGCCAGAGTTTATCAGCGCTTTATCGAATCGCTAGATCACAATAAGCAAGTACTGTTGTTATCTGATGTAGTCGGGTTTGAAAAGTATCGCACCTTATTCGATGATGCGCTGAGTAAAGGCAACCTGTCTGTTGCCTATGACATGTACAATGTAAGCGCGAAGCGTCGAATTGAACGTTACGAGTTTGCATTAGCAATGTTAGAAAAGGGCCCGTTTAACTTTGAAAAGGAAGGCGATAAGTTCTTTTACGACAGAGAAGACGCCGAGTGGCCAGTTAATAAAGCTGAGCTTGATGAAATCTGGCGTCAGCGCGTTAAATATGATGCATTAAATCTAATTCTTGCAGACAAAACGTGGGAGGAAGCCAAAGAACTTCTTACTAAACGCTACACGCGGGCAATTAAGCGCACTAAGCAGGCAAAAAGCGAAGACGTTTTCCAAACTGCAATGAACGCATTTGCACGTACGATAGAAGCCCATACCAGTTACTTATCACCACGCAATGCAGAGCGCTTCCAAATGGACATGAATTTGTCATTTGAAGGGATAGGCGCTGTATTGCAAAGCGAAGATGACTACACAGTAATTAAAAGTGTTGTGCCTGGCGGTCCTGCAGACGAATCGGGTGCAATTAAGCCAGAAGACAAAATTGTTGGTGTTGCCCAAGACGATGACGAGTTCGTTGACGTAATTGGCTGGCGCTTAGATGAAGTTGTCGAGCTGATAAAAGGTCCGAAAGGTAGTACTGTTCGACTTCAGGTGGAAAAAGGTGCTTCAGAGTCGAAAACTACATCAGTAGTAAGCCTTACTCGCGATAAAATTAAACTTGAGGATCGCGCTGCCAAGTCGGAAGTTTACGTACCTGAAACAGGTCCTCACGCTGATGAAAACCTTGGCGTTATTACCATTCCAAGTTTTTACAACAACCTTAGTATGGATGTTGCCAAAGAAATTGAAAGCTTAAAGGCGCAGAACGTAAAAGGCATTATTGTTGATTTACGTGGTAACGGCGGAGGCTCACTAACTGAAGCTACTTTGCTAACGGGTTTATTTATTGAAAAGGGCCCAGTTGTTCAAATTCGCTACGGTCAGAGCAAAGTGAGTGTTAATCGTGATACTGATGGCGAAGTAGCATACGATGGCCCACTGACAGTTTTGGTAGACCGTTATAGTGCATCCGCATCTGAAATTTTTGCAGCTGCTATGCAAGACTACAACCGCGCATTAATTGTTGGTGAACAAACGTTTGGTAAAGGGACGGTTCAACAACACCGTGGTTTAGGTAAAATTTACGACCTTTACGATAACCCACTTGGTAGTGTTCAGTTCACGATTGCAAAGTTCTATCGTATCGATGGCGGAAGTACTCAGCATAAGGGCGTTATTCCTGACATTTTGTATCCTTCTGCTGTAGAGCCGTCTGAGTGGGGCGAAGCTCAGGCAGAAAATGCGCTGCCATGGGATAGTATCAACCGTGCAAACTACACAACGTTTGCAGATGGTACTGCGGCCCTTGACGTGTTAACCGCAAAGCACAACAAGCGTATCCTTCAAGATCCTGAGTTCTCTTATATTCAAGATGACATAAAAGAGTATAAGGAAAATAAAGATAAGAATTTCATTTCTTTAGTAAAGTCTGCTCGTGAAGCTGAAAAGAAAGAAGCAGAAGAAAAATCGCTGGCTCGAGTTAACGAACGTTTACAGCGCATGGGAATGGAAACTATCACAACATTGGACGACCTACCTGAAGATATGGAAGAATTAGATCCATTCTTGGATGAGGCAGCCAACATTACATTCGATATGATTGAAACAGGCCGTTACGCTATCACAAGAAATTAAGTGTTTAGAAAAAAGGGCTGGTCTGGGGCCAGCCCTTTTTTTGTGTCTATAAA
>NZ_JAHHDX010000130.1 GCF_018619335.1 Alteromonas sp. ALT199 | reverse complement strand
ATATTATTATTTTTTCATCTAATTCCTGTAAATATTAGTTACCGAAGCAAGTCTGCGTATTGGAGCACCATGAAATCGGAAAATTTAAGTCTACCGGTATCGGTAATCGTTCCACTTTACAACCGAGAGGCTTTTCTTCCTCAACTTCTTAGAACCTTAGAGTGCCAGACATTTAAAGAGTTTGAGGTCATTCTTATTGACGATGGAAGCACCGATAGCACCCATGCGTGGATAGAAAAACATTTTCGAAAATCTGTTCTCAATTATTATTACATATATCAGGATAATGGCGGGCCTTATAAAGCACGCAACAATGGTTTAAAGCACTCAAAAGGTAAGTATATAGTTCTTTTTGATAGCGACGACGAGTGGCCTGATTATCATTTGAAACAGTTCTTTGATGCTATGGAAGCAAACCAAGATGTAGACTGGATTTTTGCGAGCATAGAGATAATAGAGCACGAAAGCCGAAATGTGTTACAAGAGTCGAACTTCGTTGACGATAGTGGTAATAAGCACCCTATCATTTCGCTTCAATCTGAAATAAGGTTTGTTGGTGAGGGGCAGATTAGGGTTATTACAGACCCAAGGCTTCCTGAGACGATGATAGAGCATACACTTCCCGGCAGTATGCAATGTTCAATGATTAAAAGGTCTGTGTTCGACAGTCATTTATTTGATGAAAATTTTAGAACCGCTTACGACCGCTTCTTTTGTATGAAGACTGCCATCAGAGGCTTTAAGTTTGCGTATCTCAACAATACTCATCTTATTTATCATGTTCATGACGATAATATATCTACCGTATCGGCTAATACCCCAGCAGAAAAACTAAAGAAAAGCGCAATAACAATGATTAGGGGCTATAGACTAATTGAAAGAGAAGCAGTGAATTTGAAACAAAAAAAAGCAGCAAAGAAGCGTGTTGGCGAAGTTCACGCATGGGAGCTTTCCATGGCTGAACAATCGTTAGGTGATTACAAGGCAAGTATAAGTGCCATTTGCGTCGCGATAAACAATAGTCCCAAAAACTTGCTGTATTATAAAACGCTGTTTGCAACTTACATCAAGTTAATCTCATCGAATCTCATCGGTTTTATTAGGGCAGATAAGTAATGCATGTAGTTACGATGGATGCAGTAATACCTCATTATGGCGAGTTAGCGCAGCTATTAAATATTTTGGATTGTTTCCAATTAGCTGATAAGCCAGTCGGTTTTGAAAAAATAATAGTTGTTGAAAATGGACAAGAAGCAAACGCTTCAAATGTTGGTAGTTTATACCCGAATTTGAACATTGTTTATACGTACACAGAAACTGCAGGGTTAACCAATGCGAGAAACATTGGTGTCCGTTCCAGCCAAGCTGACTTCATTGTACTTCTTGATAACGATCTTAGCTTCGGTGAGTTTTTCCTCCGCCAGTATTACGAAGCGTTCTGTAAGCGCGGGCAAATGTATTTTTTTGGTGGCCAAATAGAGCCTGTGTTTGAAAGCAATCCTCACGAGTGGTTACTTGATTACTGTCCTACGTCTGTAAAGGGGTTGTTTTTCGATGAAGATTCAGAAACGAGTAAAGCAGAGTTTTTAGGTGGTAACCACGCCATTTCTAGAAAAGCTATCGAGTTACTTACTAACAAAAATGGTCAAGTTTACGATGGGGAATCGGCTACTGCAGACTCAGGCGGTATTGGAGAGGAGACACGCCTTCAAAACTATTTACTAGCTAACGGCTTTAAGGGATGGAAAGTTTCGGAAGCTACGGTGCTACACCCTGTCCCAAAAGAGTCTTTAACTTATGCATGGGTGTGTAATCGTAGATATCGTGCTGGTGTAACTGCTGGAAGTACAGAGTTATTGACTCATAAATCTATTCCTGTGTGGCTTTTTAAAATATTTTATTCAAACTATATTAAAGAACAGGTTTTTTTGTCGTTTTCACAGAGACTAGCTCTTAAATATGGCGTTTCTCGGGCGTGGGCTAAAGGTGCTATTGACGCTATCAAAAACAGGACACCTAGTTAGTGGCCTCATTTCGTTCAGCATTAAAATTTTCTTACCTCGGCGGTTATGCAGTTATAGTATTCCAGCTTTTGACGTCAATGGTCGTAGCTAGATTACTAGAACCTTCAGACTTTGGACTTTATTCAGTTGCGATGGTATTTGCAGTAATAGCCGAGTTAATCAGAAACTTTGGGGTGAGTAATTACATAATAAAAGAGAAAGAGCTCACAACTCAAAAGCTCGAGTGTGCGCTTTTTCTTTTGATAGTAACGAGTTCGTTTGTTGCTGGGCTGCAATTTTTTATGGCGGTCCCTATTGGCAACTTTTATAACGAAGAGCGTTTGACCGCAGTATTGCAATTGTTATCGCTTAACCTCGTACTTATTCCTTTTGGCGCTATTACGAAATCTCGTTTGAGGCGAGAATTACGTATGAGAGAACTATCCATTATTGATGTAACTAGCAATTTAGTGGGTTCTATCGTTACGTTAAGTCTCGCTTATTTGGGGTGGGGGGTGTTCTCACTACCGCTAGGATTAATAGCAGTATCGCTTACTTCAGTCTTTGTCACATTTTTTTTCCGATATGGCGATAACCCCAAACGTTTGAGAGTGAGGGGCAGCAAAGATATATTCTCTTTTTCATCAATAGTTGGGCTGACTGGAGTTGTAAACCATATTGGAAATAGTTCTCAAGACTGGTTGTTAGGTAAACTTGTTGGAATGGAGAGCGTCGGTTTGTACTCCAGAGGTTCTTCCACTGTAGCGTTGTTTGATCGGGTGGTGTCTAATCCTGTAAATTTATTGATAGCTCCAGTTTTTGCAACTAAAGCAAATTCGGGAGAGGCAATAGTACCCACGTATATTAAGTTGACTTGTATTCAAGCATCAATTGCTTGGCCTTGTTTGATAACGTTAGCATATTTTTCAGAGCCAATAATAAACCTTTTATACGGTGCACAATGGTCACTCGTTTCGGATTTATTGATATGGATTTGTTTGGCAAAAATTTTGATGACTATTACTCAATATGCTAATGAGATCCTCGTCGGAATAGGTAAAGCTAGGGAAGTTTTCTGCGCGAACTTGATAATGATGATCGTGAAAATAGCAATTTTAATAGCGTGTATTGACTTAGATTTAGTTTATATAGTCATGGCTGTATCGCTGTCTGTTCAAACGATAAGATTGTTCACATATCTTTTTATTCTCAATCGCTCATTCAAGCTAGATGTCGCTCTGCTAGCAAGAAAGCTTGCGAGAGTAGCGCTTGTTTGTGTTTTATCCGTTAGCCCATTACTTTTATATGATAGAAATGAGCTAACGTTGACGCTGGTTCTTCTACCATTCATTTCTCTTCTGATTTGGTTTTTCTTCTCAAAGGTAATGAAGTTGGATGTTTATTTTGAAATAGACAAAGTAATTGAAAGGATGTATTTACGTGAAAACTTTAGAAAGTGTTTTTCTAAATAACAAAGATAAAAAACATATATTTGTTCAACCTGGGG
>NZ_JAHHDX010000160.1 GCF_018619335.1 Alteromonas sp. ALT199 | reverse complement strand
TGTTTAAACCATCTTCTACGCCATTGTTGTATTAACTTAATGGAAGAGCGTTGAGCCTCCGTCACGCCACTGACATGTAAACTCGTAATCAAAATTGTTTAGATGAGTTTGGGTGCAAACAAGGGTTTGAATTAACTACAGCTGATGCTTTTTGAGGAATGTATTTATGATAACCCAGCCCGTAACCATAAAAGATATCGCAAGGCTAGCAAATGTATCCATCGCTACCGTATCTCGTGTTATCAATGAGAACGGGAAGGTCAAAGGCTCGACCAAAACGAAAATACAACAACTTATAGATAACTTAAATTTCAAGCCTAATACCTACGCTAGAGACCTTGTAAAAAGTCGTACCTCGTCTATGGGTATTATTTACCCTCATTTTTCTTTCGACTGCCATGAATTTAATGGCTTAAGTCATTGCAATACTGGCGCCCCACTTCCAGCGTACCTTGCTCAAACGGCGCAAACTGAGAGTGAAGAAAAAGCATGCATAGAGGAATTAGATGCAATTGGCTGTCCAGGCATTGTTTTGTGTCACTCTCGAAGTACTTCACAGAAGTTGAATAGTTGGGTGAAAAAAATGCCCCATCTTTTTTGTATAGACCGTCAGCTGCTGTCATCCCCGTTTCAAAGCGTTAATTTTAACCACTTAGATGCAGGTATACTTCAAGCCAAAGAAGCCCTTAAAAGTGGTGGAAAATTTGGAGTTGTCGTTTATTCCGCAAGTTTAAATAATGCCAGTGCCCAAAGGTTCTCGGGCATCATTGGTATGCTGAGTAACTACAAAGGAACGTTGGAGATTGAAACTCTCTCTTTAGCAAAATGTGACATAGACAGCGCTTATGATTTAGCTATGCAAAATGACCGCCTATTTAAACGAGCAGATTTCATAATTGCCGAAAATGATTTTGCAGCCTATGGCATAGTCAATGCGTTTAAAACTATGGAAATCAGAGTTCCGCATGAGGTAACTGTTGTTGGTTTCGGCAACCATATGATATCTACGTTGTGTTATCCAAAACTAACTACGATTCAATATCCGTTTAACCAAATGCTTAACGAGATAGTGTATCGAATCGAAAGGCGAAAAATACGTACCCACGATTTTCGTCCGACGATAGTCAAACGTCAGTCTAGCTGAATATCAATTTACGAAAAGTAATTTTCGTAACATTGTCGCTTTACGAACATAAAAAAAGCACCTCAAATGAGGTGCTTTTTCAATTTCTAGCGTCTTTAGAACGTGGCCCTTGCTCCAAGAACGTAACGCGCACCTGGATCTTCTATGCCACCAAAACGGCTCTCGAACCTGCCTGAGCGTTTAACGAATGAGTCGGTCAAATTAGTGCCTTCAACAAAAACTTGGTAGGTTTCATTGATGTTCCATGCTACTCGCACATCAAGTTGATCGAAGTCATTGGTAAATATCGGTTCAGCACCTTGTCGGCCGCTAAAGAAACGATCTCTTTTGTTGTAGGCTATTCGACCTTCGATTTCACCGTCATCGTAGAACAATACAAAGTTTTGAGAATCGCTAAGGCCTGGTAGTGCTACCGCGGCATCAATCAACTCGTTCCCTACCTCATCATCAGAACTTACGTAAGTTAAGTTAGCGCTAACCCCTACGTATTGAAGTAAGCCTGGCAATGTGTCGAAAACATGTTGGAAAGCGATTTCCACACCGTCGACCACTGTGGAATTCAAATTACGAGGGCGATTAATGTTTAAAAATATAGTGTCGCCATCTATGTTGCTTCTATCCTCTGTTACTTCGTCTAAACGATTACCTGCCGGCAACGTGAGACCTTCTAACTGCTCTTGTTGTGCAATAAATGCAGATACATCCTTTCTAAAGAAGCCGACGCTTACTGCAGATGTTTCACCGAAGTAATACTCTAAAGACAGGTCAATATTGTCAGACACAAATGGGTCTAAGTCTGGGTTACCTGATGAACCAGATAAGTCAGATAGTCTTAGCTCTGGTGCCGTGTTAATGCCTGGATTCAAGTCCGCCAAATTAGGTCGTGTCAAAGATTGCGAGTACGACGCCCGTGCTACGAGCTCGTCAGTAATGTTTAAACGCGCAGCAATTGAAGGTAGAAATTCGTTATAGTCTTCAGTTTGCTGAATAAACTGTGCAGGCAATCGCGTACTCAACAACACATCTGGACGAGTTGGGTCAGGAAATATTGTCGCAAACGGTTCTGCAAATGCTTCAGATGTCGTTTCTGTTTGCGTATAGCGGAAGCCTACGTTCACTGTTAGCCCCATATCCGCGATTTCTCCGGAAAGCTTAGCATTGACGTAAGCGGCCAAGGTTTCCTCACCGATGATGAATGCATTACGAGGAACGTCAATGGCATTAAAGCCGACGCCACCGTCAGCGCGTGGGTTTGAAGGGTCGAAACCTAAACGAGCAGCAGTTGTTCCTAGTGGAAGTCCGTTTAGCATATCGCGCATTTCCATAGCTGCAGGTGATTCTAGATACGCAATAACTTCTTCTGGATCATAGGCTAGGTATTGCGAAGGAAGATTTACATCGATACCGTCAAGGAAGCTACTGTTATTTTCTAGTGAAAATAGCTCTGCAGGTAACGGGATCTGCCCTTGAAGATAGGCATTATTAATCCCCCCACCACCGCCAGGCGTCCGTGCGTCAGAACGCGTTTTCTCTTGGTCGCCATAGTAAGCGCCAAAAGTGACACTTTCTAGAACGCCAGTATCCACATACCACTCAAAATCACTCCGAAGCTCTAGTACTTCATCAGTACTACCCTGTCCTTCGCGCGTACCGAACCAAGAATAGGTATCGTTCGGATTGGGCGCAGTGATTTCATCCCCTACAACGCGATCGAGGTTGTTTATTTGTCCGTCGCCATTCAAATCTGTGCTTGCAAGTTCAAACTCAAAGTTTTGAAATACCGGTGCATCAAAGCCTCCAGTATTATCATATCGCTGAACTGCTTGTGGGCCTGCTACAACGAAGAAAAAGTCGTCACCCGCTGAATCGTCTTCAGCCTCTGAATAGGAGACATCAAATGTAGCAACTAAATCATCAGTGATATCCCACTCTAAGTTTGCACCTATTTGATATACCTGAGACGTTCGATTATCTTCAACCGCCGCTTGGAACGGACGACCAATTTGATCCCAAGCAACAAGAATATTGTTTTCGTCAGTTATCGCATTGTTGTATGTAGCGCGCTCGTTAAACATAAAATTGTGAGTGGTTTGATTCGTAATATCAAACTCACTAAATAAGCCGTCTATAGTTAACAAAGCGTTATCAGCTAACTGATATTGAAGCACTGCCGTTGCACCAATGCGTTCACGGTCTTGAAATTGTCTCGCATAGCGAATTTGTTGTTGATGAAGATAACGACCCGCACCATTCCCCTCGCCGTCAGCAAAAAGTACAGAAGCTTGCTCTTCGTTTATTTCTGGGCCAACAAATACGCCAGAAAAAACAGCATCCTGCGCTGACTTGCGTTTTTGATATGAAAGCGAGAATAAAGCCCCTAATTTATCGTCATCGAATGTATTGCTGTAAAGACCGAAGAACTGTGGCGCTACATCACCGGAGTTATCTTCATACACCGCACGGGTGCTTAGTACGGTTTTCTCTTCGCCAATGCTTAACGGACGCTGAAGCTGTAAATCGATGGTAGAGCCTATGCCACCCGCTTGAAGATGTGATGGTGCCGACTTATAAACGTCAGCGCCGCCAATTAGCTCAGCGCCGAGCAGGTCGAAACGAAAGTTTCTGCCAGCAGTATCAGTAGCAAGACGACGTCCCTGCACTAACACCGAGTTGAAACTAGGCCCAAAGCCTCGCACGGTAACCTGTGCTCCTTCACCGCCCGCTCTATCTATAGATACACCTGGTATACGCTGTAGTGATTCAGCTACGTTTGTATCGGGAAACTTACCAATGTCCTCTGCAACGATGCTATCTAATACTTCATCACTGTTCTTTTTCTTATTTAAGCTCTGGCTAAGGCTTGCTCTTATACCTTTTACTTCAATAAC
>NZ_JAHHDX010000061.1:1824-2645 GCF_018619335.1 Alteromonas sp. ALT199 | reverse complement strand
TCAACACTTATTTTAAAAAAGATGATAAAACTGAACTAAACGTCTATTTTTCATTCAAATGTGATAATTAGTAGACAATATGGACTAATTACTAATAGGATGGGGATTCAGATCCTATAAAGTAGTAGTTCTTAAAGTAGTATCTGATCCTGCCGTTATTATATTAATGCTTGATATCAGTGATAGATAATAAAGCGTGCGTAAAGGAATACGTATAAGAATGTATATAAGCGTAAATGACCTACGCTTTGTATTCTTTATAAATGTATTAATACTGGCAGTGTCAGAAATTGACTGCGCAATAATTATAAAGGTGGGTTTATGTTACGTACTCTATCATTGCTTTCTGCGGCAATACTAACTTCTCAGGTTAGTATTATGGCAATGGCTCAAGAAGCTTCTTTAAACGAAGTTACCCAGCCCTCCTCTTCAGCAAAAGAAGTTGCTAGCGAATCGAATCATTTTCAAACCGCTTTCTTGAAACGCCAAGTTGATCAAACAATGTCGGTAGGAAGAGCAATAAGCTCGATAGCAGGTCACTACCCACAAGAAGTCGTTTCTATAGTAGACATCGCGTTAGACACCTACCCAGATAAATACAGAGAAATCATTTTTGCCGCTATCTCTGCACAACCATCTTCGACGGAAGAGATTGTGCAATTGGCAATTGAGAAAGAAGTTAGTAGCTGCCCTAACATTGTACAATTAGCTATAAAAGCTGAGCCGACTTATGTCGACTTTGTTGTTCAGGCAGCTGCGGTTTCAACACCAGATGAACTGGATGAGATTGTGCGCGTTGCTGTACTTACTCAACCTGATGC
>NZ_JAHHDX010000061.1:0-1690 GCF_018619335.1 Alteromonas sp. ALT199 | reverse complement strand
GCAGACAGTATTGTTCAGACATTGTCGCAAGAACATCCAAACAAGATTGTCGATATCATGACAAGTGCGTTGAATGCAGTTCCTTTTGTTGGTGAGTATGTAGTTGATGCGCTTCTGGCTGTGTTTCCTAATGAAGCAGAAACGGTTGTTGAAACAGCAGTAAGAGAGTCGGCGCAGCAGCGTGAACAAATAGTACGTATTTTAAATACTGCGCAACATGCGGGTGTACCGCAGGATAAGTTAAAACAATACGCCATGTCAGCTGGGTTATCTGAAGAAGACTTCGACAGCGCACTAGACAACTAACATCACCATTAAGAGTTTTAATAATAACTGAGAACGGCGTACTGGTTTCCATTACGCCGTTTTTTATTTGAACTTTGGTATTTTCAACTCTAGTGAGTAGGAACAGGTCATTCTTGAAATGCTTTTATGCTACGCATTATTTAACAGAGTGGAGCATAGCGGCTTCTTTATGTAACATTAGTTCGGCTTTTAATAAGTCGACCTTGGCTTTGATCTCTTTAATTCTTGCTTTAATTTCGTTTTGCGCTCGTGCATTTAGAACAAACATGTCGCTATCACCCGCATCAAAACGCGTTTTCTCTACCTTCGACAAAGTTTTAGCTAACGCAGCATTTTCACTTTGAAGCGAAACAATGTCTTTAGCTTGTGTCCAATACACTAAAGCCTGTTCAAAACGTTGCACTATAGCTTGTTGTGTTGACGTAAGCTTATGGGCCAGTTCTCGTTGCTTGGACTGTAATTGAGCGCGATCTGCTTTCGCCTTTCTGTTTCCTAGTGGATAAGAAAATGATAAACCTACTTTTGTTTCAGTACCTTCAAGGGTCTTTGAACCTGCACCCACATCTCTGGCAATCGAGGCAGTGAGATCGAGCTTGGGGAGTAGCGCGTTATCAGCAAGTGCCACTTTATTTTCTACCACCTGCTGCTCTAACTTCATTACATCTAATTCGGGGTGGCTATGCAATGCATTACGAAGCGTAACCAATTGACCGTTGCCAATCCAAAAAGGCCAGCTTATTTCATTAGGCGGCTGCTCATTATTGATTGCTAGCATGTCGCCATTTGGCGAACGCCAGTAGAAAGACAGCATTTGTGCGTGCATGTCTCGCTTTTGTTTAAGTTCAGCCAATGTTAAACGCTGCTGAAGTAGGTTAGCTTTAAATTCGGTAAGTACTATACTGGCTAAGTCGCCCTTCTCTACTCGTGTAACTAGCGCTTTTTCACGCTCAGATGCCGCATTTAGCAACTCAGTAACAGCTTGTATTTGTAATGCGCTTTCGTACCACGCAATGTATTCACTAACCCCTTTATAAACAAAGTCATTAATAAGGCTTGTCGCTAGTGCCTGCCACTGCGAGGTAGCTAGCCCCGCGTTACGCAATTCAGTTCTGCGTTTATCTATTTCCCTGTTTTGAAGTAAAGACATGGCAACACCCACACTGGCCTCGCCAGCAGAAAGTGTATCGTAATATCCTTCATAGCTAGGGAAGTCACCCGCTGCAATGCGGTACTCACCAAATACAGACGCGTTGAAATCTTCGATAGGATTCGTGAAACGTTGTGTGAGGTTGGTCCCATCATAATAGCCCGACACTCGGCTTTTCGTTTTCTGTTCTATAAAAGGGTCGAAACTGCTTCTTGCAATCTCAAGCTCAGCAGCAGC
>NZ_JAHHDX010000168.1 GCF_018619335.1 Alteromonas sp. ALT199 | reverse complement strand
AATTAATTGTGAACTAAAATTGAAATAACAAACATCATATGTTTAAACTAGTAGCATCTAACACTTGTTAGAACTTGGAGAAATGAAAAGGGTAGCTATCAAATCTTCAAGCCCACTAAGCTTCGGACTGTTGTTGTAACGTCAAGCAGCGGTTCGCGGGAAGATGAACTGAGGGAACTTAACTGTTGTTAGCTCGATAAAAATTAAAACGCTCAAACTAGGTATAAACCATAGGTAAAAACCACATGTATAAAAAATTTAAGCTTAATGCGATCACAACCGTGGTGGTCGCGTCTTGTTTGAGTCAGCCTCTGTGGGCACAAGAAGCCCCGAAAGAGTCAGACGAAGAGTTGGTCGAACGCGCTGTAACTAAAGACGAAGAGTCCGATATTGAGGTTATAGAAGTTCAGGGTATAAAAGGAAGTTTACAGAAATCGGTCAACTCCAAACGCTTTAATGACAGTGTTTCAGATTCGATACATGCTGAAGATGTGGGTAAATCTACAGACCAAAACATCGCTGACGCCCTATCGCGTGTTACCGGCGTTACAGTACAAGAAGAAGCAGGTGAAGGTACCAGAATATCGGTACGCGGTGCTGGTCCTTCGTTGAACCAAGTGTCTATTAACGGTGTGGCGTTAACAGGCGGTTTAAGCGGTGGCGGCGGTAATGGCGTTAACAATAACAGCGTTGACTTGAGTTCTTTTTCTGCAGATATCTTATCCTCAATAGATGTGGTGAAAACAGCTGCAGCCGACCAAGACGAAGGCTCACTTGGTGCCAATATCGAGCTAAAAACCGTACGCCCTTTGTCGTTAAACAAGCCTCGTCGCTCTTTTACTGTTGAGGGTAGACACAACGAGTTCGCAGACGATGAAGACTATCGAATTGTTGGAAGTTTCTCGGAAAAGCTATTTAACGACCGACTGGGTTTTATCATTACCGCCACTAAAGACCGACAAAACACCCGCGTTGACCGAATTGATACCGATTGGGCGAACCAAGCCATACAAATAGCAGATGCATTCGATGAAGGCAGCCGAGCACGTCCAGCCACTGACCTTGCAACTGGGCAGCCTATTCGGGTTCTTGGTTACCAGCGCGACAACAGTGGTGAACTTATCCTTGGCGAAGACGGCCAGCCCTTATTAAACCCCATTGAGAGTCTCTTAAACTACGACCCTGCAACCCAAACATTGGTTGAGGGTGATTTATTCGTAATGGGTCGTGAGTTCATCAACTACAACTTAAATACCGATCAGCGCGACAGACTGTCTATTTCAACGGGTATTCAGTATGAAGTAAGTGACGACACTATGCTTCAGGTCGATATTACACATACCAATCAAAAAATACTTACCGATAACCACCGCATGTTTATGAACATTGCGCCGTTGACTCCTTCCATTCACCCTGGTGACGACAATGTTGCGCTTAATGTGGTGGACCTTTCTACCAATACACTGCAGCGCTCAACGAGTCGCTCAATCACTGGGGGATTCAATAGAGCAAGAGGCTTACGAGAACTCACGACCAATGTTGTTACATTAGATCTTTTTCACAGCTTTACCGACGACTTAACCATGAACCTACGAGCTGGTTATTCAGGTTCTGAAGATGAAACACCTGATAGAGCCGACCCGGATGCATTCTTTACAATAGGCACAGCAACCTGGGGCACTGCTGGTCGAAATGTAGTAGAAGCCATGCCGTCAGATATCCTAGAACTTGTAGGCTACGACTGTACGCAAGGTTCACTGTCAGACTGTGAATATTTTACGGGTAGCACACCAGGCGAATTTGATGCCTTTGACGGCAGTGCCAATAGTGTGACCAGCCGCTTCAACCCATTTGATTTACAACACAATCACCTTGGAAATTTAGCATTTAGAGAAAACAGATTCGAAGATACCAATAAGTCTTTGTTCATCGATTTTGATTATGCGCTTGATAATGACTATGTGACCAGCATAGAGTTTGGCGGAAAGTACTCTCATAGAAACCGTGACGTATCGATTAAAAATACTGCTATTACTAACGGTGAAGATCTTATTGCGCTCGATGACCCTGACGCCGAATTTGAGGTGCGAGGCTTAGCGTCTATTCGCGTTGCAAACATGTTATCTGGTGAAGCTTTCCCTTATGACAACTACGGTGAGGATTTACAAGCTAATCGTGACAATGCATTTTGGGGAGGTTGGCCGTTACTCGATGCGCAAAAAGCATTAGAGCTACTTTCTGGTAAAGATGCGTCTGAAGTTGGCGTGCGTTTTAGCGACCAAGGGACTCGCGAAATAACTACCGAAACCATGGCTGCCTACTTCAAAGCTAATTTTGAATTTATGGATGGCCGTCTTACCGGTAACATTGGCGTTCGCTACGTAAAAGACGAAAACGAAGCGTCTGGTATCGGTGGTATCAACTATATCAGAGCACCGCAAGTCATTGACCCATACAATTTGTTTGTAGAAAGAGACCTAGGTAACACGAGCCTTGATCCTTGCCCGTTAGGTATACCTATTGCCGACGGTGATACCCGTTACGCGCCGCAAAACGAAGCAGAACTAAGCAACTGCTGGGCGTGGGCGTTAACCCATGGATACAACTTTAACAATGCAGCAACGATACCTTTTGACGTAAACACAGGGCAATTCCTAGTTGTTGGTCCCGACGGTCAAACTGGCCTAGATGTAAACCGCTTAGTATTTCAAGATGAGAATGGCAACTTCGTTTTTAATGAGCTACCCGGCCAAGTTTATGACTCGAACGGTAACCTAGTACCAACAAATGCTTCAAGCTGGGCACGCTTTAACCAAACTGGGTATGTTTGGCCATTCTTAGACAGAAGTACATCATTCACTGGCCCTAACGGCACGGGTCAAGAAGTTCAAGTTAGAACCGCACCAGTGACTGATGAAGCATCAAGTTCTATTTGGCTACCTAGTTTGACGTTAAATTATGCCCTGAACGAAGAAACTATCGTACGATTCGCGTTAACTAAAACTATGACGCGACCGCGCTTTGATTCTCTAAACCCTTCTGCTTTTATCCGTGAGAATCAGTTTGGCTTGGCGTCTGGCAATGCGGGCAATACAGCACTTAAACCGCTAACATCGAACAATATCGACTTATCTTACGAGTGGTACTTTAGTAACTCTGGATTATTGTCTGCGGCTTTCTTCTACAAAGATATGGATAACTTCGAAGAAACCGTGGTTACCCCTTTCCACTACCGTGACGTAAGAGAAGAAGTAGATTTGCAAGACTCTGATCTTCTTCTTGACTTCGACGAAAACCGCACGCCAGGAGGGGAAGACGACTGTCATCCGCTTCGTCTTGCAGCCGGTTTCTTCGAGCAGTGGAGAATTGAGTGTGACGTGGCCAATATTAACACATCAAAAAATGGCTCTGGTGCCACTATTGAAGGCGTAGAGCTTGGCTATACACAAAACTACGATTTCTTACCGGGGATCTGGTCTGGCTTTGGCGCAACCATTAACTATACCTATCAGAAGTCGGAATCTGACCCTGTAGAAATTGGAAATTCTGGGCGTTTTCTTAAACCTTTGCCACAGCCTTTTACACCTAGACACTCGGCTAATGCAACGCTGTTTTATGAAAAAGATGGCATTCAGTTAAGACTGGCACACCGCTACACCGGTCAGCAACTGGTAAACCGAGGGTTATCTGGCGTATCGCTTTGGCAAGATGAATCTCACAGATTAGATTTCAGTGCATCTTATGCGATTAACAAAAACCTTACTGTAACGTTTAACGCGTTAAACATTACAGACGATACCAGAAGAAACTTTGTTACCGCAGCCAATGCCATTAACCCGAATAATGTTAATAGCAATGAAATCGTGCTTGATGAAGGCAGCGTCTATGAAGATAGCAGTATTCCACAAGAGCGCACGGCATCGCTGTTCAAATTCGGTCGTCAATTCCGAATTGGTCTTCGCGGAACTTTCTAGTTAATCAATTAATAAGGCCAGATCTTACTCTGGCCAATTTCACATTTTTTGGAGAAGTAAGATGAAGAAAAACTTACTACAAATATCTGCTCTCGCTGCTTCGGTAACAATTGCGCTGACAGGGTGTGGCGGTGGAACAGACGAAGGCTTTGACCCTAATTTTAGTGCAGATGCCCCTCTTGAAATATCTATGCCGATGTTAACGGCAGAAATGACAGAGGAATCGGGAGAGCAAACGATTGATCTGGTGGCTGGCGTTACGGTTGATGACGAACCTGCCCAAGGAAATATCATTATTTCAGACTTACAATTCACCACTTCACCTCTATATAGAACACCGCAGGCGCCTTCTATTGGACAGCCTAATCAAACCATATCTCCATTTACTGTAGACGGTAGAAACTTGGTTGTGGATACGGATTTATTCGCCGATCGTTTAAGCACATGTGATACCAGTGACAACTTCGGTTCGACACCAGGGTCTGAACCAGACGGCCTTTTGGACAATCCGCCATCGGTCACCTATACCATCGATTTTGCCATAGACAACGGCTTTAACTTACAGCCGGGTGAAGTATTACCTAGACGAACACTTGAGTTAACAGTAAACGCTGTTTTTGATGAAGTAGAAAGCGTAACAGCCGAACCCATTAGAGTCTCCCTTGGTAAAGAAGGCTCGTTATTTGCCACCGTGCTGCCCCAAAAGGCATGCGATCAACGTTTATCTTATAGCGTAGCAGATGAGAGCATTGCGACGATAGATGAAAACGGCAATATCACCACCCTAGCTATAGGTGAAACTACGGTAACCGTTACAAGCTTAAGCAACCCAGAGCTATCAACAACAGTGGCCTTGGAAGTGTTTTCTGAATTCACACTAAACCTGACGAATAAAGACATTGATGAAAACGGGCTAACAACCGACATTAAAACCACCCCATCTTGTGTTTCTGCGGGTTTATATGTAGAGCCGCAGCCCGCTTCAGGTGAAGCGCTTACTGGAGAGTATAGCTACGAGTGGGCTTCATCTAACGAAATCGATTTCCCGTTAGCTGAAACCATACACTACGGTGAAGATGGATTGGGCCGCTTTAGCGCAGGGAATATAAACAACGTAGGCTCACAATTTGAGGCAAGCGTTGCGTATTTATCGGGAGATACAGGCTCTTTCCCTAGCGATGAAGTAGAGAGTAAAAGTGCTACGGTTATTGTTGAAAAGAACTTAATGTGCGACCCGGGTACCTCTGCCCACCCGGCTGGGTTCAACACAGACTTTAAACTTGATGGTGAAGGCGCGCCTTGGAAGCCTGATGGTTTGGTGACGGCTGTTGACGATTCTTTATCTGGAAAGGCGTTGGAAGTAACCATGACGAATATAAATAACGGGTTTACTCGTATCTTGCAGCAGGTCTTTAATAAGCAACGCAACTGGCACAGTTCAACCTACGGACTTGGCGGCGCCAGCGTAGGGAAAACGTATAAATTTGCTATGTGGGTTAAATTACAGGAAGTACCCGAAACAGAAGTTCAGCTACGCCACGTTGTGCTTCCCTTTGCCTACCAGGACGGTCCCACAGGGCCAGGTTTTGACAGAAGACTAGAAGCGGCAGGAATATTTACATCTACGCTTCGACCTACTACACAGTGGCAGCTTGTTGAATTTGTTGATGATGCTACTGGTAGTCGAGAATGGTCAGTCCCTGAAAACTGGACGGTAGTAACTGATGTATTTGTCTTTTACGAGTTCCTTGGCTTCCCGGTGGGCGCTAAAGTACTCATTGATGAATACTCATCTGTAGAGGTTCAATAAAACCCAAACCTTAGCTTGATACTAACGCGGCCAAAAGGCCGCGTTTTTTTATGCCTTTTATCAACTTGCGGAAGTTGTTTCTAATGGCAACTTCATTTTTGCGCGAACTGTGTACAAACCTAGGCTAAGCGTTACGTTTCTCTTCAGCCCTTAATAGTAAGCTAGAGACCACTTCCCTTCTTTCGGTATTTCAGACTAAGGCTATCTAGTATCAAAGACAATTAGGACACTTAAAGTAACATAGAGAGGGCAAAGTGATATAGCCTTAGGCGTTGGGGAGTGGCCTATGACTGCTATGCCACGGTTAGATGTAGTCTCCGGTAATTTAATATATTCAGTGAAAAATAGTAGGTGTTAAGTGCGGGATCTGAGGCGTAGGACGATTATAAAAATGGTTAGCTATATAAAAATGCATAGCAAAACGGCTAACTTAATTAGTGAACATTATAAAAAAACCTCCTAAATTGGAGGTTTTTATATTAATAG
>NZ_JAHHDX010000097.1 GCF_018619335.1 Alteromonas sp. ALT199 | reverse complement strand
CAGTGACTGGTTCACGATAAGAGAAAAAGTCTAAACATGCCGACATAATCCGCTCTATTTGGATCAAAACAGGCTTAGGTACTCTCTTCTTCCATAACGCCAGGTGATTTTTATCAATAGCTCTGTGGACATCTTTTTTCCAAGGCTCTGCCACTGTAGTGACTTCAGCAGCACTTTTCTTTTCTAGAATAGAAGGTGAATATTCTTCACTTATAAAAGAAAATACTTTTTTCAACTCCTCTTCCGTATTGGTTATCAAACGCTCATATGAAACGGTAAGACAATTGTTATTTTCCTCAAATCCTTTGTAAGTGTTAGCTAGCCAATTTTCTACAAGAAGCGCGTTTGCAAGCGTTGATTTTGGTGCCCAAGGCAGCTTAGCTATAGAGGCAGCGCTATCCCTAGGATCTCTAATTATCAATAAAATTTTAGCAGATGGAAAATGAGTTCGTATGTCATTTAAATGGTTAATATGATTTGGTGTTTTTTCTAACCAACGTCGAGGAGAGCTTGTATCAGTGTTTCGTATCACGATTGATTCAAGCATGGCTCCTAAACTAGGCTTACGAGATGATAAGAATAGGATTATGCTTTCCCTATCTTTACAATATAATTCTAGTACGCTCACTCCTGACAACGTTAGTTTTTTCTTCATCAAATCGTATGCAGCATGGGGCCAATTTTCTTCTTGAAGCGCGTATTCAAGAGCGGCTTCATCTTCCCCAATCTTATTAAAAAATTGGGTCTCAGCACCAGACTCGATATTTGGGTGAGACACTAGATACGATGTTAAAAGTGTCGTGCCCGATCTTGGGACCCCAACTATAAATAGTGGCTCTGTATTATTCCTTTCTAACATCTTTTCTCCCTTATCACTCTTGTGATCTTAAAGATTATTACGGTATTGACTATTAAAAACTTTGGATGAACACTAATATATAGTAATGAAGTAGGATACTTTTACCCATGATTAAAGCTTCTCTTTCATTCAGTTCTATCGACTTATATTTATGGCAAACGAGACTCTCAATGTTGCTAACCGTAGCGTAGTTCACACTAACACGATCGCTTACAAAGGTTTAGTTTTTATAACTTAAAGAATTTTATTTAGTACAAGTACTATGGAACATGTTACAACGGTCAAGTCTGTCAGATCGTTTTGAAAGAACTGTTTCTAAATACATCGTGGTTTAATTGCGGATGGTATGCAATTTAATCAGCGATGTTGATGTCAAAGTTAAACCGAAAAAAAGTTGCGCGAAACGAGTGATTTCCACAAATCCCATTGGCACATAGAGGTACTTTTTCTCAAGCAGTTCACTTGGGCTTCTGCTCGCGAGCAGTCAAATTTAAGCTTGTGATGGTTGGTGTCATTAAATTTAACACTCCAGAGTATATGGTTGTGTAAATTTTAATAATGTTGTTATTAATTAATAGCTTGTCTTTTTGGACTGTTTTTTGCATGATAGCCTCTGCGTAGCTCTTCTAACAAAGCTTAGTAATAATTCGTTGTAAATAGGAATGTAAAAGTATGAAAAAGTTGAACAAGTGGTTTGCTTGTATCGCGTTAACGCTAGCATCAGTCTCGGGTGCACACGCTGGCTTGATTAGCGTCAACGGTACTGAGGTAAATTCTCTAGATATCGGTACAAGCTTCGAGGATTTTTATCAATTTGACTCACCTAATGCGTGGAGTGCTAACACTGGTTTAGAAGTTGCAAATCAAATCGCAATCTTTGTAGCTAATGTAGGTAATGAATTTGGCATTTTCACGATATATAGTGATATTGGTGGTGTTGCTGGCGGTGGTGATAACGGCGTAACAGGAAGCGGTAGTGTTACGTTTTGGGAAGACGCTGCCGAAGCAAATTTGTCATTTAATTATGCTGCTGATAAAACTGATGGGTTTATCGTAACAGAACTTTTCGGCGACCTTTGGAACGTTGATTATTCATTTTCGAATGTCTACGGCATTGATGGTATTACTGTATATTCATTTGACTCAAACGGTGATGCAGTCGTAGCGCAGCAAATAGCTGGTGTGCCGGCGACCTTAAATGTGAATTCTATATTTAGTTCAAACGCTGTCGCAGTTCCTGCTCCTAGTTCAATCATCCTTTTCATGATGGCTGGCCTAGTTGTTCTTAGGATTCGTGCTAAGCGATAATATTAAAAACTATTCGGAATTTGCTTAAGCAATCGAGACAACGTTGAAAGCGCGGATTTTATCCGCGCTTTTTTTTCTAAAAAATTTGAAAAGTTGTTTTTATATCTCCGTTAGTATTGTGGAAGCGAAGACTAAAGCTTCTATTAGTTTTGACGGATTAATACAATCGTCAGCAGTCAATAGTCTCGTCATCAATTCTCTATAAATGATGCACTTAATAATGAGGTAAGCTATCTTGAATTATTCTAAGCACTTTATTTTGACTAGCGGTCGTTGTGGAAGCAACTTCATGGCAAATACGATCAACCTTAGTCCAAACGCAGTTAATTTTGGAGAAGTCTTAGGACCTTGGACAATGCCTCATAAGCTTCACAATTGGGCTTTGAAAAGCTTCGGGTTATCGTATGAAGGATATCTCGACTACTTATGGAGCAATAACTTATTTTTTTATTCCGCACAATCATATAGTGCGTATTCTCATTTAAAAAAGAGAACTCCGATTAACTTCAAAAGAAAACGTAATTTAAAAACTTTGGGAATTAAGGATTTTTACACACACATTAGAAGAAATCGAATAGAAGATTATTTTATTAGGCAAGAACAAATGAATGTAATTCATTTAAGAAGAGATAATTTACTAAAAAGACTTGTTTCTTCAATGCTGATGAATAAAGTAGGAGTTGTATCGACTAAGGATGACGCCATTAAAGACCTTAAAGCCGAAATTAATGTTCAGAGGCTCTTAAAATACTTAGATTCTGATGCTGAGCTTGATCGTGCTGAAAAAGACTTTGTAAAGAAATTAGAAAAACGGCATCCCGTCTACAAAGTATCATATGAGGCTTATTTTAAAGATATAGAGTCATTGAACAGGCATAATAGAGAAATTTTCGAATTTATTGGTCTTGAACCAATAGAAAAAATGAGTCACCATAAAAAAATACTTTCAAACGATCTAAAAAACGTTGTAGGCAATTATGAAGAGTTAGAGCGTGAGATTAAATTAACGCCGCATGAACGCTACCTATACTAAAGTAATTAAATTTTATTAGTATGAACATTAAAAAGGAATTTACTATCTAAGTGTTAAGCTATTATGTTATCAATTTTCCGTAAGTGTAGTCGGCGGTACTTGCCAATGGGATGAACTTTTTACTACTGAGCCCAAAGGAGGCTATTGATTTTCGGCGAAAAAAACTTTTTGGTTTTCATTATTAATTGAACTGCAATTAAAGCAAATAATGGCGCAGAAAAGTAGAAAACAGGGTAAAAACTATCAACTTCTCTTCCTATAAAAAATTGCCAAAAACCCCACAATACAGTGAATATTAAGCTATGAGATAGAAAGAGAGGAAAAGAATATCCTCCTAACTTCTTTGTTGTTTCGTGAGTTAATTTTGTAGCTAAGAAGTAAGAGGAAATCATAAAAGCACAAGCGACAACTACCCTCAATGCGTACTCTCTTAAGTCATAGTAAGAAAAACTATCGTTTGCAATATATGTAGCAAAAAGAGAAGTGACTACGGTGGACATAATTATAATATTATTGTGACTAAGGGAAAATACTTTTTCTTTAGACACTCCAAGTGCAATACCGACAGAGAAAAACATCAGTATTCCATCTCGCATTATAACTGGTGTAATATCGAAATTGAGGCAGATAGTCCAAGTCAGAAACAGAAAAATAAATTTATTAGCTCTATAGAGAAAAATGAATATTGGCGAAATTAAAGAACATACAAATATGTCGCGTAAAAAATTAAGTGGTTCAGTGATAGAGTTATAGTTTAAACCTATGGTTAAATCTAGTATTCGGACGAAGGTCAACTCTTCGCCCGAAAGAATTCGCATTTGAATTGTTTTTAAAGAAACTAAATAAAAAACGGCTAGGCTAAATAAAATAATGATCAGGTTCCAAGTAATAAGTGGAACTATGAGCTTCTTAAATTTAGACTTTGCGAAAGAAAACCAGTCAGGGGATTTATAAAAGGAATTTACAATAAGATATCCGCTGATAATACTTAAGGCAGGAACACTTGCTCGCCCTAAAAAATTTGAAAAGAATTGAAGTAGATCAAAACCATAAATATTTGAATGTTCAGCCCACACCTCAGGAC
>NZ_JAHHDX010000029.1 GCF_018619335.1 Alteromonas sp. ALT199 | reverse complement strand
GCAGCGGGCGAACTTAATTTTTTTGTTAGGTAACTTAGCGTCCATATCCCTCGGTGCTCTTTATTACTAACTTGTCTACACTAACTTTTTTACACAGATTTACCACAGATACAATGAGTGATGGAATAGTGCTGTTGTCATACAGGACTAACACATCCTTAGGAGGTTGTTGCTCAATATGTGTTATTAACTCTTTAGCTGTTTCAAACTCATTGGTATTAAAATCAAACCTACCAGCAGCGATGACGATAAACGTTCCGCCGTTTTTCTCCCATTCTTCGTCTTCTAGCGAGTGGTACTTTATTGCTAAATCTATTGAACTCAAATCCATCTGTTACCTAACTTCGCAATAACGGGCAGTAACACAGCGGCGAGAATATCGAGGCCGCCGCTGTGTTACTGTCCCAGCGCGCCTCTGCGCGCGTGTTTATTGCCTTGTTAGTTCCCATCTTTTTTATCGACGTAATCTAAATGAACCATATTATCGACTTGCCTTGTGGGAACACCATCGATGATGAATGGGTTATATTTCCATTCTGATACTGCTTTAATAGCATCTTCATCGAAGTAACCTGATGGAGAAGATGCCAGAACTTGTATGTTGTCAGTTTCCCCTGCTTCCGTAATATCAAACGAAAGTTTAACCCACCCATAAACTGGAGAGTGATCTTCAGTTTCAGAAATATCAGTATTTGTAGCTACCCTGTCATTTTTGACGATTGAAGTTGAACTACATGCTGATACTAATAAAAAAACGGTGAGAACAAAAAATACCTTTTTCATCTACTTTCCTTTTGGGAACTAACACCCAAATAAGGGGCGGAAACACGTGGGCTAAAATCCCGAGCGAAGCGAGTCAGCCCACGTGTTTGCGTCCCAGCGAGCGGAGCGAGTGACTTAATTTGTTTGTTATGTGGCTAAGTCTAAAACAACCTTGATTTAATATAATCGTCGCTCAGATCAAGTTAGTTAATTAAGTGATAATAACTGAATGCGACACCCCAGCAAACGACCACAATGGCAAGTAATACAATTAAGCCTCCGCGCCTGCTGCCAGAAACGCTATTACCGCAAACTGGACATTTGAACCTTGAATGATTGCCCGGCACGGGGATTTCTACGGGCCGAATCAAACTGTCGCATTTATTACATTTCAAAGCTAATTCTTATCCCCGACACATAACGATTAATATAACTGGAAAATACGAGCGCTTTTGCAACGAAGTTGCAGCGAGTAGTTTTCCAGTTGATGTTTTTGTTAGTTCTCATTCTTTAATCAACACCCATCGCGCGGTTTTTAGCCACTTTTTTAAACAGGCAATTTCTTCCATACAGCCTAGTTCATTTAAAACCGACAAATACTGCTCTTCATTTGACGTATACATAACAAATGCATCTCCTTCGCTATCAAATTGAACAGATGCAAAATTTGTATTTGCTCTCACTACTTGCTCTATAGATGGGCCATTGCCGCTGAAACCATAAGCTTTAAACAATTCTATGAATGATCGTTTACCATCCTTTAAATCAATTTCCACTGGGATCGAAATTGAAAAATAGGTCTCATCAGAATATATGATTGGGGGGTAATATTTTGTAACGTCAGGGTTAGCCAGTGGACGAATCCAATAGAACACGAACAATATGATTAATATGCAAACTACAATTATTTTCAAAATGTTCATCCTTGAGAACTAACTTTAAGCTAAGGGGCGCTAGCATGTGGGCTAAAATCCGAACGAAGTGAGTCAGCCCACATGTTAGC
>NZ_JAHHDX010000109.1 GCF_018619335.1 Alteromonas sp. ALT199 | reverse complement strand
ACTTTATATTGTTAACAATATTTGGTTTGTATTTAATAAATTATCAGGGAAGTTGTATGCGTTTCACTATAACCTCTTTACTGCCGCTATGTTTGTGCTTTGCTGTCACATACTCCCATGCAAGTGAGATGATAGAAAATGACACCGAAGTCATTGAAATTTTCGGCAACTTTCAGCCGAAACCTGTTAGGCATATGGCCAGCCCTTTTTATGTGCTATCAGCACAAGAAATTCGTTCTATCGTAGGGGCCACTGCGCTAGATGTTTTAGCCCAGATTCCTAGCATTACAGTGCAAAAGTCCGGACTTGCTCAAGAGATATTTTTGCGCGGCGCTGAGACAAACTTCGTTATTGTTCAAATTGATGGCGTCCAAGTAAATAATCCCTTAGATACCAGAGGCGGTAGTTTTGACTTGTCATCTATTTCAAAAAGTACCTTGCAACGCGTTGAAGTGATAAAGGGGGCCCAATCCTCGATATATGGCTCTGATGCTATTGCAGGTGTGGTTAACTTTATCACTTTTGCAAAGAACTTCACGGGCACCGAACTATCGGTAGGTGTTCTGCCAAAAGGAAAGCGGGTGGCCAATGCATCATTTGGATACGAGAGTATTCAAGGAAGAGTGAACTTACTTGATTCAGACAAACAACCAAATGGTGACGCACAAAGGTCTTTAGAACTAGCGGTTCAAGGAGAATTTGTGCTGTGGGACAATAGCAGCACGCGACTAAATGTGAGGTATAACGACTATAAGCAACGCGCCTACGCTGATCAAAGTGGTGGTGTGAAGTATGCGTCAGACAGTAAAAGAGATAGTAAAGAAACCGAACTTGTCACGGCGAGTTTGCGTCATAATCACGCAATCAACGAATGGTACACGCTGGCAGCACAAGCAGAGCTTTATCAAATCGACGATAACCTCAATTCTGAAGGTGTAGCACCTTACACCAATGCTCCACCTTCAATGTCTAACAATGATTATGACTATTACAAACTCCGTTGGCTGAACACTGTGTCTTTCGACAGTGTTCAGGTAACCGCTGGTGTAGATTATAAAAATGAGAAGGGCGAAACTTCCGGCGCCCTTAGTCTCTTTGGTACTGACATTCCCACCAACTATGATATTGAACGCGACACTGTCGCTGGATTTGTTGATGCAAATTGGTCCCACAACGCACTTACACTGTTTACCGGGCTGCGCCATGATGACACACAAGATTTCAGTAGTGAAAATACTTGGAAGTTAGGCGGGGTTTATCAATTGTCAGAGCAAGTTAGGCTGTTTGCCAACGTTGGCACCGGATTTAAGCTGCCGAGTCTTTATGCGCTTAGCAACAACATGATAGGAAACCCTAATCTAAAACCCGAGCAAGCCACCAACAAAGACATTGGTATTGAGTGGAATAGCGATAAAAGCGAAATTAATGTTGCGCTTTTCATATACGAATATACCAATTTGGTAGATTTCGATGGCGAACTATTTTCATTGCTTAATCGCTCTAACATTGATGGTCGAGGCGTTGAACTATTCGCCAGTCACCAACTATCTGAGGCGCTCTCGGTTCAAGGAGATGTTACCTACGTGGATCTTGATACTGAAAGTGGCGAAGTTCTTACAAGCAGACCTGAATGGCAAGGCAGGTTATCAGTAAATTACCAAGTTACAGATGATTTAGTGACTGTAGTAAGACTTAACTATGTAGGCAGTACTAAAGCTACAAGCCTTTATACAGGCGAATTTAAACAGGAAAGCTTACCTTCCTTTAACCGTGTCGATATTACTACCTCATGGGCGATGACAGAATATCACTCTCTCGACTTCTACTTGGAAAATACTTTCGATAAGGACTATCAAGTGGCGGTGGGCGTGCCAGGTCCTGAACTCGGCGTAGGGATCCAGTTTTCATGGCGCACAATTTAACATGAGGTCGCATCTAATGAACCGTTTCGCATTTGTTTCAACTGTCTTTTTCCTAGTATTTACAAGTAATACTAGTGCCAACGACCTAGATGAGGTGCTGCGCACAAAAAGTAATGACCCAAAGGTGACAGCGCAAGGGCAAAAGCTGTTCGAGCAAATTTGCGCCTCTTGCCACGCTAAAGATTTAAGCGGTGCAACGGGGTTTAATTTAAAAGATGGTGAATGGGTACATGGACGTGACCCTTCCCAAATACTTAAGAACGTCAAAGCAGGCTTTCTTAGTGCTGGGATGCCGGGTTTTGAAGGCGTGTTCAACGAACTCGAGCTTGAGTCAATAGTGGCGTATGTACTGTCGAAACGAGAGGGGTGGGAAGAGCTAACTTACAAGCTTTACCAATTAAACAGTGCAGACGATAAAAATGTCACTGCTGATAAGCTAATAAAATCGGGTGAGTTAAGTAAGGGGTTAGCCGACTTTTCCATTCCCGAAGTTCAACATTATTTTATTGAATTTGAGGGTGACTTTTATGCGCCTAGAGATCTAGACACTCAAATATGGTTGCAGTGGGGGTTTCCTCATGAACTAACAGTATTCGTTAATGATGAGCAGGTAGAAAAAGGGGGCTCCGCATGGTTTCCTACATGGCGCCTAGAGCGAGGTAAGCAACATTTAAAAGTTACTTATCGTTCGGGGACTACTAAGCTGAATCAAAGGAACCTGATCCTTATAG
Source organism: Alteromonas sp. ALT199 (assembly GCF_018619335.1). GTDB lineage: Bacteria > Pseudomonadota > Gammaproteobacteria > Enterobacterales > Alteromonadaceae > Alteromonas. Next base: position 5,278 of record NZ_JAHHDX010000109.1, on the reverse strand, counting down.
GAACAAACTTAGATTTAACCGTTAAACTGTTCCCGCTATCAACTAAAGCAAAAGGCATCGTTGAAGAAAAGAAATATGAGTTAAAAGCGAATGCTGAAATACTGATTCAGCGCAAGCGTATTTTAGACTTACCTCCTTCCACCGTATCTGTCGGTTATCCAGCTAAATTAAACTATGGTTTTAATACCAAGACTTGCTCAGTAGTAGGCGTGTGGCAAGGCGATATGCTTAATATTGGCCCGAATATCGCCGGGCGTGGCGAAGATCCGAGTCTACCTCTTGGAGAGTGGCTTTTTCATTCACCCGAGCAGCTTAAACATAACATTGAAGACAACCAGTGTCGCTACAAGGGATACAAGCTAGAAGATGGCAATCCTGTATTTTCCTACCAGTTCGGACAGCGCCAATACACCCTCACAGTTAAAGCGCGCAGCAGTAGTTCTTTAGATTTTGTATATCAAGTTCAAGGACAAGAGGTGCTTAAACTCGACCTCCCTCAAGTATCGAAAGTCCGATGGGAGCATAACGATAAGGCACTAGACCCTCAAAATCTTAAAGGTTCGCTACTAAAACCTACTGAATCCGGACGAGTAGTACTCACAGCTACTCTCAAGCAGTCCTAACAACAAACAGGCGCAAACGAGAGCAATCAAATGAATTTTATATTGAGAAAAGTAGTACTTTGCCTAACAAGCACCACCTTGCTTGCATCATTTTATGCAACGGCAGCCCAAGCACCAAAACACGAGTATAAACCCGATGGCTACAGTATTGTCACGATAGAAACGCCTGAAGATGAACGATTTCACGTTACAGGTTTAGACAGCGACAGTAATGGCGTAATTTGGGTTGCGACTCGCTTCGGAGATGTCTGGTATTACAAAAACGAACAGTGGTTTAAATTTGCACAAGGGTTACATGAGCCTACGGGGTTACTTGTTGATAGTGATGGTAGCTTGCTTGTATCACAAAAGCCGGAATTGACACGAATTTCTGATAGTAACAACGATGGTGTTGCCGATGTTTACGAAATTGTCGTAGACGATTGGTCATTTAACGACAACTACCATGAGTTTCACTTCGGTCCAGTTAAAGATAAGCAAGGTAATTTATACGGTACTTTGAACTTAAGCCACAATAATCCAGACGCATTTACTATGGGAGCGATGGGGTCGCCCGGTGGGTTCCGGGGTTTTGCGTATCAAGTGAATAAAGAAGGTGAGTTTGTTCCCTATGCATGGGGGTTGCGCTCACCTGCAGGACTAGGAACATCGCCCGATGGAGAAGTGTTTTACACCGACAACCAAGGAGATTGGGTTCCTACTTCTAAGATGCATTTACTAAAAAAAGACAAGTTTTATGGACATCCTGTTTCGCTCGTTGATGTCGAAGGTTATACACGAGAATCAATTAAGCAGATGTCATTAAAGCAGCTTGAAGAAATGAGTGAGACACCGGTGGTTTGGATCCCACATGTAGAAGTAGCCAATTCACCAGGAAATCCAGAATGGGACACGACAGAGGGCAAGTTTGGTCCATTCAGCGGTCAAATATTTATTGGTGATCAAACCCAATCGAACATTTTTAGAGTAATGCTTGAAGAGGTTAATGGGCAATACCAAGGTGCGGTTATCAATTTCATGAACAAGTTCCAAAGTGGCAATGTTAGGACCGAGTTTGACGTAAATGGACAGCTTTGGATTGGGCAAACAGCACGCGGTTGGGGCTCGCAGGGTGATAAGCCATTTGGACTGCAAAAAGTAGTATGGGATGGCAGCACACCGTTTGAACTTTACGATATAAAGCTAACGAAAACGGGGTTTCGGATATCGTTTACAGATTCACTATCTGCAGAGTCAGTTTCAAAAGAAAATCTGCGTGCACAGTCGTGGCATTATCATTATTCCAGTAATTATGGATCACCAAAAATGGACCTGGAAACCCTACCTATTTCTAATGTCACATTGTTAAAAGATGGGAAGACACTAGATGTAGTCTTGCCTTTGGTTCCGGGAAAAATAATCCAGATTGATTTTGCTGGTCTTAGGGATAAAAGCGGACGTGCTACAAGTGTTGATAAGGTCTATTACACTCTCAACCAGTTATTAGCAGAGGCACAGTGATGAAGCTCTTTGAAGTAAGTTTTCGGCTAATTTTTGCGGGGGCGCACTCTCGGTTTGCTTTAAGCTTTGTCTTCGGCATATCTTTTTTAGGTTTAAGTGGTTGTGCTGCCACACTCGCACCGCAAAGTGAGTTTAGCAACCCCGAGCCTTCGCTAATAAAAGTACTTATCGTTGATGGTCAGAATAATCACTATATTTGGCCAAAGTCTACCGCCCTTATGAAAGCCTTTTTAGAAGAAAGCGGGCGGTTTAGTGTTGATGTTTACCGTACTCGATATACATGGCGAGGGGATAAGTTTATTGAGGATTACCCTGCTAATGATGGGCGAGCTCACGAGACAGTAACTGAAGCTAAAACCGATCCTACATTTGAACCTGAATTTCATATGTACGATGTAGTTATATCTAACTTTGGCTGGAAAGCTGCTCCTTGGCCTGAAACGACAAAGCGTTCTTTCGAACAATATATGCAAAGTGGTGGCGGTTTTGTCTCAGTGCATGCAGCGAATAATTCGTTCCCGAATTGGACTGAATACAACAAAATGATTGGTTTGGGGGGCTGGGGAGGACGAAATCAAAAAGATGGTCCTTATATTTACTACGATGAAAGCGGCGTGTTGATGCGCGATATGTCGCAAGGGCAGGGAGGCGGTCATGGTGCTGTCCACTCGTTCAGCATTCAAGTTCGTAATAATTCTCACCCCGTTACGCAAGATATCCCACTAACTTGGAAACACAGCGCAGACGAACTGTATAACCGGTTACGAGGCCCCGCTGATAATTTAACTGTATTGGCTACAGCTTTCGACAGCAAAAAGTACAACGGCTTTGGTCGCCATGAGCCTGTTTTTATGACCATTAATTATCATCAAGGTCGTGTGTTTCACACCACTTTGGGACATGGAGAAAATGTTTATGCCGACCCTATGTTTATGAAAGTTTTAGCAAAAGGTGTGGCATGGGCTGGGGGAGCGAAACTAACTGAAAAAGGTGTCGAATAGATGAATACACTGTCATGGCGCGGTTTACTTCTACTAGCCTTATTTTTCAATATCAATGCTGGGTGGGCCGATGTTCAAGTGGTAGTGAGAGGAGAGCTTAAAAAGTGGCACAAAGTTACCTTGGAGTTTGACGGTCCAGAGGTGTCAGAACAAGATCATTTTAACCCTTTTGTAAACTATCGTTTAAATGTCTCTTTTACCCACAAAAACACAAAAACTACCTTCGAAGTGCCAGGTTACTTTGCCGCCGACGGAAACGCCCAAAATACGGGAGCAGAGGCTGGCAATAAATGGCATGTGCACTTTAGCCCAGATAGAGTAGGGCAATGGGAGTGGGAGGCTAACTTCATTAAAGGGCGGTATGTTGCTGTTGCAAATACTACAAAAACCGGCCTTGATGGCGGTTACATGAATGGACAACGCGGCGCTTTTTATATTTTAGATACAGATAAACGTTCTCCAGATTTTCGCGCAACAGGACGCCTAGAGTACGTTAACGAACCATACTTGCGCTTTGCTGACTCTGGGGGATACTTTATTAAAGCTGGGCCAGATTCGCCGGAAAACCTATTGTCCTATAAAGACTTTGACGGTTCATTTAAAAACGATGGCGTAAAAGATAATTTAGTAAAAGACTGGCAACCTCATCTAAATGACTGGAAGCAAGGGGATCCTAGTTGGCCTGGAATCGACAAAAAAAGTGAACGAAGAGGTAAAGCGCTCGTTGGAGCTCTTAATTATATTGCCAGTAAAGGAATGAATTCGATATCGTTTTTAACCCTAAATATTCTTGGCGACGATCAAAATATATTCCCTTACGTTGATAGCAACGACGCTTTGAGATTTGATATTTCTAAACTCGCCCAGTGGGAGGTTATTTTTGAGCATGCCCAATCTTTAGGTTTATTTCTTCACTTTAAAACTCAGGAAGTAGAGAACCAAGGGCTTTTAGATAACGGGGGACTTGGCCTAGAAAGAAAGCTTTATTACAGAGAACTTGTAGCCCGCTTTGGACATCACCTTGCCTTAAATTGGAATTTGGGGGAAGAGAACGGAGAGTGGCACCCCAATCCACCAACGCCGCCTCAAACAACTATTCAGCGATTAGCAATGGCGAAGTATTTCCAACTAATCGACCCCTATCAACACCACCGCGTAATACATAATGGTCAGTACTTTCAAGATATAGCGGGTGCAGGCAGCCAATATACTGGCGCTTCAGTTCAAACCTCATCGCCTGACTTCTCGCAAATTCATGGAGCGGTGAAAGACCTGCGAAGCTGGCCTGTAAATAACGGTAGGCCGTTGGCGATAGCGGTAGATGAGCCTGGCGATGCGGAATACGCTTTGCGCTCTGACATGCTAGACCCTGAGCATTTTAACGCCCGCGCTAATGGCTTATGGGGAGCTCTAACGGCTGGTTCCTGGGGAACCGAATGGTATTTTGGTTATAAAAATACCCACTCTGATTTAACTGCACAAAATTGGCGAACCCGAGATAAATTTTGGACTCAGGCTAAACATGCTATCGACTTTTTTACTTTAGCTGATTTAGATCTTCCCAATGCGATAAATCAAGATCAATGGGCAACAAATGCGTGGGTGTTAGCTAAAGACAAAGCTTTTTATGTGTTGTACACCAAAGATGCTTCAAAAGGGGTAACACTTAAACTGCCAGGTGAGCCAGGTGTATACGATGTAAAGTGGTATAACCCACGAAAAGGGGGCGAATTTCAACAAGGTTCACTGCATCGGGTAACACAAAAAATGCCGTTCAAACATTTTTGGGTTAGGCATGAAAAAGACTTAGGTTTACCGCCTAGTGACAAGGAAAGAGACTGGGTTATTTTAGTAACTAAGGCAAATACAAAATGAGTACCAACATTAAGTAATGAACGCAGCAACAAAGGGCTTGCCACCGCCGCATGTACAAGAAGTAACGTTAGCTCTAAATTCGATTTCGGTTTTTGCCGTTTTTACTATGATGAATATAAAGTAGTAAAATTGTTAAAATATAAATTGATAATTGTTAACAATATAATGTAAAGTGGTAGGGCATATTGATAAAGAGAAGGACATGCACTTTATCTGATTCCTAATTTAGGAATTAAGCTCGTATGTCTAATTACATCGCTAAATTAGAACAGGTTAATT
>NZ_JAHHDX010000017.1:2977-3217 GCF_018619335.1 Alteromonas sp. ALT199 | reverse complement strand
ACAAAGCACCAGTATAATTGAAGACCTTGATTACCAGTTAAGTAATTTGCAGGTAGACAAAGAATATGTGAACCGTTTGGCTACTGAAATTGATGACGGTGGCACCATTGAGGCCTTCAACGAACAGTTCGATTTATTAATAGATGCAGTTAATGGTTCAAGTGGTTTGATTGCGTTACAACGTCAGAAACTCTCTGAGGTTAATAAAGCGGCTCAAGCGCAAGAACAAGCAAAACAGGC
>NZ_JAHHDX010000017.1:2108-2861 GCF_018619335.1 Alteromonas sp. ALT199 | reverse complement strand
GGAAATAAATACTCTGTTTGACACGGTTCAAGTCCAATCACTTGAGGGACAAAACGCTATTCTTGAGTCTGTACAAGAAAACTTGCTTCGCAATATTATCGTCGCCGCAATCGGGCTCATTGCTGCTATATTTTTAGCGGTGATTGTAACGCGCAGTATTTCAAAACCACTCAGGCATATCAACAAAGGGCTGAGTTTGTTGAGTCAGGGAGATTTGAGTACCAAATTGCCTGAAGAAGGTAACGATGAGTTCTCCGCACTTTCAGCAAAAGTAAACAGCTTAACCGATAGCCTGCGAGAATTAGTTGGTAATATTCTTGAGCAGGAAAAGCGCTTAATTGAGATTACAAAAGAAAGTGTTGAACTTGGAAATAAAAGCTTGTCTGAAGTGGACAAACAGCGAGAGCAAGTTACGGTTACTTCCACCAATACTATAAATGTGCAGGATAAGAGCCGCAGTAACTTAGCTCAAATTAATGAAGCAATGGATGCCTTGCGGACGATTACACGGCAAAGTACCGACATAGGTCAGCTAGTACAAAAAAGCAGTGACCAAGTAAGCAGTCAGGCAAGACAGGCAGAGTCCTCAGCGCAAATCATCGGTCGTTTAGATAATAATTCGCGTAAAATAGGCAGTATCCTCGACGTAATTAAAACAATCGCTGAACAAACAAATTTACTAGCGCTAAATGCTGCCATTGAGTCTGCTAGGGCTGGCGAGCAAGGAAGGGGATTCGCGGTTGTTGCAGACGA
>NZ_JAHHDX010000017.1:0-2003 GCF_018619335.1 Alteromonas sp. ALT199 | reverse complement strand
CGGTTGTTGCAGACGAAGTACGAACTCTGGCAAATCGCACGCACAACTCTACAGAAGAAATTGAGCAAATGATTGGCAACTTGCAAAAAGATGCCGCGCAGGCAGTAAAAGCGATTAATGCGGGACGTGAGCAAGCACAAGAAGGGGTAGAAATAACTCAGCAGGTATCTGAGCAGGTAAATAGCATTCGCGAAATTATTCAGCGTTTGAGCGACATTAACGAACACATCGTTGAAGACACTGAACAACAAGATGTGCTGTTAGGTGAAGTGGCGACAAGCCTAAATCGAATAGTCGCACTTGCCGATTCAAGTGCTCAAAGCACAAGACAGTCGAACGAATCGACCATGATGTTAGACGCGCAAACAGAAACGTTGAAAAAAGCGGTAGAGCGGTTTCAGCTTTAGTGAGTTAGACGGCGGAAAAGCTTTCTTGTGACAAGTGCAAAAAATGTCAGTACAACACAAATAAGAAACCGCTCAATTTGAGCGGTTTTTAAATGTAGCTAGACGAATGCTTTCGCAACTATACCTACGCAAGTTCTGCCAAACAAAGCTCGTCGTGAATTTGCTTACACCAGCCTTTAACGCGAGAGTCTGTTAGCTCTGGTTGACGGTCTTCGTCGATACCAAGACCAACAAAGTGGTTATCGTCTGCCATGCCTTTAGACGCTTCAAAGTCGTAGCCTTCAGTTGACCACTGACCTACTAGAATAGCACCTTTAGCTTCTACGATATCGCGTACCATACCCATAGCATCTAGGAAGTATTCAGCATAGTCTTCTTGGTCTCCACAACCAAAAATAGCAACCAGCTTGTCGTTGAAATCAATTTGCTCCAGTTCAGGAAAGAAATCATCCCAGTCGCACTGAGCTTCACCGTAGTACCAAGTAGGGATACCAAAGATGAGTAAATCAAATTCAGCGATGTCTTCTTTACTGCTCTTGGCAATATCTTTAACATCAATTAGCTGTTTACCCAATTCCTTCTGGATCATTTTCGCAACATGTTCGGTGTTACCCGTGTCACTTCCGAAAAATAGGCCAACGCTTGCCATATCTAACCTCTATTAATCGTTACTAATTAAACGCCTGTGCTTAGCCAAAACCATTCAATAATGCCTTTCGCAAGAAACCCTAATGCGCCTAAACCCAGCACACCGTAGGTGACCACTCGTCCAATAATTGGAACATCGTTCTTACGCAAAACATCGTGTACAGCAAAACCCATCAATACGAAAAGTATAAATAATCCGCCGTACAGCATGATAGACTCAAATAGTTCGTAATTTTCTGCAAGCATAGTGTTGTTACTTAAAAAATCTGGCGCAACTATATCACAGTATATACGCCTGTAAGAGCCTAAAACGTTCAAAAATATGTAATAATAGTCATTCTCATCTTATTGAATGAGAAATATCCTACTTTAAGACGTTTTATTGAGCGTTCTCTCCACAATAGCGTTAAACGCCGCCGGCTTTTCGGCATGTAACCAGTGCCCAGTACCCTCAATAATATGCGCTTTCGCATTTGGGAAATAGCGCGCTATCTCGCTGCGATAGGCCGGAGTAATGTAGTCCGACTCGCTGCCCTTAATAAATAATGTTACGCCATCGAACGTTTGATTTGTTTGCTCCCAATCAATAATGTGTGAGTAACTTTCAATTAGCCCACTTACATTGAAGCGCCATTTCCATGTTCCGTCTTCATCTTGATATAGGCTTTTTAGAAGAAACTGCCTAACACCCATCTCTTTAACATGAGCTGACATTTGCTTCTCAGCTTCTTTTCTACTTTTAATGGTGTTCAAAGAAACAGAATTCAACCCGTTGAATACAGCTTGGTGGCTATGGTCATAACTTACTGGGGCAATATCAGCTACAATTAAATGTGTGATACTTTCGTTATGATTTAGGGCGAGTTTCATGGCTACCTTTCCACCGAGGGAATGGCCCAACACAGCGCTTTTTTCAATATTTAAAGACTGCATAATGTCATAAATAGC
>NZ_JAHHDX010000134.1:608-1522 GCF_018619335.1 Alteromonas sp. ALT199 | reverse complement strand
AATTAAGTTCGCCCGCTGCGCGGGCTGGGACGCAAACATGTGGGCTGCTCACTTCGTTCGGATTTTAGCCCACATGTCTGCGCCCCTTATTTAAAAGTTATACATCAAGGAGGAAACATCGTTGTTTATTGTAATGTTTGAATTTGTCGTCAAAGACGGATATCGAGAACAATTTCTTGAAGCATGGCCTAAAACTACTCAAGGAATTTATCTGTTCAAAGGGAGTTTAGGTTCTCGTCTTCATATAGATAAATCTGGGGCGTTCATTGCCTACGCTCAATGGCCAGATGAAACAACTTACCGTGCGGCAAACGATATAGAAATGTCAGCGGAGTACGAAGAATATAGAACTAAAATGCGAGATAGTCTCAACTTAGAATCGACAAAGATTCTATATGAAATGGAAGTTGAAGTGGACTATCTGCATCGCAGGGTCTTTGATGTATAACAAAAAAATTAAGTTCGCCCGCTGCGCGGGCTGGGACGCAGGCATGTGGGCTGCTCACTTCGTTCGGATTTTAGCCCACATGCCTGCGCCCCTTATTTAAAAGTTAGAAGGCGTCAGCCTAAACTGCGTTTCGCTTAATACAAATAGCAGCTCAACCGCCCTCACCTGCTGTTTCAAAAATCGCTCTGGCTTTTGGTGGTTTTAACTTCGCCGCTTTCAATTCAAAGGTCGCGCAATAGGCGCTTTATCGACAAATTCTTATTTTAAGTCAGCAAGCGCCATTGCGTTTGTTAGCTCAAAGGGCGGCTTGCTTCAGTCAAATCAAAAACATTACCGCGCTGTCGTTTTACTTGTTTGTGTTAATAATCAATCGTATGCTGGCTTTATTAGTTTTTAAAAAGGCCAAGGGAACAGGCTCTGCTTCTAACAAAGCGCTCAAGTTCACTCCCTTCGGTCGCTGGGACGC
>NZ_JAHHDX010000134.1:0-444 GCF_018619335.1 Alteromonas sp. ALT199 | reverse complement strand
CCCTTAGCTTAAAGTTATATGCCAAAGGAATACGAACATCATCTGGTTTAGAAAACTTAAAAGCCCCCATGTACCTTTAGGCATTCCAATAGAAGATGGTTTGGCTATATTAAAAAAATTGGAAACCCAGTCTTTTCTGAGTCCGAAAAGGAAAGGCTATATCAGGTTTCAAATTCAGCTTACGATGTAGCCATTTATGAAACGAATGGCTCTGTTTCAAGTGTCTGGTACGACGATCCCATTGGAAGATTTTGGAATCGTGGCAGACAGAAAAAAGTAAATCTATACCTTTCTCGCTACGACGTTATTAGCAACTGGGAAGCTAGGCTCAATAATGGGTATATTCAGTTTTATTTTAACGATGTGCTAGGATTGAACATGGCTTATGGATTACACAAAGATGTCATCAGGTTTAATAAACAAAGCATATAACAAAAAAATCAA
>NZ_JAHHDX010000132.1 GCF_018619335.1 Alteromonas sp. ALT199 | reverse complement strand
GTCAAGTATTTAATGTTATTGATACTTTAGAATGAACTTATATTGATTTAACCCTTCCAGTTTTTGACAAGAAATAAAGCCACTTTTACTACTTCCAAGAAGCGCTCCTATCTTTAATATAAAAATGGTATAAAAACACAAAAAAGGCGAACCAACAGGTTCGCCTTTCAAATCAATAAGGCTCTAGCAACAGCGCTGCTAAACCAACTGATAACGTGTAATTAAGTTTGTGACTGATAAGATTGATTTCAAAATTCAATTTTATAACGAATTCCTAATGAAATTTGTGACTATCTTGCAGTCTATTCTTTAAATTTCCGGCATCAGATTAAATTAAGTTTGTGACTAACTATCCAACGCGAATTTATTTAGCAATAGGTGGATCGCCCTACTCATAATTTTTCCAGCGTAAACCTTGTAGCAAAGCTTTTGTTCTTATCTTAGCGCTTTCAATATCGAAGGCTCTCGCGGCATACCCAGTTATAAGTAAATTTTCCGGTAGATACTCATCAAATTTATCGATCGCCTTTTCAGGAATTGACTTAGCTAACTGGTCCGCAGATATTGTGCCATCAGTCTGGAAACTCTTAAGTGCATCGATTACATCTTGCGCATCGGCCTTTTCAATTTCGATGATTCCTGCAAATGCTCCAGCAGCAAAACCCTTGCTGATCAGTACAGCAACGATAGTGTTTACAATTTTATCGCCAGCCCACGTGAGGATCACCGTTCTATTACCTTGCTGAATAAAATTAGTTTTTGCAAGGTTAGCTGTTTGGAAAAATTTAGCCGCTTCCTGAAACAATGACTGTGCAGTTTCATCCGCAAACTCTATTCGGTGTTCGCCAACCTTTATTTTGTAGTCGCCCTCACACAGTATTTTAAACATTTCTTGTCGAACCACATCATGAATCGCCATTCCAGCGCCGCCAAATTTAGGTGGCTGGCCTCCTTTAGCGCGGTTGACTAATATTACCTTTTTTTCCACATCAACCAATTCAACCACCCACCTTCTTCCAGCAAAAACGATATGTTGACCTTCTAATATCAAGCTATCTACAGGAAGTGTTCCTAGCGTTTTGCTGCCTGAAACAATTCTAAATTCTTCAGGTGTTTTAAATACGGCGTAAAAGCTATAATGATTCGTTATTTTTTCGCCAGCATGCCCTAAAACTAGCTCTCCACTACCTAACTGAGTAATTAATTCCGTATTGCCCATATGGGACAATAAGCATTTAAAATGAGCGACGGTAACATGCTGGAACGGGCCGTCCTTACACAGCAAACTATATATTTGGTCAGCTCTTATTCCTCCCCACTGGGCGGTTAATGCTAATATTTGATGCAGAAGTGTCGAGAAATGCAATAATGAGGAGTCAGCCGGTTCATACCACTTACTAGCAACTAATAGTCTGACCATCGCTAATGACTGAACTAGCTCCAGACGTAACTTATCTACAATACTGGATTGCTCTGTCAGTTCGTTCTCGGTAATCAGCATCCTTAGAATACTTGCACCACCGCGTCTTCCTGACCGCCCCATTCTTTGCCTCAAACTAGCTATCGAATGAGGCGCTGTAACTTGCACAACTGAGTTAACTTTCCCAATATCAATACCAAGCTCCAAGGTCATGGTACAAATTGCAGTAGTTGGGAGCCTTTCCTGCTGTAGCCGAGCTTCTAATGTTTCTCTCATTTCCTTTGAAAGGGAACCATGATGAGGAAAAAACTCATTTGGTACAGCGTTACTCTCACACATATCGGCTAATACTGCTGCAAGGATTTCAGTACGACTTCTGCTATTCGCAAAGACTAGATGGTTACCACCTCGGCAAAGTTCGTATAAATCATTACAGACAAGCTGCTCAGCTCGCACGGCATCACCTACTGCTGTATTAGCCTCAATGTAGCCCTTGACCTGCATTTTTAGCGAAGCCGAAGATTGGGTTTGCTTAATTATTTTGCATGGTAATGATTTATTTGGCCTAAGAGAGAGAGGTACGGTCTCTAATTCACCAAGAGTGGCACTTAATGCAGTTCTGGGTATAGGAGTTTTTAGGCGACCAAGCAAATGCTCTAATCGGTGAAGTAAACTCAACAAATGATGACCACGTTCAGTCCCTATGAATGCGTGAAATTCGTCAATTACAATATGTTTTAAATTTTGAAAAGCAGATTTAACCCAACCACTATCCCGTATTAATAGTGACTCTAATGACTCAGGTGTTATTAAAACAATTCCTGAGGGATTTCGTTTAAGCTTTGATTTGCGACCTTGAGCACTATCACCGTGCCAAGGCGTAACTTGAAGATCTAGTAAATCTGCTAGACCTTCAAGTCTTCTATCTTGATCGTTTATTAGTGCTTTCAAGGGACTTATATATAAGATCCCAACGCCCTGCTTATTATCTACAATAGTACTTATCGCAGGTAAAAAAAACGCTTCCGTTTTGCCTGCTGCTGTAGAAGCACTAATGAGCACATCAGTGCAACCGGTCAAGATAGGATCAATCGCTAGGCATTGAATTTCTCGTAGGCGATCCCAGCCCTGCTTAAAAATCCACTGCTGTACACGAAAATCCAGCTTCTCGTGTGCATCTATCATAATTTGAAATCAGCTAGTCCATCTTCTTCTGATTCGATATCAAGCTCAACATCCGATGGTTTTTCTTCCACAATATCAACTTTCGAAATCAAGCTATCCCACGAAATACTTGGGTTTTGATCTATTACTGCGAGCATATCTAAAAAAGCTTTTATGGTATTTCTTGGAGTTCTGAAATAAGCATCACCAATTGTTTTACTGCAATGTACTAAAAATGCCTTAAGGGATTCATCAGGCCTAAATACTGTGTTTCATCGCCAGACGCATAAACATGTCTCAGATTTTTCAGAAGAATAAATAACTCTTCAGGCGTCAAGCTAGCTAAATGTAGCGCAGGCGAAGAATAATCAATAACACCAGCTTGTTTTGCAAATGTATTACCAGCTAGGCGTGATTGCAGTGCTTCATAACTATATAAGCCTTTTCTTGGGTCAAGTAAGAACTCAGGTGTTCCCCCGAGTAAAAAGCCCAGATACTCCGCAGATCCCTGCAAACAGTCATTTAATATTCTTAAGATCTGTTCATAGTTCGACACTCGCGCTTGAGTACTATTGAGTTTGTATAAATTTACCATTTCATCGAGGTTAACCAATAAACCCTCGTAGCCTGCTTGCCTCACGAATAGGCTCATTAGCTTTAAAGAATCATAAAACGATGCATCAGAAATAATACTCCTAATCCCAAGATCTTTGCGTGCATCGGTCTTAGTTGCATATTCGGCTCTCAACCATTTTACTGCATTGTTTTTTAGCGTCTCATTGTCTGTTTCATGTCCAGTCCAGTAAGCTTCAATCACTTTAGAGAAGTCGTATCCTCCCACTAGCTCTGACAATGAAGATAACCTTCCTTGAATTACAGTTGTGATATCTTTACCGTTATTATCAGCTTCTTTTCGCGCTTCAGTAATGAACTTTTCTACTACGCTCGTTAAAGCATTACCGTCAGGCTTATTACGAGTGGACATATTCCGCATGAGCTCAGAGTATAAATTCCTGGCTTGTCCAGATGATGCATGAATACGTCTATCCGGAGATAAATCAGCATTCACAGTTACCAGTTTTCGCTCCAAAGCTATAGCCCTGACAACACTTAAAAAGAAAGTTTTACCGGAACCATATTCACCAATAATTAAACGAAAAGCTGAGCCACCTTCAGTAACCCGATCTATATCCGCAATCAGAGCTTTTAACTCGTTGCCTCTGCCGACCTGTATGTGCTGTATTCCTACTTTTGGCGTAACACCGGATTTAAGCGACTGAATAATAGCATCTCGCTCTTTAGCTCTAATTTTTTTGGCTGCCATTGCTATAACTCCCTTATTTCTCCAACTATTTCTTCATCGATGTATATTTCGCTATCATCTTCAATCACTGGCGCATCGACTAAATCAAACGCCCAATCATTAATGGTTTCGATTGCACCATCAATCATAAGATTAAGATCACCGCATATTCTAGCCACTTCATTACGGCTCCATTGTGCTTGAGTACATAGCTTTTCATAAAGCTGGCTATGAGCTTGATCTAATCCATTAATATCATTTGAAGATTCAGCAAGTTCTAAACTTTCACTTTCATCATCTTCTTCAGAGGTAAATATCTCCTCTAGCATACTTTTCGCCTCTGTCGTTTGACTCTCATGAAGCGCTAAGATAGCTTCATCAATGGAAAATTCGGATGAATTTTCGCGTCCGGAAACTGATTGATGATTACTCGTAGTTAGTTGGTGTATATCACTCGATACAGTATCTTTGTCCAACCCTAAATTCGTATAGAGTTTCTCGATCTGTTTTACTTCTTTGTTATCAACATTGCCATCAGCGAGTGCTATAGAAATAATAAACCGCTTAACAAACTCGATCTCCTTTGTACCCAGGCTACTAAGTCGATTTTTCAAACCTGTATTGTCGGAAGGTGTTGCTAAGCGCCATGTCAAATATGCTTGTAAAGAGCGCTTTTCTGTATCTGTTAGCTTTTCATCATGCGCAATAAGCTTCTGTAACTCAGTGCTTTCTGATTCATCAACAAAACCATCTATACTGGCAACCATCGCCCCTAACCGAAGAGCCACACCGACTTGGTTAAATGTATGACTGGGAATAAAACCGTTTTCATGACCTGGTGTAAACAACACGATTTTCCCATCTAACTTAAGTTTCGCGTGGTGATACCTTAAATCAGGGGCAATCCCAACATTCGCAAAGTTTGCCAGACTACAAATCAATTCACTTTCTTTTTTGTTAATGGCTTTTGGTTTCGGTAATCCTGTTTGTAACCAAAACTCAGCAACATCTGTCACCCCCTCATTTTCAGAAATGATTGTCTGCGCCCAAGCTTTAAATGATTCGACTAGTGGGGATGGCTGACTATTCGCGATGGCACCAGGAAGTAACATTAATGCTGCTAAGTCATCTTTAGTTGTATCAGCTTTACCTAAATATCGACTGTAACTAGCCAATTCTTCAGTAGCTTTATCTGCAAGTGGTATGAGCTTGTTGACCGGTCCCTTTAGAATGCTAGGATCGGGTAAACTCTCCAAATGAATTTTAACCGAAGGTATACCACCACTGGCAGCATGATACTCTGCATTTAATTTAGTCTTGTTAGGTTTAACAGGCATTCCTTCAGGAAATTTCTGTTTAAAATAAACCTTAAATAGGGAGTCAAATTCAACATCGCACCGTCTTGCTGCGGTTCTTAAACTGTATTGTTCTGTATTTTTAATCCATTCAAGCGCTAATCCTTCATCAACTTTTTCTGTTGAAACAACTTGCTCTGCTAAACGTAATTTGAAAAGTAATGAGTGTCGTGTTTTAGGCAGCTTATGTTTTTCACTTTCAAATAGGTCAGGTTTAACCAAATACATTAATTCAAGGAAGTTTGCAGAGTAACCAGCAAATGAGCGGTTAAACCCAAAGACCCTATTAAGTCGAAGAACTTCCTCAAAAATATGCTCAAAATGAATAACTTCAGTATTTGTATCTTTACTATTCTCCAGGAAAAACCTTTCAAAGCCATAAAAATATAAAAAAACAAACCCAATAGGGGTATTTTCTGCACTTCTATCTGAAGCTAACCAGTCAAGGTACGACCATCTGCATTCCCGTGAAAGTGAATCATAGCTGGGCCAGTAACCTAGCGAATCATCAGTGTAAAAATTTGTCGGGGGAATTAATGGCTTTGCGGCAGGTAAGGAACCATTTACTAACGCAGGCTCTTGCATATAACCACGCATTGATTCCATGCGTTCCCCAACATACAGAAAACCTCTTAGCGTACGACCGAGTACCTTAACCTCCTGGTACTTACCAATCCACGTCCCCTTTTTTCCTACTTTGACTAAATCGCTTTGGGGGTTTGAGCTTTCAAAAATATTAAACGAGGCGAGACCATCATCGGAGGAAGATGAACTAGATGCATGCTCAACTCTTGAAGTAGAGTATTGGGATTGACTATCAAGTCGAGAAGCCAAACTTTCCAAAGCCTTTTTAGGGGTAGCTGGAATTTTAGAAGTTTCTATAGGGCCCGAGTTGCTTCTAGTTATTTCCTTGTCTCTTGCTGTGTTTTCCCTGTCATTGCGCCCGGTCAAGTCGGTATTGACTCTGTTCTCAAGACTGGATTTAGCTATATCATCAATAATATTTTGAGTACTTTCTTTTTCAGCTTCGACGATACAGTCAACATCTCTTTTTTCTTCGAGATCTACACCCATTTCTTTACCAGAAACGGGGATCCTCACTACAACTTCACTTTCGTTAATTACCGATTTATTGCTTCCTTTTTTTTCCCCAATTATTTTCTTATTGTATCTAGCATCAGGTTTTATTTTTTTCGTTTCTTTTTTGGGCTTAACTATTAGCCAAATAACAAATATAACGACAATAATGTAAACAACTTCCATGTAGAAAACCTTTAAAATTGGCTACCATAACGTATGGTTTATGATGTTAAAGAAACATCGAATTCTTACTATAACTTAAACTAACTGATTTGACTTAATGACGCCATACTTGAGATAAGCTTTCAGAACTGCGAACCAAGCCCTAACTAGCTTAACAAAAAGTTTTGCGGGGCCAGTAACAATAAGCTCGTCTAGTAGGCAATCTGGCGTATAGCCACTCTTTGTCGTGCTTGTACAGCCAAGCATAAGTTCCGCCAACTAACGCTTTGAGTTCATTTCGCGTGAGCCGATTATTCTCTAAAGACTTTATGGCCATAATGAGATGTGCCCTGGCAAATGCTTTTTTCCGTCGATAACGCAATTTTTCACGCTTTAGTTTTAATTCCGGATGCTGAGTCAATAGCTGCTCGACCGCCCCAACAGAACACGTCATCGCTTTAGCAATAGTCTGAGTAGACTTTCCCTCAGCAAGCGCTTGAACAATTTTCAACCTCTCGCAGGCAAACAACTTACTTTCTCGTCTGTCGACATAGTATTTATTAGCCAACGCCAATTGCTTAACTTTTATTACGCTCAAACCACTTACACGACTTGCTGCACGCAAGCTACTTCCTCCTTCTAGCGCAGCCAACGCCTTTTTTTCCTTCCTCAAACTTGATTGCGTTTGCTGATTATCGCTTTCTTTCTCCGTTGTTAATTGCGGCCTTGAGTAGTTCAAACAAGTACCAACAGAATCAAAAAGAAAGCCAATCATGAGAAGATGTTTTAGCGGATGGAAGGAATTGTCACTGTGATAAAACAACGTTTGAGGAAATGCAGTGCCGTTTCCCAACGAAAAAATTTGTTTTACTAAGGGCTCTTTAGATATTGGTTGCCAGTAAGCGCGTAAAGCACGACTTAATAATCGCTGCTTTATGTGGTGACGTCCAGTTGCCATTCCAATTTCCTGCAGTCGCGCAACATAAAGCTGGGCCATGGGTTCACCATGTACGAACCCAATTGGCTCACTTAATAATACTGAACTCATTATCGCCAGTTTATGAGCAACGTGATTCGCTTTATGGCTGGTGATTCCACACTCAAATTGTGGCGGCTTTACAAGTACGCCTCTTTGTCTTTTAACTCGATGTAGATGCAGACTATGATGATTACAAACACTGACGCCAGGTAATTGATGCTCAATATGCCAATAGGCTATTCCCATTTCTTGAATATCCTTTTTGGCACACTCTGGACAATAATTTAACGTTGGGGAGTCAATCACTCTTCCCGCTACCAGCGATAACTTACTGTAACTGGACGACGTATCGCCGACGCTTATATCAATAAGTATGTTTTTAAATGTTTCCGGCCTACAAAAGTGACGGTAGTAAGGGATGAGCGTGTGTTGGTTTATAAGCGATTCAATTGTCATTCCTGAAAACGCACACAGTTCAGGTAAAAAACTGGGCAAGCTTGCATCCCATTGTTTACTTGATGAACCAATTAACACAGTTGCAGCTTCATCGATGTTAGGAACAGGTATCGCCTCCAACCAGCGAGCTACCCAGCTATAGACCGTTTCTTTTGGCAGAATCTCTGGACAAAAATCTCTGACATTCCATGTCATCATATTCTCCTTACTGTTCAGTGAGCATACAGGTTAATTGATGTTCGAGTCCGAGGTGCCTAAGCATAAGTAATAGACTTATAGGCGGTACAGATGTCCCCCTGTAAGCAACCCAAATGATATTTAATAGCTTTTGGGTCGCGCCTCTTAGCCTCGATGGCTCTTCTCGAAAATACAAAGAAAGCAGTTCGTCATCCAGGCTGTCAGTGAATTCGAGTCGTAAACGACTCAGTTTCTTTCGCAAAGCCAGGCTATAAATTGAAGGTAATGTGTGAAACCCAAGTTTGTCGTGTATCCACGACAAAAACTTCTCTCGCGTAATCTCCGACTTTTCCCTCTGAAGCGCATAACTCACCGATTCAAGCCAGCGTACAGTGCCTGTTAGCGGTATACATTGCCCTTTAAGTTCAGTCTGGCAGACGGGGCATTGGCTATCGTCTGGTGGTAACCAATGGGTATCAAATGATGTAAATCTGAAGCCACAGCTTTCACAACCTGCCAGTAAAACTTCGCCATGACGATAACAATGCAGCATCGTCGGAATTTGATGATAAGTATGCCAATACGGTCCACCGAACTGGCTTACATCATCTGAAACACATTGAGAGCACCATCGCCAATGGTGAGCATGCCGTAGATGTTTTTGTAAACCTGGTTGGATTTTTATATCGAGGTGATTCAGCAATAATTGTTCATCTGCAATTGCTCGCTCCTTAGTAAGAAAAAACGGATAGTAATAATTCAACAATGAGTGCTGACTCAGTAATTGCTGGGGGCTCAAGGTATGCCGGTATATCTGTGCGATCTCACTATAAAGCGGACGCCAGGCCGCCATTGGCGAGAGGGTCGATATATTTTGAAAATACGGACTACAGGTTCTCCGAAATTCATTCAACCCGGTATGATTAAACCAACGTACCAAACCGCTTATTAGGTGCTCATTAGGCAACAGATATGGCAGTGAAGGTGAACTAATCATTTTTGCTTATCCTTCAGAAAAGCTGACTCAATCAGTCCTATTCCTTCCTGCGGAGCATCATCAAACTTTAGTACTTTCGGCTGAGGAGACAATTGTGTCCGTTTGGCTTTCTCTAACGCTTGCACTTCGGCATTTGAATAAACGGCCTTCTTTACATCATTGTCTCGTACTTTTGACTCGTATGTTGCCGCGTTTCCTGCACGAAGGGCAACCAACGCAGGTTCAATTAAATGAAACTGATTCTTAAAGACTTTATTGAGCAGCTCCACATCGAATGACGTCGTATATTTATGACGATTTTCAGGCTGCTGAAGGATATTTACTAGCGTCTCATGAAACTGATGAGCAAGGCGTGTCATGATCGCAGGCAAACCGCATGACAACTTGTGAAACTGCTTGGTGAACACATCACGCTGTTCCGTGTCATCGTTGAGAATGATTCCTGGAGGAAATAAAGCA
This sequence comes from Alteromonas sp. ALT199, assembly GCF_018619335.1. Taxonomy (GTDB): domain Bacteria; phylum Pseudomonadota; class Gammaproteobacteria; order Enterobacterales; family Alteromonadaceae; genus Alteromonas. The sequence continues at coordinate 58,808 of NZ_JAHHDX010000132.1, read as the reverse complement.
TCAAATAACCGTTCAAACGATTTTGACTCTAGAGGATAGGGACTCAGGCGAAACTCTCTGTCATTGAGCATTCGCCTTACAATAGTAATGTCGTGTCCCAACCGATGATCATCTGCTTTGAGGGTATTAAAAATTTCCACACCTCGAGTAGTCGAACTTAGTAGTAGTGGAATACTTATTTTATTGAACAATGCCTCTAAGACTTGAAGTGATGGACTATCTTTAACTTTATGATAACCAAGCATAAATTGCAGTTCATCAATATGTACCAACCCAACACAGTGTTGCATCGCGATGTTTTGCATCACCGCCATCAGCTTATCTACCGAATACTTTCCATTGCCATCTACCCACTGCTTGGCATAACTTTCTTCGAAGTCATTTTCCAACGCTTTATCAACCGCTCTAATAAAGTTATTAACCATTGCTTTTGGTGAACCATTCGGCGGTAAATCAAATGACAACCAGACAATCTGCTTCTTTGTGAAATGTTTCCCTCGATAGCTATTATGTTGAATAGTTTGCGGTATTTGCTTCAAAGTCCGACGTATCACCGTCGTCTTCCCCGTCCCCGACTCACCGTGGACTAATGCGCTGGGCGCTGTATATGTACTTTCGCTACTAAACCCATAGTATTTTCCTGCACGCATCGCCGCAGCAATCTTGTCGCCAAGCCCACGCATTTGCGCAGAAAATGGATTTCGTTTTACATAGCCAAATAAAATCAGGCTCATTATTTTGTTATAGAGAAAGTAGGTCTGCGACGCGGGAATATGTATCTCTGTCAACTGGCGTAGCTGTGTCGTTTGATAAAATAGTGGTAATTCCCAGAAATTAGCCATGACATCCGCATTGACGGTAAGTTTTTCCAATAAAGTCGATGTATAAAGCTCAACTCTCAATGCTTCCGATAGCGGATTATTGTTCAAGTTGATATCAAGGTGTGGAGCGTATTGTGCGTCTTCAATCATCGTGATTAATCTCCAAATAATTCGTTATCAATGTCGTCATATCCGAAATTCGGGAGAAGTGACGCAGTGCTGTTTTCATTGGCAAGTTGCTCGTGGATTTCCAACGCATGCTTTACATGTTGAACAGCGGCGTATTGACGCTGTAATTCTTTAATTCGAGGACTCATGCTCACACGAGTATTGTCTGGAGCACTTGCAATAATTTGCTGATTTAAGCGTATGAGCTCTTGAGAATACTGCTGTTTCGCAATGCGCAGTTTCTTCAGATTAAGCCTGTTTTCATGACGTTTATCTTTGAACTGCTCCAGCAGATGAAGCACCGGTTCCCAATGTTGATCGATGAAAGGACTTTCATCGTTAACATTTTTCAAATTGAAACAAACATACTGACCATCCAGTGTTTTATGCCACAGGTGCGTCGTCCATTGCCGCCAACGCTTTACAGGAATTTTGAACGCGCCATGATGTTTTGCTTTTGTGAACCATCCAGCTTTTTTCGCGTAATCTGAATAATAAACAAGACCATCAAAATAAATGCCATCGCTCCGAACTGACGCAGTCTCTTCAGGCAAGAAAGCCCACTGTAGACGTCCTTGCTCTTCTTTTTTTGCATCCCGGCCGCCATTCATTTCTTGAGTCAAACTATGCTTAAAGAGCGAGATCGGCGTGATATCAATACCCGCTCGGATAGCGTTTATATCTAGTCGATGCAGTCTGTCTGCGGAGTTATTGTGCAAGACGATCGTATGGATAAGCTCAGCAACGAGCGAATCATAGTCGAGAAGCGCTTGGTTAGATGGATGCTGCTCCCCACGCTGCGGGGCTTCTGGGATAGCTCCCGGTGAAAAATGAAGTGAGCCTTTATTTAAGACATCAAACTTTTTCTCAACCACGGCTTTGGCATCACCTCTGAATACTGCCGTAAAGTTAAACCCTCGCACGCCGATTTCGGTGCGAAGCACTGACTCAATAAGACCATCGGGATATTCTCTGCCGTTATCAACGGTGATTTCCACTGGAACGTGGTGGCATGGCCACTCATCTTCAGTAATCGTCACGCCAAATTGTGCAGCAAACGCCACTTTATCACTGCATGCATTCACTAGAGCCTGACTTGCCCCGGCCCAATTAGGGCCATCAAATCCTACGTACATTCCGACAATCGCCGTAGAAAACACGTCAATAACAATGTAAAGGACAGGTCTCCCCATCGAGTATTGGCCAGTATTATCAAATGGATAGCGTATATATTTATCTAAAACGGTAGCGTCAACTTCATAGCGAAATGTTGCCCCTAGTACGCCGTCGTGTGAGCTCCCCTGTCTGTCAGCATGATCTTTTTCATAAGCGATGTGACCATACCGGATTTTCAAATACTCAGTTTTATCAAGGATTTGTTTGTAGTGATACCTCAACTGGGCTTCTGAGAGCGAGTGTTCCTCGTCAAACGGAATGCGTGTTTCAGTTGTTACATTATCGACAGTTCGCTCGATAACAGTCGACTCAAAATTGTACTGATATAATTCAATCGCTTTATAAATCGCAAACTTTGGGTATTGAATTTTTCCATCTTTGGATTTCATGAACGCAATGGTCGCACGCATCTGCGCTTTATGCTGCTCAGTCACGCCCATGGATTTAGAGCGACTGAAACGATTATCAGCACCGCCTCGACCACGTTTAATGTTCTTGTCACCAATTTTTGCTGGCAAATGTGTATTCTTGCCAACATTTTTCAGCTTGACGGGGAGTAAAGCATTCCGCGTACATCCGAAGACGATAAAGCGATTCAGTGCATGGTAATAAGCACCTTTTGTACTCCATGCTCCAGGAATTGCTAGCTGCCGATTAGTGTCAATTAACTGCCTGACGTCTTCTGCAATACCATCTCGATATAAGTATTGGCGTATCATAACTTCTGTTGTAAGAGGCGCGATTAACGTGTATTTCTTGTCACGCTTCTTGAGCCAATTTTGTTTGCCTAGCTGCGTAATTGCATCATCGCTTAAAGACAGTTCTGCATCGAACTCATACTGCGCCGACGTTGCACTTGGGCTTCGTAATACGGCGTACAACGCTGAAAACTTCATCAGCGCTGGCTTAGGTATATTCTCTGCCCCCTCTATTCGCACCAAATCCGTTACCGCGGCCGTTTTTAACGCCAAATCAACGTGACAGACCAGTAGCTTCACACGCTTTTTATCATCGACAATATGTTGTCCCGCATAAATCATATCGTCAGCCCTACAGGACGAAATAAGCGAACATATTTAGTCGTATCGATGGGCAATAGGCTTCTCTGGCAAGCGCTCTGAAACAAGCTTTGCACACGCTGAAAACTCTCGTTGTTAGTTGTTGAAATTCGCTGTAAATGCTCTTGCAATTCAGCCCTGGGCGATGCTAACCAACTCTCGATAAAGTCTAGGCAAAATGCTTCTAATTCAGATGAAGTCGCTTTTGTCCCAAGCCCTCGCTCAAAGTAATTGTAATTCCACGATTCTGCTTTCGTCGCATCTCGCTCAGTGAGCACTTGATAGCCGACTTTTCTGCGCTGCCAATACTGTCTTTCAATTTCAAATTTCTGCCATGTCCGCTCATTTTTACGAGAGATATTCCCCAACTCATCTTCTTCATAAATCACGTCAAAGTACTTAAATGTATAAGCAATGCGATAGTTCTCTCCCGTTGCAGAGCGATATTTAGCAAGAAAATCTGTCGTCATCACGTGCGCGATATTAGACTTATAATCGCGTGGATGAATAAGATTCATCGCAACAGCGATATCGAGAGTCTCATCGATATCAAGCGGATATTGTTCTAGCACTTCTATGCAATGCTTGGACATCATTAGCTTTCTATATGCACGATATTCACCGTCTGACAGCTCATGCGTCTCAAGCTCTTGAACGGGACAGCGAGACCAATGTCTTCGCCCGACCCTGTTGACATCTCTTACTGTAACAAAAGGCTTAAAAAGCCCGGTCTGTTGATAGTCGCGCTTCCATGCATTCAGCTTTTTAATGTCGTCGTAACTCGCTGTGACGATAATGTGTTTCATGCTGCGCACCCTGTATAAAAAACACGCACCATACAGCAAAAAAAGTGTTTTTCAAGACTGCAAGTCATTGAATTTTTATGTTATAATTCAGAAACTTACATAATATATGAGAGTTTTAAAATCAGTCAATTTTAGCCGTATAAACTTATCTTTTAAGCGATTTTCCGCTATATCAACTTGACACGTAACTTCATGATATTAATGTATTTTTTTAAAAATCGTAATTTTTAAGTATTTTTTCCTTCAGTAGCTTTTTTCCTTAAAATTCAGATTTTTTTATCTCTTTTTTGTCGTGGCTAGCGCCAACAGCACCCACTCCCAAGTGGTGGTACTTCCTATGTAAAATCATCTACCTACATAAACTATCCGCTAAAATCTGCCCCACTTTTCCCTCTAAAAAAGCAAAAGAAATTCACGACAACAATTCATAAAAATCTCTGAAAAATTGTCATAGGTTAGTATCAAAATGACACTAACCATAACGCGTAACCACATGATAAATAAAAGGTTTACAGACAAAAAACTCATTGGTAACGTGTTAGTGACCAATTCATCAGTTTGAGCACCAACATGCTAAATACATCCCAGCACCCATCAAATCAGTTCGAGGTGTTTGCCGAGTCGCAAAAGGTGGGGAGTCTGATGATAACCTCTGAGATGAAATTTACATTTCGCTATGACCAGTGCTGGTTAAAAAGCGGCTATGCCATCTCCCCCCACCTCCCATTGGACAAGCCAGTTGATACCAAAAGTCTTTGTCGCTTCTTAAATAACCTGTTACCCGAAGGCTCTGCACTGGAGTGTTTACTCAATAACTACTCCCTCTCACGCCACAATCTTGGAGGCCTTCTCAAGCATATCGCGTCAGAAAGTGCAGGCATCTTACATTTTCAGTATCCCGATACTATTGAGCCAGAGGTGCGAGAGCTGTCTGAGCAAGAGCTTGGTCTGCGGATTTCTCAGGGGACGAATGTCGTTATTTTCGACGGCTTGTTTCGCCTCAACGTTGCAGGGGTACAGAAGAAACTCAACGTATACCTGACACCCGAGAACACCTATCAGCTTGGGACGAGCGCACTTCCATCCACTCACATTCTGAAGTTCATGCCACCTGCTTATTCCATCGTACTCAATGAGCTCTTTTGCATGCTGATGGCTGAAGCAATTGGCCTGCCTGTCGCGAAGGTTGAATTCCGTAGATTAACGCGCACGAAGCGTTTGCCTGACACTTTACTCGTGAAGCGCTTTGACAGGGATGTGAGTGAAGACGGGACTGTCAGCAAGCGTCACATCATCGACGGCTGCCAAGCACTCAACCTGCCGCCAGAGCACAAATATGAGCGACTTTATGGCTCACATAAAGACGTTGCTCATTGCCGTGACGGTGCAAATTTGTCTCAGCTCTTCGGCTTTGTCCGTGAGCGTTGCCAGTCTGAGGATGCGATAGAGCAATTGTTGGCATGGGTCTGCTTTAACCTTGTCATTGGCAACAGTGACGCCCATGCAAAGAACATTAGCTTTTATGTCGACCCATCGGGCATTCACCTGGCCCCCTTTTACGACCTCGTCTCTATTATCTTCGAAGCAAAAGGTGATCCGAAGCTCGATACGTCATTAGCAATGGCCATCGGCGATGAATTCGATATTGAGGCAATCACTGCCTATCACCTGCTGTGCTTTGCAGAGGAAGTGGGCATTACCCCAGAACAGCTAAAGAACGTGCTTTTAGGAGTCGCTACGGCGTGCATTAAAACTGCGTCATTATCGCTGTGTCGCGACGCGAAATTCTCGCGACGGAAAAATCACTGCCTGACCCAACTCATTGAACTTATCAAACAGCGAGCCAACCATTTCCTTGGTGAAGTGGCGCTATTTGATGAAATTCAGCGCACGCTATTCTAACGCTAACGCATCAGTTTACTCGATAGCCGTATAGCTATCAGCACAACAAGGAAAGACTATGAATAACGATGATAGTAACGCGAAGGTGTGCCAGCACCTTTTGGACGACGCACTTGCCGCGTGTGTCATTGGTCGAAATGGGAATGTTTGTTACTTCTATGGTGATGACGGTGTATTGACAAACAACGTTGCCGATGCCGCTATTATTCTTGAAGCGATTGCCCAATTACTTGCCAATCAAACAGCACGGGAATGCAAATAGTGACGACCGAGGCACGTAACACATTTTGCCCTTTGTCCTGAGCCTTCCGGCTCAGCAACACCCAGTTGCTTTCCTCAACACGCACCTCTTCCTCTTTTTTCTTTCAAAATGAAGAAAAAAGCATGTACGCGACGCAAAAAACACGAGCTTTTGAATATATTCAAAAAACCAGCAGAAAAGAGATATTCAGCCCCCCTCACGGCTCGCATTTTTGTGACGACCGTCACACTTTGAAAATAACTCAAATTTCTAACTGTAAAAGCCAAAAAAAGGGTCCTACTACTATATATAGGTGAGTCGTAAAAATATAATCGCAGCGGCCTATATCTATTGAAATCACCTTGTTCTCTTTCATCATAAAACATGAGGATTACATCAAAAGCACAAATAAAATACCAAAAAAACAAGCATACTGGATGTCCAAGCGAAGCTTGCCCAAAACGAGGCTTGAGCCTGTAAATCCGTTCAAAATACATAAACAGATTGAACACGCTGAAATTCATGCCATACTGTATAAATAAACAGCATCAGGATAAGCCCATGACATTCGACAAACATTCCCTCACCCTATTCGTCGGACAACACGAGTTTCTTACACTTTCATGCCAAGCCACCATTGATGCCCGCTATGTATTCTTGTTTATAAAGTTGCTCAGAGAGCTCAACGCGCTAAGTAGTGAACAGTCAGCCTTTCATGTCTTCTACATCGATATCGACAAGCGTACAGGTATTCCAACCCCGAGTATCGACGTATTGGGTATCGAACCTCCTGAATACCGACGCTTATGTGACCGCTATGAAATGCTATATCGCCAAGCGCTGGCTCCCTGCGCGTGAGTTAGGGGGGAGTGTAAACCGTGATGTGTATCTAAATTTAATAAGGTTCAAGAATATGATGGGTAAATCGTTTCAGCAGGCAGGATGTGTTGATATCAACGACATCGAATTCAAAATCATCAAGTCCCCAAGAAGCGTTATCGCCAGCGCCGAGGTGGGTGTTGAAGCAAGGTATGCTGAATTCGATATTACCGTTCAAAGTACGTCATATCGTTCTCAATATCAGAATAAGCTAGCGGCTATCGAATTAATCAAGAAACAAATAGGCAACGAATCATAACTTACCTAGCTCAGAAGTAAGCTAACTTGAACTTTGTGCGTTCAAAAAATGCACAGAAACTTTAGGTAATATTACGAGTATCCGATGATCGCCCAAATGGGATTAGAATAGATACTTCTTTTAAACTTAAGGGCCGATAAGGGCCAAGGAGGATATGATGGCTAAATCATTAAATGAACTTCGTAAGAAGACTAAGCCAGAAGTACAATTGGCTGCCAGAGCGAAAGCTGTTGATATTCTTGCAGAAATTAACTTGGCAGAAAAAAGAAAAGCACGTGGACTTCCGGACCAACCTAAGTCTGTAAAATGAACGATTTCGCAAACCAGTTCATTGCTTTCTCAATGACGGCTTAAGACAAAGCAGACGTTAAATGATGTAATCTTTACTTCGGACTTTGGTCAAAAGCGGTCATTTCCATAAAGACCACCAAACTCACTTTGGGAAAATAAATTTGCAAAAGCGGGTATCAACGCTTGGCTTTGCGATGTGCCGGAGATTAGCGTAGGTGCGTCCGCCAGCAGCCACTGGTTATGTGGTGGTTACTCAATCTGGCAGACCCTCGAATTTTGGCAGGTCCTCTAACCCCTCATCCCACACAGCTTTGCTGGATGAAAAGATGTGCGCTGTTGGCACGATTGAGATTTCTGTGTCTAAGCATCCTGCGGGAATGACGAGCAAGTCTGGGATCTGAGTGTTCGGCAATGCTGAGCCACACAACTTACAAAAGCTTTTGTTATGACGAGTGCCTGGAAGCGTAAAGGACGTCACAGCATCTGCACCTGACCGCCAGACCAATTTCGCTGACTGTGAGAATAGGTTTGCTGCATGAGCCGAGCCTGTATCTTTCTGGCAATGCTGACAATGGCATAGGTAAAAGCCATTGAAGTCACCTTTAACCTCAAATTTGACGGTACCACATAGACAAGAACCGACATGATCAGTCATCAGAATCTCTTTCATGGCACGGGGTGAATGTAGCGAAATACACATAATATCTAATTATAGAGAATTCACCGTAGTTCCGGAATAAATATATCTGTTTAATGTCAGCCAATTTGATGGGACTCAATTATGAGTATAAAAGATCCGTTCTGGGCAATTAACCTTTATCTAAACCGCTAGCTGTATTCTTCCGCTATTCACTCATTGGAGTCTAAAACAGCCACTACTGAGACTGAAAATGGTCAGGAGCGGAGACTTCGGTAAAGTCTACCAACTCACTTTAGAACTAAAAATTTTGATAAAGAGATCTTCCTCCCCACCAACACAGACGAGCACCGAAGTCGCGAGTCCAACCAACTTGCTGGCGAATGTCGCTGGCTTTGATATTCACGATATTATTGCCCGTTTGCAATCGCTTGTTTAATAATTGGTGCCACAGTTTCTCGGGTAATGCCACGCTCAACGCAGTATTTAGTTTGAAGCCAAACCGAAAGCTGTTTTTGACCTTTGCTTGCATTGCAGCCACGACAACAAAGACATATATTTTCTCTGGTGATTATTGAAGCATCATTGATGATGTGTTCCCAGCTTGCAGAAGCTTTTGCAGATTCTTTGTGTGATAGAAACTCGTTACCGCAATAAACACATGACTTATCACGTTCGCGGACTTCCTTTTCTATCTCTGCTGGAATATTCCAATTATTCGCCATAGCTCTATTCGTCCTTTTTACGCATAGCAATTTACTATAGAGAATTAACCGTAATTCCGGAAGAAATAAATTAACGTGGATTCAAGTATGCGTTTAGAGGGTCCGCTATGGACCATTAACCTATATTTAATCCGCTAGCGATTTTCATCCGCTTCTCGCTCATTGGAGTCTAAAACAGCCGCTGCCGAGACTGAAAATGGTCAGAAGCGGCCGTCTCAGTTTTAAAGTACACTATTTTACGAGTTTTTTTCAACTAAACCCATAGAAAACTATTTAATAGTTAATGCTGATGGTTCAGAAAGGTTGTAGTCTGGCGGAGTGCTTTATTTTCGACTATCAGGGAGTGGTAACACAATGGCACATATCGACACAGACTTTGGTCAACCTATGATTTTTAGAACTGTTGACGAAAAGGTATATAAGGCGAGTATTGAAGAAGGCAGCATTTGGCTCAGGAGCAACCAATACTATCAAACCCTCGAAAACAAGGAACGACAAGACGCTATTGAAGGAATCAGCGGGACTAAGGCGGAACAAATAATACAGTTCAAAGGTTTGAGGTTAATTACGAAAGGAAATGGTCTTATTGGAACTCAGCTCCCCCCTCATTACATAATGTCACTCCACGGGGTAGGCATACGAGAGGACATCATAAGTGGATTCGGGGGGCATACTTTCGGAATTAAATGCCTCTCAAAATTAGCCGTAGAGGTCTTGTATCAAGTGTCTCAAAAGATTAATGTCCGAGGTTATCGTTATGGTCAAGTTAGTTACCAACACACTGCAATCTCCAAGTCACGCATAAAAGAGGGCCAAGGGGGCATATTTAAGATCGGCGAAGGAGATCAAGCAGAAAGCATTCATTCGTTCGACCCTAATTGCTTGCGGAAGTCGCCGGAAGAACCATTCATTGGACAAGACGAATGGCGAATCGTAATTTTCCCCGACGAAATCTATAAGGGCGACCATAATGCCCCGTTAGATATTAATGTCGACCCGAGCCATTTCTTCCCAATCTAATGTGTAGTGGCTCATATCTAATCTGACACTTTGATTTAAAGGTCTCGACTTGCCCTGACAGTCGGCATTAGACAAGGAGCGGACGTTCAGGTATTAATTCATGAGATTCTGCATTTTACCAATTGCAGCCGTTTAAAAGAAGTTCTCTGGAAGGCAGATGTGAACCTAAGTGGACAGACGAGCGTTAAACCTGCCGAAGATGTTTATGTCATTCGCGGATCTTCATTCCACCTTGATTGAAATAGTGGCAATCGTAGCATTCTGGACAATCAGTTCCTTATTGGTGGACACACTATCCAGTGATCATTTTCAATTATTTTGAATTTTAAGACGAAAAGCACCGTATCTTCTTAAATACGGTGCTTAACAATCACACTTTCGTTGATTTCGAATGCATTACCCGATACAAAATAGGCAAAACGACCAATGTTAGAATGGTCGATGAGATGATCCCGCCAATCACTACCGTTGCCAACGGTCTTTGCACTTCAGCCCCCGTTCCGATATTAAGTGCCATGGGAATAAAGCCTAAACTTGCTACCAGTGCCGTCATCAAAACCGGACGCAATCTTGTGATAGCCCCGTCAACGATCGAGTTAATTAAGTCACCTGTTTCTAGTACTCGCTGTTTAATAAATGACAACATCACTAAGCCGTTTAGTACCGCAATACCAGAGAGCGCAATAAACCCGACTCCGGCAGATATAGACAGTGGCATGTCACGCATCCAGAGCGCGAAGACACCTCCCGTTAAGGCTAAAGGCACGCCAGTGAAGATGATCAAGGCATCACGAAATGAGCCAAACACCACCACTAGTAACACAAGTATTAGAAATAGCGTGGCAGGCACCACGATAGACAGTCGCTGACTGGCACTTTCAAGTTGCTCAAACGTGCCACCATAATCCAGCCAGTAGCCTGCGGGCAGTGCAACCTGTTCGGTTATTTTGATTTTTGCTTCGTCAACAAAACTCCCTAAGTCGCGTTCTCTGACATTGGCGGTAACCACGACTCTGCGCTTACCGTTTTCTCGACTGATTTGATTGGGAACAGACGAGTAACTCAGTGTAGCGACTTCTGATAACGGTACAAATTCCCCATCGGATGTAATAATAGGAGTGCTGCCAATAGCATCTAAATCGGTGCGAATACCTTCATCAAATCGCACAAGCAACTCGAATCGTCTATCTCCCTCAAAAATTAAGCCAGCGGTATTACCCCCGATGGCCGACGCCAACCACTCCTGCAAGTCGGCGACGTCCAACCCATAACGTGCCAACTCGACTGGCTTAGGATTGATAGTGAAGATAGGGATATCATCGACCTGCTCAAGTCGTGCATCCGCCACGCCGTCTATTGATTGCAAAACCGTTAAGATGTCGTTTGCAGAGGCAACAAGCGTGGTTAAATCATCTCCAAAGACTTTAATGCCAAGATCAGCTCTCACTCCACTTATCAACTCGTTAAAGCGCATTTGAATAGGTTGGGTAAATTCATAGTTGTTGCCTGTCACCGCTTGTAAGTCTCGCTCAAGGGTTTCTACGAAATCCGCTTTTGACAAAGTTGGATCTGGCCACTGCGCACGTGGTTTTAGCATCACAAAGGTATCGGTTACGTTGGGCGGCATCGCATCGGTAGCTACTTCTGCTGTACCGGTTTTCGCAAACACTGTGAGTACCTGCTCATATTCCATCAAGGTAGATTCAAGCGTCTTTTGCATGGCGACGGCTTGTTCTATACCAGTGCCAGGAATACGCATAGCGTGTAGCGCAATGTCACCTTCATCAAGCTGGGGAACAAACTCAGAGCCTAGTCGCGTTGCCAGCCATAAGCTGCCTACTACTAGCACGACTGAGCCGACAATCACTATCCAGCGCAATTTCAGTGCAATATGAATGATGGGGCGATAGGCGGATTTGGCTGCAACAATAATGAAGCTTTCTTTTTCACTGACTTTTCCGCCCATGAACATCGCGACTGCCGCTGGTACAATGGTAATGGAGAACAGCATCGCTGCTATCAGCGCCATGATGACCGTTGCCGCCATTGGCTGAAACATCTTGCCCTCAACGCCTGTCAATGAGAACAGGGGGATATACACCACAGTAATAATCAATACACCGAACAAGCTAGGACGAATGACTTCGTTGGTCGCTTGAAAAACCAGCTCAAGCCTTTCTTTAAGTTGCAGAACACCATTTGTTCGTTTCTGTGACTCGGATAGTCGCCGGATACAGTTCTCTACGATGATTACCGCACCATCGACAATTAATCCAAAATCCAATGCACCAAGGCTCATCAGATTGGCAGACACACCGGTATTAACCATCCCTGTGATGGTCGCCAACATCGCTAGCGGAATAACTGCCGCAGTGATGAGCGCGGCGCGAATATTGCCAAGTAATATGAACAAAATCACTATGACTAATAACGCCCCTTCTACTAAATTCTTCTGAACCGTGTCGATAGCTTTATCGACCAGTAGGGTGCGGTCGTAGACTGGCTCAATGACAATACCATCAGGTAAGCTGGATTGGATGTCTTTCACCTTCTTGGCAACTGATTGGGCAACGGCTCGTGAGTTTTCGCCGACAAGCATCATTGCGGTACCTAAAACGGTCTCTTCACCTTCCTGTGTTGCCGCACCGGTTCTCAGCTCTTTGCCAATAGCTACACTACCAATGTCTTTCACCGCAACGGGGACAGTATTAATGCGTTTTATTACCACATTTTCTATATCGCTAAGTGTCTGGAGCTGACCTTGTGAGCGCACCAATATTTGTTGTCCATTGCGCTCAACAAACCCCGCTCCCTGATTCGCGTTGCTTCGCTCCAGAGCAAGATGGATATCTCCTAGACTAATGTCAAAATTTAGCATTTTCTGTGGTTCAGGATTCACATGATATTGCTTTACGTAACCACCAATGGCGTTTACTTCTGTGATCCCTTTAACGAGTGCAAGCTGAGGTTTTACTATCCAGTCATGAATTTCCCTAAGAGCCATTGCGTCATATGGCTCACCATTTTTTTGCACGGCACTTTGATCAGCTCGTAAGGTATACATATAGATTTCGCCCAATCCCGTAGCGATAGGACCCATTTCTGGCTCTAAACCTTCAGGTAGCTGACTTTTGATTGCTCCTAGTCGCGTATTGATGAGATTACGCGCAAAATATAGATCAGTGCCTTCATCAAATACTGCTGTTACCTGAGATAGCCCATAGCGGGATAAAGAGCGGGTGTAGGATAGTTCAGGCAATCCCGCCAATGCTGTTTCTACTACAAACGTGATCCGTTGCTCGGTTTCCAAGGGCGAATAACCCGGTGCTTGTGTATTGATTTGCACTTGCACGTTGGTGATATCAGGTACCGCATCAATAGGTAATTTTTGGTAACTGAATAGCCCCATTCCCAGCCCAAGAAAAATTAGCATCAACATTAAACCTCGACGCTCAATAGACAAACGCAGTATTGACTCAATCATGTGTTTGTCTCCCAATATTTAGGGCGATAGACCAGACAGATAGTCTTGCGTGATTAATGATCATGACCAGCCTCCGACTTTTCTAAATCGGCTTTAAATAGATAACTATTCTGGCTGACAATGACATCTGCAATATGCAGGCCTGATAACACTTCGATATTGTTACTATCTTGTTGACCAAGCATAACGGGAACGGGATGGTATTCCTCACCTTCTTTAACAAATACTACAGATGTCCCTTCAAATTCTTGAATCGCAGCTTTAGGTACCATCATGGCGACATCAAGTTTGTTGATTGTGACCAGACCTTTGATAGCTGCGCCAACAGGCCACCTACCTGACGTGTTGGCAATTTTTGCGTAAGCCAAGACGTAAGGCTTTTCATCGGGTGATGGTAAAATATGCTGAATAGTTGTGTTTAACTTTGCCTCTGACAAACTAAGCTGAACGCTTTGTTGGTCAGCTATCTCTGAGAGTTGTTGTGGGAAAATCTTAAGCTGCGCCCACACATCCTCGTAGTTGGCGATTGAAAATAACACTTGTCCATTAGATAACTCGCCTTCATTGGCATGCCTCGCAATCACGCTTCCTGAAAACGGTGCTGTAACGGGGTAGCTTTTCAAGCTTTCGTTGGATTCAACGATTGCCAGTGTCTCGCCTTTTTTGACTTTGTAACCCAGATTTGCGTTGACTTTAGTCACCATACCGTCGAACCGGGCGCGGACATGACTCAGTGAAGCCGGGTCGGTCACCACATTTCCGTAAACGGTAGTGGTGATATTGAGTTGTCCTGCACTCACTTTTTGTGTCACCACACCCATTTTTTGCGCCATATTGTCAGATATAAGCACAAATTCAGCGTTGTGGGTATCTTCATCCCTATGTTCGCCTTCTGATGCGTATATTGGACGACTTATAAGTAATATGAACACACTGCATGTTATGAAAGTTCGCAGGGTGTTTTGTGTCTTGATTACTGTTTTGTTATTCATTGATTTTTACTCGAAGAAGATGTGACATTTGCATCAGCAAGCGGTTGCGCAGTGAGTGATTCAATATCCGCCCCCCGCTGATGTGCTTGTTTGGCAGACTGAATTAAGGCTTGCTTGGCATTAAGTAGTTCTTGACGGGTGCTGACCCACTCAAAATAACTAAAACGCCCATTGATATAGGCTTGTTCTACCAATTTCAGCGCTTGAACTAACGGCGGGATAATCGAGTCTTGTAGTGTCTGCACATTGAGCAGCGCATTATTTCTCGCTACTAGCGCCATATTTAGTTGATGGTAAAGGTTTTGGGTTGCAGACTGTTTTTGTTGTTCCAATTGCCCTTGAACAGCCCGTTGTTTTTCATACTCACCAAGGTTTCGACTTGCCGCAAACAACGGCATGCTGACACCTGCTACGAAAGCGGTATCATCAATGCTATTTATACGTCTTATTCCCGCTGTCCAGCTTAAATCTGATTGATTAGCTGCTTGAGTAAGGCGGACTTGAGATGCCTGCAATCTCGATTCTTTCGTATAGACCTCAAGATTGGGACTGTTCAATAGTGTGTTGAAAAGCGAGGTTAATGAAGGAGATGATTGCAGTGTAAATAAGTCACCCTCAACACCAGTAAAAGTAGGATTTTTTTCCCCCCACATAATAGCCAGGCTTTTTATCATGGCTTGCTTAGTCTGCTGTGCCGTCACCACATCCAGTCTGGCTCTTGCCAGTGCAGCTTCAGCACGTTGCTGTTCAAATACTGGAGATGCTCCCGCATCCACACGTTTTGTGACCGCGTGATAGGTATATCGGGCAAGAGTTTCTGTCTCTTGTTGAGTGTCAATTAGCGCTTGTTGCGCTAAGACATCGATGTAGCGACGTGTCACTTCAGCTAAAACATCCAAGGTTTGCACTTGTTTTTGTGCTTCGACTAAGGTGGATTGCGCCTTAGTAAACTCCTTACGTGAGTTGAGTTTATTGCCCAATTCAATGACCGACGACAATGTGAGAGTCATCTCGGTGTCCTTAGTTCCTGAGACATCTCCTGTACCTAAGAAGTTTTCTAGTTCAATACCGGCTGTAACCTCAGGTTTGAGAGACGCCGTTTTAATTTCCCCCTCAACTGCTTGTTGCCTATATGTGAACTCATGCAATTCTGGCGAATTAGTTAATGTACGCTGTATGGCGCTTTGCAACGTTATTTCTAGATTGTTGGTACTGTTTGTTTGTGCTACTACCACGGTGTGTGTTGTCAAAAGGACAATCATCATGGAAACCACCCAAGCGTGCACACGCACAGGACTATTCAATGAAAATTTCATTGTTGTTTTATTCCTAAATTATCAAAAATATATATCGCCAAGTTGTTGGCGAACGGTGTTTGATTAGTTCAGGGTTATGCTTTAGGTGGGCGTAACAATTGTGTGACGGGCCCTTCTATTACTTTCGTTAAGTAATAGAAACCGTGATGGGTGGTAACAGAATCGAGTTCGATGCCATTGCTGTTTCCAAGCCAGTGAGCATGGGTTCCGTGACAATGACCACAGTGGTGGCAATCAGCGGGATTATGAGAAATATCTACGGTGATTTTATCAGCATTGGGTTGTTCGTTAGATTGCTGTTGAACAAGCGCCTTCGCAGAAACAGTGTTATCTCCCGCCTGATGTTCGTGTATTTCGCTTAGATGTTGCGAGTCGATAACATGAAAATCCAAGGAATTAGCGACAGCCGAAAACGACTGAAACAAAATCAGCGAAATCAACAGGTAACTTGCCACCCTTACACTAAACATATCTATCTTCTCTCATCATGTTTATGTTAACAGCTTATCGAACTAAGGCCAATCGACCAACCAAAACAAAGTATTTCAACCATTACATTACTTATCACGGCAATCTTCACTGGCAAATTCAATTTCAATGGTAGTGTGCACAAAGTCAAATTCACCAAGGTCGTGACGAAATTCGTCTTTGAGTGTTCTCAATTGAGAAATCGAAACATCTTGTTTCAACACCACATGTGCCGTCATGACGCTATGTTCACCGTCCAAAGACCAGATATGAAAATGATGTATATCCGCCACATCAGCGTTTGACATAAGTACTTTACGCACTTTCACCATCTGCGTCGTATCTGGCGTGCCTTGCAAGAATAACAACAAGGTTTCTTTTAGATTTCTGACGACATTAAATAAAATGAATAATGTAAAGCCAATAGATAAAATGGGATCCAAAATTGCCCATGGCTTGAACATCAGCACAATCGATACGATCAGCACTGCCACCCAACCCAATACATCTTCAAGTAAGTGCCAGTTTAAGATACGTTCGTTTAAGGAGCTCCCTTCGCTAAGTTTATATGCGGCAAAACCATTTACCGCGATACCAAATATCGAAAGCATTAACATACCTTCCACTTGCGGCATTTCAGGTGCTGAAAGCCTAGGTATGGCCTCGAACAAAATCCATATTGAGCCTATAGTTAAAACAATTCCGTTGATCAAAGCGCCTAACAGCGAAAATCGTTTATAACCATATGAAAATGTGGTATTCGCTTCTTTATCGCTTAGCTTGTTCAATCCCCATGCAGTGCCAATAGATAAACTATCGCCCAAATCATGTACTGCGTCAGCCATTATGGCCGTGCTGTTTGTCAGCCATCCGCCAATAAATTCAATGATAGTAAATACGACATTCAAGAAAAATGCCCAGCCAATGCGTTTTGAAGCGCTGTTATTACTGTGACTGTGGTTATGATTATGCATGATTGATTTTGTCCAATATCGCTTGATTTTTAGCACTTACCGGTAGTCGTTTGAATGGACTGATATTAGTGCCACCTGTGTTCCCTTTGGGTACAAGGCCGATAGCGGTTTTGGTTGCAGCACCAATTATTCTTATAACTTGTCCAAAAACGGCTCTCCAATCTTTGTTTAGAAAACCATGTCGCAGCATTTTATAATGGATTAAACAATGATAATAAGTAGAGTGCTGACCAATTACATGCGCATCCTCCAGCGCTGCAAATGCCTGCCTCTCATTATTGTTAGACATTGCATCTAAGTAATCGGTTAATTTGGAATCGATATGCGGCTTAACGGCTTTATTGTATGTCATTGTGGATCACCCGCTTTACATTTCTGTACTTCGTTATTAAGTGCTTCCTGCTTGGCGTCTTTCAGGATCATCCACGCTCCGCGTAGCACGACTATTGACACTATACAGCCGATAACCAGATCCGGCATTCTGCTATCAAGCCATACCACTAGAACACCGGCGATGATGACACCCATGTTGGCAATGACATCGTTAGCTGAAAAAATCCAGCTGGCTCGCATATGTACTTCGTCGTTTTTATGATTACGAATAATCACCAAGCAAGCGACGTTTGCAATGAGTGCAATGAACCCCATTCCTATCATTAATGATGAGATAGGCTCACTGCCCAAGAATAATCTTCTGGTAATATCAATGAGAATGATCACGCCCAGCAACAGCTGAAAGTAACCACTGATTTGCGCAGCTTTGGCTTTGTAAAGTATAGATTGACCCACAGCATAAATACCTATGCCGTATACAACCGCATCCGCTAGCATATCCATAGAGTCTGCTATCAAGGCAGTAGAGTCAGCCAAAATACCAACGGTCATCTCAACGAAAAACATCGTCGCATTGATGCCAAGCAGCCAATACAAAACCCGTTTTTGTGAGGCATCTTTGATTTCCACTTCACAGCCGCAACCACTCATTGTTCAACTCTTATTCCCAAAATTATAGGTACAGTGTAAAGTCTATATTTAGTATAGAGTCAACAACAAAAAGGCGCGTTTATGAAAATAGGTGAGCTATCAAAAAAAAGTGGGTGTTCTATTCAGACGATCCGTTTTTATGAAAAACAGGATTTGTTTGAGGCTTGCAATCGCAGTGAAGGCAACTATAGAATTTACGACGCGTCATCGTTGAGAGCACTGCGATTCATTAAGCAATGTCGCTCATTAGATTTGACTATAATAGAAATTAAACAGCTGTTGGATACGAAAAATAATCCCGACAAAAGTTGTTCTAGTGTGAACAATTTGATCCATCAACATATGGTTGACGTCACACATCGCATTGCAGAGCTTGAGGAGCTAAAACTTACACTATCTGAGATGGCCTCGGCATGCACAGATGATAGAAAAGTTAAAGAGTGTGGGGTATTGCAGTTACTTGAAAAGTGATACTCATATCTACAAGTATTATAGTTTTACGCTTGCCTACTTTCTTAGCACAGTCGATTGTCATCAATTATAAATTGATGATCCACGATTCGCTCGAAGCTGACAATAGTCAAATAAAAGATGTGTCCGCTACCTCCGACATAGCGGCCAGAGGACTCAGATCGTTTGAATGTCCGTTGATCGCTCATTGGAGAAGTTGGCTTTTCGTAATGCCAACGTCCGCTTTACGTACAAACCAGCCATGAAGACACGAAGAACCAGATGACCGCTCCAGGCTATCGAGGTCCTCTTGCGTGACGTGCAACCAGGCTTCATTGACCACGCTTGCGTAAAGACGCCATCTAAAATGGGTGGGTTAATTTACATTTTAGACAACAACGCGATGACATCATCAAACGACAGCGGATCCTCGGCGATCCCTTGCTCGCCAAGGGCAATCCATGCCAGCAGCGCGGCGGCATCATTATCGTGATTCGTTTCTTCATGAGATGGTTGACGATCAACAGGTTTATGCATGGTCACTCAAAACCGTTCGCTATCGGAAAAAGGATGGCTCCAGTATAGCAACCATCGGCAGGCGTTGTGTGTATTTGTAGACGTATCATGCTCACTGTGTCGCCGTGTTTGCACGCTTCCCCGTCGATGTCACCTAGCCTGGCGGTGCAGAATGCCTGTTCCAAGCCCCACACCGTGCCGAACATAATCCGACCCAACATCCCAAGAGCCGGAGCAAACAAGTCACGAGCAGGCCGAGTAAGTCAACCTCAACGTATTCACCATAATCTCGGATTATGCGCTATGGTCGGGATTTTCACCTTGGGGGGCAAAATCGGCACGAAAGGCGCGTTTTGGATAGTTTTGAGTAGACTTTAGAGGCCATTACACAACGGTACAGCGTGATCTGGTTAGCGTCTGAAATTACTGCACACGATTGCATATAACTCTCTGATTTTTATTTAGGCGAATGGCAGCCCCCTCAATTTAAAATTTCTAATCTTTAATTTAAATCAGCCGAATGAGAGCGCAATGGGATATGAGTTTGACCTAAAGTATGTAAAACTGTTCTTCAATAAAGGGACATAGAAGCAAAACCTGCTCTCCTACACTAAGCAACTTAAGTGGCAATATGTCACAAAGTTTAAGGGCGAATGGCATTGTGTAATGAGGATGCTATGAGGTTTTGATTAAGGTGAAGCTTTGAGTACAAGAAAAAAATCAGCTAACTCAGGTATTGATGCTTTATTGGGATTCGAGTTTCAGCGCAATTGTGCGTTGTACTTACTCCTAAACGAATATAATCGATTCAATGGAAGAGAGTTCTTTCTGAGTATTGAGCATCATGACGATTTCCTATTTTGCTACAGAACAGATTGTCGCAGCAATATTGAAGAAGTGCATTCTTATCAAGCCAAAAAACTTTCAGGCAAGGTATGGACTATAAATGAACGTTTCTCTGAAATAATAGCTAAGATGCTAGAAGTTGGAAACGACCTCCGAAACGATCCAGCACCTAAATGTCAAACTTATACTCATGAGCTAACGTTTATATCCAACTCCGACATTGAGCTTAAATTCAAGCCTAATCAGCAAGAAAAGGATGATGGAAAAAAGGAAATAACAACACTGCTTAACGAGCAGAACTGTAGTTGTAAATACGATTCCTTTCCTGACGATATTAAGGACAAAATCACCAAGAAAGTAGACAGTTTCTGTGACAAGGCAGAACTAACTTTCCACAAACATGAGCTCGACAATCTCCATATTCAATGGGTGGATTTTCCACGAACAAAGAGTGCACAAAAAGATTGCTTAGTGGGGCTAATGAGGAGAAAGTTTCCACATGTATCAGATTCTTTTGCAGCCGTTGAGTTGCTTCTTAGCTTGTTTAGGGAAGTTGAAGCCATATACAACCAAGGCAAAATTATTACCTTACTTGACAGTTCTAAGAGGGTTGAGGGCGATGAAATCAGGAAAGCGATTGATATCATTGAAACGGAACAAAAGACATTCAAGCTGTGGAGAGATCACTCAACAGAATTAGCCCGTAAGTTTCGAGTTCCTATAGGTATCCAAAATAGTCACGAAAACTATATTAAGAACACATTTGAACTTCTCAAGGACATGATGAATAACGAGCATCAGATAATCAAAAGCTTCGTTAGGGACAATGACTACTCTATGAACTATTACAGCCATGAGGAAATGTTTGAAGCGTACGTTTCGGATATTAAAAGTAAGAACAGCATTAATCTAAACGATATTGATATTTTCTTCTCTACCTTATGCTCATTTGTAGAGCACCACGGAGAGGCCTTGTAATGAACACAACAATTACGTTTAACAGATTATTTGTAAGTTCTGAATCGCATAATTCTTGTTTCAGTAATGAGTTTTCACCTGGTGTAAACCTAATTAGTGGGCGCAACACATCAGGTAAAAGCTCTTTGATCCAGAGTCTAATGTTCGCGTTTGGTGTTAATGACGTTAGAGAAAGTTTAGACGAAATTCTGTCATATCAGCCGACGTTCAGAGTAGACTTTACTAAGAAAGTAGGTGATGTTGAGGAATCTTACACCATTGTAAGGGATTCAAAATCCATCTATGTCAAAGAGCCAAGCGGAAAAATAGTTTCTTTCCGTGGAATAGATGCAGATAACAGTGTTGAGCACATTAGACTGAAGGATTACATAAGAGATTTAATTGGATTTTCGCTTATTCTTGAGCAAAAAGGAGAGCTAAAATCTGCTCCGCTTGAAAGCATGTTTTTACCATATTATATTTCTCAGTCTGTAGGCTGGGTATATTTGCGTGAGTCGTTCTCTAATCTTCAATATTACAAGGGATTTAAAGACGACTATTTAGATTATTACCTAGGTATAAGTAACAGATTTGATCGCTTGGAGCATAGAAGGTTAACAAAGGAAAGAGATCGACTATCTGCTGAAATAAATAACCTCAAACGGTACAGTAAGAAAGCAGAGTTCCAGTTTTCTAATTTAGTTGACGAAGCGTTTGGCGAGCAAGCAGAAGTCTATATTGAAAACTACGTTTTAAAGGCAAAGTCATTAGAGGAAGAGAGGAACAAGTACATAAAGCTTTGTAATGAATTTTCTCTGTTACAAAATCACCATAAAATTCTGAAAAGAACCAAGAGTAATATTAAGAAACAGAATTACAACGATGTTGATCGTTGCCCAGCCTGCACGCAGGTTCTGTCATATTCACTTGAAGGATTGTACAGCCACTATCAAAAATATAATGATACCCTCGAACTTGAGTCGCACATTACAACTAAGCTAATTGATAAAAAATCTAAGATAAACTCGTCTAAGAAGAAAATGACGACTATCGAAAACGAAATTTTTAATGATTATGGCGTACTTTTGGACAAAAACGTAGACGGAGTTACGTTTGAACAGTGGGTGGCAAATAAAGCAAATATTACGCTATATAAACAAATGCAAGCAGATATTGAGCACTCAGAAAGCGAGTTAGAAGGCGTTAAACTCTCTCTTGGCTCTATGGTAACTGAACAAGAAACAATATTCTCGCGAATAAGTAAGGAAACGGCATTCAAGAAGATATTTACAGCATACACATCACAGTTAAAGCTGAAGCCTTTAACTGATTCTCGATATCTAGATTTGTACAAAATACATTCATTCCCACGTCAAGGTGTTGAACTTCACAAGACCGTCATGGCTTATCACTTTGCTTTAAACGCCATGATAGCGAAATCCAAAACAGCCCATAGACTACCATTCTTGCTTGACGCCATTCTCAAGGAGGATATTGATGAGACTAACTTGGAGACTATTCTGTCATTTGTTGCGAATAATCTGCCAAGTGATACTCAAACGTTTGTGTCAATATCTGAGCATGTTAAAGAGTCTATTCCTGAAGAAAATGAAGAAATCAAACCTATCGAAAAAGTCAGAGTTAAAGACGTTCAAAGCTCTTACTTTCCGACTAACTCAAAACTGTTTTACGTAGGCGGTGGAAAGTTAGAGCGTAGCTTTTTTTCTCAATCACTAGAAAATTATCGAGAACTTCATGAAGAAACCATTGATATAACTGTAATCTAAATGAAGAACTGACATGTAGTTCTCTACTTAAGATAATATGGATTACTATCACTTTAGCTTTGGATTAGTGCCTTTAGCGGACGCAGGCGATTATATGTGTTAGAATATATAATATAATTTGAAGTTTGAGTATTTTTGGGCTGCTCGGCAGCCAAGTGAGAGTTGCGGTCTTTGCGTGTTACCAAGCCTCTGGGTTCTCGCATCTTGGACACACATATGTATAAGTGTCATCCCAAGAGGTCATTTCTCCATTTGCCCAAGCAGCTCCGCATATTTCGCAATCCACCTCAATATCTTCTGATTCTTCGTTACCACAACCTTCGAGAGTACAGCGATATCCCATCTGAGAGTCATCGTTAGGAATCATGGTGTTATTGCCACAACTAGGGCATGTATAGATGTTCCATTCTATGAGTATCTGGTGTTTGGGCCTAACCCCTGCAAAAAGCGCCTGCTTCTGTTCCCCGACAGCTATGTTTGCTTCCGCGACAGCATGCTCATACTCATCCGCTAGTACCTTAAAGACCTGATAGCGTTCCTGACCAACTTCATTTCCTAAATCGAATAGAGAAAATAGATCAGTAAACTCATCTAATCCACGAACCAACTTACCAACGCTTAAACGAACATCTTTTGCGGTAAACTCAAACTCAAAATGTTCGATTTCATTCCTCAGACTTTTCATCCAGTTGATGTCATCAATAAAGTCTTGATCAACAAAATGATTTCCGGTGATACTGCACACTTCACATCTAGCCATTGAGAGAGCTTGTTCAACTGTGACAGTGTGAGGAGAAGCGTGCCCTTGTACTAGGTTTTCAAAATCAAAGCTTTCTGATTTAAGAGCGTTAAATGCTGCCAATACATTAGTATTGTCGTCCTTTGCTCTATTGGTGACATGCTTGAAGCACTTTGAGAAGATGAGATTTTCATCTAAAGTCTGAAGATACATTTTGAGTACTAACTCAACGCTATGTGCCAAATGCGTTATTGCGAATTTAAATGCCCTTAAATCACCTGCTTGACCTTGTTCATACTTTACGAGCGCTTCGTTAAAGCTATCTATAGCATTGGCTTTTATATCGAATTTGAATTGCAAAACTTACTCCTTTAAAGCTGCCTAACGTTACTTATCAAACTCATCACTAATATTTTTCATGATTAGCAGATGCGTAGCCATCTTTTCTTTCACAACTTGGGCACAGTTCAGCCTCTTCAGCGTACTCAAATGAAGAGTAGATGTACGGTGCATTACACCATTTACAATCAAGTACTTCTTCCTTATGACCACACAGGAGGCACTCTTCCTTATCTATATCAAAAGACTGGTTGTGGCATGATGTACATTCAATTACTGGGATCTCATTTTCAACAATTTTAACTTCCACTGATTTTTGAAGTGATTGGTAGAATTCTTTGTAAATAGATTTAGTTCGCCCTTACCTGGGAACCTATCTATCTAATAACTACTCATTCATCACAGCACTTCTCAATAATTCAAATAACTAATTGACCCAAAACAATTACATCAAAGTGTAAAAAATTACACTGCAATAGAAAACTACAAATTATTGTTACCAACCAACACTAACTGTTTAAACATTTAGTAAAAAAATTTCGCCTGCTACAATAACTGCCAATTTTTATCAAAATAAAAAAAGCGAGCACTTAAGGCTCGCCTTTCAAATCTATAAACAGCTTAGTCAGTCACAATCTTAATTACAGTCACAAACTTAATTAAAATAGTCACAGACTTAATTAACAGTCATCACCAACCCCCTACTCCTCAACATAACTCTCAATGCTAGGGCAAGAACAGATAAGGTTGCGGTCGCCGTAAACGTCATCAATACGGTTAACCGTTGGCCAGAACTTGTTTCTGTGTACTTCTGGTGCTGGGTACGCCGCTAACATGCGGTCGTAGCTGCGGTTCCAGTCGCTGTCACATATGTCGGCCAATGTGTGCGGTGCGTTATGTAGCGGGTTGTCAGTGGCATCCCACTCGCCACTTTCTACTTTCGCAATTTCTTGGCGAATGCTAACCATGGCGTTGATGAAACGGTCTAGTTCGTACTTCGCTTCCGACTCGGTTGGCTCAATCATAAGCGTACCCGCTACTGGGAAGCTCATGGTTGGCGCGTGGAAACCGTAGTCGTTTAGGCGTTTCGCAATGTCTAGCTCGGTTACACCACTTGCTTCTTTAAGTGGGCGAAGGTCAATAATACATTCGTGCGCTACGCGGCCATTGTTGCCTTTGTAAAGCACTGGGAAGTGCCCTTCTAGCTTCTTAGCCACATAGTTAGCGTTAAGAATAGCGACTTCGGTCGCTTTGCGTAGGCCTGCGCTGCCCATCATTTTGATGTACATATAGCTAATAGGCAGAATTGACGCACTGCCCCATGGCGCTGCCGATACCGCACCACAGCCTTTGCCTGCGGTTTCTACGTTAACAACCGTGTGGTTTGGTAGGAAAGGCGCAAGGTGCGACTTAACACCAATTGGTCCCATACCTGGGCCGCCACCACCGTGTGGAATACAGAAGGTTTTGTGCAGGTTAAGGTGCGATACGTCTGAACCAATGAAGCCAGGCGATGTAATGCCCACCTGCGCGTTCATGTTCGCGCCGTCCATGTAAACTTGGCCGCCGTATTGGTGAACAATGTCACACATTTCGCGAATAGTTTCTTCGTATACGCCGTGGGTAGACGGGTATGTGATCATGGCGCACGATAAATTCTCACCCACTTCTTCTGCTTTCTTGCGAAGGTCATCAAGGTCTACGTTACCGTTAGCGTCACAAGCTACTACTACCACTTTAAGGCTAACCATTTGTGCCGAAGCTGGGTTAGTACCGTGGGCAGAGCTTGGAATTAGGCACACGTTTCTGTGGCCTTCGCCGCGGCTTTCATGATAGCGCTGAATAGCCAATAGGCCTGCGTATTCACCTTGCGCACCCGAGTTAGGCTGCATAGAAAGATTATCGTAGCCTGTTACGTTAATTAGCCACTCGGCTAGCTCGGCAATCATTTCTTGGTAGCCTACTGCTTGGTCTAGCGGCGCGAACGGGTGAAGCTGACCGAATTCAGCCCATGTTACTGGGATCATCTCAGCCGTTGCGTTTAGCTTCATGGTGCACGAACCCAATGAAATCATTGAGTGGTTAAGTGCCAAGTCTTTATTTTCAAGGCTCTTAATATAGCGAAGCATCTCTGTTTCAGAGTGATACTTGTTAAACACTTCGTGGGTTAGGAAGTCGCTTGTACGTACTAGCGCATCAGGAATAGATTTAACCCTTGCGTGGTTACTTCAGCATCTAGGCCTTCAACTGATAACCCGTGCTCTTCACCAAGCAGTACGTCGAATAGTGCAACAATGTCTTCACGCGTGGTGGTTTCGTCTAGCGATACACCTACCGCACCTTCAAGGTCTGCACGCAGATTCATGCCTTTTGCGTAGGCGCTTGCTAGTACGTCTTCTTTGTTGCTTACCATTACGGTTAGCGTGTCGAAGTAGGTGCTGTGCTTAAGGGCTACACCTTTTTCTGCACCTTTCTGGCTAATACCAGTGGCAAGAATGTCGGCGAAGCGGTGAATGCGCTCAGCTATAGTTTTAAGACCTTGCGGGCCGTGGTATACCGCGTAGAAGCTTGCCATATTGGCTAGCAGCACCTGCGCTGTACAAATGTTCGAGTTCGCTTTTTCGCGGCGAATGTGCTGTTCACGGGTTTGTAGCGCCATGCGAAGTGCTGGGCGTCCGCGGCTATCTTTACTTACACCTATAATACGGCCAGGTAGTGAGCGCTTGTAGCTGTCGCGTGTAGCAAAGAATGCCGCATGCGGGCCACCATAGCCCATAGGTACACCAAAGCGCTGTGCACTACCAAGTGCAACGTCTGCACCTAGCTCGCCAGGCGACTTAAGCATTACCAAGCTCATTAGGTCAGCGGCTACTGCCACAATACCTTTTTTCGCTTGTACTGCAGCAATGATGTCGCTGATGTCTTTTACTTCACCGGTAGAGGTTGGATATTGAAGTAGCGCACCGAATACGTCGTGTTCTGCTGCTTCTTCTGCCGCACCTTTGATGATTTCAAAACCAAACATTTCAGCGCGAGTTTCAACCACGTCAACCGTTTGCGGGTGAACGTCGTTTGCAACAAAAAACGCATTCGCTTTTTTGTTTTTAGATACGCGCTTAGCAAGGCCCATGGCTTCTGCTGCGGCTGTACCTTCGTCAAGTAATGACGCTGACGCCAGCTCTAGGCCAGTTAGGTCAATGGTCACTTGTTGGAAGTTAAGAATGGCTTCCAAACGACCTTGGGCAATTTCTGGCTGGTAAGGCGTGTACGCGGTGTACCAACCTGGATTTTCTAGCACGTTGCGAAGAATAACGTTCGGTACGTGAGTATCGTAGTAACCCATACCAATGAAAGAACGGTTAATTTTGTTCTTTTCTGCAACGGCTTTAAGTTCACCTAATGCTTCAACTTCTGTCGCCCCTTCACCACATTTTAGTGGCTCTGGTAGCGCAATACCTGCTGGTACAGTTTGCTCAACTAAATCGTCTAGTGAGCTTGCACCAATGGCAGACAGCATTTCTTCAATTTCGCCTTTACCCGGGCCAATGTGACGGCGGATAAATGTATCTTTTTGCTCTAGTTGAGCCAATGTAGGGGAAGTATTCGACATAACGTTGTTAAGCACTCGTAATGGTTGCCGCAAGGGCGCGTTAAATCTTTAAGTTAAAAAGGGGCTGAATTATCTTCATGCCCCTTTTTAAAATATGGTTCTTTTAAAACTGCGTAACGAATTACTCTTCGTCTATGCTGTTTTCGTAGCCTTCAGCGTCTAGTAGACCTTCTACTTCAGCCGCGTCGTCAGCTTTAATTTTAAATAGCCAACCATCGCCATATGGGTCAGTGTTAACTAGTTCTGGTGAATCTTCTAGGTCTTCGTTTACTTCAACCACTTCACCTGAAATTGGCGCGTAAACGTCAGACGCTGCTTTTACCGATTCAGCAACACATACGTCGTCGCCAGTGCTTACTGCGTCGCCAACATCTGGCAAATCAACGAAAACCATGTCGCCAAGTAAGCCTTGAGCGTGCTCAGAAATACCTACAGTGAAAACACCGTTACCTTCAGGGCGAACCCATTCGTGCGTAGCGGCATAGCGTAAATCAGTTGGGATGTTGCTCATAATCGTTCCTGTTATTCTCTGTTAACTTGGGGCCTAGTAGCTGAGGCCTTATAAAACACTTTTTCCATTGCGAACAAAGGAGGGCTTAACCACTTTTACTGTAACCCACTTTTTGCGCATTTCAACTTCTACTGTTTCACCAACGTCACGTGGTACTCGTGCCATCGCAATTGAGTGACCAAGTGTTGGCGAGAACGTACCTGAAGTGATAACGCCTTCGCCGCTTTCTGTTTTCACTTTAAGACCATGACGCAGCACGCCTTTTTCAGTCATAACCAAGCCTACTAGCTTGTCGGTACCCGCTTCGCGCTGCGCTTCTAGTGCTTTACGCCCTACGAAATCACGTTCAGCCGGTTCCCATGTAATTGTCCAGCCCATGTTAGCGGCTAGTGGCGATACGGTTTCATCCATATCTTGGCCGTACAGGTTCATGCCTGCTTCTAGGCGAAGGGTGTCGCGAGCACCCAGGCCGCATGGCTTAACACCTTCATCTAGCAACCTTTGCCAGAAGCTTTCCGCTTGATCTGCTGGCACCATAATTTCGTAGCCTGCTTCACCTGTGTAACCCGTGGTAGCGATGAACAAGTCTTCTGCTTGTACACCAAAGAATGGCTTCATGCCCGCCACCGCTTCTTTTTGCGCTGCGCTAAATAGGCTTGCTGCTTTTTCTTTTGCGTTAGCGCCTTGCACTGCAATCATGGCAAATTCAGGGCGCTCGGTAATGGTGACGTCAAAGCCTTCTGCTTTACTCATTAACCAGTTCATGTCTTTTTCGCGCGTTGCTGAGTTAACTACTAAACGGTAGTTAGTTTCGTCGAAGTGATAAACGATAAGGTCGTCTACAACACCGCCTTCTTCGTTAAGCATGCCGCTGTATAGCGCTTTGCCTTTGTCTTTTAGTTTTGCCACGTCATTGGCTAAAAGGTACTGAAGATACGCTTTGGCTTGAGGGCCTTTGGCATCAACAATGGTCATGTGAGACACATCAAACATACCTGCGTCTTGACGCACAGCGTGATGCTCTTCAATTTGTGAACCATAGTTAATTGGCATATCCCAGCCGAAGAAATCGACCATTTTCGCACCGGCTTCTAGGTGCTTTGCGTGTAGGGCGGTGGTACTAGACATTCCACTTACTCTTTTTGATTTGAAAGGTAGAAAACGAGATTGAGTATAGTGAGCTAACGTTTATGCAACAAATTGGAAATTTTTATCAATACATTTAAAAAGCAAATGTATTCTTAAGAAAACATGAGGAATGCAAATATGTAAGCGCTTGCTGATA
Organism: Alteromonas sp. ALT199; assembly: GCF_018619335.1. Lineage (GTDB taxonomy): Bacteria > Pseudomonadota > Gammaproteobacteria > Enterobacterales > Alteromonadaceae > Alteromonas. Next base: position 29,567 of record NZ_JAHHDX010000132.1, on the reverse strand, counting down.
CTTTCAAATTGGTTAACGAAGATTCATAGCCGCACTATTAAACTTGAAAAAGCTAAATATCAGATGGTGTTTAGAACGGGCAGTTACAATTTAATACTCAGCTCTTTTGAAACGTTGCTGAATGCTTGCTACGCAATTGTTGAGGGCGTTGTGAGGAATGTTTAAATGCTGATTAGTAGCCTGTTACAAGTTGTTCAATAGCAAGTGTGCTAAACGCACACTTCACCATTTTGCCAAACGTTTGCAAGTGCGTTGTCTTCGCTCAGCTCTACAAAGTTCGCCCGCTGACCTACAGCTATGCAGCCTAACGTCTCGTTAATGCTCATAAACATAGACGGTGTTGCGCTTGCCATTTTGCTCGCTTCTTCTAGCGAAATTCCGATGTCGTTAACGCAGTTAATAACTGCCCCGTGCATGTCTAAACAACTTCCTGCAAGGGTGCCATCAGGTGTAGTAAGCTTGTTTCCGACACGGGTTATGTGCGTATCGAAAAAGTCTATAACGTCTTCGTCAGCCCCGACATGGGCCATTGCATCGGTAACCAGCATTAATTGTGATGGCCCTTTGGTTTTAAAGGCAAGTTCAACGGCTTTAGGATGCAAATGCTGATGGTCGACAATGATGCCGCAGGTGTTGTTGCTTAAAAGCGCTGCGCCAACCATGCCAGGTTCACGAGACGTAAACGGCGACATGGCATTATATAAATGAGTAAACCCAGACGCACCTGCCTCAATTGCGCGTTCCACCACTTCAAACGGTGCATTAGAGTGCCCTAACGCCACAATAACGCCTTGATTTACCAAGTCGCGAATAACATCACACGACGTATTTTCTGGCGCTACGGTAATCATAACCTTGCCGAGATCTTTTCGGGTATAAGTGGCAAGTTCTCTGTCGGTGAGCGGGCGAATGTATTTCGAAAGGTGTACACCTTTTTTCTCAACGCTTAAGTGCGGCCCTTCAAAATGAATACCTTCAACGCTTGGGTGGCCGCTTTCTATCGCTTCACTTACCGCATTGGCGGCGCTTTCGATTGTTGCTATGTCATCGGTAATAAGCGTGGGAAATAATGTGGTGGTGCCAAACTTTCGATGGGCTTTGGCCATTGTGCTTATGCTTTTAAACGTTGGGGCGTGATTAAACAATACGCCACCGCCACCGTTCACTTGTGTATCTATATACCCAGGAATAAGCCTGTTTGACACGCACTCAGGAATTTCTTCGCGCTGTTTTTTTGAATTAGAAAGTGCTTCGATGTGAGTAATTTCGCCATCTTTGATAGTGAGTACTTGGCCTTTTTCCCACTTACCATTTATCAAAACGTTTTCGGCTAAAATTGTTTTCATCATTGGGCTTTCACTTTCCTAATTACGTGCGGTTGTAGCAGAGTTTTTTGCTGCTTATAACGTTGCTTTTTCGTCGCTTATCTCATTACTTGCATCGAAATTTGCCATGTGACCTTATGGCTTACTTACCGTTATTGGTCATCATGTATTGCCTTAGCGTACTTGATAGCGCCCTGCTCTGGCGATAGTTCACATGCTTTTAGGCGCGTACGGGTATTCTCAGAAAAATAAGGTACATACACATTGCTTAACCCACCAATTAAAGCAAGTTTATACGTATTATCACCTAGAAGCCGCTGTGCCATAGTTTCTAAGTATTCTGCCCCTTCTTTAAAGATACGAACCGCTTGGTTATTACCTTCACGCAAAAGCGGTAGCATACAGGGTGCTAAACTCGCGTAGTGATGAGTACTAAACCCAGCACATTTAGCCACAATCTCATCGGCATTTGAGGTACCAAGCTCTGCATATACTTTTTTGGCGAGGCCATCAGGGCTTCGAATATTGTCTATACATAGTAAGGTGTGCTGAATAGCTTTTAAACCCAGCCAAGCGCCACTGGCAAAGTCGCCGACAGGAAAACCGTGCCCACCTAAGTCTGTAAACTTATCCTTATTGAATACGGTGCCAGCCGAGCCCGTACCCACAATAATTACTGCACCGGGCTTGCCGTTGTGAGCGCCTACGCAGGCAGCATGTAAATCACTTAGTATATAAAGCGAGTGAAAGGGGTGCGCCCAGGTTTCAAAGCGCGTTTTCGCGGATGTAATATTAGCGCCAGCAAGACCGGCTGCTACTACGCATTGTGATACTGTGATAGGTGTTATGGAGGCATCACTGCTTTGTGAAGCTAAAAAGACGTTGGCAGATTCAATAGCCTTTTCTACTCCATCCAATATAGAGGTTTTAGCAAGTTCTGCGTTTCGCATTATATTAGCGGGGCCGCTAATGCCCTGACCTAGCTGCGTGCCGTTCTTATCTTGTATTATGACTCTGCACTTAGTACCGCCGCCATCTATACCGATAAAATACAGATCAGAGTTCATTACGTGTTCTCGTAGTTAACATCATTCATTACATACCTAGCCAGCACATCGTTTTGCGCAGGTAACTCACTTTAAATGCTCAACACTTCTTAAATCGACACGCTGATTTAAATTTTTTAAAAGCGCCGTTAGAGCGTAACTGTTTGCTGCTATTAGTTAATTATCGTATCGATATTTACTTTCTAAAGCCTATCACAATTACGCTTAGCTTAACCTAGTTTGCTACGTTTGTTAGCTTGAATTCGTGAATTTATAAACGTGAGTACGCTTACTCTACATTGACTTGCGGTACTCAAAAGGGCGTATTCACGCTCGCTTTTATACAGCTAACAACGTAAATCTTATCTAAGTTAAGAATATGGGCTTTCAGTGCCATACATTTGCAAATACAATAACAAAGGGCACTTACATTAATAAACCTGATAAATATGAAACAGCTTTCTCTAGATACCTTACGCACCTTTGTTAGTGTTATTGAGCTTGGTGGCTATGCAAAGGCTGGCGACTTTTTGGGTCGCTCTCAACCTGCTATTAGTTTGCAAATCAAAAAGCTTGAATCGCAGCTAGACAGAAAGCTGTTCACCAAGGTAGGTCAACGCCATGTACCTAGCGCCGATGGAAACTGGCTTTACCCAAAAGCGAAAGAGCTACTAGAGCTTAACGACAATATCTTTCGAAGCCTTACTCCTGCGCCACTAAGCGGCAGATTACGTTTGGGCATTCCAAATGAATTTGCCTCTACTCTATTACCGGGCTTAATTGGTGAGTTTTCAAAGCGCTATCCAGATGTATCGTTAGAGGTTACATCGGCGTTAAGTCGCGATCTGCTTCACCCGTCTCAGCGAGATCACTTCGATTTGATATTGGCACTGGTGAACCCAGATGAACAAACCGAGGGCGAAGTAGTAATAGAGGATGATGTGGTTTGGGTAGGTGATACTTCTCACCCGTTAGTGGGAAATAATATTCCATTAGTGCTAGCGCCAGATGGCTGTATGTATAGAAGCCGGGTAATTGAACAGCTAAAGCAGCAAACCTTCGCTTGGAAGATTAGCTACACCAATGCTGATTTGGGCGGCCTTGTAGCAGCTATTCAACAAGGCCTTGGCGTTACAGCACTAGCAAAATCAAGCTTACCGGCAAATTTAGCAGTACTAAACCACCCGCACCTGCCCAAGCTAGGAAAGGTCAACATCTGCCTGTTTAATCAAGACACCCAACACCCAGTTATCAGCAAAACCCTCGCAGAATTTTTCAAAGTGCGCCTAACGCAATAAAGAAAAGGGGTCAGAGTACATTTTCTGCCCCTCCATCCGTATGCTATTACGCGTTAACCGTCGCTTGTGATGGTGTCGATAAGCTCGCTAAGCACGGCTTCTGACTTACTGGTTTCAACCTGGCAGGTACCCGCATTCATGTGACCGCCGCCACCATATTTCAAACACAGCTCACCCACATTGGTGTTAGAACTACGATTTGTAATAGACTTACCAATCGCAAACACCACGTTCTGCTTTTTAAGCCCCCACATCTTGTGAATGGAAATGTTGCAGTCTGAGTACATGGCGTAAATAACGAAACGGTTTGTGGCGTAAATGGTCTCTTCTTCGGTTAAATCGAGTACCACAAGGTTATTGTGTACGGTAGAGCACTTAGCTATTTGTGCCTTCGCCATTTCGTTGTGCTCGTGATACAAACTTACGCGCTCAGCCACATCTTCCATTTGCAGTATTTCTTCAATGCTGTGGTCTTTACACGCATCAATCAGCTTCATCATTAACTGATAGTTTGAAATTTTAAAATCTCTGAAACGGCCAAGCCCAGTACGCGCGTCCATAATGAAATTCATAAGCACCCAGTCGGTAGGCTCTAGAATCTCTTCTTTTGAAAACTGTGCTGAGTCGCCTTTATCAACCGCTTCCATCATATCTACAGATATATTAGGGAATTTCTCGGCTCCGCCATAATAGTCATACACTACTCGTGCGGCTGAGGGTGCCTCCGGGTCGATAATATGATTCTCGATATCGCTGGCGTTTCGCACGGTTTCGCTAAGGTGATGGTCAAAAGCTAAATAGCAGCCTTCAACATAAGGCAAGTTAGTTGTAATGTCGTTCTCTGTAATGTCTATTTTGCCGTCCTGCATGTCTTTAGGGTGCACAAACAAAATATCATCAATCATGTCTAAGTCTTTTAGTAAGACTGCGCATACTAGCCCGTCAAAATCACTTCGGGTAACTAATCTAAACTTTCTCTCTGACATTACGTGTTTCCTTTATTTACGATTATGAAGTAAGTGTAACAGCTAGCAAAAATTTTGAGAGATTACCTACACAGAATTTAATCGTTCAACAGAGAAAATCGACGAAAGTATATATAACAGTTTGATTAAAATGGTGTTTAGCAAACGACAGTTCGCTAAACCCAACTAAAAAACAAGTGACTGACCTTGCTTTGCTAACGTGAAGTTAAAGCCAAGTTTGTTGGCTTGTTCCAGCTCGGCTGCTATTACAGAGCGCGGGGGCTTTCCCGCTCTTAAGCTGTATTTAATATGGCTTATCACAATATTCATCGCAGAAAATTGCGTCTTGTCTTCAGCTAAGCTATGAAACCGAGTAAGTTCCTGCATTAGCCATTTAGGCGTAAGGTGACCAAATAACAAGTTATCAGGGCGATTGTTCGGAAACGACACCTCAATAACCATACCTCTTAATGTCTTCGTTCGCATTTGTTGCGCAAGGTAGCGCCAAACCGCGTTCAACTTCCCTTCTTTTTCTACATCGTCAGGGCCAGTGTCACCGAAATAAACAAACATGTCTTCTTCGCTTTCAATAACGAATGCGGTCGACTCTAACGGGTGGCTTAAACTAAAAGGCGTTACCTTCAGTGTTGTCCCCTTAATTGAGGCTGTCTGCTGAGGCGCTAAGTCGATAACATCGTATTTGTTTAGTTTTGGCTCAACGCCTCTGTTAGTAAAATTTGCCCACGCTTGCCAATTAAAATATGTGGCGCCCATAGTGTCATTTACCGACTTAAGCGCATAGATTGGCTTGTTGCTGTCGTCTGGTGATGCAACAAGTAAACCTGCTACATGGTCTAAATGCCCATGACTAATTAAGTAGGCTGCAACATGATTATGCAATATATTACCGTTAGCCTTGAGGTCTGCGTCGGGTGCACTTTTAAGCTCTTTGAAAGCGTTTAATTCCAGTGCTGCATCAATACCATTCACAATCGTTCCCGCGTCCAAGGCTATGTAGTTTTCTTCATCTAAACTTCTCAGCAGAAACGCACTTAAATTGCCATCCTTAATACCGCCAGTATCACCTAAAGTAACCAGTTGAAATGCAGGCGTTACATTGCTTTCGTTTGCAACAACTGAGTTATTGCTTTTAGTGCTATCTTTAATTAAGTTGGTGCTGCAAGCGCTTAGCGCCGCAAATATGATAAGCCCAATGATATATTTCAAAACTTCTCTACACTCTTAAATCGCGTCAGTATTCACGCTTTCGAACACTGACTGAAAAAACAATTTACTCGACACTATGCCCACATCACCATGACGGCGGCAACGCCAATAAGCAAAAGCCCTATAATTTCTCTACGCGTTACCGCGTTCTTTAGCCAGTAATGGGATAACAACAGGGTGAGCAAAACCTCTAACTGCCCAAGTGTTTTAACTAGCGCTACATGCTGCAGCGCCATGGCAGTAAACCAGCAAATAGAACCCAAACAGCTAACCATACTTATTGCTAGCACCTGCTTTTTAGCGTTTAGTAACTGCTTAAACACAAATGGTTTAGTTAAAGCAATATACCCGCTCAGCGCTATTGCCTGTACGCATAGCACCCATAGTAAAACCCAAGCAGCGGCAAGGGTGTATTGTATAGTGAGCATGTGGCTAGCTTCGCGCACTAGCAATGACGTTAAAGCAAAACAGGTACCACAGGCAAGGCCAAGCACCATGGTTTTCAAACTAATGCCTTGAAGCCTGTTACCACTGCTTAAAACAAATACTGCGACTCCGCCTATAACTATACCCGCCCAGCCAAGGGGCGTTAAGTAACTGCCAAAAAAGAGCATGCCAACCACGCCCGCAACCAAGGCCTCACTTTTCGCTAGGCCAGCCCCTATGGCAAAGTTCTTCTGCTTAAACAAAATCACCATGAGCGAGGTGGCCGCTATTTGAAGTAGTGAAGCGCACAAAATCACAACTATGAATGAGCCCGTAAATTGCGGCAGTTGGCTTGCACTACTGCTATAGAGAATAAGCAAATAAACAAGGGCTATGGGCGGAGCCAAGATAAAGCGTGATAGCGTAACACCAGAGGTGTTAACTGAACTACTTAGTTTGCTTTGCAGCGCATTACGCACGGTTTGCATGATTACCGCGCCCAATGTGAATAATGCCCAACTCATTAGCGTCGCTTTACCTTTAAGATCAATTTACTACATGCCGTTCAAGCGTTTTTTATTTGGTGGTAGTTTCGCTACCAGACAACGCCTCTAGACGCTTTGCTTTAAAGTCACTTTCGCGCTTCCAGTAAGGCCATACATCACCTTGAGCATAATGAGTAAGCATGGTCCCAATAAGAGAGAGATCTTGTTTTACGCCCCCTAAGGTCCAGCTTGGAAGATAGTCATCATCGGCTTTGTGATAGCGCTTAGCGATAAAACTTGGGTCGGTATCGCCTAAGCTCATAAACAAAATAGAGGGCACGCCCTGTTTTGCGAGTGCGAAATGATCAGAGCGGAAGAACAGGCCATTTTGAGGGCGCGGGTCCATCTTAACGGTTCGCCCTTGTAACCCAGCAGCCATGGCTAAATCATCTTCAATAGATAAGTAGCCTTCGCCATACTGCAAGATATAGTCAACATCGTCGTTTACGTTCATGCCGTCGATGTTTAAAAACGCTACCATGTTCTTAGTAGGTACAGGTGGGTTATTTGCAAAATAATCAGCACCTAACAGCCCTGTTTCCTCGGCGGTAAATGCGCTAAACATTAGCGTACGCGCAAAGCCATTTTTGTGCTTTGAGAGCGCATCTGCCAGCGTTAGCACACCAGCTGTGCCAGATGCGTTATCTACCGCACCATTGTAAATAGTAGTTTTGCCGTTCTTCTCTACCTTTCCAAGGTGATCCCAATGAGCATGCAGCATTACCCACTCTTCTGGCTTTGAGGTGCCTTCTATAATACCGGCAACATTCTGCGATTCAGCATGCTCGATAGCATTAGTGAATTTTAGTGAAGCTTTGGTGTTTAAAGAGATAGGCGTGAAGCCAGGCTTGGATGCTTTTCTTTTGAGCTCGCCGTAATCTAAGCCGGCTTTTTCAAAAAGCGTTCTGGCAGCATTAAGGTGAAGCCACCCCATTACGCCTACTTGTGACGCATTATTATTGTCATCAACTAGGCTAAACTTAGTATTAGAATTTGAGTTTTCAACAACGCCCCAGCCGTAGCCAGCAGGCATGGTTTCATGAACAATGAAGACAGCTTCTGCGCCCTGCCTAGCGGCTTCTTCGTATTTGTATGTCCATCGGCCGTAATAGGTCATGGCATTGCCTTGAAACAGATTTGGATCTTTAGAAGCAAAACCTGGGTCGTTTACCAGCATTACAACCGTTTTACCTTTTACATTAAGGCCAACGTAATCATTCCAGTTATACTCAGGCGCATTTATACCGTACCCCACAAAAATCAACTCACTATCAGTTAGTGAGTATTCATTTACTATACGCTGTGTTCGAGCAGTAAACTCACTTCCCGACTCAAAAGAAAGCTCACCAATGCTTAATGAACTCATATTGCTAGGCGTTATTTTGGCGAGTGGCACAGCTTGCGTGTAACTATCACCAAAAGCCGGTTTTAGCCCTAACTTCTTATACTCTGCTACCAAGTATTCTACGGTTTTCTTCTCGCCTTTTGATAACGGCCCTCGCCCTTCGAACTCATCACTAGCCAATGTTTTAACGTGCTCGCGATAAACGCCTAAATCAATAGCGGTGTTATTCAGCTCCATTTTCTCACTTGCTAGCGTTGCCGAAGATAGTCCACCAGCGTTTTTAGTAGTAGTTTCGGCACTTGCTAAGCTAATAGAAAGAGTAGCGGTAAGCAGAGAAGCGCAAGCGAAAGACAAGGCACGATAAGGTTTGCAAAGAGAAATAGTCATAAGCCGTTGGTGCAAATAAAAAAGGATATCAAAGAGTATCCTTTACCGCTAACTATCTCAATGCCAAGAGTGCAAGAATGGGGTCAGAGTACATTACTTAGTTTTGCTCAGCGTAAAATCGAAATAATGTACTCTGACCCCATACTTGACGCTGTGAAATGTACTCTGACCCCATTATTTTTTGGGTTTAAAGGCCCATGGCGTGGCTGACGAAAGCGTTTTTAATGGTTGTGAGTTTGTCGGTGGCTGAAAGCCCTATGCCGCGAACTAGTTTTTTGAGAGGGTCGTTGCCGTCGAACAAGAACTTGAAGCCATCCATTGCTGCTATCATTTTCGTGGCTTCTGTTTTCCGGCTGCGCTCGTAGCTGCGCAGGTGCTTGTATAAACCTATATCTTTACCAGCATTACTTAGGCTGCTTAGTGATTCAGCCAGCGCTAGGGCATCTTGCATACCCAGGTTTGCTCCCTGCCCGGCAAGCGGGTGAATGGTATGCGCTGCATCGCCCACCAGCGCTACCCCATCTTTGGCCCACTGCCTTGCATAGCGCATGGTGAGCGGAAACGCGGCGCGCTCGGTTTCAAGCGAGATAGTGCCTAGAACGCTATTGCTTGCGGCGGTTAAAGCGTGACAAAAAGCGTCATCGTCGAGTGCCATTAGCACGCTTGCTTGTTCTGGCGTTTGCGACCACACAATTGAACACACATTTGGTTCGCACATTGGAAGCAGCGCTAGCGGCCCTGTGGGCGTAAACGCTTGTCGCGCCACATTGTTGTGCGGCTCATCGGTTTTTATATTAGCTACAATGGCCGTATGCTCATAATCTTTAAAGGTAATTGCCAAGCCAGCCTGCTTCCTTACAAACGAATTTGCACCATCTGCACCTACAAGCAATCTGCAGCTTAATACGTCGTCGTTATCAAGCATTAGCATGGTTTGGTTTGGGCCAGCAAGTACCCTTTCAATACCCGTAGTGACTACCTGCACATTAGGCTGAGCCTCTACCGACTTAGCAAGTGCATTCACCAATGCTTGATTCTCAACGATTACTCCTAGGGTATCGCTACCCATCTCATCACACGAAAAATGTATATCGCCAAAACTGTCTTTGTCCCACACATGCATTGCAGTGTAGGGGTTGGCGCGGTCTTGCTGTAAATGAGGCCACACATCAAACTGTTGCAACGCTTTAATATTAGCTTGATTGATTGCGCTAACACGCGCCGTTGGTTTATCTGCAAGCACCTGATAACAGGGCGACTTATCAATAACCGCTATATTTAGTTCACTGTCTTTTAGCGCTGCGGCTAGGGTTAACCCTACAATTCCACCGCCCACTATTGCTATATCAACATGCTGCATTGTTATCTCTATTTCCGTGTGGTGTTACGCCATAACCTGTGGTGTGCTTTACAAAGGTTTTCTTCGCTTGCGGCATCATACTTAATGCAAGTAAGGAAACGTTGCGGCCTATGACGGTAGGAAAATACTGGTTGGAGAAAGTTCGCACTAAGGTATCGGTAAGCGCAATCGTATTATCTCGGTCTTTCTTACGCTCGTTCGCATAGCGCTGAATGATACTAAAAGCGCCAGCGTCAAAGTGGTCATCGCTACCTTCCGATTGCGATTTTTGAGCGTTTTCTTGCGTAAAAGCTTGCGATTTAGAAAGCTCAGATGCAGCGTTTTTTAATACAGATTCTCTTTTTAATATACATACTAAGGCACTCAAATCGCGTAAGCCTAAATTGAACCCCTGCCCTGCTATAGGATGTAGGGCTTGCGCAGCGTTCCCCACTACTACCGTTCGGTGGCTGGTAACTTGCTGGGCTTTAGTCAGCGCCAAAGGATAGCTAGCCGTGTCACTCACTCTTAGTATTTTGCCCTGACGATAGCCGAAAGCGTGTTGAAGCGCTTTAACAAACGACGCTTTATCCATTTCCATAAGTGCTCTAGCGGCTTGAGTTTCTAGCGTCCACACCACTGAAAAACCATTGCCATTCGCCTTTACGTCGTTAATTTCACTATCAAAGGGTAGAAAAGCAAGGGGGCCAGAATCGGTAAAGCGTTCGTACGCTTTATTTTCATGAGGCATTTGCATATGCACATTAAATACAATAGCGGTTTGATGATAGTCGCTTACGGTTTTAGCAATACCCACACGCTCGGCTAAACCTGAACGCCCGCCATCTGCGAGTATTAGCAGCTTAGTGGTTAGTACATCTCCACTATCTAGCAATACGTCTACATGGTCGCTGTGCTGTTCAACCCCTGTTACTTTTGCTGGCGCTATATGCTGATAAGCAGTACTCGCATTTGCTGCTAAGCGCGTGAGTGCGCTTAAACTTACCACCTGGCCGAACGCGTCGATGTGATAATCTTGGCTATGCAGGTTTAAAAGGCCAAGGTGACCTTTATCGCTAACTTCTATTTGCTTTATTTTGGGCGGTAGTTCGCCGTTGTGCTGCTTGGCTAAGTCGTCAAGGCTTAAACCAACATCGGCTAATTCGTTAACCGTACGTCTTGCTAACGCAATAACTCGTGTATCGGTAAACGGGTTAAAGTCATTGTGAGAGGGTGCCATTTCTTTTGGGTCTGCAGCGTCAATAAGTGCGACACTCAATCCGGTATTTTTACCCTCGGACTTTTTAAGAGAAATGTTTTCACAAAGTGCTTTAGCAAGCACGGTTCCTACAATCCCACCACCAATAATAACTACATCAACCGCTGCCGATTCCACTATATTTGTCTTCCCGTCGCTTTAGCTTTAGCGCTTTTTGTTGTTTTAATTTTTCGCCATTAGTGATTCGATTTCGTCAATCTCTTTAGGCACGTCAGATGTAAGAATTTCCACACCCGATGCTGTGATAACCACATCGTCCTCTATGCGAACACCTATGCCCTTGTATTTATCGGGTGCTCCACTGTCTTGACTGATATAAATACCCGGCTCTACCGTTATAACCATTCCGGGCTTTAGTGGGCGGTCTTGGCCGTTTATTTTGTAATTACCTACATCGTGCACGTCTAGCCCTAAAAAGTGACCTAACCCGTGCATATAAAACTGGCGCCAGCTTTCGTTCTCAAGGTTCTCAGCAACACTACCTTCTAAAACACCAAGGTCAACTAAACCTTCAGTAATAATTTCCGCGCTGTGCAGCATTGCTTCAGAAAGCGTTACGCCGGGCGCTAGCATATCCAATACGCTTTTTTGCGCTTTCAGTACAACACTGTAAATTTCACGCTGAGCGTGACTGAACTTACCATTTGCAGGAAATGTTCGGGTAATGTCTGCAGCATAGCCTTGATATTCTGCGCCGGCATCGATCAAGATCAAATCACCGTCGCTTACCTGCGCATTGTTTTGTGTGTAATGCAAAATACAGGCGTTATCACCGCTTCCTACAATCGTGCTGTAAGCCGGAGAACGCGCACCAGCCATAGCAAACTCATGGTGAATTTCAGCTTCTAGCTGATATTCAAAACAGCCAGGAGAAGCAAACCGCATAGCGCGTTTGTGAGCTCGGGCACTAATTTCCCCCGCCGCTTTCATCATTGCCACTTCACAGGCAGACTTAAACAGCCGCATTTCATGCAGTTGGGGGCGTAAATCGTGTACCGCACCAGGCGCTAATGATTCTTTTGGCGCTTCACGCAAAGTATTGAGAGCTTCTGTAAATAATCTGTCATTAAGTTTGTTATGACCTAATGAAAAGTACACGTTGTCTTGCCCTTGAATAGACGCTAACAAGGCTTCTTCTAATTCATCTAATTCAAACGCTTCATCTAGGCTAAATCGAGAAAGCGCAGCTTCAGCACCGAGGCGCTTACCGTGCCAAAATTCAGCGCTTTTGTCTTTTTCCTGAACCACCATTGCGCGATAGCTCTCGCCGTAGCGAGGATGATTAGACAATATTAACCATGCATCAGGCTCTTCAAAACCCGTTAAATACCAAAAGTCGCTGTCTTGTCTAAAGGTATACTCGGTGTCTCGGCTTCGCGTTACCAGCCCAGCGGCAGGTACTATACACACACTGTTTGGCTGACACTGTGCCAGCAGCCTGTCTTGCCTGGCAATAAACTCTTGAGCGCTAATCATAAACTAGAAAACCCTAACTAATTCACTGTAAAGTAAGCCGGTTAAACAGCTGCTACTTTTAACTTTCCTTAAGTACTAGTGTACGGATGGCGTGTCTTGTTGATCATCAAGAAGTGATTGACCAAGTTCACTGAAGCACAAAATAGCTGAGATTTTTACATATTCTTCAACCTCAAAGAGTGCTTTTTCAGATTCTTCGTCAGCATCCATCGGCTCTTCCATGCGAGAGATATCCGAGAAATCTTCAAGGGCTTCTTTTACGTCGTCAGAACATTGAACTAAATCTTGCTGATGTAAGCCAAAGCCAAGCATAAATCCCTGCACCCAGTTGATAAGCGCAGCGCCGCGGTCGTTGATAGGCGCTTGGTCTTCAGGAAGCAGCAAGCTAAGCGCAAATTCAGGCTCTAATAACTGCTGACAGGTTTGGTTGAAAAGCGTATTGAGGAGGTGTTGAATTTGATCACTAAAAGCATCACCTTGGTTGATGGTTTCGCTAAGGGCTTCAAGCCACTTCTGGTCGGTCAGTGACATGCCACCACAAAGCATTCCCGTAAGAATACCGTGCACTTCTGCCGCATCTACAATGATACCTTGCTGTGACAATTTATTAGTTACGCTATCGTAATCGAGCTGTTTTTCCACGATTCGTTCTCTTTATTTAAGATGAGTTGAGATTTTACAGCCCTTTTTGATTCGGCCGTTACTCCGTGATGGCGTTAATACTAGCAAAAATCAATATACAAAGCCCACTTTTGCCAATTTACCGCGCAGTGTTTACACAGTTATTTATTTGCGGAGTTTATACTTTATACAACAAGCGTAAGCATTGATTACTGACTGTTCAAACAACCATTGATTGACCCTAAATTAATAAAATACATGTTTCTATGGCTAGCAACGGAGGCATAATTCATCTAAGATCATATTCGTTGGATACGGAATTCCTCTCGCAACACTAACTCAACGACTTGTAAGTTTATAAGAGCCTGAATTTGCTGTTTGGTTGTTATTGAGCTTATCGTATATGCGTGTATAATTGCTGACCAATTGGTCAAGAAAATAGTATTTTTTTACCGCATTTATATTCACCACGCAAAATAGTTATAAAGCGCTTTATGTGATCCTCTTCACTGGATCTTGCGTTTGTTATACCCTGTTGCGTTAATACAACAACAATGTTTCCTGGGATGTTTGCTAGTTCATTCATGTCCCTGGCCGATGCTTTAAACCTAGGAAGTTGAAACAGCTGCTATTGTGCAAGCTCGACGCGTATCGAGAAGCCTACGGCAATTGTGATACTTCCGCCCTGAACTTTTCGGTTCACGGGCGAAACATGAACAGCGGCATTCTGGGAAGCGCCCTCTTTCGACGGAAGAAGAAATGGCAATAATAAATTTTGGCTCTATAAATATTGACCACGTTTATCAGGTAGACCACTTTGTACAACCTGGGGAAACGTTGGCCTCAACCCATTACCAAACTTTACTAGGTGGTAAGGGTGCAAACCAGTCGATTGCTTTAGCGCAAGCAGGTGCAGACGTACGACACGTCGGCAGCATTCACGAAAACGACGCCTCTTTCAAACAAGCCCTTATTAAAAAAGGGGTAGATTGCCGTGGTGTTAAGTGTTCAGAAGTCCCTTCTGGTCACGCTATCATTCAAGTTACGCCTAGCGGCGAAAACGCCATTGTGCTTTTTGGTGGTGCTAACCAAACCATTACAGCCAAAACGGTTATGCAAGCGCTAGACGATACTCGCCCTTCAGACTGGGTACTAACCCAAAACGAAACCAGCAGCATTGAAGAAGTACTTCGCCAAGCGAAAGAAAAACAGCTAAAAGTTGCTTTTAATCCAGCCCCTATGAGCGAGTCGGTTAAACAGCTTCCGCTGGACTGTGTTGATTTACTTATAGTAAATGAAACAGAAGCAGCAGCCATAACTGGCAAAGAAGAATTTGAAGATATTGTGACAGTGTTCAAAGAACAATGGTCACACTGCGAAGTTATTATTACACTGGGTAAAGCAGGCGTAATGATGCTGCGTAAAGACGAAGTAATAGAAGTAAACGCTTTTTCTGTAGATGCAGTTGATACAACTGCAGCAGGCGATACCTTTATCGGTTATTTTTTATCTGCATACAGCAACCACACAGATGCAAAACAAGCGTTGCGTCGTGGCTGTGCCGCCTCAGCGATTGCAGTAACTCGTGAAGGTGCAGCACAGAGTATTCCAACACAAAAAGAAGTGGATCGTTTCTTAGCGAAACACGCCAACTAGCAAGACGCACTGAGAAAATTTAATGGCACATAAGATCATATTAGATACAGATCCGGGGATTGATGATGCAATGGCGATTTTTTTCGCTTTTCAGTCTCCAGACATTGAAGTACTTGGTTTAACCACTGTTTATGGAAACGTACCGGTAACAATGGCAGCGCAAAATGCGTTAACTCTCTGTGAAATTGCAGGAAAAGATATTCCTGTAACCAAAGGTGTAGGTATGCCATGGGTAGGTCCTGAGTCTACGTATGCTCACTTTGTTCACGGCGAGCACGGTTTTGGTCACATTAAACCTGAAGCACCTAAAACAGAGTTAGACCCACGCAGCTCTGCCCAGTTTATTGTAGACATGGCGCGTAAGTACCCAGGTGAAATAACGTTAGTGGCAATTGGTCCATTGGGTAACTTAGCCCTAGCTCTTCGTCTTGAACCTGAGCTACCTAAGCTGGTTAAAGGCGTTAGTATTATGGGTGGAGCAGCGTTTGTACCTGGCAACGTTACACCTGTAGCAGAAGCCAACATTTGGAACGACGCCCACGCAGCGGAAATCGTATTCGCTGCCGATTGGGAACTGACTATGTTTGGTTTGGACGTGACAAACTTCACGCCGTTCTCACCGGAGTTTGTTGAAAAGCTTGAAGAGAAAAACAATACACTTGGTGGCTTTGTAAAAGAAAGTGCTCAGTTCTACATGGACTTTTACTCGCAAAACCGTGAAGACCGTGTATGTTTCTTCCACGATGCATTCCCAATTGCTCACCTTCGCCACCCAGAGCTATTCGAACTGACTGAAGGTCACGCTCGCGTTGGTACAGGCACGTTGGACAGGGGCCAAACAGTGGTTGCACCAACAGGCACTACACCTAGCCCACTTTGGAACGAAGCAAATACCATTAAAGTGGCAACCAAAGTTGACCACAAAAAGCTGGAACAACTATTCATAGACACCTACGCTCTGTGATATGTTTAAGGGATTGTTAATAAACAATCCCTTTTTTATTTCAGCGTTAGGTTTTATAAATGGAAGCAGCTGCACTCCCAGAAAATGAAGATGAACGTCTTGCCGAGCTACTCAGTTACGATGTTCTCGATACTGAAGCAGAGCAGCTTTTTGATGACCTCACCACGTTAGCTTCTCAAATATGCGAAACCCCCATTGCACTTATTAGTCTTATTGACCCTGACAGACAATGGTTCAAGTCTCGCGTTGGAGTAGATGCAGAAGAAACTGCACGTGAAATAGCCTTTTGCTCCCACGCCATTTTGCAAGAAGAAGTGTTTGAAATCTCTAACGCCACGTTAGACCCGCGATTTCATGACAACCCTTTAGTAACGGGTTCGCCGGATATACGCTTTTATGCGGGCGCGCCACTCATTACTCCTTCAGGTCATGCGATTGGAACACTTTGCGCCATTGACAGTAAACCGAAAACGCTTACTGAAACACAAAGAACATCCTTGCAGACATTGAGCAAATCAGTTGTAGCGCATTTAGAGCTAAAGCGTAAGAACCGAGAGCTTGAACGCACTAGCCAATTTAAGTCTGACTTTCTATCCTACGTTAGCCATGAAATTAGAACACCGCTTAACGCTATAAACACGTTCAGCCATCTTCTTGAAGGCGAAGCTCAAAAGTTAGAATTACCCCCGTCTTTTACCACCCCGCTTTCACATGTAAGCCAAAGCGGCGAAAGGCTGCTAGAGATTGTAAATTCGGTATTAGATATCAAGCAAATAGAAGCCGGAAAAATGCGCGTAATGGCTCGAGCAGTGAATACGAGCGACTTCTTCACACATCTGTTTTCGTTAACTAAGATTCGCGCCGAAGACAGCGGTATTGTATTTTCCACCACCATTGATAAATCGGTGCCCGACTCGTTATTTTTTGACGACACCAAGTTTGGACAGGTTGCACTTAATTTATTGTCTAACGCGATTAAATTTACCAATAAAGATAAGTCCGTAAAAGCACAAGTTAAATACAAAAACGGGAAAGTGATATTCAATGTCATTGACGAAGGTATTGGTATAAGTGATAACGACCAAAAGCGACTCTTTGAACCTTTCGAACGAATGAAAAACGCTCAAGCGATTAGTGGAACTGGCTTAGGTTTAAATATATCTAGGCGTCTTATCGAGCTTATGGATGGGACGATTAAAGTGAGCAGTAAATTAAATCACGGTACCCGCATAAGCGTTACCTTGCCCGCCGATGCGCTAAGTGCGAACCAATTCGTTGAGGCACAACCACAAAGCTTTGTAGCACAAGTTAACATTGATAAATCTGCGAATGTGTTAGTGGTTGAAGACCATTATATAAACCAAGTGGTTATCCAGACCTTGTTTGAAAAATTGGGTCTGTCGCTTTCTGTGGTAAGCACAGGTGAAGAAGGGGTTGAATATGCGAAGTCTAACCCCGTTGACCTAGTACTCATGGACCTTAACTTACCGGGTATTCAAGGCGATGAAGCAACGACTCAGATAAAAGTATATAAGCCGAATTTACCGATTGTTGCACTAACGGCTGACGTGATAACTGAGTCAGAGTATTTGCGAGAGCGAGGTCTTGATGACGTGCTAACCAAACCCATAGATAATAGTGAATTGGTTCGTGTGCTGAATCACTATTTAGGATAGTGGAAAAAACTCGTTTTTCTATTCGTAAAAGCAAGGTCGTCAATTATGCAGTCAAGTGTTTCACAAGAAAGGATGCAAGCTAGAGCGCTACTACGAAAGAAACTTCGTGAAGCACGACGCGGTTTATCTGATGAAACACATGAATACGCAGCACAGCGCGTCGCAACTCAACTAAACACCCTGCCCTTTCTCGAGAGCAGTGACACCGTAGCGGGATACTTGGTTAACGATGGCGAGGTAAACTTAAAATATTACATTGAATCAACCTGGCAACTCTCGCATAAAAAGTTCGCATTGCCTGTGCTACACCCTGTATGCAAAGGGCACTTGCTTTTTTTATCTTATACCCCTGATTATCCGTTAATTAATAACAAATACAACATAGAAGAGCCTGTGTTGTCCTGTGAAGCCGTCATACCTGTGACACAATGCGATGTTATTCTCATGCCCCTAGTTGGGTTTGATACAAGCGGAAACCGCTTGGGTATGGGCGGGGGTTATTACGATCGCACCTTAAGCTTTACCCAACGCAAGTTGAATGCTCAACCGACCTTAAACCAGCATACTCCTAAATTAGTAGGTATCGCTCACGATGTGCAAGAAGTTGATGCCCTCCCTGTTGCACCATGGGATGTACCACTAGATGCAATCGTGACCCCTTCACGCACGCTTCTGTTTTCTAACTCATGATAGTGATAGTGATAGTCACTATAAAAAATTGAACATATGAACTTATGGGTTCATGTGCACTTATAAGTTACACTTGCAAGTATAAAAAGTTGGAGAGTAACCATGGATCAGAACGCAAAGAAACAAGCCGTAGCCAAAGCAGCCATTGACTATGTTGAAGCAGACAGTATTGTCGGTGTGGGTACGGGCTCTACTGTTAATTTTTTCATAGAAGAACTGGGCAAGATTAAGCACAAAATTGAAGGTGCGGTTTCAAGCTCAGAAGCATCCACAGAGCGCCTAAAATCCTTAGGAATTGAAGTGTTCGAGCTTAATGAAGTTAGCAATCTTTCAGTTTATATTGACGGTGCGGATGAAGTAACTGAACACAAGCATATGATCAAAGGCGGCGGTGCAGCCCTGACCCGGGAGAAAATTGTAGCTGGCGCTGCCACTACTTTTGTTTGTATTGTGGATGAAAGCAAGCGTGTACCTGTATTAGGTTCGTTTCCTCTTCCCGTAGAAGTCATTCCAATGGCTCGCTCTTTTGTAGCACGCGAGCTGGTAAAATTAGGTGGCGACCCTGAGTACAGACAAGGTGTTGTAACAGATAACGGTAACGTTATTTTAGATGTGCACAACCTTGATATACTTAACCCTAGAGAGCTTGAGCAGCAAATTAATAATATACCTGGCGTAGTAACCAATGGTATTTTCGCCCTGCGCGGAGCGGATGTTGTTCTTAGCGCGACAGAGAGCGGTGTCGACACCTATAAGTAATAGATATTGATACTGGAACGGTTTTCACCGCTAGATCGCTAAGTTCTGTTTATTGGCTTAACGATTACCTAACAACGGTGAAAACCTATACAAAAATAGCTTTTAACTTTACCCGTTTTCTGTTAATTTCCGTTTAGACGTCTAGATGTCTTCAAAGGAAGGATAGATGTCGAAATATCATAGCGGTTTGAGACCATAAAACTTTATAGCTATGGTCATCAGCAAGATTATAATGCTTGTTAGCAACAATGCTTATTAGCAACATAACCTTGAGCGAAAATTTACCATTGCGTCAAGGGTTTGATGCCATTACGGTTTTGTACCTTTGCCTAAATGTTAAGCGCGCTTATACGGGTTATTCCAGCGAACCAAATTACATCAGCGAGAGATAGCGAATTCATGAGCAAAGTTTCATTAGAGAAGGATAAAATCCGAATTTTGTTGTTAGAAGGTGTTCACCAAAGTGCTTTGGAGACGCTTAAAAGTAACGGGTATAGCAACATAGAATTTCTGAAGACCTCTCTTCCTGAAGATGAGTTAATTGAAAAGATTAAAGATGCCCACTTTGTAGGTATTCGCTCGCGCACACAAATTACTGAAAAGGTTGTTGCTGCTGCGCAAAAACTAGTGGCTATAGGCTGCTTCTGTATTGGTACAAACCAAGTAAATTTAGAAGCCACACAACGTCGTGGTATTCCCGTATTCAATGCCCCATTCTCTAATACTCGCTCTGTTGCTGAATTAGTGCTTGGCCAAATTATCCTTCTTCTTCGTCAGGTGCCGAGTAAAAATGCTAAGGCTCATCGCGGTGAATGGGAAAAAACAGCCGTTGGTTCATATGAAGCACGTGGTAAGACGCTGGGCATTATTGGTTATGGCCATATCGGCACTCAGCTAAGTATCCTTGCCGAACACCTTGGTATGCGTGTACAGTTCTTCGATATTGAAGACAAGCTGGTATTAGGTAACTCTACACAAGTAAAATCGTTAGAAAAACTTCTTAATACCTCTGATGTGGTATCTCTTCACGTTCCAGAAACGCAGCAAACCCAAGATATGATTGGCGAAAAAGAGCTGTCTCAAATGAAAAAAGGCAGCATTCTTATTAATGCATCGCGCGGTACAGTTGTTGATATCGATGCGCTAGCTAATGCGCTAGAAAGCGGCAAGCTTAACGGAGCAGCAATTGATGTATTCCCAGTTGAGCCGAAGTCTAATACCGAAGAGTTTGAATCGCCGTTACGCGCCTTCGACAATGTTATCCTTACTCCTCACGTAGGCGGAAGCACCCAAGAAGCGCAAGAAAACATTGGTATTGAAGTAGCGGGTAAACTTGCAAAATATAGCGATAATGGTTCAACCTTGTCTGCGGTTAACTTCCCTGAAGTATCGTTACCAGAACATACGGGCCGTTCACGCCTATTACATGTGCACAGAAACCAGCCAGGTATTCTTACTCAAATTAACCAGGCGTTTGCTGAGAAAGGTATAAATATTGAAGCCCAATACCTACAAACGAACGCTGAAATTGGTTATGTAGTAGTAGATGTAAAAGAAGACCGCGGTTATGAAGCGCTAGCTGAGCTTCAACAAATTGACGGCACAATAAAGACACGTATTCTTCACTAAGAAAACTTATTTAAAGTCTAAACAAAAACGCTGCACATTGCGCAGCGTTTTTTTATGCCTGTAATTTTACTTCAATGCTTTGAAGTGCCCAGCTCTACTTTCGGTATGCCAGGCAAATTAGTTCGGCTTAGAAGAAGTTATAAACTAGGCTAACTGCGGTTTCTGTGTCTAGTTTCTCAACGCCGTCGTCAACATTGGTATTGTGATCAAGTTTGAAAGAAAGACGCATCGAAAGGTTACCGCTGATCGTAGCCGTAAGCGCTGATTCAGCACGAGATTTTGTGTTATCAGAACCGACTTCTGTACTCACTGTTTGTGTAAATTTAGCAGTATCAGAAATTTTCCAAGAATACGCTGACGATGCACGAACAATCACGCTATCTAGGTTTTCATCTTCTTGAGTTTCAATAAACGAGTAACCAGGACCAATTGAATATTCAAGGGTATGGCGGTCATTCTCAAGTATTTTTTGGTTCCAACCCGCTGCAAGCGTTGCTTGATAGTTAAAGTTACTGAAACGGTCATCTTCGTACGACGCAAAGCCGAATAGACGATTATCTGGGTTTTCTAGCTTATAGTTACCCTGTGCTGAACCAAAGAACTTCTGAGCTGACGTGTACTCAACATCATCGCCATTAGAATCTTCCGTGGTTTCTTTTTTATATAAGCCTTCAAGCGCGTAGTCATTACTCCACTTCTCTAATTCTTGGTGTGCAGTTATACCTGCACTGATTGAAGTAGTTTCAGTATTACCCGATGTTGATATAAAGCCTAGCTCGCCTTCCATTGTGAAAGGTTTTACTTCTTTATCTTGAGCGAATACGGCGGGAGAAAGAGAAATTGCAACTAGAGATGCAAGCACTTGCTTTTTCATTAAACAATCCTATTAATTATCGGTCCATAAATTGTACACGACACTTTGAGTACTACAGAGCGGTACGATGCGAGTTTACAAATTAGTTAGACTGCGCCATTTGTTGGCCAGCGCAGCAGATATTGCTGCGCAGTGTACATTCTCACGTCGCTCAGTCAATGCGGAGGCGGTAAAAAACCAATAATACCCGGCAAATTTACACTAATTGACTAAAAGAATTGATAGACTAGCGCTACCGATGTCTCTGTACTTAAAGCCGCAACATCTTCAGGCGTGTCTGTCTCATGATTTAATATAAAAGACAGCTTCATTGCTAAGGAGCCGAAAACGTTGGCCGATAGCGAGGTTTCCGAACGTGATTTTGTATTTTCCGCACCGGCTTCTGTGCTAACAAATTGCCGCAATTTGGCACCTGAACTCCAGTGATATTTATATTCAGCTGATGCACGTACGATTATGCCGTCATTGACAAGGCTATCGTTGTCTTCTTCCACTTCAATAAAGGAGTAACCCGGCCCTAGGCTGTAACGAAACTCACTATCTTCATTTCGCCAAACGCGCTGTGACCAACCCGCTGCTAAGGACGCACGATGATCGTAGCCAGTAAACTGATCATCTTCATAATCACCATACATAAAAAGGCGCCGACCGGGTGTTAGTAACTTGTAATCAAATTGGGCGCTAGTGAAAAAACGTTGTGCACTGATATTTCTTTCTGTTGTGGGCGTTCCACTCTCTTTATATAGCAGTTCTGCAAAATAGACACTGCTCCAATTTTCGGTCTCATGATCAGCGTTAACTGCTGCTTTTACACTGGCTGCTGAAGTATTTCCGGTATTAATCAGAACACCAAGCTCGCCATCTAGATTAAAACGCGGTATTTCATCATCAGTGTCGGGAGTAAAATCTGCATGATAGAGTGTTTCAATAAGATCCCTAGCGCTGGCCGAAGCACAAAGGCTTAGGCAAACAACACCAACGACAAAACTTGGCCGGAAGATTTTTGTGAGCATAATCTTTATATACGTTAAGCTTTTCTAGTTATTAGATCACGTCTTAGAGCGACGCTTGTTATACCAATCCTCTGGAAGAGCTTTGCAACGTTCATGCTAACTATCGGAAACGTTAAGGCGATGTCTTACTACAAGCTCAGTGGATAAGTGAAACAATTTTTGCTGTCTCTTGTTCAGCATATTCAATTGAGTTACTTACTACTTCCATGTCCAGACCTACAGTATTGGCTATCTCAGGAGTAAAAAGTTCAATATCCGCGTAATTTTCTTTGTCTAACTGACTTAATGTAATACGACTTGCGATTGCAAGTACACAGATATCAACCTCAGAGACATATTTGGTTTCATCGTTCATAAATGTAACCGGATAGTAAAGCCCCATAGGCAAGCGCCAGTTTTCAAGTATGATACCGCTACAATGCGAAAACGTAAAACCGAAATATTTAAGCTGCTCGATATGAGGCAATTCAGCTTTTTCAGCACTGCGATAGTCTTGATAAAGCTTAGGTTCTTTCTTCGCTACAATAACTTCGCTGAGGTTTTGTAGAATACCCATGACAAAAAAACGTTCGGCCCCACGAACATTCAAACGCATTGCGAGGCTTTTAGCGACCATGCCGCAATAAACTGAAGCGTGCCAGTATTTATCCAACTCTATCAATATTGTGTCAAAATGTTTAAAAGCTGATGTAGCCGTTTCGGCAATAACTAAGTTGTACAATGCTTCCCCGCCTATAATGTTTATCGCTTTGGCGACAGACTCAATTTGAGAACGGAAGCGGAAAAGGGAACTGTTAGCTAGGCGTAATACCTTTGCTGTAAGAGACGGATCCGCGCTGATCAATTTGGCAATATCCTCGACGTTGGAATGAGGATCGTCCAACATTGAACGCAAACGCATACAGATATCAGGTAACGTGAAGGATTTCGTCGCAAACGAAATATACTTATCTAACGGCATTAAATGGGTCTCTATCTCTTTTTTAACTACTTTTAGGCGGCTTATCGAAAAGAGAAAACTGTTTCGCCGCCTTCTCGCTTTCGAGTACTTGCGCTTGGCGTAATTTAGCCATCTTTGCTTTTTTACGCCTTACACACGCACTAATTATTTTTCTTTTTGCTGCATCATTAACTTTAAGCCAATATAGACGCTCGTCACGACTTCTAAAGCAGCCTTTACAATAACCTCTTGGTCCAGACTCGCAGACACCAATACACGGGCTTGGAATTTCAAAAAATTCCAGCTGCTGCGATTGCTCTTTGAGGTCCGTCATTTCAGGTTTACCACCTTTAAACAATGAGCTTTAAGCACCGAAGTTAATCAGCGCCACACCAAATTAAAACGTAAATAAGCGTATCTCGCCAGTAGACATTAGCAGTAATCTAATACACTAAGTACATGCATACCAAAGTAATAGGTAAACAGCAGTTAAAGCATAGCACGGATATTAATCTACAAGCGTATATTCAACAGTAGACACAACGCGTACTTTCTTAATGTGAGGATGATGGCTATCACGACTTGATATACTAAACTGACCTTGATTAGCACGCTTAATTTTACCTAACGTACTTTTTGAATCTTTAGCGAACTTTTCAGCGACTTCTCGAGCATTCAACGTTGCCTCTTCTATCATTGCGGGCTTCACATCATTTAAGCGAGTAAATACGTAGTCTGGGGCAGCGCGATAGCTTTGCTCTGATAACACTATGCCAGTTTTAATCAGTTCACCAATCTGCTGCATAAGGTCTCGCACCTTTTCAACCTCATTGGAAAAGACAGTTACTGTTTGGATAGCGCTGTAGCGAAACGGTGCCTTTTCGCTACTTCCGTATTGCTGCGCTAACTTATCGTTAATTTCAGGCTTACCTATGGTAATACTTTCTGCGGGAATACCTTTATCTTCTAAAAAGCTCGCCACTTTTATACTGTTTTTTTCAATATGCTCATAAAGCTGAGGTAAATCGTTACCCGCATCGACAAACTGAATAGGCCAAATCACTTGGTCGGCGATGTATTCTTTCTCTGATAACCCCTTCACCGTAACAACTCTGTCCCACGTTTGCATATCACTCATGGCTGAAGATACTTGAACGCCAAGTAATGACACCGCTATCACCATACCCAATGCCATTATTATTGCAGCTCCAATTTTCATTTGAATCTCCGTTTATCTGCTGTGCATTTCACTATAACCATACGATAAAGTGAAATATAAGCATTCTAGCAACGTAAAACGAGTGAAAAACTGACTAATAGTGGCAAAAAAAAGGCCACTCAATTGAGTGGCCTAAAGAGCCCCTTAAGAGGGCAACGCTTGGGTAGACGGGAGAGTTAACCTTTACGTTTTAGCAAATAGTAAAATACGGGAGTTAGAATTAAGCCGAAGAAAGTGACGCCTATCATTCCAGAGAATACGGCCACGCCCATTGCTTGACGCATTTCTGCACCCGCACCAGTAGAGATAACCATAGGTAATACCCCCATGATAAAGGCAATTGATGTCATCAAAATTGGGCGTAAACGCAAGCGACTTGCCTCTTTAATTGCCGAAAGCGCATCCATGCCACTGTCCTGCAGCTCTTTAGCGAACTCGACAATAAGAATGGCGTTCTTCGTGGCAAGACCAACCAATACAATCAGACCAATTTGAGTAAAGATATTGTTGTCACCACCGTAAATCTGAACACCAATAAGGGCGCTCAATAGGGTCATAGGAACAATCAATATAATTGCCAGTGGTAAACGAAGGCTTTCATACTGTGCAGCTAGCACTAAGAACACGAGAAGCACAACCAGTGGAAATACAAAAGCTGATGCATTACCGGCTAATATTTGCTGATAGGTTAACTCTGTCCACTCGTAGGTCATTCCTAGCGGCAAGGTTTCAGCCAAAATCTCTTCGATGGCCGCTTTCGCTTGGTCTGACGAATAGCCAGGCGCTGGAGCACCATTGATTTCGGCGGTAACGTAGCCATTGTAATGCATCACTCGGTCTGGACCGGCGCTATGCTGAACGTCTAGGAATGAACCTAGCGGTATCATTTCACCTTGGCTATTTCTGATTTTAAACTGAGTTATGTCGCCTATCTCTTGACGATATTGGGCATCAGCCTGCACGTTCACTTGGTAAGTACGACCAAACAAGTTGAAGTCATTTACATAAAGCGAACCTAAGTAAGCTTGCATCGTGGTAAATAACGTATCGATGTTTACCCCTTGGCTCACTGCTTTTTCACGATCTACGTCTACATCAAGTTGTGGCACGGCTACAGTAAAGCTTGTGAATGAACCTGTTAGCGCTGGGTGCGCCCACGCTTTACCTATCACTTCCTGGGTTACACGCTCTAGCTCTTCAAAACCTAAGTTTCCTCTATCTTCCACTTGCAAGCGGAAGCCACCGATAGTGCCTAGCCCCATAACCGGAGGTGGCGGAAAAATAGCGACATAAGCCCCTTTGATAGAACCAAACTGCTGATTGAGTTTTGCTGCAATAGCACCTGCAGATAATTCTGGTGACTGTCTTTCGCTAAAAGGCTTAAGCGGCGTGAATAAAATTCCAGAACTTGGGCTATTAGTAAAACCGTTAATATTTAAGCCCGGAAACGCTACTGCGTCTGACACGCCAGGGTGTTCCATCGCAATTCGAGACATTTCACGAATCACTTCTTCTGTTCTATCTAAACTCGCGGCATTAGGAAGTTGCGCAAATGCCACCAAATATTGTTTATCTTGACCTGGAACATACCCAGTCGGTGTAGTTGCAAATTGGTTATAAGTAAGCGCAATAAGGCCCGCATATAACACAAGCACAATACCGCTTTTACGGATCAACCCGCCTACCGCCCCCGTGTACTGCTTTGACCCACGTTCGAAAATACGATTGAAAGGCGCAAATACAAAGCGACCGAATGCTTTATCCATGCCGCGAGTAAGCCAATCGTTTGCTTTACCGTGAGGCTTCAATAGTAGAGCAGATAAAGCAGGACTCAGTGTTAACGAGTTAATTGCAGATATTACCGTCGAAATAGTGATAGTAAGTGCAAACTGTTTATAGAATTGCCCTGTTAAGCCGCTCATGAAAGCCGTTGGTATAAATACGGCAGCCAGAACCAGCGTGGTAGCAATGATTGGCCCAGTTACTTCTTTCATTGCTTGGACAGTAGCGTCAAATGGAGACTTACCTTCGGCAATATTTCGCTCTACGTTTTCCACTACAACGATGGCATCGTCTACAACAATACCAATAGCCAACACTAAGCCAAATAAAGACAACGCATTAAGAGAAAAGCCCATTAACTGCATAAAGGCGAATGTACCTACCAGTGAAATAGGTACCGCAACTAATGGAATAATGGATGCACGCCAAGTTTGAAGAAACAGTACAACTACAAGAACAACAAGTAATACGGCTTCTAAGAGCGTGTTTACTACGGCCTCAATCGAGCCTCTTACAAACACAGTAGGGTCGTAAACAATGTCGTACTCTAAGCCATCGGGAAACACCTTTGAAAGCTCTGCCATGCGCGAACGCACGCCGTCAGATATTTCTATGGCGTTTGAGCCTGGCGCTTGGAATATTGGAATTGCCGCTGCTGGGTTATTATTAAGCAGCGATCTTAAGGCATAATTGTTCGCCCCAAGCTCAACGCGAGCCACATCTTTAAGACGCGTAATCTCGCCTTTCTCACCCGTCTTAACAATGATATTTTCAAATTCGGCTTCGTCTTTTAAACGACCGCGCACATTGATAAGCAGCTGAAATTCACTGGTGCCTGTCGGCTGCGCACCAAGACTTCCTGCCGCAGCTTGCTGGTTCTGATCCGCAATAGCCGCCGCAACATCACCAGGGTTTAATTGAAGTGCTGCAAGCTTGTTAGGGTCTAGCCATACTCGCATGCTAAACTCGCCTGCACCGAATAGACGTACTTGCCCTACCCCATTTATTCGGGCTAGTTCGTCTTTAACAAACTGGTCAGCATAGTTTGAAAGATACAGCATGTCATAACGATTATCGGGCGACGTTAAATGCACCACCATGGTTAAATCTGGTGATGATTTTTCGGTAACCACGCCTAAGCGCTGCACTTCTTGAGGCAAGCGTGGTGTTGCGCGATTCACACGGTTTTGTACCAGCGTTGTCGCTTCGTCTGGATCGGTACCGATAGCGAATGTAATCGTTAAGGTCATGCGGCCGTCACTGGTAGCTTGAGAAGACATATACAGCATATCTTCGACACCGTTAATTTCTTGTTCTAACGGCGTGGCTACGGTTTCGGCGATAACTTCAGGGTTTGCGCCAGGGTAGTTCGCGGTTACCACCACAGTAGGCGGCACCACTTCGGGGTATTCAGTGATGGGCAGTTGCCAAACGGCGATGGCACCACCAATAAAAATAAGCAGGGAAAGCACGCCCGCAAAAATCGGGCGGCTAATGAAAAACTGCGAGATATTCATTACTTAAGACCTGCCGTTGCTGCACCTGAGGTAAATGAACCACCAGATAAAACATCTTCATATTGCGCCATGTTTTGGGTTACTTGAGTAGCATTATCAACACGTGACTGCCAGTTAGATAAGCTTGCAAGCGCATCGTCATCCCCCATAGATACTTCATTTGCGGCAACCTGTGCGCCAGGGCGAACACGCTGCAAGCCATCAACCACAATGGTGTCGTTTGCTTTTAAGCCGCTAGTGATAATGCGCATGCTACCTACTTTGTCACCTAGAGTAACCGCACGGTATTCCACTTTACTTTCGTCGTTCACAACCAGAACAAACTTGTTGTTAAGGTCTGTGCCAATGGCTTTTTCTTTAATTAAAATGCCTTGCTCTTCGGTATCGCCTGCCAATTTTAAATGTGTAAACAATCCAGGAATTAAGCGCCCTTCTTCATTGTTGAATACCGCTCGAACGCGAAGTGTCCCTGTGCTGCCGTTAACTTGATTGTCGATAAAATCTATTTGGCCCCAATGATTGTAGTCTGACTCGTTGGCAAGACGCATGGCTACTGGCTGGTCGCTTACTGCGGTCGACGCACTTTTATCACTGTTAACGTAATTAAGGTAAGTCTGCTCATCTATATCGAAATACGCATATAAACGGTCAGTAGACACAATTCGGGTTAGCTCGGTTTGACCGGCAGTAACAAAGTTACCTTCTGTTATATTGGCTCGCGATATACGCCCAGAAATAGGTGCTTCAACACGGGCGAATCCGCGATTCAAGCGCGCTACTTCAAGCGTTGCTTGTGTTTGATTTAAGCTTGCTAGCGCTTGATTTTTTTCTGCTAAACGAGCATCAAGCACTTCTTCAGAAACCGCTTGAGTTTTACGTAATTTAAACGCGCGGTTGTAGTTTTGCTCAGCCAGTTTTACACGGCTTCTCGCTTCTTCAAGCTGAGCGGCCAAACGGTCCACTTCCGCTTTAAATGTGCGATTATCAATTAAGAATAAGGTTTGCCCTTGCTCAACGTATTCACCTTCATCAAACGCAACAAAATCGATATAGCCCGACACGCGTGGTCGAAGTGCAACAATGTGCGGCGATTCTAAACGGCCTGTGAAGTTGTCCCATTCGGTTAAACGCTGAGTTACCACAGAAGCCACATCAACAGGAATGCCTGTATTTTTGTTTGCGCTCATTGATTGACTTGGATCCTGCTCGTCACCACCGCATGCAGCGACAAGCGCAGTTAGGCTAACTATTGCCAATAAACGGGTAAAAATATTCATTGCAAGATTCTCTAAATAATTAAACTAAAGTTTGATGCCGCGCATTATGCATACGCCAAAACAATAAAAATAATTATCTTTTCATATGAAACACATCACATACTGTTATATATTGATAAACGAGCACGAATGCCCGAATGTGTTTTTCTAGCTCTACGGGCGAATGTTAGGGAAAAGGTAAGAATAACCTTATAGAAAGCAAAAGCTTATAGTTATAGTGGGTCTCAGCGAGATAGCGTATCAAAGTCGCTCATCGCATTCATTTGATAATAGAATGTATTTAGCTATAACC